>BEHM01000005.1 GCA_002923315.1 bacterium HR10
GAGGACGCAACAGTTCTTCTTCCCTCTCATCGCTACAGCTCCCCTCCCAGGCGGATCCCGACGCGGGGCCCCATAAGGAGCGCCATTATAGCAGAGGGGACAGGTGGCGGGAAACGGCGCTTTCCGCGCACCCCCTCTGGCGCGTTTCTTGACACCCTCTGAGCGCGATCGGTAACATTCCCTTTTTGGATCACGAGGACGAGGCGCTTCTGAGAGACCCGAGGCGGGAGACGCGCGATGCCGATTGATCGGATCACCGTTCGCGGCGCTCGACAGCACAACCTGAAGAACCTCGATCTGGAGATCCCGCATCGCTCGCTCACGGTCATCACAGGGCTCAGCGGATCGGGCAAGTCCAGCCTCGCCTTCGACACCCTCTATGCCGAGGGCCAGCGACGGTACGTCGAATCGCTCTCGGTCTACGCTCGGCAGTTCCTCGATCAGTTCGAGAAGCCGGACGTGGACTCCATCGAGGGGCTCTCGCCCGCCCTCTCTATCGAGCAGAAGACCGTCAGTCGCAGCCCGCGCTCGACCGTGGGGACGGTCACCGAGATCTACGACTACTTGCGCGTGCTCTTCTCGGCGATCGGCAAGCCGCATTGTCCCGAGTGCGGGCGTCCCATCAGTCGGCAATCGGTCGAGCAGATCGTCAAGGCCGTCCTGGACCTCCCGCCGGGCGAGCGGGTGATGATCCTGGCGCCGATCGTGCGCGGGCGCAAAGGGGAGTTTCGAAAAGAGCTGCAGAAGCTGGCTCAGTCGGGGTTCGTGCGCGCGCGTATTGATGGCGAGCTGCGCGCCCTCGATGAGGAGATCAAACTCGACAGGCGGAAGAATCACACGATCGAGGTCGTCGTGGATCGGCTGCTCTTGAAGCCGGGCGTTCAGGAGCGCCTGGAGCGCTCGATTCGCACGGCGCTCAAGCTCACCGATGGGATCGTGCTCATCGCCGTGGTGGACGGCCCGGAGCAATTCTACTCGGAGAAGATGGCGTGCATCGAGTGCGGACTGTCGGTCCCTGCGCTGGAGCCGCGCTCGTTCTCCTTCAACAGTCCCTATGGAGCATGCTCGGAGTGCCAGGGCTTGGGGACCAAGAGCGAGATCGCTCCGGAGCGGATGATCCCCGATCCGACGCAGCCACTGGATCGGCTCGAGATGCTCACGTTCGATCGAGCCCTGGGGGGGTATCTGAAGGACGTGCTCCTGGCCATCGCCCGCCACTATCGCGTCGCGCCGACGTGTCCGTTTCTTGAGCTGCCCGCCCGCGTGAAGGAGGCCTTCTTCTACGGCCTGAAGGAGCGGATCCCCTTCGAGCATAATGGCTCCCGGTATCGGTTGCAGTGGCCGGGCGCGGTCGCCCTGCTTGAGCGTCATCTGGAGCGCGAGCCGGAAGATGAGGAGAGCGAGAAGGCCGCGCTCTATCGTGCGCTCGTCCGGACAGTGCCCTGTCCCGCCTGTGAGGGGAAGCGGTTGCAGCGAGCGAGTCTGGCCGTGCGCGTCGCCGGGCGCTCGATCGCCGATTACGCGGCGCTTCCCATTCGGGAGGCGGTCCGGGTCTTCCGCGATCTCCCTGAAGCGTTGACACCTCGCGAGCGGCAGATCGCCGAGCCCCTGCTGCGAGAGATCTGCGCGCGGCTGGAGTTCTTGGAGACGGTGGGTGTGGGATATCTGACACTGGATCGTCCGGCCTCCACGCTCTCAGGAGGCGAAGCGCAGCGCATTCGCCTGGCGACGCAGATCGGATCGCAATTGCGCGGCGTGCTCTATGTGCTCGATGAGCCCTCGATCGGTCTTCACCCTCGCGATAACGCGCGCTTGCTCGCCACGTTGGAGAAGCTGCGCGATCTGGGGAATACGGTCGTCGTCGTGGAGCATGATGAGGCGACGATCCGGCGCGCCGATTATGTGATTGATCTCGGTCCGGGCGCCGGCGTGCATGGGGGGTATGTGATCGCCTGCGGTCCGCCGGAGGTCATCGCGCGACATCCGGATTCGCTCACCGGGCAGTATCTCTCCGGGCGCCGGCAGATCCCCATCCCCACGACGCGTCGTGCGCCGAGCGACCGTCTCCTCACTGTTCATGGCGCGCGCGCCAATAATCTCAAGAACATCACTGTCTCATTCCCCCTGGGGCTGTTCATCTGCGTCACGGGCGTCTCCGGATCGGGCAAGTCCACGCTCGTGGACGAGATCCTCTATCGCGCGCTCGCGCGCCATCTTTACGGGAGCCCGCTGGAGCCGGGCCCGCATGATCGCATCACGGGACTCGAACACGTGGACAAGGTCATCGAGATTGATCAATCGCCCATCGGACGAACGCCGCGCTCGAATCCGGCCACGTACGTGGGCGTCTTCACCTTCATTCGCCAGCTCTTCGCCGGATTGCCCGAGGCGCGCGAGCGCGGCTACAAGCCCGGACGTTTCAGCTTCAACGTCAAGGGCGGGCGGTGCGAGGCCTGTCAGGGGGACGGGGTCAAACGCATCGAGATGAGCTTTCTTCCCGACGTGTACGTGACCTGCGACGTTTGTCGCGGCGCGCGGTATAACCAGGAGACGTTGAGCGTGCGCTACAAGGGATATTCGATCGCCGACATCCTCCGCATGACGGTGGAGGAAGCGTACGCCCTGTTGGAGACCATCCCACCGATTCGGAACAAACTGCAGACCTTGCTCGAAGTCGGCCTCGGGTATATCGAACTCGGCCAGTCGGCGACGACCCTCTCCGGTGGCGAGGCGCAGCGCATCAAGCTCGCCCGCGAATTGAGCAAGCGGGCGACCGGACGAACGGTCTACATCCTCGATGAGCCGACAACGGGCCTGCATTTCGAGGACGTGAGGCGCTTGCTCGAGGTCCTGCAGCGGCTCGTCCACATGGGCAATACGGTGATCGTCATCGAACACAATCTGGAAGTGATCAAGTGCGCCGACTGGATCATTGACCTGGGCCCCGAGGGCGGAGAGGAGGGGGGATGGGTCGTCGCCGAAGGGCCTCCGGAGGTGATCGCGTGCACGCCCGGCTCCTACACGGGACAGGCGCTCGCCCCGATCCTCTTCGGCGCCCACACCGCATCTTCGGCCTCATAGATCGGGAGCATCTCCTTGAAGTCGCGTCATTCTCCCCGGATGTGCCGTCCCTCATGCGAGAACTCCTGGCCAACGGTCGGTCAGCCCCGGCGCGTCACAGAAAGCGGCACGTGAACGCGAGTTTTGGTTTCGGGGAGAACGCCGGATGAGGACGAGAAGATTGGTCATCGGCTGGATCGTCGCGCTGCTGATCCTCGGGGGATTCCCATTTCGCCTCGCCGCCAGGCAGCGCTCTTCTCCGTTCGATCCCTGGCGCTTCCTGACGGCCCGATATCACCCGCAGCGGTTGATCGTCAAGCGGCGAGGTGGGATGCGCCCGCAGGTCGTCACGTTGCGGAAAGGTGAAGACGTGCTTACTCGATTGAGCGCCTTGCAGTACGAGGACGACATCGAATACGCGGAGCCCGATCTGCTCTACGTCGCCGATCGGGTGGTCCCGAATGATCCGAACTTCGCCAACCTCTGGGGCTTGGAGATGATCCGCGCGCCGGAAGCCTGGAGGGTGACCAGCGGCAGCCCCGAGATCGTCGTCGCCGTGGTGGATACCGGCATTGACTACACGCATCCCGATCTGCAGGGCAATATTTGGGTGAACGCGGGAGAGATCCCCGACAATCTGCGCGATGATGACGGCAACGGCTACGTGGACGACGTCTACGGCTACAACGCGGTCGCGCCCCTGCGCCCGCCGATGGACGATAATCGGCATGGCACGCACGTGGCCGGGACGATCGGCGCCGTCGGGGACAATCAGATTGGGGTCGTCGGCGTGAACTGGCGGGTGAAGATCATGGCGCTGAAGTTCCTGGACCGGGATGGTTCCGGATACCTCTCGGATGCGCTCGAAGCGATGGACTACATCCTCACCATGAAGCGACGCGGGGTGAATATCCGCATCGTGAACGCCAGTTGGGGCGCGGATACCTATTCGCGCGCCCTGGAGGAAGCGATCCAGCGGCTCCAGAACGAGGGGATTCTCTTCGTCGCCGCCGCCGGAAACGGAAGCACGAACGCGAAGCAGTACCCGGCCGCCTATGAGGGCGTGCTCTCGGTCGCCGCTGTGGATCAAAGCGGAGACCTCGCGTACTTCTCGAACTACGGTGATTGGGTGGACCTCGCGGCTCCCGGTCGGGCGATCCTGAGCACCGTGCCCGGTGGCGGCTATGCGAGCTTCAGTGGGACCTCGATGGCGACGCCACATGTGGTGGGCATAGCGGCCTTAGCGCTCTCGGCCCGGGACGTTTCGCCGAGCGAGCTTGAGCACGCCCTGCGTCAGGGGGTCCAGCCGCAACCCGCTCTCGCGGGAAAGGTCGCAACCGGAGGCATCGTGGATGCGCTGGGGACGCTGGCAGCCCTCAATGCTGACGATCCCGCCAAGGTGTGTGAGAAAGATTGCCCGCCCGCGGTCTCCCTCTCGGCCAGCCATCTGGTGGTGGATGATGGGGAGACGGTCACCTTCACGGCCAACGGGAGTGATCCTGATGGGGATCCGCTCACCTACCGGTGGGAGACCACAGCCGGGACGCTTCGCGCCGGGATCACCGAAGCCACACTCGATACGACGGGCGTCAATCCCACGCCGGGCGCCTCCCCCGTGGTGGTCGTCGTCACCGTCACCGTGGACGACGGACGCGGCCATTCGACGTCGGCCAGCCGCGGCATCACCGTTCGTCCGCCGAATCGTCCTCCTCAGGTCACGGTTGAAGCGGATCGGACGAGTGTTCAGAACGGCGCCATCGTCTTCCTCACAGCTCGCGGTGGCGATCCCGATGGAGATCCGCTGACGTATACCTGGACGGCTTCCGCCGGAAAGATCACAAGCTCTGGGGCGGCCGCTCAGCTCGATACGACCGGCTTGAATCCCGTTCCGGATGCCGATCCTGTGCGCGTGATCGTGCGCGTGCGCGCCAGCGATGGACGCGGCGGCGAGGCGACGGCCACCGTGGACGTGTGGGTCACGGCTCCGCCTCAAGTCTCCATCGCTGCTTCGCCGACATCCGTGCGCTTCCGCAATGCGCAAGCGACGTTCTATCTCGCCCTCCGCACGCATCCGGCCTATCGGGGGAACGTCGCCCTTCAATTCATTCCACTGGATGCGCCGCAGGAGCTGACGGCGACCATCTCCCCATATCGTTTCCTCATGCTCACACATCGCGTGGTCGTGAGGCTCGTGCGGGCGCCATCGAGGTCCCGAAACTACCGCGTCCTCGTCCGCGCACAGACGGATGACGGGAAGACCTACGACTCGAACCTCGTCATCCTCAAGAAGCAGTGACCTCCATCTCGGCAGGCGCATCCCGCAAATCCCCACGTGGAAGAGAACCCCACGCGGGGATTTCTCCCTTCATCCGGCGGGCACGTGTTTGAGGCGTTCCAGGCGTTCGGCCAGTTCGGGGATGGCGACACCGATGGCGTCTTCGATCCGCTCGACGAAGATGAATTCCATCTCGTCCCGAACGTGTTCGGGGAGTTCACGGAGGTCTTTCTCGTTCGGTCGAGGGAGGATGATGCGGCGGATCCCGGCGCGGCGCGCGGCGAGGACTTTCTCTTTGATGCCGCCGACGGGCAGGATCAATCCCGAGAGCGTGATCTCCCCCGTCATCGCCACGTCGTTGCGCACGGGGATGCCCGTATAGAGGGACGCCAGGGCTGTGACCATGGCGATGCCGGCCGAAGGGCCATCCTTCGGGATCGCTCCGGCCGGGACATGAATATGCACGCCGTTCTTCTCAAAGACGTCTCGGTTGATGCCGAAGGCTTCGGCATGTGACCAGATATAGCTCTCGGCCGCTTTCGCCGATTCTTGCATGATTTCGCCCAGCTGTCCCGTGAGCGTCAACCCCTTTCCTCCGGGCAGAAGCGCCGCCTCGATGTAGAGGACTTCTCCTCCGGTCTCGGTCCAGGCCACGCCCGTGGCCACGCCCACGGGCAATTCCTTGCGCGCTTCTTCGGGGAAGAAGCGTTCGGGGCCGAGCAAGTCCGGCAAGTCGGCGGGCCTGACGGTGATGCTCTCGGTGTGGCCTTCGGCGATGCGCAGGGCGATCTTGCGCGCGATTTGCGCGATGGCGCGTTCGAGCTGGCGCACGCCCGCCTCGCGCGTGTAGCGCGCGATGATGTATCGCAACGTCTCGTCCGGGAGCTGGAGCTGTTCGGCGGTGATCCCCGTCTCTTTGAGCTTCTTCGGAACGAGATGACGCCGAGCGATCTCCACCTTCTCCTCCTCACTATAGCCGGGCAGGCGCAGCACCTCCATCCGATCCAGCAGGGGACGGGGGATCGTGTCCAGCGTGTTCGCCGTCGTGATGAAGAAGACCTTGGAGAGATCGAAGGGCAGATCGAGGTAGTTATCGCGGAACGCGTGATTTTGTTCCGGGTCCAGGATCTCCAGGAGCGCGGCCGCCGGATCGCCGCGGAAATCGCGCCCGATTTTATCCACCTCATCGAGCATGAGGAGCGGATTCTTGACCCCCGCGCGCCGGATCGCTTGAATGATGCGTCCGGGCATAGCGCCGATATAGGTGCGTCGATGGCCGCGCAGCTCAGCCTCATCATGTAATCCGCCCAGGCTCAAGCGCTCGAACTTCCGTCCGAGCGCGCGCGCGATGGATTGCCCGAGGCTCGTCTTCCCCACGCCCGGCGGGCCGACAAAGCAGAGGATGGGCGCTTTCGCCTCGGGGTTCAATTTCAAAACGGCCAGATGTTCGAGGATGCGGCGCTTGACATCCTCCAGCCCATAGTGATCCTCGTCCAGGACGCGGCGGACATTCGCCAGATCCAGATTGTCCTCCGTCTGCCGATTCCACGGCAGCTCCAGCACCAGCTCCAGATACGTGCGGATGACGTGATAATCCGGGGCCATACTCGGCAGCTTCTCCAGCCGATTCAACTCCCGCTCGGCTTCCTTCCGCACGAATTCGGGCAGTTCGGCCTGCTCCAGGCGCTCGCGCAGGAGGTTCACCTCGGCCTGGTGCGGATCAATCTCACCCAATTCGCGCTGGATGGCGCGCAGTTGCTGCCGGAGGAAATACTCCCGCTGCTCGCGCGTCATCTCCTGCTGCGCCTGACTGGCGATCTTGTGGCGCAGCTCCAGGACCTGGACCTCGTGCGTGAGATGTCTGAAGAGCAGGCGCAGCAGGTCATCCTTGGTGCGCGCCTCCAGCAGCGATTGCAGCGCCGGCAGATCCAGATTCAGGATCGTGGCCAGCAGGTAGGCCAAGCGCACGGGATCGTCCGTTTGAGCGAACGCCGCATGCAGCTCTTCGGGGACCTGCGGGAGCAGGCTGAGCGCCTTGGAGACTTGATCCAGAATGGCGCGATGCAAGGCCTCGACCTCGACGGCATTCTCCTCGAGGAGGGGCAGGGGGTTGACGCGAGCCCGCATATAGGGCGCCGTCTGCTCCATCCGCAGGATGACCACGCGCTCCAGACCTTGCATGAGCACTTGCAGCGTCCCGTCCTGCGCGCGCGTCATTCGCCGAATGGCCGCCTTCGTCCCGATGGTGAAGAGATCTTCCGGTCTGGGCTCTTCGATATTCGGATCGCGCTGGGCGACCACGACCATGAGCTTCTCCTCGCTGGAGAGCGCCGCTTCGACCGCGGCGATCGAGATCGGTCGCCCTACCGAAAGGGGCATCGTCATGTGCGGGAAGAGCACGACGTTCTTCAAGGGTAGAACCGGTAAGACCAGCACTTCGCCTTCGTGTTCCATTGCCTCCTCCTCTTGCTTCCGCCGGAGGGAGCACGCCTGCTCCCTCTGGGGAGTTCCGCATGTAATGTACACTCGGTCGGAGGCCCTTGGCAAATCGAGCATTCCTTCGCGTCCCCCCGGCGTATCGGAGCTATTGGGCTCTCGCGCTCCATCCTGTCACGAAGAGTGATGCAGGTGCGGCGTGGGGCGCCCTCTCTAGTGGGGCGTGGCAGGAAGCTGGGGACTCCCGCGCGCTCTTTCGCGGCGACTCCACTCGGCGAGCTTATCGAGTCGGGTCGGCCCCAAACGCGTGGTCTCCTCACGCAGCCAGCGATCAGGGCGAGCGGCCGTGGATTCTCAGGAGTCCTCCGGTGGGACTAACGGTTCGAGCAGTCGGATCAGGGCGGGAATGTCCCGCTGCACGATTTCCCAGATTCTCACCAGATCGAGATGAAAGTAATCGTGCGCGATCCGATGCCGCAGGGCGATGATGTCCCGCCACGGGATCTCGGGATGAGCCGCTTGTGTCTCCGGGGAGATCTTGCGAGCCGCCTCTCCGATGTTCTCCAACGCCTTGGCGATGGCGTACTGGTGGAGGGAGCTCTCCTGAAACTCCTCCCACGTGAGCCCTGCGCTGAACTCTTGGGCATCTCGGGCGGCGATCAACATGTCCAGCAGATATGCCTCATCCCGCCACATACACGCGCTCCAGATGGCTGAGGATGTGCTTGCGGCGAATGTAGTTTCTGCTCCGCTCGACCAGCCGCCGCTCGACCAGATCCACCTTATGGCCGAAGATGGCTTCCAGCTCGCGGATCATCTCCAGCCACTCGTGAAATGACCATGTCACTCCAGGTTCGAAGGAGACGAGGATGTCAACGTCGCTCTCCGGGCGAAAGTCCTCGCGCAGGGCGGACCCGAAAATGGAGAGCTCACGAATACGCCAGCGGCGGCAAAAGTCAGCAATGACGTCGTGGGGCACGCTGATCTGCACTGCCATGACTCCATCCCCTCCAGAAGTGAGGCGGCACCGACGTCTCCTTACTTCCGCCGGAGGGAGCACGCCCGCTCCCTCTGGGGAGTTCCGCATGTAATGTACACTCGGTCGGAGGCCCTTGGCAAATCGGGCATCCCCTGACGTTTCCCCCTCTCCCGCCGAGAGCAGCCTACCGATTGGTCACCAGACACACGCGCTCCAGACCGTCCGGATGGCGCAGGTGCTGAACGTCCCGCATCCGCAGGGGGAAGAGCGAGGGCCGACACTCCAATATCTTCAGAGTGCCCTCCTGTTGCGAGGTCAACGCGCGAACGTCTCGTTCCCACATCACGCAGAAGATGCGCTTCCCTGAACGGAGGAGCGCGTGCAGGTCGTCTGGAGTGAAGATTTCGAAGATCCGGCGCCGCGTGTAGTAGCACAGGCTTGGCGCCGTGTAGCGGTAGTATCCCACGAGGTCCTCCGGTCCGGCCTCCTGGCGAATTCGCTCGGCCAATGGCCGTATCGGGCGATACCGCTCGATCTCCGGAAGGAGTCCCGCCAGCGATGCGTGCACCGATGCCATGGCGACAACGAGCGCGCTGAGGGCGCGGCTCGGACGCCGGCTCCATGCACTCCAGAGGAGTCCGAGCACCGTTCCGCCGAGCACAAGCGCCGGCAGATGGGCGAGCCCAGATTCGGGGAAGAGCGCCCGCGCGACATGGATCCAGAGGCGCGCCGCCGCAAGGAGCGCGGCCGACAAGAGGCCGATGGTGAGAAGAACTCCTCCGCACCTGCGCCCTTCGGTCCGCGATTCGAGTGCGGCGAACAGGTGAGCGACCAAAAGCGCCGCTGCCGGATAGAGCGGCAGCAGATATTCGTTCTGTTTAGCCGCGGAGAGGCTGAAGAATCCGAACCCGAAGAGAAACCAGCTCAGCAGCAGGACAAGTCCATCGCGAGTCAACGCCGGCAGCTCTTGATCCTTCTCTCGATCGAGTGGCTCCGATCGAATGCGCTTCCATGCGATCGCGAGAGCGAGGGGGAGGAAGAACGACCAGGGCGCGAACTCGCCCAGAAGCGTCGGCAGATAATACCAGATGGGGCGCCGCGCTCCGTACGTCCCATGAAGATACCGACTGACGTGTTCGCCGATGAAGAACGAGGAGAGATAACCCCACCCGTAGCGCCAGGTCATGAGCGCGAACCATGGCGCAGCGATCCCCACGATGACGAGCGCACCGAGCCCGAGGTGAAATCGGGCCAGCGTCCGAAGGCGCCGCGTGAAGAGAAGGAAGAAGGCGATCGCCCCCGCGGGGAGGACGCCCCCGAGCAAGCCTTTAGTGAGCACACCGGCACCGACCGCGGCATATCCGAGCGCAAAGTGCGCGCGCTGCCGATGGCGCCAGCCGGAGATGAGGCCGAAGATCGCGACCAGGATCGTGAGCGTGAGCAGCGCGTCAATGAGCGAGCGCCGCGCCACCAGCATGACCTTCGGACTGGTCGCCAGAATGAGCGCTCCCCAGAGCGCGATCCACCGATCGAAGAGCAGAAGACCTAACTGATAGGTCACCAGGACTGCCCCGATCACGCAGGCGAGGATCACCACGCGCTCCGCCCATTCGCTCACACCGAAAATGTGGAAGGAGAGCAGAACGAGCCAATAGGGGAGAATGGGCTTGTTCAGCTTCTCCGTGAAGTTGAATCGGGGCGTGAGCCAGTTGCCCGTCTCGCGCATCTCGCGCGGTCCCTCGACGTAGAAGGCTTCATTGGCATCCCACAGCGAAGGCGTGCCCACATGCAGGGTATAAGGGAGAAGGACCATCAGGAGCAGGAGGCGCGCGCGCCAGGCGTCCGAACCCATTCGCCGGACAAGGCCCGGTGCGACCGCCGCGCGCGCTTGTTCCTCTTGCCTCGGCACGGGGGAAATTGTAGCATGAGCATCCTTCGAGATTCCTTCGTGCAGCCGGCAACCGATCGCAGGGGAGAGGCGTAAGTCACCTGTGAGGTTTCGAACGCCCTGCCCCCGGGACGGGGCGGAAGATAACGATCGTCAGGAGGAAAGGGAGATGAGGAGAATCTGGCTTATCGCCGTGGGCGCGATCGCCTTCGGCCTGCTCCCCTCGCTCGAACGCGCGCAGGATCGAGCGAGCTTTCAGGTCGGCGATACGACGCCCGCGTTCGATGTCGTGGATGTGACCGGCCCGAATAAGGGCAAGCAGCTCTGCTATGTCTGAAATTACGCCCTCGCTCCTGTCGTCATGGCCTTCATCAAAGACGACAGTGAGGCCTCGGCCAGGTTGGTCGAGGAGATTGATCGGCTTGTTGCGGCTCATCGAGAGCAAGGGCTGCGAGGGTTTGTGGTGTACATCGCCGGTCCCGAGATCAAGGATCGGCTGGAGCGTCTCGCCACCGAACGTCGGCTCACCATCCCCTTGACGTATCTGCCGAAGGGGGCAGCGGATCCAGCCCTTGAGCGATACCGGGTGGATCGCACGGCGGCCAACACGGTGATCGTGTACACGCGGAAGAAGGCCGTGCATGTGGCGACGAACGTCACGCCGGAAAAGTTCGAGCCCATCGCGCAGGCCGCCCGTTCGATCGTCGCCCGGAGAGAATGATCGCGCATCCCCGCCGGGGCTCCTGACCCCGGCGGGAGTGTGCTCCCATCCGGCAGAAGCGAAACGCGCGCGAGCGCGGGGCGATGTCAACGTGTCGCGTGCGACAGCCGTCCTCTCGCGCGAAGGGGAGTGATCTCCTCGGCACTGAGCGCGACGCATCCTGTGAGTGCCAGGGTCTCACGGAATCGCCCCTGGGCAGGATCGCCAGGCTGAATGGGGCGGTCTTTCCCTCTATTGACAAACTCGATTGGCCTCGATCATCTTTGAAGCTGCCGAGCTGGAATCGGCCCACACGATCTGCGCGATCGCGTGAGGAGTATAGACGTACACGCGGAGGGCGAGATGAGAATTCTCGTGACAGGTTCCACAGGGCTCATCGGATCGGCCCTTGTCCCTTTTCTGCGTGCCGGAGGGCATGAGGTGGTGCGATTGGCGCGCGCGCCGCTGCGCGCGGAGGAGGCGGTCGTGCTGTGGGACCCGGAAGCCGGGAGGCTCAATGCCTCGGAGCTGGAGGGCGTGGAGGCTGTTGTTCACCTGGCCGGAGAGAACATCGCCGGGCGTTGGACGGCGGAGAAGAAGGCGCGTATTCGGAACAGCCGCGTTCGGGGTACGCAACTGCTCGCCGAGACGCTCGCGCGGCTGGAACGACCGCCGGCCGTGCTCGTCTCGGCTTCGGCCATCGGCTATTACGGGGATCGCGGCGATGAGCTGCTGCGCGAAGAGAGTCCGCCCGGGCGCGGATTCCTCGCCGATGTGGCTGCGCAGTGGGAAGCTGCGACCGAGCCGGCTGCGCAAAAGGGCATTCGTGTCGTGATCCTTCGATTTGGCATCGTCCTCAGCCCGCGAGGTGGGGCACTGGCTCAAATGCTTCCCCCCTTCCGGCTCGGCTTGGGCGGACCCATTGGGTCCGGGCAACAGTACTGGAGCTGGGTCGCCATAGATGACGTCGTGCGCGCGATTCAGCATGCACTGCTCACGGAGACTCTGCGCGGACCTGTCAACGTCGTCGCCCCCGATCCGGTCCGAAATCACGAGTTCGTGCGCACGCTGGGGCGCGTCCTGGGGCGCCCGGCGCTTCTGTCCATGCCGGCCTTCGCCGTGCGCCTGCTCTTTGGGCAAATGGGGGAGGAATTGCTTCTGGCCAGCCAGCGCGTCGAACCGATACGACTTCTCGCCTCAGGCTTCGTCTTCCAGTATCCAGACCTGGAGGGCGCCCTCCGCCATCTTCTGAGAAAGTCCTGAGGGGTGTGTTCGCAGTCTTATGACGTCGCCATCATTGGTGGTGGCCTCCTGGGGCTGGCGACGGCGCAAGCCCTCCTGGAGGCATCGCCTCGATGCGCGCTCGTCGTCTTGGAAGCCGAGCCGCGCGTGGCCGCGCATCAGAGCGGGCGCAATAGCGGCGTCATCCATTCCGGACTCTACTATCGTCCCGGCTCCCTGAAAGCGCGCACCTGCGTCGAGGGGCGCCAGGCGCTCTATCGCTTTCTGGAGGAGCAACAGATTCCACATGAGCGCTGCGGGAAGCTGGTCATCGCCACATCCGCGCGCGAGCTGCCCATCCTGGCTGATCTCGAGCGGCGCGGTCATATCAATGGCTTGCGCGGCCTTCGATGGGTGCGGGCGGAAGAGATCCCCGCATACGAGCCACATGCGCGCGGACAGGCGGCCCTCTGGGTTCCGGAGACGGGCATCACCGATTACGCGCTCGTCGCGCAGGCGCTCGCTCGCGTGATCGGCGAGCGCGGTGGGGAGGTGCGAACCGGTGCCCGCGTCTTCGGCGTGCGTCGCTTGCGGCGCGAGATCATCGCAGAGACGACGGCGGGTGAGATCGCCTGCCGCGTTCTGGTCGGTTGCGCTGGTCTTCATGCTGATCGCATCGCGCGCTTATGCGGCCTGCATCCCGAGTTGCGCATCATCCCGTTTCGCGGTGAGTACTACGAGCTGATCCCCGAACGGCGATCTTTGGTGAGAAACCTCATCTACCCCGTCCCCGATCCCGAGCTGCCCTTTCTCGGCGTTCACTTCACCCGTCGCGTGGATGGTCGTGTGGACGTCGGTCCGAACGCCGTCCTCGCGCTCAAACGCGAGGGGTATACGCGCTGGAGCATCTCGGCGCGAGATGTCGGAGAGATGCTCGCCTTTTCCGGCTTCTGGCGCTTGATCCTGCGGCATGGGCGCGCGGGCGTGCGCGAAGTGGTGCTCAGCTTCAGCCGACGCGCGTTCGCGCGAGCGCTGGCGCGACTCGTCCCCGAGGTTCGAGCGCAGGATTTGCGTCCGGCGGCATCCGGCGTGCGCGCTCAGGCCGTGGATCCGTCGGGTCGGCTCGTGGACGATTTTCGCATTCTCGAAGCCGAACGCATGGTGCACGTGTTGAACGCCCCCTCACCCGCAGCGACCGCCGCACTCCGCATCGGGCAGATCGTCGCCGCTCGCGTCCTGGCGCACCTGGAGGGAGGATGAGGCCAAGTGGGGATCACGGGAGGTAGGGGAGCGGACTCCGACTCTCGACGAAACGCCGCAGGTTCTCCATCACTTCGGGGCGCGCCAGCAGCTCGCAGAAGAGTTCGATCTCCCGGCGCAGCTCGTCGTAGGGGATGGGCTTGATGAAGCGCTTCGCCGTCCGACGCGCCGCATCGTCGAATTTCGTGATCTGGGCAGCCGTCGTCCGGGCCGCGGCGAGCGCCTGCCCTTCGGCCACGAGCTGGCTGACCAATCCCGCCGCATGCGCGCGCGTGGCATTCACCGTACGTCCGGTGAGCAAGAGGTCTCGCACCACAGCATTGCCCACATCCCGCTTCAGGCGCGGGATGCCGCCGAAGCCGGGAATCAGCCCCAGGCGCAGCTCCGGGAAGCCAAAGCGCGCCATCCTGTCCGCGATGATGAGATCGCACGCGAGCGCCAACTCCAATCCTCCGCCAAACACCACGCCGTGCACCGCCGCAATGGTCACCAGCGGCGTCGCATCCAGCCGATTGAGGACGTGGTGAATACGCTCCAGGAACGCGCGCACGGCGTCCACGCGCGCGGCCACATCCAAATCTCGAGCGCGCTCGTAGAGTTCGCGCAGATCGGCTCCGGCGCTGAATCCGCACCGCATCGTGCTGTAGAGGATGACGACGCGCGCGCGCTCAGCCAGGACATCCAAGACAGCCGCGAACCGCTCCAGCTCCTCCAGCATCACCGAACCGATCTCATTGCACGGTTCGCGATGCAACGCGAGCTCGACGACGCCGTCCTTCGCCTCCCACGAGAGCGCCCTTCCCTGAAATCGCTCCATCGGGCCTTCCCCTGGCGCGCTCATTCGGATCGGGATGCCGCGACCTCCGCGTAGAGCCGATCCGTCTTCGCCGCCATGATGAAGTCGTTGCGGTGCAGCCCGCGAATCTTATGCGTCCACCAGGTGACGGTGACGCGCCCCCATTCGGTCAGGATCGCCGGATGGTGATCTTCCGCCTCGGCCAGCTCGCCGACCTTATTCGTGAAGGCGAGCGCTTCGGCGAAATCCCGGAACCGGAACGTGCGCTCCAAGCGTTTGATCCCATCCCGCTCGACGATCGTCCACTGCGGCACCTGGGGAGCGAGCGTCGCGATCTCCGCATCGCTGAGCGGGGGAGCGTCGCCGCGGCACGCTTCGCATTTCATCTCGGCCAGTGGTGTCATCGCCCTCCTCCTTCTGTTCCAGAGATTCGCCGCCGGTCCGCGTGAGCATCGGGTCGGCCGCGAACGGTTATTGATGGCACAGTCGCGCGTGAGCTGTCAACGCCCTCGCCCGAGGGCGCGCTCCATCGCTTCGGCCATCTCTCGCATCAGCTCGCGCTCGCTCACCCCGCGCCAGCAGTGGCCGCGACGCGGTCCGTAGACGATGCGCGCATCGGCCGGAGGATCGGCCCGCTTCAAGAACTCCTCCAGCAGATAGACGGCGTTGTTGAGGAAGTAATCGTCGGCCTCCCCCACCCAGATGCGGAGCTTCCCCCGCAGCTTCGGGCCGAGCGTCGGCCAGTTCCGCTCCAGGACGAGGCGCAGATCATACTGCTTCCAATGCTCGACCGCCTCCCGATGGATTCTCCCCGTCTTCGGATCCCACAAGGGCACGGGGCGACCATCAGCGCCGCGCGGGCCGTAAGCGGCATTCCACGATCCCCATTGCCCGCCCGACATCGCGTAGCTGTCGCCCAATCCCATGACGTTCTCCATCTGACACTCATATCGCATGGTGAACCGCACATCGCCGCGGAGATCGCGCGCGCTCGGCCGTTCGAATCCATATCGGTTCACATACGCGTTCTCGTCCTCGTAGATGTTGATGAGCTGGAAGGCGCGGAAGTCCACGCTGTCGGGACATGCGGCCCACGCGCCGTTGAAGACATCGGGATAGAAGATCTGCAGCGCGAGCGCGACCCATCCTCCGGTCGAGCCGCCGTCGAGCACACGCGCCTCCGGCCTGCCGATCGCGCGAAACGTGCGCTCCACATACGGGATCAACTCCCGCACGAGGGCATCGCCATAGGGGCCATTGTTGGCGGAGTTCACGTAGTACGGATCCCCATAGGGGCCGGCCCCATCCAGATGGAGCAGGATCATCCGCGGCGCGTCATCCGCCATCCAGGCGCGCCGAAATTCCGAGCCCTCGGCCATCAGGCGAAGCACATGCGTGTAGCGCGTCCCGAATCCGCCAATGTGCACGCGCAGCGGATAGTGACGTTCAGGTTCGCGCGCATAGTCGCGCGGCAGGATCACGCCGGCGCGCAGGTGGATGGGCCGACCGTGAAACGCGCTGAGCAGCTCGGATCGAATCATGACGAACTTCACCAGCTCGGTCTCCGGTGGCGCCTCCTCGGGAATCGCGCGCGTCAGCTCCAGGCGCACCGCGTCTCCTCGCGCGGGATCTAGGTGCACGCGATGAACGGCGCTGTAGAGATTGCCGGGCGCATCCGGTCGCCGAATGTCTGGATTCCACATGAAGACCGCTTGGACGAAATACTCACCGGCCGGGACCTGAGACAGACGCTCGATCGGCACGCCGATCGCCGTGTCGTCCACGACGGCGCGATGCCCGGGGCCGAAATCTCGAACATCGCGCCCGAAGACGAAAACATCGCGACGTTCCGGATGCCCGATGGCGAAGCGCGGCTCCGGCTCCGGACGCGAGCCGATGACCAAGAGCAGCCGTCCCGTCCGCGGAGCATCAAGCAGTCCGGGGGCCATCGTCACCTCGAAACGAAGCGCGGGGGGATGACCACGAAGGCCAGACGTTATCGCGAAGACCACGGCGAGGGCGAAGGGAATCGCCGTCCGTCGAAGGACATTCTCAGCGATCGCGGTTCTCACCATTGCGCGTGCTTCGTGATGATACCGGTCGTCGCGTTCGAGCGTCAAACCGTGGTGAAGAGAATCATTGACGCGCCATGGCGCTTTCTGTACAATGAGGCCGTCACTTCACGGCGACGGTGAGGTGGCAGCGGGTTCTCCTGATCTTCGCCGGCCGGGGTGCGGATCCTCGGTCGCGCGGTGGGAGCATAGCAGATGTGTGAGATCACCCGATTCTCGCTCCATTCTCCGATGACGGGTGCGCGGAGAGACCCGTGAGCGGACGCGGAGTGTTCTCATGCCATCGCCATCGGACATCGTGACGTTCGCCCGCGCATTGCGCGTCGGCGTCTTCGAATTCCACTGGCGCGCGCAGGAGAGCGCGCGACTTCCGCGCTTCAAAGGCTCGACCCTGCGCGGCGCTCTGGGATGGGCGTTCAAACGCGTCGTTTGCATTCGTCCCGATGGGCTCTGTGAGCGCTGCATGGTGCGCTCCAGTTGTCGTTATCCCTACATGTTCGAGACATCGCCGCCGGAGGGGATCCCCGTCTTTCGCGGACAGCGCGCTGCACCGCATCCTTATGTGCTGGAGCCGCCGCTTGAGGAGAGAGCGCATTATGCTACGGGCGAGTTGGTGACGTTCGGCCTTCTGCTGTTGGGACGAGCCGTGACCTCTCTGCCGCATCTGATCCTGGCGGCCGACTGGGCCGGACGGATGGGGATCGGACGGGGACGCGCGCGCTTCGTGCTCGATGCTGTCTTCGCCCGTGATGCCGACGATCGCTCAACCGCAATCTACGACGGCTCCTCCGGCCGTCTCACATGGGACGCCGGCGCGCCGCGTTTGGATGAATTCATCCGGGGGCGGCAACGGCGACTCGCCCGCCGATCCTCGGCACGCTTGCGGCTTCGCCTGCTGACCCCTCTGCGCCTGCGCGTCGGCGGTGATCTGCAAGCCGACCTGCCTTTCGATCTGCTCGTGCGCAGCCTGCTCCGCCGATTGTGGCAGCTTGTCCTCCTCCACGGAGAGGAGGCGCCTCGCCTCGATCCTCACCCGTGGATCGAACGCGCGCGCGCGATTGCGACCCTTCGCCAAGCACTCGCCTGGCGCGATTGGGAGCGATATTCGCATCGGCAGCAAACGAAGATGCGCCTGGGCGGATTCATCGGCGAAGTCGAGTACGAGTTGAGCGAGCGAGATCACGACCTCTTCCTCCCCCTCCTGATCGTCGGCGAACTCTTGCACGTCGGCACCGGCACCACCTTCGGCCTGGGGAAATACGAGATCATGGACGCGGAGCCCGACGTTCGGAACGCTCATCCCTGATGCCGACGTTCGTCCGGAGCGTGGCCGGCAGGACCGCGCCCCGATGAAGGACCGGCCACTTTGCAGCCGATGGCACTGAGGGTCGGAGAGAGGGAAAGGTTGCCGAAAGGTTGCCACCGTAGATCGGTGAGCAGCCGTTCGGCTAAAGTTGACCCCGTATGAGGAGGACACGATGAAAAGACTGAGCTTCACGCTGGAAACCGTCACGCCGCTCTTTCTCGCGGGCAACGACCAGAACGCCGTCGAACTGCGCGCCCCGAGCATTCGCGGACACTTGCGCTACTGGTATCGCGCGCTGCTCGGCGGACTGGGAGTCGCGCCATCGAACCGACTGCATGAGCTGGAGAGCCGGGTTTTCGGCAAAGAGGAGCGCGGGTCTCCACTGCTCGTGAGAGTGAAAGACATTCGCTGGGCCGGCGGGCGGATCAAGGAGAACAAAGAACTCGATCTGGGATACGACAAAGCGAAGAAAGAGACTCGCCGCCCCGGGTTGACCTATCTCCTCTATTCCACTCAACTCGGCCAGAATCAGCGTCGCTACGCCGACGTGGGCACAACCTTCACACTGGAATTTGTCTCGTTCGACAAAGAGGCTGAGAAAGTGTTGCAGCTCGCCTCGTGCGCCCTCTGGTGCTGGACGCATTTTGGAGGATTGGGGACGCGCTCCCGGCGCGGCGGAGGGAACATTCAGGTGAGAGAAGTGAAGGACGATGCGAACGGGCTGAAGGATTTCCCGGACTTCACGCTGACCGGCGTCAACAGCCCGGAAGCCCTGAAAGCGCATCTTGAAAATGGCTTGAGGAAAACCCGCGATTTCGTCGCTCGGCTGAACGCGCTCGCGCCGAGGACTGTGAACAGCCGCGTGGACTTTCCCATCCTCCATCCCGACCACGCCGACATCTGGATCATTCGGACCACCTGGAACGGGAGCCTTGAGGCGATGGAACACGCGGGGAAGAAATTCCAGCAGTTTCGGCATAAACGTGGCCCGGATTTTCCCTCCGTGCTGAACGATTACTTGAACGCGGGTCGCGCGCCGACATTGGAGAGGCCCGCCTTCGGGCTGCCGCTCCAATTCCGCTATCGCTCGGCGCCGGACAAGCAGGCGATGGTCGAAACGGAGCATTTCACCCGGCGAGCCTCGCCGCTTCTGCTTCGTTTCCTCAAGCTGGGCGATGGAAGAATCGCGCTGGTTTTGATCCACTTCAGGTCCTCTTTCCTGCCGAGTGGAGAGAGGCTGAAGATCAAAGACCAATCCGAGGGCGCAAAGCAAAGGCCGCAGCTCGCGAGTCCTCCCGATACCACCGTTCGACAGAGCGTGATCGAGCACTTTCGCGATCAATTCGGCGGCTACCTTGATGTGAGGAGCTGGCTATGAACCGAGACGTCTTGCTCCGCAAAATTCGCGCCCTGCTCCACGATCCGCCGGAGAAGGCGCTCATCCTGGGACGCGCGATCACCGGCGGGCATGAGGGCCGGGCCAAAGCGTTGATGGAAAGACTCGGCCTCGACGGCGTGATCCCGGACGAAGTCAAAACGGCCGATCGCATCGCCTCGGCAGCCGATCGCGTGAACCTCAAGGGCTTCCCGACCGATTGGCCTGAACATCCCCTGATCGTGCATCCGCTCTCGGGCAAGCAATTTTCCATTGGATCGCTCGTGGCGGTGGACTATGGCAAAGTCATGGACTCTGTGGACGAAGTGTTTGACGCATTGCGGGAAGCCTATGGTGACAACCTGGAGCAGCTCTATCTCGCGCTCTGGCGCGAGCTGCTTCCCCAGCTCGAAGCCAGGCGCGAACGCGACGGCATGGGGCAACTGTGGGAAGTACTTCCTGCGGACACGCGCGTGCCCGATCACTCGATCTGGGAGCATCGCCGCGTGACGTCGGCCATCGCGGCGGCCTTGCCCAGGCCGGCGTTTCTCCTTTTCGCGCTCGGACCCGTGCAGAGCTTCATCGCCACGGCGCGAAAGACGCAAGACCTGTGGGCCGGCAGTTATCTGCTCTCATTCCTCTCCTGGCAGGCGATGAAAGTGGTCGCCGAAAGTTGGGGGCCCGACGCGATCATCTTCCCCGATCTGTGCGGACAGCCGTTTGCCGATCTCTGGCTGATCGAGGAGAAAGGATTGCGCTTCATCGAGCGGCCGACCGAAGAGATGCTCTCCTCCCCCACCTTGCCCAATCGCTTCCTGGCCATCCTGCCGGCGGACGAAGCCGCCGACCTCGCTCAACAAGTTGACCGCAGCGTCCGCGAGGCTTTCAAAACGATCTGCTTCACCGTGAAACGGCGCGTCGAACGAGAGGTGGGCATCACGCCCGACGATACGTGGGAGACCATCTGGCGACGGCAGGTCGAAAACTTCCTGGAGACGTATTGGGCCATCCTTCCGTGGGGAGGGGATTACACGCAGTTCCTTGCGGCCTTCAAAACGTGGTGCCAGCCACAAGAGCCTTGGGAGTTCGCCGCGATCGTCGAGCAATACGAGAAGACGGGCTACACGCCGAACATCGGCACCTGTTACAGCAAGCTCTATGCGCTGACCGAACGCGGTCTCGGGAGCCGAAAAGCGACGCGGGATTTCGCCCAGCAGGTCGAGCCGCATTTCAAGTGCACGATGTTCGCCGAGCTGGAGCCGGTGCATCTGGCCGAGCAGACGGATTTCGGCAAGCTGCGCGAGTTCTGGAGCAAGCGGATGCTTGCTCGCCTCCCGATGCTGCGGAGCGGCGAGCGCCTGAGCGCCATCGCGCTCGCGAAGCGTCTGGCAGCGGCCTATTACTTCAAAGCCCCGAAAGCCGGGGGCGGACTCGAATGGAACATCGAGACGTCGTTCCCCTCGACCAGCACGGTGGCCACCTCTGCTTTCAAGGAGCGCGTCATCGAAGCGCTCTCGGATGGAGATATGCAGTTGTTCGACCGGGTGAGCCGGTACGTGACGTGCGTGCGCACCGTGCTGGGAGATGAACGGGCGAAGAGCGCGCCTCTCTCCCGCGTGGCGAAGGCGGCAGCTCGTGCGCATCGGCGGATTCCCGACCTGCCGTGGGACTTCGCCCGCCTGGATGGAGACTGGCTTTTCGAAGAGTCGTTCAACAAGCGCGATCTCCAGCGCGAGCTGATCGAGCGATGGAAGGGCGATCCCGCCGGCCTGGACTCCGCACGGGCAGAGGCTTTGAAGGCGCTCTCGGAGCTGCTTGATTTCGCGCGACGTCAGGGCCTGGGTCAGCCGTCGCGCTATTACGCCATCCTGGCGATGGATGGCGATCAGATGGGCAAATGGCTGGCCGGAGAGTTCGCCCCGCAGATGCGAGAGATCCTTCATCCCAGCGTGTGGAGCGAATTGGAGCGCGACGGCGAATGGCGGAAACTCGGAGAGATGCGACGCCCGCTCAATCCCTCGCTGCATCTGGCGATCAGCAAAGCCCTGCGCGATTATTCGCTTCGTACCGTTCGGGAGATCGTCGAAGAGCAGCATCTGGGCAAGCTGATCTACGCCGGCGGCGATGATGTCTTGGCGTTCGTCTCGCTCGGCGATCTGCCCGAAGTGATGCGCAAGCTGAGAGCTTATTTCACCGGCGCACTCAGGGGCGACGAGAACGAGGTGGGGTGGATCGCCGGTTCCGGGTTCGTCCGAACGGAGACGGGTTTTCAGCTCACGATGGGCATGACGGCCACAGCGAGCATGGGCGTGGCCATCGCCCATCACATGCAGGACCTCGGGCAGACGCTCAACGCCGCGCGAGCGGAAGAGAAGCGAGCCAAAGAAGCGCTTGGCCGCAACGCCTTCTCCATCGCGCTCATGAAACGCTCGGGCGGCCACGAATCTTTCGGCGCGAGATGGTACTACGGGCGAGATGGCTCCCTGCACGTGGATACGCTGGAGTGCTTGATCGCGTGGCGCGATGCCTTCGGGAGAGACGACGTCTCGCCGAGATTCGCCTACGTCTTTCGCGAAGAAGCCCGCGCGCTCTCGGATTTGCCTCTGGAGGCAGTCGAGAAAGAGGCGCATCGGTTGCTCGCGCGTCACCTCAGCGGGCGGCTGTCAAAGGATGAGAAGAGTGAGACGGCCCGTCGGCTCCTCGACAATGGGCTCTTGAGGCTTTTCGAGTGCGAGGTTGGTCTGGACGATCTCGCCAAGTTTTTAGACCTGGCCGTGTTCCTGGGTCGGGAGGAGAACCGATGAGTGCGACGATCTTCATCGAACCGCTCGATGTGTTGCTCTTTCGCGACGGCAAGCCGTTCACCGGAGGCGAAGATCATCTCGCGCGGAGCGTGTTTCCGCCGCCGCCATCAACCGTCTATGCGGCGATCCGATCTCATCTGTTGAGCCATCATTTCGGTCGCTTCGAGGCCTTCCGGGAAGGCCGAGAGGTTCCGCCGGAGCTGACCGAAGAGATCGGCTCGCCGAGCGATTTCGGCGCACTTGAGCTTCGTCGTCTCCTCGTCGCGCGAAAGCGGGAGGTGGCGGATGCTCATCAGCGCGTGACTTCGGTGGAATTGTTCTATCCCATGCCGAGTGATGTGGCGGAGGTGAAGGGCTCGGGACGGCTTGTGCTCCTGAAACCGGTTGAGCAATTCCCGGTTCGGACGAATCTTCCTCCGGGATTGCAGCATCTCTGGCTCCACCGCGATGCACCTCTGGAAGCCGCTTCGGGATGGCTGACCGAGCGCGGGATGCAGCGATACCTGGAGGATGACGCGCACTCGCCGGATGCGTTCTTCGCGCCTCAGGAGGTCATTGCCGGCGACGGCGTCCGCGAAGTGATCTTCACGCGAGAGGAGCGAACCGGCATCGCCCGGGATCGGGCGCGTCGCTCCGTGCGCGAAGGCTTGCTCTACAGCGTCGAGTATCTCCGGCTCAGGCCAGGCGTCGGGTTCTTCGCCGAATTCGGCGGGACGAAGCTTCTGCCCGAATCGGGCGTGATCAATCTGGGCGGAGATCGCCGCCCGGCTCATTACCGACCGGCGCAAGCGTCCACCCTGGCGCTCGATAGGGTCAAGCAACGGATTGGAGAACGCCGACGGTTCAAGCTCGTGCTCACGACGCCCGCTCTGTTTGAGCACGGCTGGCGCCCGCAGTGGATTGACGGGCGAACGCTCGAAGGCTCTCGCGGAAACGTGCGGGTCAAACTCGTCGCCATGGCGCTCAGTAAGCCCGTCGGCATCGGCGGGTTCGATCTGGCGAGACAATTCCCAAAACCCGTGCATCGCTTCGTCCCCGCCGGCAGCGTCTACTTCTTCGAGCTGCTGGAGGGTGACGGCGATGCCGTCGCTGAAGCGTTCCACGAGAAATCCGTCTCTGAGAGTTTGACGACCTTTCCCGAAACCGCTCGACAGGGTTTCGGGCATCCTTTGATAGGAGCGTGGTGACCATGTTCAAAAAAGCCACTCTGATGTTTCTGTACGCCGAGACATCGCTTCATGCCGGCAGCGGCACGAGCCTCGGCGTCGTGGACCTGCCCATTCAGCGCGAGAAGTACACCGACTTCCCGGTCGTTCAAGCCTCCGGCCTGAAAGGCGCCGTGCGCGAATGGTTCGAGTTCAAATTCACCGACAATGCCAACAGACGCAAGATCGAGCTCGCGTTCGGGCCGGATAAGATCGGCTCGGAGGAGAGCGGCTACGCGGCAGCCGTGACCTTCACCGATGCGCGGATTCTGCTTTTTCCCGTGCGGTCGCTCAAGGGCATCTTCGCCTATTGCACGTCGCCGACGGTGCTGGAGCGATTCCGCCGCGACGCGCAGATCGCGGGCGTGACGCTCGACTGGACCGTGCCGACGCCGCCGAACGATCAAACCGTGCTCGGAGTGCAGGGAGGCTCCGATGTGGCCGCCGACGATCAGGTGCTGCTGGAAGAATACGCCTTCGGATTTCAAGCCAATGCGGATGTGACGAAGATCGCCGAGTGGCTCTCCCACGCAGCTTTTCCCAATGGGAGCGAGTATCACTTCTGGCGGGACAAGGTGAAAAAGAGCCTGCTGGTGCTTCCCGACAACGCCTTCCGCGATTTCGTCAAGCTCTCCACGGAAGTCCAGGCGCGGATCAAGATTGACAATGACAAGCGCACCGTCGTGAAGGGCGGGCTCTTCTACGAAGAGGCGCTCTTGCCGGATTCGCTGCTCTACTCGGTCGTTCTGGCGCACGATCCGGTGAAGGACGATCGAGCGGAATTAGCCGACGCCGATGCCGTACTCGAATTCCTGCGCGGGATTGACAGGAAGCGCTTGCAGCTTGGCGGCGATGCGACCATCGGTCGTGGCATCGTCAGCGTGAGGTTCCACACCCAGGAGAAGCAAGCGGAGCCAGGAAAGGAGGGACAAGGCAATGGCTAGCGTGAGTTTTCAACAGACGAAAGAGCAGCAACGGGCCAAGGCGGCGTGGGCCGATGTCCAAGCGGTGGATCGAAAATCGCCGGAGGTGAAGCGAAAGTATCGCGGCCTCGTCTTGAAGCTGCCGGTGATGATCCTGACCAATGGGCTCGGTCAAGCGCTGGCGTTCCTCAAATCCAAAGGGAAAGGCGATGCGGACGATCCTCATGAGATCGTCTACGCTCACCTTCAGAACTGGCTCTTTCGTGAGATTCGCTGGACCGGCGCCAGCCAGCCGACGTTGATCGAACGCGTTTTCAACACGACGAGCGAGACGTATCGCCAGGCGACGACCGAAGCGCTCAGCTATCTCCATTGGCTGCGTCGCTTCGCCGAGGCCGTGCTGCCTGAACCGGAGGAGGAGTGAGTATGCCAGATGGGAAGAAGAAAAGGCCGGCATCCGGAGCGAGCCCGACCGAAGGACCGCCTCCGCCTCGCTTTCCGCTGCCACGCGATAGCCGGGCGCTGGCGGAAGCAATTCATCAGCAGGCGCAGAACATCGGGCTGCTCTTCAACAAATTCCTCTGGATTTGGGATGACGACTGGACACTGGAGGGAAAGTTCAAAGAGGGCAGGCGCGAGAGAAGCGTCAAAAGCTGGTTCCTTGAGCAAGTCGAGGACATCGCCCGTCGTTTTCCGCGCGATGCCTACTTCGCCTTCCTCGACCGGCAGGTGAAGATGATTGAGTCGCTCAGCGAGCACGGCTATAGGACCGTCGTCTTTGGCAAGCGGGCCGAAGCGCGAATTCTTTCTGGCCTTGGCGGAGCGCATCCGATGGAGGTGGGATTCGCCTTTCATCCGCTCTACGGCTTTCCCTATCTGCCGGGCAGCGGGCTCAAAGGCATCGCGCGGGCGTGGGCCGAGTTGACCGATCAGCCGGCGGACAAGATCAAACTCGTCTTCGGCTCCGAGAGCAAAGACGAACGTCAGGCAAAAGAGCACGAGCAGGGCAATGTCATCTTCTTCGATGCGTATGCCATCGCACCGCCACGGCTCGATGTGGACATCTTGAATCCGCATTTCCCCGACTACTATCGTGATCCGAAGAACAACCTGCCGACCGAGTGGCAGAGTCCGAATCCGGTGAACTTCCTGACCATCGGCGTCGGCCAGCGCGATGACGACAAACCCATCTTTCGATTCGCGCTCGCAGCGCGCTCCGACGAAGCGTTAGGACTGGCACAAGAATGGCTCGAACGCGGGCTCGAACAGCTCGGCTTCGGCGGCAAGACGGCGAGCGGCTACGGCTACTTCGCCGAGGGGCGAATCCCGGCGGAGAAACTCGCGGAGATGCGAAAAGCGGAGCTGGCGAAAGCCCAATCGCAGAGGGCACCGGCAGCGCCGGCCGCGAAGCCCGCGCCGGAGAAGAAGCCGCCGGCTGCCGCTCCCGCTGCGGAACAGAGAGCGAGAGTGTCACCTCCGTCGCCCAAACCGCCGAAGCCATCTGCGCCGACGGCGCGACCGGTGGTGAAACAGGGGGACAAGCTCGACGCCGAAGTCATCGCCAATGACGGCCGGAAGGTGACCGTGCGCTTGCTCGGCGGGCTGGATCAAGAGGTCACGTTCGAGCATCCTTACTATCCGCATCCGCCAGGCAAGCGGGTGAAGGTGAAAGTCATGGCCGTGACGGCCGAAGGGAAGGTGACGAGGGTGAGTCCGGGGTAAAATAGGTTGGGATAATGAAACGGGAGGTGAGGCCAATGGCCCGATTCCTTGTTTACTTAGAACCGGCAGAGGAGGGCGGGTACATCGTATCTGCGCCTGCTCTGCCCGGCTGCGTGACGCAGGGGGAGACGCGGGAAGAAGCGCTCATGATGATTCAGGATGCGATCCGCGGCTACATCGCCAGCTTGCGCAAACATGGAGAGCCGCTGCCTTCCGGTTATGAGGCGGCCGAGTTTGAGGTGGTTGAAGTCGAGGTGGAACCTGCCTCATGAGCCGTCTCCCTGCGCTCAAGCCGGATGAGGTCATTCGGAAACTCCAGAGTGTGGGGTTTCAGATTGATCATATTACTGGGAGCCACTATATCCTCCGTCATCCTGATGGGCGGCGGGTAGTTGTTCCATATCACGCGGGCCGAGACATCAAGCGCGGCGTGCTGCGAGCGATCATTCGCCAATCGGGATTGACGGTGGAGGAGTTTCTCAGGCTTTGAGTCATCGTTGCAGAAGACGTCGTGTGGGCGCACGTCTCCGTGGGTCCTGGATGGCAAGGGGGCTGGCACGAAAATTGAAGCGCATGAAGAGACGTCCTTCACGAGCGCCCTGTAAAGAACTGCGTGGGCAGAAACCCGCGCAGGACATCGGAGGTGACTTATGCGCACGATACTCACCACCGTCGGCACATCGCTTCTGAGCAATGCGAAACGGGATTTGAAGGTCGAAGAGGTGAATGAACACGAGCTGGCGAACTATCTTCGCCGCACCGATCCCGAGCGAGCAAGCGCTGAGACGAACTCGCTCTCCCGAATCCTTCGCGAGGATGATCGGATCGTCTTTCTCCATTCTCAGACCGAAGAAGGCAAATTCTGCGCGCGGGCACTTGAGCGCCATTATCGGAGTCAGGGCCACGACACCGAGTTGCGCGAAGTGCCCGATCTCACTTACGCGGAGAGTCGCTTCAAAATGCGCGGGTTGCGCTCGCTCGTGGGGACAATGATTGATCTCATCCGTCAGGAGCGTCAGCGCGGGCGGGAGGTGCTCATTAATGCCACCGGCGGCTTCAAGGCGGAGATCGCCTATGCGACGCTCGTCGGCCTGCTCTTCGATGTGCCCGTCTACTATATCCACGAAGCCTTTCGCGACATCATTCAGATGCCTCCTGCTCCGATCGGATGGGACTATTCGCTGCTGGCTGATCACGAGGAGTTCTTCGAATGGATCAACAGCGATCTGCGCGGGGCAGCGGAGGTAGATGCGCGGCTGCGCGGATTGCCCGAAGAGGTTCGCCTGCTCCTCGTCGAAGAGGAGGGCTATACCTTCCTCTCGCCGGCGGGCGAGGCGTTCTACGAAGCCTATAAGGAGCGATTGGAGCAGGCAAAGGGGGTCCCCGTGTATCTCTCATCCAAAGCGCGTGAGACGCATAAGGCGGCTCCCCCTGATGTCAGAAGGCTCTTTGATCGAACGCTCGACAAACTGCGCGCGCGCGAGCTGCGGACCAGCCAATCGGATCGCGTGCGGAACTCGGATTGCCTGGTCTTTCCAGGAGGGCATCGCGATGAGCGCGTCTTCTACTTTGAAGAAGGGGAGGCGATCTATGTGTGCGAGCTGGCGCGTCACAGCGACAAGAGCTACGAGCGGCTCATCGCTTGTGGCGTGCGCCGCGAGACATATCGCGATTTTCAGCGATGGGAGGGGCAATGACCATACTGCTCACCTTTCTCGGTACCGGTCAGTACGAAACCGTCACTTATGTGTGGCACGGTGACGAAGGAGAGAGGTCCTGCACGACGAATCTCTTCCCCGAAGCGGCTCACGCGTTTTTCGCGCCCGAGCGCGTGCTGGTGTGCGTCACGCCCCAGGCGCGAGCGCATGACAACTTCCGTGCGCTCAAGGAGCGACTGGGCGAAAAGCTTCATCCGTTGGACATCCCCGGAGGCAAGACGCAGACCGAACTGTGGGAGATCTTCGATCGAATTGCGGCAGCCGTCGGAGAGGGTGAGGAGTTGATCCTGGATGTCACGCATGCCTTTCGGTCGCTGCCTCTTGTGGTTTTCGCCGTCGCGGCCTATCTGCGGCGTACCAAAGGCATGACGATTCGGCACGTCGTCTATGGCGCGTACGATGCTCGCGATCCCTATCGTACTCCGCCCGAGCCTGCGGATCAGGCGCCGGTCTTTGACCTCACGTCGCTGCTTGATCTGCTCGATTGGTTGAGTGGAGCCGAGGCGCTGCTCTCTCGCAATGATGCGGCGTTGCTGGCCGAGAAGATGGAGCGGACGCACAATGCGCTCTGGCGCGAGCGCGCTGCGGAGGAGCTTCCACGAAGGCTCAAAAGCGTCGCCCAGAAGCTCCGCGATCTCTCCCACGCTCTGCACTTCAGCCGTCCGCGCGACGTGATGCGATTGGCCAGTGAGCTGATGCCGCTGCTCGACGACGCTCGCGCGGAGTTGGCACAGTGGGCGAAGCCCTTCGCTGTGATCACCGAGCAAGTGCGCGTGGAGTTGGAGCCCCTCGCCTACGCCGAGGCCGATGTGCTCAGCCGCGAGAACCTCCGCCGACAACTGGAGCTGATCGGGCACTATCTGAGCAAAGGCCTGATCGTTCAGGCGATGACGCTGGCGCGCGAATGGATCGTTTCTCTTCTCGTTCTCCGGCGAGGGGAAGGGAATTGGCTCAACCGTTCGACGCGCGAAGAAATCGAAAAAGCTCTTGGCGCCGCAGCGGCACGATCTCGCGGCGAGACGGTCTCCTTGCCCGAGTGGTTCGCTTCCCTACCGAGTGGGGAGAAGATCGGGCAGCTCTGGAACGGGTTGGCCGAGCTTCGCAACGCCCTGGCTCACTGCGCCATGAGCTGGGATGCTCCATCGGTGCAGACAATCCTGGCGAAGGCGCGGGACCTTCCGGATCAGCTTCGATCGCTCCTTGATCCTGACTCCGACAGCAGTTAGCCCGGGGCGAGCGCGAGCGAGCCCACGTTGTGAGCCCAACTCCCACCAGCGAGCCCGCGAAGCGGGCGTTCGAATGTAGCCTAGGGTGAGCGCAGCGAACCCTAGGGAGGAGGAGCCCCCCAAACCTCATCGAGCCCCCGAAGGGGGCGACCGAAATTAGCCTAGGGTGAGCGCAGCGAACCCTAGGAAGCGAGCGGGCGGCCCATGCGGAGGCGGACCCGTGATGTCGTCGAGATGAACACCGCGTGCGACCGCACCGATGGGCCGCCCCCTTCGGGGGCTCGGGGGATGATGGTGCCGCCCCTTGTCCTAGGGCTCGCCTTCGGCTCGCCCTAGGCTACACTCGGATGCCTGCTTCGCAGGCTTTATGCGGAACAGTGGTCTCTCGATGGCTTCGCCTTCTGCTCGCCCTGGGCTATGCTCGGTCGCCCGCTCCACGGGCTCTATTCGGAAACGGATTCATCTCGCTCTCAATGGTCTCATCTGCGGCCGGCCCGAGATCAAATTCGGGACGCCTGCTCCGCGGGCTTCGTGCGGAATGGCGGTTTCCCAAAATGGCTCGCTCATGCTCGCCCTGGGCTACGTTCGCATGCCCGCTTCGCGGGCTTTATGCGGAACGGTAGCTTCCCAAAACCCCGCCTGCGGCTCGCCCCGCGCGACGTCCGGTCGGATTTTCTGGCGATGGATGATCCGGGCCGTCTTTTTGCCCGAGAGGCCGCCGGATCGGAAGAAGATTCTTTCCCACTTCCCTTTCTGCGCGAGGGATGGGAAAATCCCCCTGCCGCAGGTAGTCGGAGCCTGCGCGACATCACGTCATAAGGAGGGAGCGATGATACGTGGGCGATTTCGAAAACATTTCGTCACGCTCTTTTTCTTCGCCTTAGCCCTGACGGTCTCGGCTCAAGAGAAGGTCTTGACGCCGGAGCTGATCCTGAGCATTCGATGGATCGTGGACGTGCAACTGTCGCCCGATGGGCGGCAGATCGCCTTTCAGGTCATGCGGGCTCGCCGCGAGGACGAAGGTCCGGGGGCGGCGCTCGCCGAAATCTGGGTGATGCCGACCTCGGGCGGCGAGCCCCGCCGCTTCACCTACAACGACAAGAGCGATCGCGCGCCGCAATGGTCGCCCGACGGACGCTGGATCGCGTTTCTGTCGCAGCGCTGGGCTTCGCCGCACACGCAGATTTATCTCCTCCCGGCCGATGGGGGCGAAGCGCGTCCGCTCACGCGCGCCGAGAATTCGGTCCTCATGTTCCGCTGGTCGCCCGATGGCCGGCGCATCGCCTACACCGTCACCGATCCGAAGACGAAAGAGGAGCAGCAGGCCGAACGCGAAGGGCGAGATTGGATCGTCGCCGATCGCAACTACAAACACGCGCGCCTCTACGTCGTGGATGTGCAAACGGGCGAAACGCATCTGGTCACCCGCAGCGATCTCACCGTGCACGATTTCGATTGGTCGCCCGATGGACGCGAGTTCATCCTGGCGGCTGCCGAGACGCCGCTTGTGGATGATTCCTTCATGCGGGTGAAGCTCATGCGCGTTTCGGCTGAAGGGGGTGAGCCGCGCCTCTTCGTCCGGACCGAAGGCAAGCTCACGCATCCGCGCTGGTCGCCCGATGGCCGATGGATCGCGTGGCTCGGCGCGACCTCGATGGATGATCCTTATGCCGGGAGCATCTTCGTCGTCCCTTCGGGCGGGGGCGCGCCGGAGAATCTGCTCGCCGGGTACGAGGGCACGGCCATCTGGCTCGGCTGGTTGCCCGGCGCACCGAGCACGATCGTCTTCACGAGCATCGAGCGCCAAGCCAACGCCATGTACACGATCGCGCTGCCCGAGCGTCGGCGCGAGCGGCTCGTGAATCAGCCGATCATCTACGCGTCCGCGCCGAGCTTCAGCCGCGATGGCCGACAGATGGCCATAGCGGCCAACACGCCCGAGCATCCCAACGAAATCTTCTTCGGCCCGGTCGGGAATCGCCCGCTCGCGCGATTGACGACGTTCAATCCTCAGCTCGCCGATGTGCGACTCGGCGAGCAGGAGATCGTCCGCTGGAAGAGCACCGATGGCTGGGAGATCGAAGGCGTCGTGGTCAAACCCGTCGGCTATCAACCGGGCCGGCGCTATCCGCTCGTCGTGCAACCGCACGGCGGGCCGGAATCGGCCGATCTCAACGGCTGGCTCGGCAGCTATTCTCGCTGGGGACAAATGCTCGCCGGTCGCGGTTTCGTCGTCTTCTATCCCAACTATCGCGGGAGCATCGGGCGAGGCGTGGCCTTCGCCAAAGCCGATCATCGCGATCTCATGGGCCGTGAGTTCGAGGACATGCTGAGCGGCATTGATCATCTCGTGCGCATCGGGATGGTGGACGGCGAGCGCGTCGGCATCGGCGGCGGCAGTTACGGCGGATACACGTCGGCGTGGGCGGCGACGTTTGCGAGTCATCGGTTCAAGGCTGCCGTCGTCTGGATGGGCATCACCAACTGGTACAGCATGACGGGCACCTCGGACATCTTCTGGGAGAATTCGACGGTGCACTGGAACGCCATCATGTACGAGAACTTCGATCTCTACTGGCAGCGCTCGCCGATCGCGCATATCGCCAAAGCGCAAACGCCGGTGTTGCTCATTCACGGCGCAGCCGATCAGCGCGTGCCCATCGGGCAATCGCAGGAACTCTACACGGCGCTCAAGTGGAAGGGCGTGCCCGTCGAGTTCGTCACCTATCCGCGCGAAGGTCACGGCGTCAGCGAGCGCGCGCATCAACTGGACTTCATGACGCGCGTCATCGGCTGGTTCGAGAAGTATCTGAAAGCGCCGTCTCGGTGAATGGCCCGGGCTTTTTGCTCCCCACCGGATGTGAGCCGGGCCGACACGGTCAATCTGCGCGGGGCTCACGGCGGGGGAAGGTTTGAGGTTACGCCTTTCGGTGCCTTCAGAGGGAGGGAGTCGCCGTCATAAGAACTGGGGGCGCTCGTGGGGACGATTTCCCCTCGACCTCACCTTGATGAACGGCTCGGCGAAGGTTCCTTCATCGGCGGTTCCTCTGAAGGCGGCGGGCAATCTTGCCGACCACATTTCCGGCGGTCGTGACCGGTTCGCCCTTGTGCTACACTGATCGCCGATTCGAGCGCGAGGAGGGTTTATGACCGAGGGCGAAGCGGTCATTCTCGGCGCCTTGCTTCACGACATCGGCAAGTTCGGCGAACGCACGTTCGAGCCCTTGCCGGAATGGGCCGAAGCGTCTCGTCATGAGGCGAAGTACAGTCACGAACCGTACAGCGCCGTCTTCGTCCGAGAGCATTTCGGTCGCTGGCCGACGGACGTGACGACGGTGCGCCGTCTCGTCCTCACGCATCATGTCCCGTCGCTTCCCGATGAGCTTCTGGTCTCGCTGGCCGATCGGCTCTCCGCCTACGAGCGCGCGGAAGCCGAGGGAGACGCCGAGGGCGCTCGGGGCCGCGCTGAGACGGTCAGCCGCACGGTCTTCTCGCGCGTGTTCGGTCTCGGACCGGAAGCCGCTCGGTATCACGAACTGGTCGAGCTGTCGCTCGACCATTCGGCCATCTTCCCGCGCCCGGATGCCGTCGGATCGGTGGAAGCTTATCGCGCGTTGTGGAAGGGGTTCACACGCGACGTCACCCATGTGCCACGAGGAGATTGGCGGACGCTTCTTGCGCTCCTGCGGCGGTTCACCTGGGCGATCCCTTCGGATACGCGGCGCGATCTCATCCCCGACATCTCGCTCTATCATCACCTGAAGACGACGGCGGCCATCGCCGCCTGCCTCCTTCGGGAAGAACTGAGCGAGTCGGATCTGCAATCGCTCCACGACGCGCTGACGAATCGCTGGAGGGGTGCGCCGCTGACGCCTCGTGAGCAGGAGCTTCTCGATCGGCCTGTGTGCGCGCTGGTGAAAGGCGACATCTCGGGCACGCAGGATTTTCTGTATCTGCTCACTAGTAGCGGAGCTGCTCGCGGACTACGCGGTCGGTCGTTCTACCTGCACCTTCTCACCGAGACGATCGCCGAATGGCTGTTGCGCCGGTTTCGTCTGCCACCGACGAACGTGCTTTTTGTCGGAGGCGGGCATTTCTATCTGTTGCTCCCCTATCGGGAGACGGCTGAGCGCTTGGAGACGTGCCGACAACATATCGCTCGCGTGCTCTGGACGATTCATCGGGGCGATCTCGCGCTTCTTCTGGATTTCGTCCCGGTGACCCCGCTTGATTTTCTGGAGAAGGAAGCCGGAGGCAGCGCCTTCGCCGACAAGTGGGGCGAAGTCTCCGTCCGGGTCAACGAGCAGAAGCAGCAGAAATGGCGCGACCTCGGCGTCGAGGCGATGCAGCGCGAGTTGTTCACCCCTCGGCAGCGGGGCACGACGGCCGAAGACACGTGTCAGGTCTGTCACAACGAAGGCGCGCTCCAGATCGAGGAGGGCGTGCGCAAGTGCCAGCATTGTCGCGGATTCGAGGAGCTGGGCCGATGGCTCCGCGATCCGACGCATCTCATCCTCTTCACCGTGCCCGAAGCCGAGCCGCCGGAGAACGGCGATTGGCGCGATGCCCTGCGGGCCTTCGGCGCGGAAGCCCGCCTCGTCCATGAGGGAGAAGGCCTGCCGCCCAAACCCGCGGGAGCGACGGCAGCTCTCGTCTACGCATTCGATTCGACGGATTTCCTGAACGACGACATTCGCCGTCGCTTCCGCTGGGGCGATCTGCCGGTGAGTTACGATTTTCGCTGGCTGGCCGATGCGACGCCGAGAAAACGCGACGCCGGCGGCGAAGAGATCATCGCCGAATTCGCCGATCTCGCCCAGGCCGCCGAGGGCGTGAAGTGGCTCGGCGTGCTGCGCATGGATGTGGACAGCCTGGGCGATGTGTTCAAAAACGGCCTCGGCGCGCACGCGACGCTATCGCGCATGAGTACGCTCAGCGAATCGCTGCGCCTCTTCTTCGAGGCCTGGGTGCCGCGCCTCTGCCGCGAATTCAATCGGTTCGAGCGTGGGGGGAAGGACGCGCTCTATCTCATCTACGCCGGGGGCGACGATCTCTTCGTCGTCGGCGCTTGGAGCGTGCTGCCCGAACTGGCGCGGCGCATTCGCGAGGATTTCCGCCGGTTCATCGGCGGCGATCACGTCACGCTCTCGGCCGGCATCGCCATCGAGCACCAGAAGTTCCCGCTCTATCAACTGGCTGCCCGTGCGCGACACGCCCTTGACGATCACGCGAAGGAGTTTCAGCGTCCCTCCGGGCGCGCCAAGGATGCGATCAGTTTTCTGCAGACGGCACTGGGATGGGAGGACTTCGAGCCTCTCGCCGAGTGGAAGAACAGGCTTCTGGAGATGCTCGCGCCCGCGACGGGTGAGCCGGCTTTGCCGCGCGCCTTCCTCATGCGGCTTCTGGAGATTCACGCGCTCTATGCCGAGAATCGCGCCCGCTGGCGACGAGCCCAGCGACGACGCGAGATCACACGCGAGCAGCTCGAAGAATTGATCCATTACGACAAGTGGCAATGGCGATTGGTCTATCACCTCAGCCGTTTCGGTGAGCGATACCCCGCTCACAAAGAAGCGATTGACCGCCTTCAGCAGGCGCTCGTGCAGCCCAGCGGATTCATCGCCCGGCTGCACGTTCTGGCCCGCTGGGCGGAACTTTTGACCAGGGAGGGATGAGCTATGACGCGAGGCAATCCATCGCGACAGGATCGGCCATCACCATCGCCGACGGGAATGCCGTCTCGCGATGAGGTCCAACGGGCCATTCGCGAAGGCGGTCGCGCGCTCGTTGACCTCGCCGAGCGGCTCGGCCAGCGACTCCATGACGGTCGCCTCACGACGAGCCAGATTCGCAACATCTACGGGATGGTCAAGCAGATGGAAATGCGCGGCTTCGACGCCGACGAGTTCGTCCTGCTCAAGCCCAAGCTCGCCTATGCCGCCGCTCGCGCCAATGAACGGGGAGCGCAGGAGCTGAAAGAGGTGTTGACCTGGGCGATTGACGAAGTCGGCGCCGATGCCGCGAAATTCGCCCGCTTCGTAGATTTCTTCGAGGCCATCCTGGCCTACCACCGGGCGGCCGGCGGACGATGAAAGGAGGAACCACCATGCCGAACCTCACGCTTCGAGGAAAAGTCATCATCACCGGCGAGATCCAGGCCGTCACGGGCTTGCACATCGGCGGCGCGGCGGCCGGATTGGACATCGGCGGCATTGACAATCCCATCATCCGCCATCCGGTGACGCGAGAACCTTACATTCCCGGCTCCTCGCTTCGGGGCAAGATGCGGTCGCTCCTGGATCGGCATTTCGGAAAAGAAGCGAACCATTTCATCCAGCGGCGCGAGCCTGTCGTCCGCGTGCACGTCTGCGAGAACGAAACGGAATATGCTGCGTGTCCCGTCTGCCAGATCTTCGGCGTGACGCCGGGCGAGCGCGAACGGCGCGGCTGGACGAACCTGAAACCCGCGCGCTTGATCGTGCGCGATGTCTATCTGGCACGGGATCACGAGGCGACCGAGCGCTTGCGTCAGGCTAAGACCGATCTCCCGTTCACCGAGGTGAAATGGGAAGCCGCGATTGATCGGATCACGGCCGCTGCCGTCCCGCGGCAAAACGAGCGCGTGCCCGCCGGAGCCGTCTTCGCCCCCTTCGAGCTGGTCTACAGCCTCTACGACTTGAACGGCAGCGGGAGCGACCGCGACATCCAGTGGCTGCGCTACGTCTTCAAGGCCATGGAGCTTCTGGAGGACGATTATCTCGGCGGCTACGGCTCGCGCGGAGCGGGGAAGATCAAGTTCCGGAAAATCGAAGTCGTCTTCAAGCCGCGCCGTTACTATGAGGGAGAAGGCGATCTCGTGACGCTTGCCCAGAAAGTTGACGAGGTGCGCCAGCTTCCTCCGGGAGACTACGCCGATCGCCTGCGAGCACTGATCCAAGAGGGGGGATGACCATGCCCGCGTTCGCGATCTATCGGCTGCGCTTCCGCTCGCCGCTTCATATCGGCGAGCGCGGCGTGGGGCTGGAGGTGACGCGCACGCACGTTCCCGCCGATACGCTCTTCGGCGCGATCTGTTCGGCCTGGCGCGAGCTGTACGGCGTCGCGGCGCTTCAGCGCGATGTGCTCGATTGGTTCACCGAAGGCGACGTTGGCACGGAGCCCTTCTTCCTCACCTCGGCGTTCCCATACGCCGGAGATGTGCGCTTTTTCCCGAAGCCGATCGGGCGACTCGCCGGCGTGACGATCGCCGAAGGCGACGAGAAGGCCTTCAAACGCGTCCGCTTCGTCTCCGAGCGCCTCTTCGCCGCGATCATCAGCGGCGAGCCCATCGCGTTCCGACGGACATCGTGCATCACCGGCGAGACCGTGTGGGTGACCGAAGAGGAGAAAGCGCATCTCGTCGAATGGACGGATGACGCGAGTGGTGACATCCTGCTCTGGAGGACGGCGGTCGTGCCGCGCGTGACGCTCGATCGCCTGACGGCGGCTTCGGAGATCTGGCATTTCGGCGAGGTCCTTTTCGCCGAAGGCGTCGGACTCTGGTTCGCCGTCGAGTTCAATCGCGATCATGGCCACGAGTTGCAACGACGATTCGACGCCGTCTTGCGCGCGCTCGGCGATATGGGCCTGGGCGGCGAGCGCGGTGCCGGGCGCGGATCGTTCGCGGTCGAGGGGCCGAGCGGAGAGCCGCTGCCCGGCAGCGCAGGGGCCGCGCGATTTGTCACGCTCTCGCCGCTCTGCCCAAAGAATGTCGCCGAGCTGGATCGGCTGACGGGCCAAGGGGCCGCCTATGAGCTGATGCCGCGTCGCGGCTGGGTGACGTCGCCCGAAGCGGCTCACCTGCGACGCAAGACCGTCTGGATGTTCGCCGAAGGGTCCGTATTCGCCGCCGCGCCCGCGCCGCGCGCCGGACGACTCGTCAACGTGAAGCCCGACGTTTGCCCGCACGACGTCTGGCGCTATGGGTATGCTTTCCCCGTAAGCATGGCGGCGTCTGCAAGGGCTTCGGGACCATGAGCGAGGGACACACTATGGGAGGAACGCAATATATTCTCACCTGCCTCAGCCCCGTTCACGTGGGGACGGGACGGCAATGCGGAAGATTCGACGGCGCGTATCACAACGGGCGCTGGTACGTGATGGATCTCGACCGCGTGCTCGCGCGCGGTGGGGAGGCGAATGCGCTCGCGCGCGCCATGAGCGAGCGTGCGTTCGCGTGGTCGGCCTGGCTCAACGAGAGAGGGATCGCGCCGTCGGACGTGGCCGCTTATGACCTGCCGTGCCCGCAGGACCCCGGAGACACTCCCATCCGCGAAGCTCTGAAGGACGTGCACGGGCGGCCTTATCTGCCGGGCAGCTCGATCAAAGGCGCCATCCGCACGGCCATTCTCTGGCGCTTGATGGGTGAGGCGCCCGATCGTCAGCAGTTCGCCGCGCGCTACGTGCAGCTTTGTTTGAAAGCGTCGGAGGTGCTGACGGCTTTGAGAGAGGCCCGGGCGTTCGATCGCCCTGAAGAACATCGCGCCGTGCTCGCCCGGATCTTCAGTGTCAACGAGGATGAAGCCGAAGCGTTGCGGCAGACGCTCTATCGGGTGCTGAACGTCGAGGAGAGCCGATTGGAGCGCGACTGGCGCGTGTTCCAGAAGCGCTTGGGACAACTGGGCCGCAGCCGCGAATGGCTCGGCCAGCCGGTCGAACGGGCCGTGCTCGGGCGAGATCCGAACCACGATCTTCTGCGCGCGCTTCAGGTGAGCGACAGCCGTCCCGTCGGGCGCGACCGATTGGCCGTCGGCCTCGTCTGGACGTACACGCGGCGCGGCCGGCGGCTCGTCGAGAAGCGGGAGCAAGAGGAAGAATGCAAAATTTTCGTCGAGTGGCTCCTGCCCGAGACCGCGCTCACCTTCGATCTCCGCACCGATGACGTCCTCTTCACCGAACGCGCCGAGCGCGAGCTGCATTTTCGGGGACCGAAAGAGCAGGCGCTGCGCGAACTGGCGCGCACCTGCAACGCCTATGCCCGCGCCGTCATCGGGATGGAGAGAGTTTTCTTCGAGCAATACGACCTGCGCCCGATCGCGGAGTTTTACGCCGAGCTTGACACGATGCTCAACGCTCTTCGCGACGGCGCGTTTCTGCTCAACATCGGCTGGGGTGGCGGCTGGGAGGTGAAAACCATCGGCGATCTCTTGCGGCGGGTGCTCTCGCCGGAGAAGTTCGCCGAGCTGCGCCGACGGTATTGCCTGGGCGAAGACCCGAGGACGCATCGGATAGACGTCAACGCCCCATTCCCCCACACGCGGCGCATCGGCTATGAGGGCGGCGCGCCCATGTATCCGTTGGGATGGGTGAGAGTGGAACCGGGAGGTGACCTGGGATGAACGCAACGGCTTTTCGGAGCGCGCGTGAGTCATCGCTTCCCCAAATGATGGAACCACGCGGGACCACGGGTGAATAAACGCCAGGGGAGTTCGACGCGTCACGAGTTTTTTTCGAGGAGAACGGAAAGAGCTATGGTAAGACGACGCATGCGATCGCAAGACGTTCGCCACATCTTCGTGGCCGTGACGGGACAGACGCCGCAGATCGTCACCGAGACGCTCTATGCGCTCATGGTCGAGTGGCGCATCCCCATCTCGGAGGTGTTCGTCATCACCACCCGCGTCGGGGCCGAACGCATTCGGCGCGATCTGCTCGATCCGGCGCAAGGGCAGCTCTTCGCCTTCTGCCGCGAGTACGGCTTCGATCCAGGGTCCATCCGCTTCGACGAGACGCACATTCTGACGATCACCCGAACGTCGCGGCGCCATCGTCGGGCGGGCGGAGCGGTCTCCGCCTCGCAGGAGGAACTCGACGACATCCGCACGGTGGAGGACAATCGCTGCCTGGCCGAACAACTGCTCGGCATCATCCAACAGCTCACCGACGATCCGCGCACGGTCGTGCACGGTTCGATCGCCGGCGGTCGCAAGACGATGTCGGCCTATATGCTCTTGGCCTTCACGCTCTACGGGCGGGAGCAGGATCGGCTCTATCACGTGCTCGTGCCCGAGCCGTTCGAGCACAACCCGCAGTTCTTCTTCCCCCCGCGACGGGAGCAGTGGATCGGGGTCGGCGTCGGACAGGTGGTCTCCACGCGCCAGGCCCGCATTGATCTGGCCGAGATTCCGTTTGTGCGCTTGCGCTCGTGGGTCCTCAAGGAGAAGAAGTTGCGCCGGACCATCGAGGAGCAGATTCGCGTGGTGCAGCGCGAGCTGAATCGCGAGGCCGAGAAGTGGGAGACGCTCGTCATTGACTATTCGGCGCGGCAGGCGCGCTTCGGCGATCGTCTGTTGCCCGTGCACGGCGTGAAGCTCGCGTTGCTCGCCTACTTCGCCGAGCGCCGCGCCGCCCACCCCCAGCATGCGAGCGGTTCCGCGAAGCTTCAGGAGTGCCCCGCGTGCTTCCAGGAGTACAGCGAGTTTGACTACACGCATTATTGTGAGCTGTGCCGGGTGTTCGCCTCTCCCGCGAGCGGCGCGACGACGGCCAAACAGGGCGAGCGATTCGATCAGGACCTCTTCCTCTCCTACCGCGCCAAGCTCAATCGCGCGCTCCGGCAGGGGGGCTTCCCCGACGAATTGCAGATCGTCAACATCACGCCGATGCGACGCGGTGCGCGCTATGGGCTGCGGCTCGATCCCCGCCGCATTCACCTGGTGAAGGGCTCGATGACACCCGGTGAGTAAAGTCTGGGTTCACATACCGTTCCGCAACATTAAGCCCGCGAAGCGGGCGCGCGAGTATAGCCTAGGGCGAGCCGAAGGCGGGGCCATTCGAGAGACCACCATTCCGCACAAAGCCTGCGAAGCAGGCGTCCGAATCTAGCCCAGGGTGAGCCGAACGCGAGGCCATTCGAGAGACCACCATTCCGCACAAAGCCTGCGAAGCAGGCGTCCGAATCTAGCCTAGGGCGAAGCCGTCAGGCGAGCCCTAGGACAACGTCGGCACAATCATTCCCCGAGCCCCCGAAGGGGGCGTCCCATCCGTGCGGTCGCACGCCGCGTTCGCGCAAACGGCGTCACGGTCCGCATCCACATGGGCCGCCCGCTCGCGCGGGCTTGGGGGAAATTGTTGGGGGGCTCTCGTTCCTAGGGCTCGCTTCGCTCACCCTAGGCTAAACTCGAACGCCCGCTTCGCGGGCTCGGAGGCAGAAGGGGGTGGTCTCACAACATGGGCTCGCTCCGCTCGCCCTAGGCTAAACTCGAACGCCCGCTTCGCGGGCGTGCAGGCGAATAACAGCACGCCATCAACAATGAATAAGGGGCGCAAGCGGGCAACCTGGCGCCCCTTCCAATCGGGCCGGGCATGGAAACCTTGCCAGCAAGATGGACCCCTCTTCACGAAGCGAACCGTCGCCCTTAAGATGACCGGCATGACCGAAAAGATGAACATCGCAAAACTGCACATCTCTCGCCACGCCGCTCGGCGGATGGCGCGTCGGGGGATCACTCTCCGTGACCTCGACCTCACGCTTCGCTTCGGACGGAAAATTCATCGCACGGGTGTGACGTTCTACTTCTTCGGGCGGCGCCAGATTCCGCGCGGCCTGGAGCGCCAGTTGGAGCGCCTGGTGGGGACGACGCTCATCGTCGCCGACGGTCAGCTCATCACCGCCTATCGCAACAAGCGCGCCATCGCCACGATCAAGAAGAAGCCCAAGCGTCGCGCCAAGCTCCTGCCCAACCCTGTTCCCGCCCTTTTGACCTGCGCGCCGATGGCTGACGATCGGCCCCTTTGGGGATTCTGCGCCTGAAGCCGCAGCCTGAACAGCCGGCCGAGGGGCCTGCCCGTGATCCGGCCCCTCGTGCCGGCTCGCGGAGGCGCCATGAGTTCGCTGTATCTGGTGGAACAAGGACTGCTCGTTCGACAAAACGGCGAGCGCCTGATCCTCTATCGCGAGAAGACGCCGATCGCCGAGGTTCCGCTTCTGAAGATCGAGCGCGTCATCGTCTTCGGCCATGTCCATTTGACGACCGGGGCGATCTCGGCCCTCCTGCGGCACGGCATTGATACGGCCTTCTTCTCCTGGCATGGGCGGCTCAAAGGCCGTCTGGTCGCGGTGGAATCGAAGAACATCCCGCTGCGCCTGAAGCAGTACGAACGGGCTCGCGACGACGCCTTCGCCAGCGAGCTGGCCCGCCAGATCGTGCGAGCGAAGGTGCAGTCTTCCCTGCGCGTGATCGCCCGCTATCGGCGCAACCATCCCGAATGGTCGGCCGACGACGTCGTCGCAGAGCTGGAGCGCGCGCTCACGGCTCTTGAGCGACCGCAGCCGCTCATGACCCTCCGCGGTCTGGAAGGGCAGGCCGCCGCCGCGTATTTTCAGGCCTACGGGAGCATGTTCCGGCGCTCCCTTCGATTCCACAAGCGCTCGCGCCGTCCGCCTCAGGACCCGGTCAATGCCGCCCTCTCCCTCGGCTACGCCCTGCTCCTCAACGAGGCGTTGGCGATCGTCTCCGCTGTGGGCTTTGATCCCTATCTCGGATTCCTCCACGCTCCCGAGTACGGACGGTGCAGCCTGGCGCTCGACCTGATGGAGGAGTTCCGCGCCGCCACGATTGATCGGCTCGTGCTGACGCTCTTCAATACCGAGGCCCTGTCGCCCGAGCATTTCACCGCCCCCGAGAGCGGCGGCGTCTGGTTCACACCGGACGCGAAGAAGCACTTCCTCCGCCAATACGAGGACATGATGCAGCGTGCCTTCATCTCCCGCCATACGGGCCACCGCACAAGTTTCCGCCGGCTCCTGCTGGAACAGGCCGAACGCCTGGCGCACGCCATCACCACCGGCGGGGAATACACCCCATACTTGGCCGAACCCTGATCATGCCGATTAAGCGCGTCATGTTTTACATCATCAGCTACGACATCGCCGACGACAAACGGCGCACCCAGGTCGCCGAGATCCTCAAGGACTTCGGCACCCGCGTCCAATACAGCGTCTTTGAGTGCCTGCTGACGGAGGACCAGTTCATGGTCTTGCTCAATCGGCTTCGGCGCGAGATTGATCCGGCGACCGATAGCCTGCGCTGCTATCGGCTCTGCCAGGCCTGCGTGGACGAGATCATCGTCGAGGGGCGCGGCGATGTCACCCGTCAGGAGGACATCTACATCTGGTGAGCTTGAGCCGATCTTCGAGCGCGCAAAGGGAGGCCAGAGCGCAATGCTCGACGTATTGGCAGAAGAGGCGATCCCGCGTGCGGCGGCTCCTGGACCTGTAGGATCCCAAAGGCGCTGGGCGGATACATGACCGTTGACTTTTTAGGCGAGATGGGGTAAATAGAAAGACGACTTTGCCGAAGTCGGCCTGGTGTTTGACAACCTGGAGGTCCTGGTTTTGGAAGGGGGGTAAGGGGGGTTATCACTGGAAGGCTAAGATGTGGAGTTTCAGGAGGTTAGGTCGAAAAATCGGTCCCCTTATGGCCCTTCCGTTGGGGGCTGAAGGGCGGGGGGGTATGGGGGTTATCACTTTCGCCCACCTAACCCATTGGAATTTCAAAACTAAAACCCCCGGCGGTCGGAAACCAGGACTCGCTTTAAAGAGGATTGCGACTCGCGCGTCCCGATCATCGCCGTTTTTCCCCCGCGCCCGGTCGGAAACCAGGACTCGCTTTAAAGAGGATTGCGACAGGACTTCGCTTAAGAGGAACCAGAAGTCCTCGTCTGTCGGAAACCAGGACTCGCTTTAAAGAGGATTGCGACGATGGTTAACTCCATCCAGCCCTCGCGGGCCCACCTAAACGTCGGAAACCAGGACTCGCTTTAAAGAGGATTGCGACTCAACACCGTGCTCGTCGGTGTGGGAGTGGAACGCGCCCATGTGTCGGAAACCAGGACTCGCTTTAAAGAGGATTGCGACGGTCGCACTTGTCACTCCACGGGGATCAACTCGATCCCGTCGGAAACCAGGACTCGCTTTAAAGAGGATTGCGACTTCTTGTGAGCCGCTCGGCGAAACTCAAAAACGCTTTCACGTCGGAAACCAGGACTCGCTTTAAAGAGGATTGCGACGCTCATGCACTCTCTTCGTCTCTTTCTTCTCTTTCTTCCGTCGGAAACCAGGACTCGCTTTAAAGAGGATTGCGACCGAGAGATCTGTGCAATCGAGGATGAGATCTCCCGCCTTGTCGGAAACCAGGACTCGCTTTAAAGAGGATTGCGACGCATATCGCAATCGCGCGCTCCGGTCATCCCGATTGTTTCGTCGGAAACCAGGACTCGCTTTAAAGAGGATTGCGACACAGCTCCCCGGGGAGCGGTCCTCCCTCAAGCTTTTGGCTCTGTCGGAAACCAGGACTCGCTTTAAAGAGGATTGCGACAATTCATCGTGTATCTCGCGGACGCACTCTTCGAGATCGTGTCGGAAACCAGGACTCGCTTTAAAGAGGATTGCGACCGCGATCGACGACCGCGCGCCGTTTGGGGGAGGGGGTTATGTCGGAAACCAGGACTCGCTTTAAAGAGGATTGCGACAGCGCTGAGAGCGCTCCCTCCACTCCCCGCACCCCCAGTCGGAAACCAGGACTCGCTTTAAAGAGGATTGCGACCAACTTCATCCAGCCCTCCTGTGCCCACCGGATCTTTGGTCGGAAACCAGGACTCGCTTTAAAGAGGATTGCGACCGTCACGTTTTGTCCAGTTGTGTGTGTGGGCCGTTCAACTGTCGGAAACCAGGACTCGCTTTAAAGAGGATTGCGACGAGAATTGTCGTCACGCTCGGGATTAGCCCTTTTGAGAGTCGGAAACCAGGACTCGCTTTAAAGAGGATTGCGACCATCGCCGCCGGAGCGGCTGATAGCGCAGTGGGAACATTGCGTCGGAAACCAGGACTCGCTTTAAAGAGGATTGCGACTCCCGGTAGCGAACGAGCGTTGCCCGACAGTCCCAGAGTCGGAAACCAGGACTCGCTTTAAAGAGGATTGCGACCTTCAGCCAGGACGGAGACGGCATGGCATACTCCCCTCCCAATGTTGGAAACCAGGACTCGCTTTAAATGGCGAAGATGCTTGCTTTCGTGCAAGTCGGGTGCGCCTTCACAGTGCGACTATCTGATGGCTTCAATGTGACGGAGGGTCTCCTATGCCCACTTTCCTCTTGCCTTACATCTTTATTGGCGGTGGCCTGCTGGCTGGCGTCATCACTGAACGGCTTGTCCTGAATTGGCTCCGCCGATGGGCCGAGCGCACAACCTGGAAGCTGGACGAGGTCCTTATTGATGCTCTCCGAGGCGTCGCCTTCTTGCTGCTGACCCTGCTGGGCCTTCATCTGGCTCTCGTCTACTGGCGCTTGCCGCCGCCCTACGAGCGGATACTGTCCAAGGCCATTGTGGCCTTGGCCCTGCTGATCGGGACCGTTGCTCTGATGCGGTTTCTGTCCGGCGTTGTTATTCATTATGCCAGCCGATACGTCCTTGTCCCGGCCACGACCAGCGCCTTTCAGACTATCGTCCGGGTCAGTATCTTCGTCGTCGGTCTGATGGTCATCTTCCAAACCCTGGGTGTCAATGTGACGCCCATCCTGACGGCTCTTGGCGTCGGCGGCCTGGCCATCGCCCTGGCCCTCCAGGATACCTTGGCCAACCTCTTTGCTGGCCTTCACATCCTGGCCGTGCGGCAGATTCGACCCGGTGATTTCGTTCGGCTCGAATCCGGTGAGGAGGGGTATGTCGGTGATATCGGATGGCGCAATACGACGATTCGGACACTCACCAACAACCTGGTCATCATCCCGAACACGAAGCTGGCGGGCGCGATCGTGACCAACTACAGCCTGCCCGAGTCCGAGACGGCCGTCCTTGTGCAGGTCGGCGTCAGTTATGACAGCGACCTCGAGTGGGTCGAGCGGGTCACTCGCGAGGTCGCCCGGGACGTCCTGCGGACCGTGCCGGGCGGCGTGCCCGATTTCGAACCTCTGATTCGGTACCAGACGTTTGGGGATTCCAGTATCCAGTTCACCGTCGTCTTGAGGGGGCGAACGTATCCCGACCAGCATCTCTTGCGACATGAGTTCATCAAGCGTCTTCATCAGCGTTACCGGGAAGAGGGCATTGAGATCCCCTTCCCCATTCGGACCCTCTACGTTCGGGAAGCGGCTCCAATCCTGAAGCGAGACCCAGGGGGAGACGAAAGATTAGGAGCGTCGGATCGTCCATCGTAGCCATAGGCGGCTTCTTCTTGGGGCCACAGGGGGATCGTGTTCAGCATGTAGTGGTCTAATCTGGTATGGGCATGGGTCTGGCTAGGTCCAAGGCTGTCTGCCGGCAGATCGCCACTGGCCGGATCTGTCCTCTCGATGGCGATCCTGGGACCGAGTCCAGGGTCCCGCTCGGGCGAGCGGGGCAGGACTCGCTTTACAGAGGATTCTGATGCTCGAAGAAGCGGGCGAGGGCCGCGAGGGTGGCGCCCATGCGTTCGGATTCTGGGGTCAGGATGCGGGTGACGCCGCGCTCGCGGAGGGCCTGAGCCGTCACATGGCCGACGGCGACGGCGAGGACAGCGTTGTGGAAAGCGGCGCGCACGGCTTCTTCCAGATCGTGCGCGCGGAGGAAGTCCCACAGGAATCGCACTTGCGGTGAGCTGGTGAAGAGGACGGCGTCCACGCGGGCGTTGATGATCTCCTCGGCCAGCGTTCGCAGTTCCTCAGGCGGAGCGGGGAGGTGGCGATAGAGGAGAAGCTCGGTCACGCGCGCCTGCCGCTGGTGGAGCCAATGGATGATCTCCGGGATGGGCTCGCCATAAGCCTGAACGACGACGTGGGCGCCCCTGAGCTCCGCGTCCTCAAGGGCAGCCAGCAAGCTGGCTGTCGTTCCATCCCGATCGCGCGCGGCGACGCTCAATCCCAGCTCGCGCAGGGCATGGACGGTCTTATATCCTCGTGCCGCCACGCGCGCCCGGTGCAGGAGCGCGAGCACGTCCGCTCGAAGGCCGAGTTGATCCGCAGCCTCCAACAGCGCGTGCACGCCCATGCCTGTCGTGAAGAGGAACCAATCCGCGCCCTCGCGCACAAGACGGGTGAGGAGCTGCTGCAGGTCCGGATCTTCCACGACCGAGAGCGTGCGCAGAGTCGGGCGCCAGAGGGGGAGACCGCCGAGCTTCTCCACCCCCTTGGCGATCTCCGTGGCTCGCCGCCAGCAGGCGAGGGCGATGCGCTTGCCGTGCAGTCCGCTCATCCGTCGTTCAGCTATGTCTGAGAGGATGACCCGGTGGTGAGCCGGTGAACAAGGCGAAATAGATTTTGACCGTCACCCCTTCCGTCGCGTGAGCGCGCGGCGGCGGAGATCGTGGAGCTTCCAGTAGTAGAAGTACTTCGACGCGGGAGGGGTGCGGAAGCGGAGCCGATCGAGGGCTTGCAGCTCTTCCAGCGTGGCGGCGCCGGAGAGTTCCGGATCGGCCAGGAATTCGTGAAAGGCGCGATAGGGGGAGGAGAAAGCGGGCTTGAGCTGACCAACGGGCGCGCGGCGCGGCGTGCCACGGCCGGTGAAGAGCCAATCCAGAGAGAGCCCAGCGCGGACCAGAGCCAGGTAGAAGTCGGCCGAAGGAAGGCCGCGGCGCTCGATATGACTGAGACGTTGCTGCGACAGCCCCAGGCGCTCGGCGAAGGCCTTCTGCGAGAGAGGAGCGCGAGCGCGACGCAACCGCTCGCGAACGGCCTCCGCCTCTGGTGTCTGCTTCCGGCGACGCGTGAGTTTTTGTCGGCGCTTCGGCATGAGTCGGAGAGTATACCCGATCGGCGGAGATTTGGGAAGTGGGAAGATTTTGTTCTGCCAGGTTGGGATCAAAAAGGATGTCGAGCGCCGGGCCTGGCAGGGTGTGTCGTCAAGAGCCGGGCGCAGGTCTGCGCGGCCGCTCTGGGGTCGTGTCGTCGCGGACTTCGGAGGCAGGACCTGGTGCTGTTCGCTCGGGGCTTGACAGCGGGGCGGGGGATGTGGAAAATTTCTCGCCTTGAAATTCGCGCGGCCGGCAAGGTGAGCGGATTGTGAGACAGAGGCTCGGCTTCAACCGAGAGATGAGGATCGAGGACGGCGACCGCCGGATGGCCAGGATGTGTTGTTGTCGGACGAAGGGAGGCTCTCCGGCGGTGGCGCAGACGCCCGTGAGCTAGGCCGCGCGAAGCGACGTCGAGATCAAAAAAACCCACTGCCGGAGAGATCGGCGGTGGGTTTTTTTATGGCCGACGCACGAGGTGGGCATGAGGGGCAATCGAGGAGCGTGCGCGGAAAGGGCGTGGGAGGCCTTTGGCCCTCGTGCGGTGATCGCGCGCGTGTGGGAGCGACCGGTGGACCTGGTGCAACTTGTCGGGCGGACGCCGCTTCTGCGACTGCGGCGGATCGCGAGCGAATTCGAGGGGGTGGAGATTTACGCGAAGGCCGAGTGGTACAATCCGGGGGGATCGGTGAAGGACCGTGCGGGATTGTGGATCATTCAAGACGCGGAGGCCACGGGGCGACTGACGCCGGGGAAGATCATCCTCGACGCGACGTCGGGCAATACGGGCATCGCCTATGCGTGGATCGCGCGGGTGAAGGGGTATCGGGTGACGCTCGCCATTCCGGCCAATGTCACGCCCGAGCGGAAGCGGATCTTGCGGGCCTTGGGGGCCGAGTTGCGCTTCACCGATCCGCGCGAGGGGTCGGACGGGGCGATTCGCGAGGCGCGGCGTCTGGCGGCGGAGCATCCGGAGCTCTACTTCTATGCCGATCAGTACAACAATCCGGCCAATTGGCGCGCGCACTATGAGACGACGGGGGTGGAGATCTTCGAGCAAACGGAGGGGCGGATCACGCATTTCGTGGCCGGGCTGGGGACAAGCGGCACGTTCGTGGGCGTCGGGCGCCGCTTGCGCGAGCTGTGTCCGGAGATTCGGTTGATCTCGGTGCAGCCGGATGCGCCGTTTCATGGGATCGAGGGGCTGAAGCACATGCCGACGGCTCTGCGGCCCGGCATCTATGACGACGCGCTGGCGGACGTGAATCTGGAGATTCCGACCGAGGAGGCCTATGCGATGGTGCGACGCCTGGCGCGCGAGGAGGGACTGCTGGTGGGCGTCTCCTCGGGAGCGGCGTTGGCCGGCGCGCTTCGCGTCGCGCGGACGATTCGTCGAGGCGTCATCGTCACGGTCTTCCCCGACGGTGGGGAGAAGTACCTGAGCGAGCGCTTCTGGGAGGAAGAGGGGGATGATTCGACTCACGATCGAACAGCTTGAGGCGATCAAACGGCATGGGGAGCGCGCCTATCCTGAGGAGGGGTGCGGCGTGCTGCTCGGACATGTGGATGGGGAGACGAAGATCGTCGAGGAGATTCGTCCGACGCCGAACGCGCGGCAGGACTCGCCGCACAATCGCTATGCCATTGCTCCGGAGGAACTGCTGCGGCTCGAACGCGAGGCGCGCGCGCGCGGTCGTGAGGTCCTCGGCTTCTTCCATTCGCATCCGGATGCGGAGGCGCGCCCCTCATCGTATGATCTCGAACACGCCTGGCCGTGGTATTCGTATCTGATCATCTCGGTGCGGGATGCGGTCTCCGAGAGCGTTCATTCCTGGGTCTTGCGTGAGGATCGGTCGCGGTTCGATCAGGAGGAGATTCTCATCGGGTGATGCTTCAACGGCGGGGCTTCCCGCATCGGGGGGCTCCGGGGGAAAGGAGGGCAGCGATGTCGGTTACGATCTCACTTCCGACGGCCTTGCGGCGATATGCCGCCGAGAGTGATACGCTTCAGGTCGAAGGGCGAACGGTGCGCGAAGCGCTCGCCCAGTTGGTCGAGCGCTATCCCGATTTGCAGCACCATCTCTTCACCGAAGACGGGCGGTTGCGCCATTTCGTCAACGTGTACGTCAACGATGAGGACGTGCGGTACCTGCAGGAGCTGGAGACGCCAGTGAAGGAGGGAGATGAGATCACCATCGTCCCCTCGGTCGCGGGGGGGAGCGCGTCGGATGGCGAGGGGCTGGCGGCGATCGCCGAGCGCGCCGAGCGCGTGCGGCTCAGTCCGGAGGAGATTTTGCGCTACAGCCGGCACCTCATCATGCCGGAGGTGACCATGGAGGGGCAGCGTCGGCTCAAGGCGGCGCGGGTGCTGATCATTGGCGCGGGCGGCTTGGGGTCGCCGCTGGCCCTCTACCTGGCCGCTGCGGGCGTGGGGCGCATCGGGATCGTGGATTTCGATGTGGTGGATTTCACGAACCTCCAGCGGCAGGTCCTCTACACCACGCACGACGTCGGTCAGCCGAAGCTCCAGAAGGCCAGGGAGCGGCTCCAGGCGATCAATCCCCACATTGAGATCGAGACCTATGAGACGCGGCTCACCTCGGCGAACGCGCTCGAGATTCTGCGGGACTACGATGTGGTCGTGGACGGCACGGATAATTTCCCGACGCGCTATTTGGTCAACGATGCCTGCGTGCTGCTCGGCAAGCCCAACGTCTATGGGAGCATCTTTCGCTTCGAGGGGCAGGCCTCGGTCTTCTATGCGCGGCAGGGGCCGTGTTACCGATGCCTCTATCCGGAGCCGCCGCCGCCCGGGCTCGTCCCGAGCTGCGCCGAAGGCGGCGTGCTCGGTGTGTTGCCCGGGATCATCGGCGCCATTCAGGCCAACGAGACGATCAAGCTGATTCTGGGGCAGGGCGAGCCGCTCATTGGGCGGCTCCTGCTGTTGGACGCCTGGCGGATGCAGATTCGCACGGTGAAGGTGCGCAAGGATCCGCAGTGCCCGATCTGCGGTGAGCGGCCGACGATCCGCGAGTTGATTGACTATGAGGAATTCTGCGGCGTGGCGCCGGAGCCGGTGCTCGCCGAAGAGCTGGAGATCACGCCGCGCGAGCTGAAGGCGCGACTCGATCGGGGGGAGCCGGTCTTCCTGCTCGATGTTCGCGAGCCACATGAATGGCAGATCGCGCATCTGCCGGGCGCGACGCTCATCCCCATGAACCGCATCCCCGCGCGCTTGCACGAGCTGCCGACGACGGACGAGATCGTCGTCTATTGCAAGACGGGGGGACGAAGCGCGCAGGTGCTGCGGTTCCTCTACAACGCGGGCTTCCGGCGGATCAAGAACCTGAAGGGGGGGATTGATCGCTGGGCCGTGGAGGTGGATCCGAGCGTGCCGCGGTACTGAGGAGGCGGTCATGAGTGCGATTGACGAGGTCGTGAAGGCCAACGCGGCTTACGCCGCGCAATTCGCGTGGGGGGACTTATCGGCGCCACCCACGCGGCGGTTGATCGTGCTCGCGTGCATGGATGCGCGAATCCTCGTCTCGCAGATCTTGGGGCTGAAGCCGGGTGAGGCGCATGTCCTGCGTAATGCCGGCGGCATTGTGACTGAGGATGTCTTGCGCTCGCTGCTCATCTCCCATTATCTGCTGGGGACGCGGGAGTTCATGATCATCGCCCACACCGACTGCGGCATGATGACCTTCACCGATGACGATCTCTTTCGGCGTCTTCGGCAGGAGACGGGGACGGCCGTCGTGGCCCCGGCGCGCTTTTTCGCCTTCCGCGATCTGGAGGAGAACGTGCGGGAGCAAGTGCAGAAGGTGCGCGCGCATCCATGGGTTCCCGCCGGGCTCCTGGTGCGCGGGTTCATCTACGATGTGAAGACCGGACGATTGCGCGAGGTCTCCGCGTGAGGGCGGCGGGAGGGGCGAGCCCATGATCGCCCCTCCCTGTGATCTCCCCTTCTCAGAAGGAGAGCTTCAGGCCGAATTGGATGATGCGCGGATCGCGGGCGCTGCTGATGGACCCGAAGCCTGCGACGCCCAAGGTCGCGCTCGGTGCCCCCAATTGGGTGTGATTGAAGGCGTTGAAGAATTCCGCCCGGAATTGCAGGCGCACCTGCTCGGTCAGGGCGAAGTTCTTCATCAGGCTGATGTCCCAATTGTTGACGCCCGCGGCGCGGATGATATTGCGCCCGGCCGTCCCGAAGGTCGTGGTCGCCCGGCGGAAGGCATCCGTATTGAACCAGCGCGCGGCGGTACGTTGACCTTTCGGCAGACGCGGATTCGCGATCAGGTCAGGTCGCGTGGAGCCTCCGGCCGGGAATGGTCCGACCAGCAGCGTGTCCCCGGATTGAAAGACGGTGAAGGGCAGGCCGCTCCAGAAGGTCGTGATGCCGGAGAGTTGCCATCCGCCGAAGACGGCGCGCACGGCCGGATGGGCTTCCCGCAAGGTGGGGAGTTCCCAGATGTAGTTGATCGTCAGCACGTGCTGGCGCTGGAAGGAGGAGGGCGCGCGCTCGGCGCGGATGTTGAGCGAGTCCTGCGGCGCATCCGAGCGATCCGTCGAAGCGGTGGTCATGTTCTTCCCCCAGGTGTAGACCCCGCCAATGGAGAAGCCGCGACTCATCCGCTTCTGGATGGACATCTGCAGCGAGTGGTAGCGCGAGATGCCCGTCGTCTGCCGCTCCTGGATCAGGGCGTATCCGAGATAGGGGCGCACGCGATTGATGACGCCTCCGGCCTGATTGGCGGCCAGGGGACGCGGCTGGTTGATGTTGATGAGGCGGAGCAGATTGTTGCCGCCAGAGCCCACGTAGCCGATCTCAAAGAGCGTCTGGGGGAAGATCTCGCGCTGATAGCTCAGGTTCCACTGCTGCATGGTCGGCGCGCGGAAGGGGAAGCCCGTCGTGAGCAAGCTGATGGGCAGAATGGTCTCGCGCGTGACGCCGGCCGCCGGATTGCTGAGCCGCGCATTGTCAATGGTCACGCGGGTGTTCGCCTTGGGATTCACGAACCCGTTCTGCAGGACGATCCCCGTCAGCGAGCGATCGTAGTAGATGCCATAGCCGCCGCGCAGCACGCTCTTTCCGCGTCCGGAGGGATCCCAGGCGAAGCCGAAGCGCGGGCCGATGAGGTCGAAATTATTCTCCTGCACGCGTCGCCCGAAGGGGGAATTCTCTCCCGAGAAGATCATCCCGTTGAAGCGATCGCCGCTGCCGGGGATGATGAAGCCGCGCGCGTCCAGTTGCACCGCGCGCTCCGGACGGTAGAGATCGGGCCGGAAGGTCTGCAGGAGATTGTTCTTCTCCACCGGGTTGCCGAACATGGAGAACCGCACGCCGAAGTCGAGCGTGAGATTCGGACGCACTTTCCAGCTATCCTGCGCGTAGAACTCGTAGGTGTTATACCGAAGGTCCAAGTTCACATCCACCTGATCCTCCGTGTAGCTGGCGGCGAGGCCGAGCAGGAAGTCCGCGAAGGCGTTCCCCGTGAAGCGGCCATCGAAGGTGAACGCGCCATCCACGGGATTGCCACCGGAATTCTCGAACTTCCGCTCCGTCGCGATGAACGCTCCCGTCTTGAAGGTGTGTCTCCCCGTCGTGTAGGTGAAGTTGTACGTGAACGCGTGACTCGGGTTCCCGTTCCGATAGGGGCCGAAGAAGCTGATGCCGGCGAAGCCGGAGATGGAGATATTGGGCACCAGGTCGCGATTGCCGGGGAAGATCTCGGGGATTCTCAAACCCAGTGCGCTGCGCTTGCCGCGCCCGATGATGTCGCTGATGATCTGGTTGCGGGAGAAGTCATAGGCGAACTCGCTCACGGCGCGCGTCCCGATGACGTGCGTGGCCGCCACCTTGAAATTGACGGCGGGCGTATCGGTGGCCGTCGTCGCGACGTCCGGCAGCAGGATGTTGTTGAACAATCCGCCCGGCTCGACGCGCGAGAAGATGTCTCGAATATAGCGGGCCCACACGCGGAAATTGGGGGTGAAGATATGGTCCACGCGCCACAACTCCTGGCGGAAGTTGACGGGCTGAGGCAAAGTGGGGCGGTAGAAACGCGGATCGCCTTCGGCGGCCGCGTTGGGGAGCGGGAAGAGCCGCTCGACGATGATCCGGGCGTTCGGATCAATGCGATCCGGCGGGATGCTGTTGCCCGGGAACGGTTGCCCCGTCTGCGGATCTCGGATGGCGGGGAATCCCGAGAAGTCCCCCCGGCGCATGGCGGCCGTCGGCACAATCGTGCGCGGCGTCGTGAACTCCCGAATGCGGCGGAACTCCTGCGAGAAGAAGAAGAAGGTCTTATCCCGCTGCCGGTTGTACCCGAAGAGCGTGACCGGCCCGCCGATGTTCCATCCGAAATTGTTGTACCGCAGCGGCGGCTTCAGGCTCGTTCGTCCCGCAATGGGCGGCGTGAAGCGAAACGGCTCGCGCGCGGTGATGACATCGTTGCGCAGGAAGTGGTAGGCGCCGCCGTGAAACTCGCGCGTCCCCGACTTGGTGATGATATTCACCACGCCCCCGGCGTTGCGGCCGAACTCGGCGCTGTAGACGTTGGTGAGGATGCGGAATTCGGCCACCGCATCCACGCTCGGATAGTTGAAGAGCGTCAGGTTCGATCCCGTGTCCACGTTGCGCCCGCCGTCAATGAGCCAGTTGATGCCGCTTGTGCGGCTCCCGCTGACGGAGATCGAGATCACGCTGAGTCCGCCGAAGCCCACTTGACTCGGCAATGCCGAGGAGACACCCGGCACGAGATAGGTCAACTGCACGAAATTCCGGTTATTCAACGGCAGCTCGGTCATCTGTCGCCCGGAGACCAAGCCGCTGATGGTGGGACTCTGTTGGACGAGGACTTCTTCCGCCGTGACGGTCACCGTCTCCTGGATCTCGCCCAGTTGCAACGTCACGTTGAGCGCAACGCGATCATTGACCGAGAGGATGATGTTCTCGCGCACGAAGCGCTTGAATCCCGGCGCTTCGACTGCGAGTTGGTAGCGGCCGACCGGCAGATAGGTCAGCACATAGTTCCCCCCCTCATCCGTGCGCACGCTGCGGGAGAAGCCCGTGTCCATGTTCTTCACGACGACCTCGGCTCCCGGAACCACGGCTCCCGTCGGATCGGTCACGCGACCCACGATCGTCGCCGTCAGCTCCTGCGCGCCGACGGTGAGCGTCGAGAGGACGAACGTTGCGAGGATGGCGCAAAGTCTCCTCCTCATACCTCCCTCCTTAGCGTCGAGGTTCACGCCCGCGAAGATTGTACTCAACTTGGTGGGGGAAGTCGAACGAGAAGATGTGATGGGTTCGATAACACTTCCTGATGGAGCGCGCATTCGACCCGAGTGGGCGCGCTCTACGACTTCTTCGGCGTATTGCCCACGCGTCGAGGACGCGTGCGCGGTGAGGCCGCGCGCTGCTCGATGCGGTGGATGGCGAGATTGGCCGCATTGACCAGCTCCGGATCTTCGGCGCTCAACAGGGGCCTCAAGTGCTCAATGGCGTCGCGCGTGCCGATGCGGCCGAGCGCTTCCACGACCGATCGGCGCGCGCGCACGCTGCCGCGCCGAAGGAGGGGATACAGGTCCGAGGGCTCGACCTCGAGCAGATATGCGGCGGCTTGCGCGTGATGCCCCCCGTCCAGCTCTTGGAAGATGGCTTCGAGAAATTCTCGCCGGCCGAGCCGATAGAGGGCGAAGGCGAGCGCCAATTGCACGCTCCGATCTCTCTCCTGCAAGCGCGCCAGGGAGAGGCGCTCGACATACTGCGTATCGCCCAGGCGCGCCAAGCCCTCGGCGGCGAAGCGGCGCCGTTCCGGAGACGGATGGGTGAGGTTCTGGAGGAAGATCGGCTCGGCCGCGCGATCTCCAAGGCGCGCCAGCGCCTCCAGCGCCAAGCGCGCCGTCTCCTCATCGCGCGGTCGCTCGAAGACTTCGATGAGCTTCGGCACGGCGTCCGCCACGCGCAGAAGACCCACGGCGATCAGAGCCGATTTCCGCACATCGGCATCGGAATCGTTGAGGAAGGGGATGATGTAGGTGCCGGCTCGTGGATCACCGAGCTTCATGAAGGTCTTCAGGATTTCGACGCGCAGGGCGCTCTGGCCCATGAAGAGTCGTCCGAGTTGTGGGATGACGTCGGTCGCGCGCAGGACGCCCAGAGCGCGAACAGCCGCCCGGCGCACGCTGAGGTCCCCATCAGTTTGCGCGACGCGCAGAAGGCCCTGGACGATCCGATCATCCACGTTTGTCCCCGGCTCGATGATGGTCGCCTCATAGGTGCTCAGGAAGGGATTGAGGATGTGCCAGCCCCGGCGCTCGGCCGTGATGAACTCGATGTTCGTTTCGATGTAGAAGCTGACGAGGGCCAGGATCGCCGCCCGACGCACATCACGATGCGCATCCGAGAGCGCGCTCAGCACAGCCGGAAGCGTCGCTTCGTCCTTGATGAGGCCGAGCGCGCGCGCGGCCTCTCGGCGCACATCAGTGCGCGTATCGGTGCGGAGGGTGTGCGCCAGGGCTTCGGCGGCCTCCCGCTGTCGGCGCTCGCCCAATTTGCGCGCGGCCTCCCGTCGCGTCTTCGGGATCGGACTTCGGAGATTGGCGATCAACTCCTCAGTTGTCTGCTCATGCCCGCGCGCGAGTGCGCTCGTGTGAAAGCTCACGAGAAGAACGATGATGATCCGCGTCACGCTCGCACCTCCGCTCGCGTCTCGCGCTCGCATCGAATGTCGCGCATGTCGTCCGTATCGTCACCCGGCGATTCTATCCGCGATGGGAGAAAAGTCAAGGAGGGAGGCGGATTCGGTCGGGCCTTCCTCCCGCCCGCGTCGGGTCCGCGCGGGTAAGTAGTACGACGTCGCTTCAGGCAAACGCCGTGAGTCCTGTTGAAGGGCCGTTGTCCGCGCGCGAATCTCGTCCAGGACAAGCCACAGGCGAGGTCATTCGAGAGGCCGCCATTCCGCATCAAGCCCGCGCGCGGGCGTGCGAGTATAGCCCGAGGTGAGCCACAGGCGAGGCCATTTGATGATGGCGTCTTCCGCATACAGCCTGCGGAGCAGGCGTCCGAATCTAGCCTAGGGCGAGCCGCAGGCGAGCCCTAGGACAACGGCGGCACCATCATCCCCGAGCCCCCGAAGGGGGCGGCCCATCCTTGTCTGTGACGAGATTCGGCGCGCTCGTGCGTGAGGTGCAGATGCGCGCGTTTGAGGCACGGAGTGGATTCGATCCCGGCCCTTGTTCTTCTGGGGAAGGGTCACGGCGATGTGGGGGCGACCTGGGCCGTCGGGACGCGACCGAGCAACTCCGTCAAGCGATCGAGGTCAATGTTGCTGCCGGTGAGGATCACGCCGATCTTTCGGCCGAAGTCGCGCGAGGATTCCAAGAGCGCGGCCACGCCGACAGCTCCGGCGCCTTCGACGACCTGATGTTCGTGCTTGAGCAGCAGGACGATCGCCTCGCGAATCGCCTTCTCCGAGACGAGCACGATGTCGTCCACGTACTGCCGAATGATGGGGAACGTGATGGCGTCCGGCTCGATATTTCCTGCCAAGCCATCGGCGAGCGTCTCTCGTTCCCGGACGACGACGAGGTGGCCGGCTCGGAAGGATTCGTACATGGCGGGGGAATTCTCCGACTGCACGCCGAAGATGGCGATCTTCGGGTTCACGGCGCGCGCGGCGAGCGCGACGCCAGCCAGCAGGCCGCCGCCTCCGGTCGGGACCAGAAGCGCGTCCAACTGCGGCAGCACCTCCAGCATCTCCAGGGCGATCGTCCCCTGGGCGCAGATGATGTCGGCATCGTTGTAGGGGGAGATGAAGAGAGCGCCCGAGCGAGCCGCCATCTCGCGCGCCTGCTGCTCGGCTTCGTCGTAATCCTCGCCCACAAGGAGCAGGCTGACGCGATGGCGGGCGATGGCCTCGATCTTCGTCGGCGCCGCTGTGCGCGGAACGATGATCGTCGCGCGCGCGTTGAAGAGCTCGGCGCCATAAGCGACGGCGCGCCCGTGATTGCCCGCGGAGACGGTGAACAGTTCGCGCTCCCGTGCTGTGGGTCCCAGCCGCGCGAGCTTGTAGAGTGCGCCGCGCACTTTGAATGAGCCCGTCAATTGCAGATTCTCGAGCTTCAGGTAGACGTCTGCCGAACGGTGTTCCGACAGCCACGCAGAGCGAAGCAGCGGCGTCGGCCAGATCAAACCGCGCAACGTCTGCCGCGCTCGCAAAATCTCTCGCAGGTTCATAGTCGCGCGTGGCGCATTATATGGGGGGCCGACGCCCGTATCAAGATCGAGCCGGCGGCTTCGGCGCCCCGCTCAGCGTCCTGCCGGATTCGCGCGATTGTATTCGGTGATGAAGTCGCGCGTGATGTCGAGCGCGGGATCGAAATAGCTGATGGCGCCGGCCTGGCTGAGCACGGCGTGATCGAGCACGAGCTGAATCTGCCGCGCCTGCGCGTACGAGGCCAGGAAGGTGAAGATGCGTTCGCGAATGGGATCGGTCGCGCGGCGCATGGCGCGCTCGTAGTCGCGTTGGAAATCCTCATTCTCGCGCTGGTAGCGGCTCTGCAGTTCCTCCAGCTCGTCCTGCTTCTGCTCGCGCGCTTGGGGAGTGAGGTTCGCCCATTGGGTCTGAAGCTCGCGCTGCAGGCTTTGAATTTGCTGCTGCAGCTTCTGTAGCGCCGCCAGGCGATCGCGGAACGATTCATCCGTCTGCCGCATCTGCTGCAGCAGTTGCTGGATGCCATTCTCCGTGGTGAAGAGGCGGCTATCAATGATGGCGATCTTCACCGCCGGTGTGGTGGAGGTCGGTTGGGGCGTTTGCTGCCGCGCGGCGAAGGCCCATCCGGCCATCCACATGAGGCCGGCCAGAGCGATCGTGGACCATCTCCCTCTCATCTCTTCTCCCTCCCTCGGCCGATGTCTTCAGGCAAGTGACTCATTTTAGCACGAGGGGGGAACGCTTCCCAATTTGAGGGCGGGAACGGTCTCTCGGGAGAGACCACGCTTTTCGCCGGGGGCGTCAGCGATCCGCCGAAGGAGGGCGAACGCGAAGCGGGCGCGCTTTGGGAGAGAGCTCCTCTGGAGGTGGCTCCACCGAAGGCGGGAGGGGCGGATTCTCCGAAGGGACTTCCAGCGGCGGCAACTCCTCGACCGGTTGACCCGGATGCAGCGTGCAAACGTCGGTGACCTCGCGGCCTTGGATGAAGAGTTCCACGCGCTGCTCCGGGCACTGATCGGTCGCGCGCAGTCCCGTCTGCGGATCCACGACGTGCTCGACGATCCCCTCCGGCGGGGTGAAGCTTCCTGTCGTGAGGTCCGGACGGAGCGCGGCCACCTGTCGCATGAAGGCGATCCAGATGGGGAGGGCAGCTCGCGACGCCGCTAGCGGCAGCGGCCGATTATCGTCGAAGCCCACCCAGACGACCACGACGACGTGCGGAGTGAATCCCGCGAACCATGCATCGCTCCGCTGCGATGTCCCGGTCTTCCCCGCGAGGGCGGAGAGGCCGAGCGCGCTCGCCGCGTACCCGGTCCCGTACGGCTCGGTGATGACACTCCGCAGGGCACTGGTCACCAGATAGGCCACAGTGGCGGGCATCGCCTCCGTCCGTTGAGGGGTCATCTCCTGAAGCACGTGCCCTTCGGCCGTGAGGATGCGCGCGATGGCGAAAGGCGACGGGCGTTGTCCGCCGCCCGGGAAGACCGTATAAGCGGCCGCCAGCTCCAGCGGCGTGACTTCAGAGGCGCCCAGAGCCGTCGCCGCTTGCGCGGGCGGACGCGGCAGCCCGCACCGCTCGATCATGCGGGCGACCGTCCCGTATCCGGTCTCCTGTGCGATCTGCACGGTGATGACATTGAGCGAACGCGCCAGCGCTTCGCGCACGCTCACCGGACGAAGCAGATAGGTATCGCCGAAATTCTTCGGCGCATATCCCCCCTCGAACGTGCGCGGCTCATCCATATAGAGATCGGCGAGCGTCACCGGTCTGCCCTCGTGTTCTCCCGATTCCAGAGCTGCCGCGTAGACGAACGGCTTGATGGCCGAGCCCGGTTGCCGCCGCGCGTCGGTCGCGCGGTTGAACTGACTCTCGGTGTAATTCCGCCCGCCAATCATGGCCAGGATCTCTCCCGTGCGGGCATGAAGGGCGACGAGCGCGCCTTGTACGGTTCCAGGAGGGATGCGCTCCCGACGTCGCTGCAGCTCCCGATCCAGTCGCTCCAACCCCTCGGTCAAGGCAGCCGTGGCCGCGCGCTGCAGGTCCATGTCAATGGTCGTGTAGACGCGATAGCCGAGTTGGGCGAGATCACTTGTCGGGAACAATTCGCCCAGTTGCTCCTGAACGTAGTCGAGGAAATAGGGGGCGCTCACCTCGGCCCCCGGACGCCCGGCGCGGAAGCGCAGCTCCAGAGGCGCTCTTCGGGCCCGCTCGGCCTCACGTGGAGTGATGTATCCCTGCTCGACCATGAGATCGAGCACGAGATTGCGGCGGCGGAGGCCACGCTCCACGACCTCCGGACGAGGGGTGCTGGTGATGTAATATCCCGGGCGGTGGATGATCCCGGCCAGGAAGGCCGACTCGGGGAGCGTCAGTTGCGAGACATCCTTGTTGAAATACTCCCGCGCGGCAGCGCCGACGCCGTAGACCGAGAGTCCGCCCCGCCGTCCGAGATAGATGACGTTGACATAGCGGGTGAAGATCTCCTCCTTGCTCAGCCGTCGTTCCAGCGCCAGGGCGAGGAACGCCTCGCGCACCTTGCGCCGCAGCGTTCGCTCCGAGCCGGTCAGGATGTTTTTGACCAACTGTTGCGTGATCGTCGAGCCGCCTTGGACGGCCTCGCCCGCGCGGAGATCGTGCCAGAGGGCGCGCAAGATGCCCAGGTAATCCACGCCCGTGTGCTCGAAGAAGCGTTTGTCCTCGACGGCGACGATCGCCTGAACGAGGTGGCGCGGGAGCTGCTTATACTCGACGTCCAGACGCATGCCGCGGCTGGAATCCCCTGAGGCTCCGGCCGTTCGAGCGATGGAACCGATCGGCTCCGGTTCGAGCAGGGCGCTCTCCAAATCCCGGCCGGTCTCCAGGTCCACGAGGCGTTCAATGGTGCGCCCGTCGCGAGAGAAGGTGATGCGCACGCGTGGGAAGCGATCCCCGGCCTGAGGGCCGGGCCATACCTCCACGCTCTGTCGCGCGATCCGATACCGACGGCGCTGCGGATCGTCCGTCTTCGACCACTCGGTGTATCCAGCGCGGCTGAGGTGCTCCAGCAGCCGCTCGCGCGAGAGGCGTTGCCCCACGCGAATTCGGCGCGGAGCGGCGTAAAAGATCGTCGGTTCGCTCACCCCCAGGCGCCCACTGAGCCACGCGTCCAATGTCGCTTCAGCCTCGAGATAGAGGTAGGTGGCGGCCCCAAGGCTCACCGCAAGGCCAAGCGCGAGCACGAGCAATCCCCGAAAGGCCCACCGCCGTTCGGCCCGGCGTTCGACGGCGAGGACTGATGAGGATGCTCTTCGGTTGGCTCGGCGTCGTCCCATCGAGGGAACATTTTACGCCATTTTCGGAGGGCGAACCACAGAGGGGCTCTCGCGGATGGGGATCGTTGCGGAGGCGCGCTTTTTTTGGACGAGGACTTTGAATTGCTCGCCCAGATCGCTGGTGAGCAGGAAGTGCTTGAGCGCCAGGCGAGCGGCCACATCTTCGGCCGAAGATGTGGCCTTTTGAAGCCACGCGCTCGCGCGCTCCAGCAGCCCCAGCTCCATCAGGAGCGCGCGTTGGCTTTTGAACTCCACGACCTCAAGCCCGAGACGCTGCCCCGCCGTCATCACCAGTGTGAAGTCCACGCTCGCCGTGATGTCCTGTTCCCCCACGCGCGCGAGCGGGTCGGAGACGAGCTGACGGCCCGAGAAGCATCGCAGCGTCCCCATCGGACGTGTTCGCGTGTAGAGCCGATCGGCTGTGTCCCCGTAGTCTATCGTCACGACGTATCCCGCCTTCAAGATCGAAGCGACGCGTTCGAGCCAGGGGACGATGTCCATGGCCAGGTCGGCGATCTGCCCCTCTTCGAGTTCGATGCCGATCTGCTCGAAATATCGCGCGATCTCCGGGCGCGTCAGCTCGCCGAGCGTCCAGGCGAACGCCTCGTCGCGGAGCGTCACATAGAGTTCTCGCCACTGACCATGCTCCCGCATGACGCGATGCACGGGGAAGGAGTCGAGCAGCTCGTTGGAGAGGATGATCCCCGTGAGGCATTCCGGCCCCAGCTCTCGCTCGCTCACCCACGTGACGTTGGGGCGCCCGCGGAGAAGCCGTCGTTGTTCCTCGCGCAAGCGGGGGCTCAGCTCGCAGATCAGATAGCGAATCGGGCGGGCTTCCGGCTGTCGCTCGAAAGCCGCCAGCAGATCGGCGGCCAAGCGTCCCGTCCCCGCTCCCCACTCCAAGAGCGTCCACTCATCCGATGGGGTTTCGGCGTCCAGCTCGCGAAAGAGCGCGCGCACTTTCTCGGCCAGCAGCTCTCCGAAGATGGGATGCAGATGCGCGCTGGTGAGATAATCCCCGCGCGCGCCGATCGTCACGCGCCGCATGTAATATCCGTGCTCGGGATCATACAAGGCGGCCTCCATGAAATCTCGAAACGGGATCGGCCCTTCGGCTCGCAGGCGCGCGCGGAGCTTCTCCTCAAGCGCCGACATGGTGGGGCAGGAGGAACGGATTCGAGAAGATGCAGGCCCCTTCGGTGAAGGCCTCCGAGGCCTTCGATTCTCCAAAATAACTCACGCCGCCGATTCGGCGATCGGTGTGACGCGCACCACGCGCTCTCGTCCAAAGATATAGAGGCTCGGATGCTCGCGCATGATCTTGTCTTGCAAGCGCATGAGGCCGTAGAGCAGGGCCTCCGGTCGAGGCGGGCAGCCGGGGATGTAGACATCTACGGGAACGACGCGATCCACGCCCTGCAGCGTCGAATACGAATCAAAGGGGCCGCCAACGCTCGCGCATGCCCCCATGGCGATGACCCATTTGGGCTCCGGCATCTGATCGTAGACGCGGCGCACAATGGGCGCCATCTTGAGCGTGACCGTCCCGGCGACGATCATCAGATCCGATTGTCGGGGACTCGGGCGAAAGACGCCCGCGCCGAACCGATCAATATCGAAGCGCGAGGCCCCGGTGGCCATCATCTCGATGGCGCAGCAGGCGAGCCCGAAGGTCATGGGCCAGAGCGCCGACTTGCGCGCCCAGTTGAAGACCGCATCCACGGTCGTCGTCAGAAATCCTCCGGCCTGCGCGTACTCCTCCAGGTTCACGTCCATTCTAGAGCTCCTTTTCGCCAGGCGTAGTAATAGCCGACGATGAGAAGGCCGAGAAAGACGACCATCTCGATGAGTCCGAAAAGCGCCAGCTTGTCGTAGATGACGGCCCAGGGGAAGAGGAAGACCGTCTCCACGTCGAAGATCAGAAAGAGCATGGCGATGATGTAGTAGCGCACGGAGAAGCGCTCCCGCGCGTCCAGGATCGGATCCACGCCGCACTCATACGGAGAGAGCTTCGGGGCTTCTGGCTTGGCCGGGCGCAGCAGCCGCCCAATGCCCAGCACCAGCGCGGGAAAGAGCACGGCGATGAGAAAGAGGACGAGGATCGGGAGGTACCCGTAGATCGGATCCGTTTGGAGCAAGAGTCCCATACGATCCCCTCGCGTGTGAGCATCAATGGTAGGGGGCCAGTGCTCTCTCTGTCAAGGTGCGGGGCGCGATCGTGCGCCGAAGGGCGATCTGAGGAGTACTTGATTTTGACCCGAGAGCGGGCTATCATTTACTTCTCAATTTCAAGTCGGGTTGGGGGTGATGCGGACGTGGGCTGTTGGCCCACTTTCTTTTTGGGGGAGAGAGCGTGAATCTCGTCGAGCGTGTGACGGCGATCATCGAGCCGGTCATCGCCGCCCTGGGCTATGAGCTGGTGCATGTGGAGATCACCGGGGGGCGACGGGGGATGACCCTGCGCGTCCTCGTGGACAAGCCCGGCGGGATCACCGTGGAGGATTGCGCGCGCGTGAGCGAGCGCATCGGCGTCGTCCTGGATGTCGAGGACCCGATCCCGCACCGGTATGTGTTGGAGGTGTGCTCGCCGGGCATCGAGCGCGGATTGTATCGCAAGAGCGACTACGCGCGATTTGCGGGCCGCACCGTCAAGATCGAGACGTGGGAGCAGATCGAGGGGCGGCGGCATTTCACGGGCGAGCTGGTCGGCATCGAGGGGGATGAGGTGACGGTGCGCGAGCGCGAGCTGAAGCGTGACGTGGTGATCCCGTATCCGAAGATCCGCCGAGCGCATTTAGCCTTCGAGTGGGGGAAGTCCGAGGCGCGACGGTGATGCGGAGCATGTGGAAACATGGGATGTTCGGTGGCGAACGGCCGCGCGATCTGTGGGGTCGTGCGGGAACCGTCGCCGTGAGCGTTTGAGGGTGCGGGGGGAGCAGTATGGCGAATCCGAGAAGCCCCATCGCCGAGAGCATTGAGTTGCTCAGCCGGGAGAAGAATATTGATCCGGAGGCCGTCATCACGGCCCTCAAGGAGGCCATTCGCCGGGCCTACGAGAAGCAGTTCAAGGCGACGGGCGAGGAGATTGATGTCGAGTACAATCCGGAGACGGGGCAGATCGAGATCTTCGCGCGAAAGGTCGTCGTCGAGCAGGTGACCGATCCGGCACGCGAGATCAGCGTGGAGGAGGCGAACCGGCTGGTCGAGGGGGCGGAGGTCGGCGACATCGTGGAGATCCCACGCCCCTTCGAGGGCCTGGGACGCATCGCGGCGCAGATGGCCAAGCAGACGATCATGCAGAAGGTGCGCGAGGCTGAGCGACAGCGCATCTATGAGGAGTACATCGGACGCGTGGGCCAACTCATCTCCGGATTCGTGAAGCGATTTGAGAAGAGGGGCGATATGATCGTGGATTTGGGGACGGTGGAGGCGCTGTTGCCGCGCTCCGAGCAATCGAAGGCCGAGCGATATTCCGTGGGCGAGCGCATTCGCGCGGTGATCAAGGAGGTCAACCGTGGAGCGGGGCATCAGATCATCCTCTCCCGGACGGCCCCGGAGTTGGTCATGCGACTCTTCGAGTTGGAGGTCCCGGAGATCTACGATGGGACGGTCCAGATCAAGGCCTGCGCGCGCGAGCCGGGCGAGCGCGCCAAGATCGCCGTCACTTCGACCGATCCCGATGTGGACCCGGTCGGCGCCTGCGTGGGCATGAAAGGGAGTCGCGTCCAGGCCGTCATCCGCGAGCTGCACGGGGAGAAGATCGACATCATCGAGTGGTCGGAGAATCCGGCGAAATTCGCGGCCAGCGCCTTGAGTCCGGCCCGGGTCAATCGCGTGCAGATTGTGGATCCGGTAGCGCGTCGGTTGGAGGTCGTTGTGGATGATGATCAGCTCTCGCTCGCCATCGGCAAGCAGGGGCAGAACGTGCGCTTGGCGGTGAAGCTCGTCGGGTGGCATATTGACATCCGCAGCGAGTCGGAGGTGAAGCGCGAGGTGGCCGCGCAGATCGAGCAGTTGGTCTCCGGAGGGGAGACGCCTCTGAGCGCGCTCGAGGGGCGCCTTCCCGAAACCACGCTCGAACAGCTTCGGGCCAAGGGCTTCACAGCGGTCGAGCAGATCGCTCGTGCCGATGCGGATCAGTTGGCTGAGAAGCTCGATTGGAGTTTGGCGGATGCGAGCGAGGTGATCGCGCGGGCTCAAGACGCGCTCAGTGGGAAAGAGGTGGAGCCGGCGGCGAGCGCTTCGGCCATAGATGAACACGAACGAGCGTGAGCGATCCCCTGGCGCGTGCTCCGCTGGCGCGGGGGGAGAGCATGGGGGAAGAGGGTCGGGATGAAGAAGATACGCATCTATGAGTTGGCGCGAGAGCTGAAGCTCGAGCCGCGCCAGGTGATCGAGGAGGCGCGGCGGCTCGGCTTTGATGTGAGCGTGCCCTCGAATTCGCTGACCGAGGAGCAGGCTGATCAGATTCGCTCGCGTCATTACGCGAAGCAGCCGGAGGTCTCGCAGTTGAGACCGCGCCTGGTGAAGAAGGCGAAGGAAGCGGCGCCTGAGCCAGGGGCGGCAGCTCCAAGTCCTCCGCCGAAAGTGGCGCCTGAAGGACCGCCTCGGGAGAGCCGCGTGCGTGGCGAGCCGGAGGTCGTTCGCGCGGCTGTTGGCAAAGAGCCCCGTGAGGTCCCGCGGCAGCCGGAGAGGCCAGCAGGAGAAACTGAGCCGCGTATGCGCGTGATGCCCTTGAAGCCGGTGGCGCCGCCTTCGCCCCCACCTGCCCCCGAGCGGGTTGCGGCGGCTGCGACGGCGGAATCCGCGGGCGCGGCGCCGGCTGTGGACAGAGCCGAGGAGGTGCGCGCGGCACCGGCTCCGCAAGCTGCGCCCGAAGCGAAGCCGCGCCCCTCGAAGCCGCAGGTCGTCATCCTTCGACCCTCAAGCGCCCTGACTTCGCCGGTCGCTACACCCACGCCGGATTTGGCGAGTACCATCTACGTCCCGCCACGGGATGAGCGCCGGCGGCGCATTCGTCGTCCGCTCGGGCCGCCTCCGAAGAAGCCGGCGCCGAGTGCGGAGACCCCTGTGACGGCAGCTCCAGCCCCGCCCCCGATGAAGGAGTTGAAGCCGATCCGGCTTCCGGAGACAGTGACTGTGCGCGAGTTCGCTGAGAAGTTGCAGGTCGCCCCTCGCGAGGTCATCCAGAAGCTCGTCGCGCGACGCATCTTCGCGACCATCAATCAACCGCTCGATCGCGAGATCGCGCGCGAGCTGGGTCGGGAGTTCGGCTACGACGTCTCCTTCACCTCCTTCGAGGAATTGATCGAGGAGCAGGAGCTGGAGCGCATTCTCCAGTCGGGCGAGGAAGAAGTCCTGGTTCCCCGCGCGCCAGTGGTCACGGTCATGGGGCATGTGGATCATGGGAAGACGACGCTGCTGGATGCCATTCGGCAGACGCGCGTGGCCGAGCAGGAGGCGGGCGGGATCACGCAGCATATCGGGGCGTACGTCGTCTCCGTGCCCGATCCCGATGAGCCCACACGGCAGCGGGAGATCGTCTTCCTGGACACACCCGGACATGAGGCCTTCACCATGATGCGCGCGCGGGGGGCGCAGGTGACTGACATCGTCGTCCTGGTCGTCGCCGCCGATGATGGTGTCATGCCGCAGACGATCGAGGCGATCGAGCACGCTCGGGCGGCGCGCGTGCCTATCATCGTCGCCATCAATAAGATTGACAAGCCCGAGGCCAATCCCGAGCGCGTGAAGAAGGCGCTCGCCGAACATGGACTGCTCTGGGACGGCTGGGGCGGCGATACGGTCATGGTCGAGGTCTCGGCCAAGCGTCGAATGAATCTGGAAGCGCTCCTGGAGATGATCATCCTCACGGCGGACCTGATGGACCTGAAGGCGAATCCGAATCGGAAGGCGGTGGGCACGGTCCTGGAGGCGAAGCTCGATCGCGGGCGCGGCCCGGTGGCGACGGTTCTCGTGCAACAGGGGACATTGCGTGTGGGCGATTGGTTCGTCGTGGGGGCGACCTATGGACGCGTGCGCGCGCTCGTGGACGATCGCGGGCGCACCGTGCCGGAGGCGGGACCGTCGCGCCCGGTGGAGGTCTTGGGCTTGGAGTCTGTCCCGCAAGCGGGGGATAAGCTCATGGTCGTCGAGGACCAGGCGACGGCTGAGCGGATCGCCTCAACACGGCAACTGGAGCTGCGGCAGGCGCGGGCGCGCATGGCGATGACCTCGCTCGATCAGCTCTATAAGCGGCTGCAGGCGGGCGAAGTCAAGGAGCTGCAGATCGTCCTGAAGGCCGACGTGCAGGGGTCGCTCGAAGCCCTGCGGCAGACGCTGGAGAAGCTCTCCGGCGAGAAGGTCCGCATCAACGTCATCCGGGCGGGCGTGGGCGCCATCACGGAATCGGATGTGTTGCTGGCCGCCGCTTCTCGCGACATGCAACGGACGGCCTTGATCGTCGGCTTCAACGTCCGTCCGGAGCCGCGCGCGCGCGAGGTCGCTGAAGCCGAGGGCGTGGAGATCCGCCTCTACTCGGTCATCTACAAGGTCGAGGAGGACATCCGCAACGCCATGCTCGGCCTGCTCGCGCCGGTGGAGAAGGAGGTCATCCTCGGGCGCGCGGAAGTCCGACAGGTCTTCCGCATCGCCAAAGTCGGCAATGTCGCCGGATGCTTCGTACAAAGCGGCGTCATCCGCCGCAACGCCAATGCCCGCGTCATTCGCGATCACGTCGTCGTCTACGAGGGGACGATCGCCTCGCTCCGTCGCTTCAAAGACGATGTGGCTGAAGTGAAGGAGGGATTCGAATGCGGGCTCGCCCTGGAGAAGTTCAATGACATCAAAGAGGGCGACGTGATCGAGGCGTATGTGATCGAGAAGGTGGCGCCGACGCTCTGAGCCCGATCGGGGGGGAGATGAAACGCTATCGTCCGGAGCGCATTGGGGAATTGCTCAAGGAGGAACTGAGCCAGATCATCGGCTACGAGCTGAAGGATCCGCAGCTCGGTTTGGTCACGATCACGCACGTGAAGGTGAGCGCCGATCTCCGCCATGCGAAGGTCTACGTGAGCACGCTCGGGACGCCCGAGGAATCGCGCCGGACGGTCGAACGCTTGAATCATGCCGCGGGGTTCATTCGGCGTCAGCTCTACCCGCGTCTTCATCTGAAGACGATCCCCGAGCTGGTCTTCCACTACGATGAGACGATCGCGCGCGCGGCGCGCATTGACGATCTCCTGTACGAGGAGAAGCGGGCGCGCGGAGAGTCGCTGTTGGCGGACGCCTCGCCGACGGAAGGGGCGTCTTCGGAGGCGGCGCCATCTGAAGAGGGGGAGACGCCCTGATGCGGCCTCCCGTTGCGATCTCACCAAGGGCGAGGGGGGACGGAGATGCTCATCCTCATGCACCAGGCTGCGACCGAGGAGCAAATCGCCGCCGTCGTCCGCAAGATCGAGGCCTTGGGGTTTCGCGCCCACGTCATTCCGGGAGCGCAACGGACGGCCATCGGGATCACGGGGAATCCGGGGCCGCTCGATCCCGGATTGTTCGAGGGGATGCCTGGCGTCATCGAGGCCATTCCTGTCTCCCGGCCGTATAAGCTCACCAGTCGCGAGGTCAAGCCCGAGAAGACCATTGTGCGCGTAGGCGAAGCGACGATCGGCGGCGAGGAAGTGGCCATCATCGCCGGACCGTGTGCGGTCGAGAGCTATGAGCAGACGATGACGGTCGCCGAATGGGCGAGTCGGCTCGGCGTGAAGTTCTTTCGCGGCGGCGCCTATAAACCGCGCACGTCGCCCTATTCGTTCCAGGGGCTCGGGGAAGAAGGGTTGAAGATTCTGGCCGAGGTGCGCGCGCGCTTCGGCCTGAAGATCGTGACCGAAGCCATTGATCACGAGAGCGCGGATCTGGTCGAACGGTACGCCGACGTCATGCAGATCGGCGCGCGCAACATGCAGAATTTCAGCCTGCTGCGCCGCGCCGGACAAGCGCGCATGCCGGTCCTGCTGAAGCGCGGCATGTCGGCGACACTGGAGGAGCTGTTGCTGGCGGCCGAATACATCATGGCCGAGGGGAATTACAACGTCATCCTCTGCGAGCGCGGCGTGCGCACGTTCGCGCAGCACGCGCGCAATACGCTCGATCTCTCGATCGTGCCCGCCCTTCAGCGCCTCAGTCATCTGCCCATCATCGTGGATCCCAGCCATGGGACCGGGCGTCGGGAGCAGGTGATCCCTCTGGCTCGCGCCGGTGTCGCCGTCGGCGCTGACGGGATCATGGTGGAAGTCCATCCCAATCCCGAGCGCGCGCTCTCGGACGGGCCGCAGGCGCTGACGCTCCCCATGTTCCGCGATCTCGTCGAGCAGGTGCGCGAGATCGCGGCCCTCATCAAGAGGATGGAGCGGGAGCCGGCGCCCATGGGATGAGCCTCGAGCGCGCTTCTTCGGGCTCTCGTCGGATGAGGTGAGGGCGTACCCCCTTGCCGAAGGGGCAGAACCCGGCTAAAGTACTCGGCGTGATGCGGCGCGCAATGAGCAGCAGTTCCTTCATCCGCCAGCTCCTTCAGGGCGGGCGCGCGCATGGTGTGCTCCTTCTGCTGCTCGCGATCCTGCCAGCCTGCACCCCCCGGGTGGCCATCCGACCGCGCGTCCCCACGTTCGCGCAGCTCATCGCGCAGCTCTCGGAAGAGGGCGGGTATTTCCCGAGCGACAATCTGATCTCGAACGAGCTGGGGTATCAGAAAGTCCTGCAGAAGCTCGATGAGCTGAATGTGCGCGGGGGGGTGTACATCGGCGTCGGCCCCGAACAGAACTTCACCTACATCGCCGCCGTGCGGCCGGCGTATGCCTTCATCCTGGACATCCGGCGCGAGAACCGACTGCAACACCTCTTCTACAAGGCGCTCTTCGTGCTCGCGCGTCATCGCGCGGAGTATCTCGCCATGTGGTTGGGCCGGCCTCTGCGCGAACCATCGGACCGGTGGACGCGCGCTTCGGTGGCGGATCTGGTCCAGCTCATGGAGACGACCCCGCCGGATTCGGACTACGTGCGCATGACGCTGGAGCGCGTCTACGCGACGATCGAGCGGCGATTCGGCGTGCCGTTGACGCCGGAGGATCGCCGCTCGATCGCGGACATCGCCCGGCGCTTCTTTGAAGACGGGCTCGACATCCGATACGAATCGCACTTTCGCCGTTCGTGGCGGCAGTTCCCCACCTTGCGCCAGCTCCTGCTGGAGACCGATCTCATGGGCCGACCGCGCAACTTCCTCGCCACTGAGGAGAGCTTCCAGTTCCTCAAACAGCTGCAGGAGCAGGATCGGATCATCCCGGTGACGGGCGATTTCGCCGGCCCGAAAGCCTTGCGGGCCATTGGCGACTATATCCGCAGTCTGGGGGAGACGGTCTCGGTCTTCTACGTCTCGAACGTCGAGTACTACCTGCTGCAGAACGATACGTTCGCCGCATTCGCCGAGAATGTGAAGACCTTGCCCCGGACCGAACGCAGCCTCATCATTCGGAGCTACGTGGGATATGGCGTCTCGCATCCGGAGGCCTTGCCCGGCTACTTCATCACGACGCTCCTGCAGCGCATGAATGAGTTCGTCCGCCTGTATGAGGCGGGGGAATATCGCACGTATTGGGACGTGGGGCTGCTCGACTACATCCCCGTGCGTTGACGGTGGGGGCGCGCATGCCGTAAGGTAATGCTCTCTTCGGGAGGGACGGCGATGGGCGAGGGGACAGGGCGGGAGATTCAGCCGATTCTGGAGAAAGCTCTGGCCGGCGATCGCCTCACGGTGGAGGATGCGGTGCGTCTGCTGGCCTCGGACGATCTGATCGCCCTGGGCATGGCGGCGGATGAGGTCCGGCGGCGGAAGCATCCCGGCGATGTCGTCACCTACATCATTGATCGCAATGTGAACTACACGAACATCTGCATTCAATATTGCCACTTCTGCGCTTTCTACCGGCCGCCGGGATCGCCCGAGGGATATGTGCTGCCGCTGGAGGAGCTGTTTCGGAAGATTGAGGAGACGATCGCGCTTGGGGGGACGGGCGTTCTGATGCAGGGGGGGTTGAATCCCTATTTGAAGATCGAGTACTACGAGGACCTGCTGCGCGCGATCAAAGCGCGGTATCGGATTCACCTGCACTGCTTCTCACCGACGGAGATCGTGCACATCGCGCGCGTCTCCAAGCTCTCCCTTCGCGAGGTCATTCGCCGGTTGAAGGCGGCGGGGTTGGATTCGATTCCGGGCGGCGGGGGGGAGATCCTGGACGACGAGATCCGGCGTCGGATCGGCCGGAAGACGACGACCGAGGAATGGCTCACGGTCATGCGGATCGCTCACGAAGAGGGCTTGCGCACGACGGCGACGATGGTCATCGGCTTCGGGGAATCGCTCTGGCATCGCGCCATGCATCTGGAGCGCATTCGCGCGCTCCAGGATGAGACGGGCGGCTTCACGGCCTTCATCCCCTGGACCTATCAGCCGGAGAACACGGAGCTGGGGAGGGGGGGATGGCTGGAGGCGACGGCCGTGGAGTATTTGAAGCTGCTGGCCGTCTCGCGCCTCTATCTCGATAACGTGGAGCATCTGCAGGTCTCGTGGCTGACACAAGGGTTGAAGGTCGCGCAGGTGGGCTTGCGCTTCGGGGCCGACGATTTCGGGAGCACGATCATTGAGGAGAACGTCGTCACGGCGGCGGGGGTGCCGCGCGTCTCGGTGAGCGAGGCCGAGATTCGCCGCGTGATCACTGACGCTGGATTCCGTCCCCAGCAGCGCGATACGCTCTATCGTCCCGTGGCCCGTTCGCCGGAGGGGAGCGCGGAGGAGCAGCGTGCCGATTCCGCTCGTTGACCTTCGGCGTCAGCACCGATCCATCCGCAAACGCCTGCAGTCCGCGATCAAGCGCGTCCTCAAGTCCGGACACTTCGTCCTCGGCGAAGACGTGGCGCGCTTTGAGCGCGAATGGGCGGCCTATTGTGGGGTCGCCCACGCGGTCGGAACGGGATCGGGAGCCGCGGCGTTGCATCTGGCGCTGCTTGTGCTGGACATCGGGCCGGGCGATGAGGTGATTACCGTCCCCTTCACATTCATCGCGACCGTCTCCGAGATCACGCGCACGGGAGCGCGCCCGGTCTTCGTGGACATCGAGCCGCGCTCCTACACGCTTGACGTCGAGAAGCTCGCGGAGAAGATCGAGCGCGAGTACGTGTTCCACGAGCGGATCGGCTATTTGGTGAATCGGACGACGGGGCGGCGGCTGAAGGCGATCGTGCCGGTTCACCTCTACGGGCAGATGGCCGATATGCGGCCCATTCTGGAACTGGCGCGGCGCTATCATCTCCGCGTGATCGAAGATGCCGCGCAAGCTCACGGCGCCGAATATCGGATGGAGCCGGAAGCGCCCCCGTTCAAGGCGGGAAGCCTGGGCGATCTGGGCTGCTTCAGCTTCTACCCGACCAAGAATCTGGGAGCCTGCGGTGAAGCCGGCGCGATTGTGACGCGGAACGCGGAATGGGCCGAACGACTTCGCCGCCTCGTCAACAACGGACGGAGCGATGCGCAGTGGCATCTGGAGGAGGGGTTCAACTACCGGCTGGATACGTTGCAAGCCGCCATCTTGCGCGCCAAGCTTCGGTATCTCGATCGGTGGAACGAGCGGCGTCGGGAATTGGCCGTCCTCTATCGGGAGAAGCTCGCGGACCTGGAGGAGATCACGCTCCCGGAGGAGATGCCCTATGGGCGGCATGTGTATCATCGCTACGTCATCCGCGTGCCCGATCGGGATCGCGTGCGGCGGCAGTTGAGCGAGGTGGGGATCGAAACGGCCGTGACCTATCCCATACCGCTGCATCTGCAACCCGCCTATCGCCATCTCGGCTATCGGCCGGGCGATTTCCCCGTGGCCGAGGCGTGCGCGCGGACGGTTCTCTGCCTCCCCCTCTATCCCGAACTGCGGGAGAAGGACGTGGCGCGGATCGCGCGGGCGTTGCGCGCCGCACTCCGCGCCGGGCGATGAGCAGACCCGCGTTCGCGATCAGCGCGGCAGATACCGCTTGGGGAATTTCGCGACCACGGTATAGTGCGGGTCCACGACGTTGGCCACGCGCAGGACGGCCAGTTGCGAGACGATCTGCAGCGCCTCCCATTTGTCGAAGCCGTAATCTTCCACGAGCCAGTGGATGAGCTCCACGCAGGCGATGCGCACGGCATCCACGAGCGGGCGCATGCTCCCGGCCACCATGATGTATTCGGCATCCTCCAAGCGCGGCCAGGCGATCCGCTTCCCCTTGATGAGGTCAAATTGGAAGGTGACCTCCATCGTCGTCTCCAGTCCGGAGCCGCAAATCTCCCCATCTCCTTGCAGCGCGTGTCCATCCCCGAAGTAGAAGAGCGCGCCCTCGTGAAAGACGGGCAGGTACACGGTCGTCCCCTCGCGCACTTCAGGAGCATCCATATTGCCGCCGAATGGTCCCGGCCATAGCCCATCGAACGATTCTTCGCCCGGCGGTGCCACGGCCACGCGCCCGAGCATCGGGGCGAGGGGGACTTCGATCCGTCGTCTCTGGCTGCCGGGCAGCTCCAGCATCGCCGTCAGGCGCTCGCGATCGAGCGTCCAGACGAATCGGCGGGCCGGAATGGGATCGGTCAACATCGGCGTCCACCGATCGGCGGCCAGAAGACCGAAGGTGGGATTGTGCGTGGAGATGGCGATGTCGCGATTGGGGCGCAGACGCAGGATCTTCACCACCAGCGTATCGCCGGGCATGGCGCCCTCGATGTAGAAGGGGCCCACCTCGCCCGGCCATCTCCCTCCGGGACGTTCATACCATTCACCCCAGAGCGTCTCCGTCTCGACGATGTCACCCGGACGCAGGCGCAAGACCGGTTCGCGTCGCGCGAAGGTCGGATAGCCGACCGTCGGTTTGAAGCGATGAACCTCAGCGCGCGCGACGCGCTCCTGCGCCGCGAGGACGCTGAGAAATGCCATCAGGCCGATCGCCCCCGACCACAGACCTCGTGCTCGCTTCGGCATCTTCCCCCTCCTGTGTTGAAAATCGTGGGAGACGCCATGTACTATACTCGCTCCGCTGGGAAATGGCGAGTGAGGAGAGCGGGGTGAATTCGAGAGCGCATCTGGTCCAGAACCGGGCGATGGCGCTTCTGGAGCGATGGTTTCACCTGAGCGAGCTGGGGACGACGATCCGCAGGGAAGTGCTCGCAGGGGTGACGACTTTCCTGACGATGGCCTACATCATCTTCGTGCAGCCAGCCGTGCTGAGCGCCGCGGGCATGGATTTCGGCGCGGTGCTGGTCGCCACGTGCCTCTCCAGTGCGGGGGCGACGCTGCTGATGGCCTTTCTGGCCAACTATCCGATCGCTGTCGCTCCGGCTATGGGGCACAACATCTTCTTCGTCTACACGGTCGTCCTGGGCATGGGGGTGCCGTGGCCGATCGCCCTCGGTGCGGTCGCCTGGGCCGGGATCGTCTTCATCCTCACGGCGGGGATCGGGCTGCGCGAGCGGCTCATCACAGCCATTCCCGCTTCGCTCAAGCACGCCATTGCGGCGGGGATTGGCCTGCTCATCGCCACGATCGGCCTCCATTGGGCGGGCGTGATCGTCGCCTCGCCGAAGACGCTGGTGACCCTGGGCGAGGTGACGTCGCCTCCGGTCCTGCTCGCCCTCTTCGGGCTCGCCGTGATGGCAGTGCTCTTCGCGCGGGGCATCCGCGGAGCTGTCCTCTGGGGGATTCTGCTCACCACCGGCGTCGGACTTCTCTTCGGGCTCGTGCGGTATCAGGGGCTCATCAGTCGCCCGCCGTCGTTGGCCCCCACGTTGCTGCGCCTCGATCTGTGGGGCGCGCTGCGGCCGCAGATGCTGGAAGCGATCTTCGTCTTCTTCTTCCTGGCGCTCTTCGATTCGGTGGGGACGCTCGTGGGCGTGGCCGGGCAGGCGGGTCTGTTGCGCGACGGCGTGCTGCCGCGCGCGCGCGAGGCCCTGTTGGCTGATGCCATCGGCACCGTCGGCGGCGCCGCGCTCGGGACCTCCACGGTCACCGCCTACATCGAGAGCGCGACGGGCGTCGCCGCAGGCGGGCGCACGGGATTGGCGAATCTGGTGACGGCCGCGCTCTTTCTGCTGTCGCTCCTCTTTTATCCGCTGGTGCGCATGATCGGCGGGGGGTATCATACGGCGCAGGGGACGACGCTCTATCCGGTCATCGCGCCCGCGCTCGTTCTGGTGGGGACGCTCATGATGCGAGAAGCAGCGCGGATCCCGTGGGAGGAGATGACCGAAGCGATCCCCGCCTTCCTGACGATGATCGTGATGCCGCTGTCGCTCAGCATCACCGATGGGATCGCCTTCGGCTTCATCGCGTATGCCCTCGTGAAGCTGGCGGCCGGGCGCGGGCGCGACGTGCACTGGTTCATCTACCTCTTCGCCGTCCTCTTCGGGCTCCGCTACGCCGTGGCGTAGTCTCGCGGATCAGGGGGTGAGGAGCGCGAGGGCGCCGCGCGCGATGAGCTGCTCGGCCAATTGCTGACCGAGCGCGAGAGGCTCCGCCAGGGGACCGATGACGTGCGCCCTCAACAAGTGCGTTCCATCTGCGCGGGCGATCATTCCGCGCAGGATCAGTCGGGTGGGATCCTCCGCGAGGACTTCGGCGTGAGCAGCGATCGGGACGTGGCATCCGCCACCGAGCCGGCGCAGGAACGCGCGTTCGGCTTCCGTCGCCGAGCGCGTCGGCGGATGATCGAGCGGAGCCACCAGGGCGTTCACCTCCTCGTCATCGGCGCGCGTCTCGATGGCAATGGCTCCTTGTCCAATCGCGGGGATCATCACATCCGTGGGAATCCGCTCGACAATGCGATGCTCCAGGCCGAGGCGCACGAGTCCGGCGGCGGCGAGAATGATGGCATCATAGTGGCCTTCATCGAGCTTGCGCACGCGCGTGTCCACGTTCCCGCGCAGGGGCCGAATGTCGAGGTCAGGACGAAGCGCGCGCAATTGCGCGGCGCGGCGCACGCTGCTGGTTCCGACGCGCGCTCCTTCGGGGAGCGCCAGCACCGTCCCGTGCCCCGTGCGCGTGATCAGAGCATCGCGCGGGTCCTCGCGCTCCAGCACGGCAGCCAAGCGCAAACCCGCGGGGATCTCCGCCGTCATGTCTTTCAGACTGTGGACGGCCAGATCAATCTCACGGGCGAGCAGGGCTTCCTCGAGTTCTTTGATGAAGAGGCCCTTGCCGCCAAAGGCCGTGAGCGGATGGTCGGTGATGCGATCGCCGCTCGTTCTGATGATCTTCACCGTGAGGGGGAGTTGGGGATTCTGCGCCGCGAGTCTCGCGCGGACGATCTCGGCCTGGCGCAACGCCAACGCGCTCCCACGCGATCCGATGACCAGAGATGAGCGCCTCATGGCGAAGACCGAGAGTGGCGCGAAGCCGGGCGGGAGGGATCCCGCGCCTCCAGGACGTCGCGCCACAACTCCAGAAAGCTCACATCCTCGGGGTGGCGCAGCCCCTCGCGCGCCGCCTGATGCAAGCGCGCGATCGCCGGATGGGCGAGTTTGTTGATGATGCCGTCCAGCAGATGGTGCAGCGCGCGCTCCTGCTCCGGCGTGAGCGCGCCGAGATACCGCCGATGGCGCTCCAATTCGCCGTAGGCGATCTCCTCCAAGCGGCGTCGAAAGGCGGCGATCACGGGACCGATCTCCAGGCTGCGGAGCGCCTTCATGAAGGTCTCCACGGCCTGATCCACGATCACCTCCGCGCGCGCCGCTTCGGAGCGGCGGTGCTCAAGATGCGCGCGCACGATCTGCTCCAGGTCATCAATATCGTAGAGGAACACGTTGGCGAGCTGTCCGACACTCGGCTCGACCGTGCGGGGGACGGAGATGTCAATGAGAAAGAGGGGACGATGGCGTCGCGCGAGCATGGCGGCCGCCACATGCTCGCGTCGCACGACGTACTCCGTCCCCCCCACCGAGCAGATGAGGATGTCCGCGCGCGCGATCGCCGACGTCAGCGCTTCGAAGGAGAGCACCTCCGCCCCGAAGTGAGCGGCGAGCTGCTCGGCGCGCTCCCGCGTGCGGTTGCAGATGAGCAGATGACGGACGCCAGAGGCCAGGAGATGCCGGACGGCCAGCTCGGCCATCTTCCCCGCTCCGATCAGCAAGACCGTCCGCTCCCGGAGATCCTCGAAGATCTTGCGCGCCAGCTCGACGGCGACGGAGCTGACCGAGACGGCCATCGTTCCGACCGCCGTCTCCGTGCGCACGCGCTTGGCGATGGAGAAGGCGCGCGGCAAAAGCAGGTGGAGCGTCTTGCCCACCGTTCCGGCCGCTGCCGCCTGCGCATACGCCTCTTTCACTTGTCCGAAGATCTGCGGTTCCCCAAGGACCATCGAGTCCAAGCCCGCCGTGACGCGGAACAGATGCCGAACAGCCTCGCGATCCACATAGTGGTAGAGGGAGGCCGCGTACTCGCCAGGAGGCATCTGATGTCGCTGGCTCAAGAAGGCGCGGATGCGCTCCAGGGCCGCGCGCTCGGAGAGGGGGGTGACGGCGAGGACCTCCACGCGGTTGCACGTGGAGAGGATCAGACCTTCGGTGATCGTCGTGCCATCCACAAGCTGCCGCAGGGCCTCGGGGAGCTCCGCGTCTGCGAAGGCCAGGCGCTCGCGCACCTCCACAGGCGCCGTGCGATGATTCATCCCGACGAGCACGATCGTCATAAGATGTGCCCGAACAGACGAGCGCTCGTGAAGACGGCGGCCGTCGCCAGAAACCCCACGATGAGCAGCAGCGCTGCCCGACGACCGCGCCAGCCCGCCGCCAGCCGATAGTGCACGACGATCAGGTAGAAGAGCCAGGTGATGAGAGCGAGCACGATGATGGGATCGCCGCGCCAGAAGACCGGATCGCTCCGACGCAGCAGGATGATCCCCGTCCCGATCCCGAACGTGAGCATGAGGAAGCCAAACAGCAGCGACCGATGGCCGATCGTCTCGCAGGTGGAGAGGGAGGGGAAATACCGGTAGATGAACCCGAAGCGTTTGCGCTTCAGCTCGCGCTCCTGCAACAGATACATCAACGCGGCCAGGAAGGCGAGCAGAAAGCCCGCGTAGGCGAGCATCATGAAGCCGATGTGCAGCGGAAGCGCCGGCATGCGCAGCAGGTCCTCCAATTCCTGGGGCAGCAACTTGAACCCGGTCGAGACGAGCGCCACGAGCACGAAGAGCAAGACGATCGGCAGCACGAAGAGGCCGAGGACATCAGTCCACCGCCGCTTCCTTTGCACGAAGAGGTAATAGACGAGGATGGCCCACGCCAATAGGGCGAAGACCTCCTGCGTGCTGATGATCGGCACGTGCCCGAACCGCATCGCCGCGCGCACAAGCCATATGGTGTGCGCGCCGAGTCCGCCGATCAGCGGCAGGGCGAAGGGCCATCTCCCGAAACGCATCCGCCCCAGCCACAGGCTCACGATCAAATGCAGGAGAGCGAGCGCGTAGCCGATCGTCGTCCCCAGAAGCAGCAGATCCGCGCGATCCATACTGCGAATGAGATTGTAGGCCTCAGGCCTGCGATCGGTCAATCGCCTCTCGCCTCGGAGAGAGGCCGGCGGCTCTCGCTCATGCGAAGACGCGCCGAATCTGATAGGTCGTCGTGCGCTCGGCCGGGATGCGGCCCAACTCGCGAATGCGCGCGTGGAATTCTTCCGGCGCCAGATATTGGCCGGCCGTGGCGCCCGCTAGCCGCGAGATGTTCTCCTCCATGAGCGTGCCCCCGTAATCGTTGGCCCCGGCTTGCAAGCAGTGCTGCGAGAGGGCGCGTCCGAGCTTCACCCAGGAGACCTGAATGTTCTCGATCCACCCGCGCAAGAGCAGTCGCGCGAGGGCGTGCACCTTCAGATGTTCCTCGGGGGTCGGACCGGGACGCGCCTTCCCGCTCTTGTAGAGCGCCGTGTTCCACGGGACGAAGCCCAAGGGGACGAATTCCGTGAATCCCCCCGTGCGCTTTTGAATGTCGCGCAGAAGGAGGAGATGCCTGACCCAGTGCTCGGGCGTCTCCACATGCCCGTACATCATCGTCGAGGTCGAGCGGATGCCCAGCTCATGCGCCGTGGTGATGACCTCGATCCATTGGGCGACGGTGAGCTTCTGTCGCGAGATCCGCCAGCGCACGGCGTCATCGAGGATCTCAGCGGCCGTTCCGGGCAGCGTGCCCAGGCCGTTCTCTTTCAGCATGAGCAGATAGTCGCGTAGCGGCATCCCCGTCCGCTCGACGCCGTAGACGATCTCCATGGGCGAGAAGGCGTGGATGTGAATCTCGGGGACGCGCGCCTTGATGGCGCGCAGGATATCGCGGTAGAAGAAGCCATCCATCTCCGGAGGGAGTCCCCCTTGCACACAGACCTCGGTCGCGCCGCGTTGCCAGGCTTCGGCCGCTTTCTCCGCCACCTGTTCGAGCGTCAGCGCGTAGGCGTCTCTCTCCTTCGGGGTGCGGCTGAAGGCGCAGAAGCTGCAGCCGACGAAGCAAATGTTCGTGAAATTGATGTTGCGGTTGACGACGTAGGTGACGATGTCGCCGACAGTCTCTCGCCGCACCTGATCAGCGACGGCGACCAGCGCCCGCACTTCCTCGCCTGTAGCCCGGGCCAGGCGCACGCCCTCTTCAAAGCCCAATTCGCGCCCGTTCAAGGCCGCGTCCAGGATCCGCGCGATGTCGAGAGCCAGGCGCGCGAGCGCGCGCTCCGGAGATTCGACCTCGGGGACGAGTGCATCCGTGACATTCGGCATAGCCGGCTCCCTCATACGGGATACCCCTCCTCGGTCACGCGCGCCCAGACGCGCGCCGCGAGCGCAGGAGCGAGGAAGCCCGGCTTGCGGACGAACTCCGGGTAGATAGCCAGCCGCTCCCGCAGCTCGAATCCGCGCGCGCGCATCTGCTCGCGCAACCATTCGATGTGAGGCCACGGGCGCTCGGGATTGATATAGTCGCGCGTGAGCGGAGAGATCCCCCCCCAATCATTGATCCCGGCTCGCAGCAGCACGTCCAGAGCTTCGATCGCCTTCGGCGAAGGCGCCCCTTGTCCCGATGGGGCCTCCAGGACGAGATTCGGTGGGACTTGAATGTTCATCGCCTCGCCAAAGAGGAGCCGGGCGACGGCCACCGTGCGCGCCAGGTCCTCCAGCGTCGGCTCCGGATGCGCCCGCATCGGCGTGTCCGGCTTCGCTCGAAAGTTCTGGATGATGATCTCCTGAATATGCCCGTAGGCCTCCTGCAGCGCGCGCAACTCCAGAAGCGAATCCACGCGTTCCTCCAGAGTCTCGCCGATCCCGATGAGCACGCCGGTCGTGAACGGGATGCGAAGGCGCCCGGCCTCGGCGATCGTGCGCAGCCGAAGGCGCGGATGCTTATCCGGAGCGCGGAAGTGCGGCCCGCCCGGTCGAAGCAGGCGCGGACTCGCATTCTCCAGCATCAACCCCATGCTCACGCTCACCTCTTTGAGCGCGCGCATGTCGGCCTCGGTCATCACGCCCGGGTTCAGGTGTGGCAGCAGCGTCGTCTCCCGCAGCACGCGCGCGCACACATCGCGCAGGTAGTCGAGCGTCGTCTCATGCCCGAGCGCAGCCAGCGTCCGCCGCATCTCGGGGAAGGCGCGCTCCGGCTTATCGCCCAAGCTGAAGAGCGCCTCCTTGCACCCGAGCCGCTCCCCGGCCCGCACGACCGCCAGCACCTCCTCGGGCGTCATCGTCTTGGCCGCGGGATCCCCGGGGTCCTTCCGGAATGTGCAATAGGCGCAGTAATCGCGGCACAGGTTGGTGAGGGGAAGGAAGACCTTCTTCGAGAACGTGATCGTGCGTCCGTGTCCGCGGTCGCGCACTTCGGCGGCGGCCTCCAGAAGCGCCCACCACTCCTCTCCGTCTGCCTGAATCAGAAGAAGGGCCTGCTCGCGCTCCAGGCGTCCGCCAGCGCGCGCTCTCTTCAATGCGGCGGAGAAGGCGCGATATGCGAATCGTCCGCGCTCGGGCGCTGTAGCGGTCTCGCGCATCTCCCCTCGCCCGCTCATCGTCGCGAGCATCAACTGTATCGCACTTCGGCATGAGGCGCAAATGTCCTCCGCGATACGCCTTTGTGAAATCCCCTGTGAGGTCGTAAAATGCCAAAGGCCCTATGCCGAAGCACGACGCGCAGAGGATCAGGGGGCTGGGAGAGCGCCGATGGCCTTCCCCCATGTCGCCGAGGTGCTGGAGGATGATCCGATGAATCTCTTCTTCCTCGCTCGCCGTTTCGTCGCCGGCGTGGACGTCGAGAGCGCCATCCGGGTCGTTCGGGGATTGAACCAGAGGGGATTGCGGGCCACGCTGGATCTCCTCGGAGAGAACGTCCGCGATCGCGCGCAGGCGGAGCGGGCGGTCGAGGCCTACGGCCAGCTCCTGGAGCAGATCGCGGTGGCGGGGATCGAATCGGACATCTCGGTGAAGCTGACGCAGCTCGGCTTGGACATCAGCGACGCCTTCTGCGAGGCGAATATGGAGCGATTGCTCGCTCGCGCGAGCGCATGCGGGAACTTCGTGTGGATTGACATGGAGGGATCGGCCTACACGCAGCGCACGCTGGACCTCTTCTTCCGCCTCTTTCGCACGCATCCGAATGTCGGCGTGGCGATCCAGGCCTATCTCCACCGCAGCGAGCAGGACGTGCGTCGTCTCGCCGACGTTGGAGCGCGCGTGCGCTTGTGCAAGGGGGCATACAAGGAGCCGAAGACGATCGCCTATCGGCGGATGCGCGACATCCGGCGCAATTTCCTTCGCCTGGCGGAGATCCTTCTGGAGCGCGGGAGGGAACCGGCTATCGCCACGCACGACGACCAGCTCCTTGAGGCGGTCAAGCGATGGACGGCCGAGCGCGGCATCGGTCCGGAGCGCTTCGAGTTCCAAATGCTCTATGGCATTCGGCCGCGCGCGCAAGAGGCGCTGGCCCAGGCGGGCTATCGCGTGCGCATCTATGTCCCCTTTGGCACACATTGGTTCCCGTATTTCTCTCGTCGGCTGCGAGAGCGGAAGGAGAACGTGTGGTTCGTCGTGCGAAACCTCTTCGAGTGGTCGCGCGCGTGAGGTGGCGCCTCACCAGGCGACGCGCACGACGTGATGGGGAGAGACGCGGACGTAACCGCGCTCGCGCGCGAAGCGCACGATGTCGCGCAGCAGCTGCACGTCGCGACGGCAGTATTCGACGACCCGTTCGATGTCACCACTGCGCCACCATCGGACGGCATCCTCCCCGCTTCCGCTCTTGCTCTGTCCCAGGGTCGCCCGAACCAGAGACTCCAGAGAGACGCGGCGCGCGAGCTTTCGCCTGAGGTCCGCGTGCAGATCGAGCGATTTGATGTAGAGCTTCCCCACCGGGCCGTAGCCGCTCAGGACGGAGAAATCGAAACGCTCGCCGTTGAACGTGATGATGCGATCGAAGGTCTCCAGTTCGGCGATGAGGCGCGGGGCATCCGCTTCGAACCACACGCGGAAGTCGTGCGCGTCATCCCAGGTGACGGCGACGGCGAGGCCGAAGGCGCGAATGTTCGTCCATCCGCCCGGCACCTCGTGCGCCAGCTTCTGCGTCTCTACGTCGAGATAGATCTCGCTGAGCATGCCATCCCCGAGACGGCCGATTCCGGGAGCGCCGATGCGATGGCGCGGCGGACCTCCGCGATCAGGGATTCGATGGTCTCCGCGCAGTAGGGCATCGTCGGAATCGGATCATGCACGATGACCCGAATGCGTCCGGGCCGACAGCGCACCGGTCCCTTGGGCATCACCTCGTAGGCTCCGCGAATCGTCACGGGGACGATCGGCACGCCCGCCTCCAGCGCCAGCAGGAAAACGCCTTTGCGAAAGGGTTGCAGCGTCCCATCGGGCGTGCGCGTGCCCTCGGGATAGGCGAGGAGGCTGACGCCGCGCCTCAGCTTCTCGGCCGCGCCGCGCAGGCTCTCGATCGCTCGCTCGCGATTGGAGCGGTCAATCGGCACGCACTCGATCCAGTGCAAACCCGGATTCAGCAGGGGCCATCGAAACAGCTCTTTCTTCGCCAAGAAGGCGAGATCGCGCCCGAGACCGACCAGCTGAATGAGCGGATCGAGCAGGCTTTGATGGTTCGAGAGGAAGAGATAGGCCTGATGGGGATCGAGCTTCTCCACGCCCACGACATCGAAGCGCACGCCACCAAGGCGCAGCCCGATCCGGATGAAGAATCGGGCCGTGGCGTACAACACCTGCTTCCGCCGAGACAGCAGAAAGAGCGCGAATACCGGCGGCGCGATCACGGCGAGGCTGAGGCCCCAGAAAGCGAGCACCGCCCATCCGCGCGCGCGATCCCCCATCGCCACCGTTCCTCCGTGCGCCGCTTGCCGCGGGTCGAGGATATGATAAACTCTTGCCCTCCGTTCGAACAATGTGGGGGGGAGAGGGAAGGAGAAACCGAAGGGATTTCGGAGGAGCGGGTATGAAGCGACGGTATGTTTATGTTCAGATCACGCTCATCGTCCTCGTTCTCCAGGTGCTGGTCGTCCCGGCCCAAGCGATCATCCCCTCGCCCGCATCGGTCCTCGGGTTTCAACCGGGCGAGGATCGGCGTCTGGCCGATTGGGCGCAGATCGCCGACTACTTCCGGCGTCTGGATGAAGCATCCCCACGGGTGCAGGTCTTGGAGATCGGGCGTTCGACGCAGAACCGCCCGATCCTCATGGCCATCATCACGTCGCCGGAGAACATGGCCCGTCTGGATCGGTACCGAGAGATCGTGCGCCGGCTCGCCGATCCGCGCACCCTCGCTGATGAGACGGAGGCCGAGGGGCTCATCGCCGAGGGGCGGATGATCGTCGCCATCACCTGTTCGATCCATTCGACGGAGATCGTGGCGTCGCAGATGGCGATGGAGCTGGCGTATCGCTTGGCCTCGGACACCTCGCCCGAGACGCGCGAGATCTTGGATCGGGTGATCCTGTTGCTTTTCCCCAGTCCGAATCCCGATGGGATTGACATCGTGGCCTCCTGGTACCGGCGCACGCTCGGGACGCCGTATGAGGGGACGGCGCCGCCGGAGCTCTATCATCCCTACGCCGGCCACGACAATAACCGCGATTGGTTCATGCTCACGCAGGTGGAGACGCAGGCCCTCACGCGCGTGCTCTATCGAGAGTGGTTCCCGCAGATCCTCTACGATGTGCATCAGATGGGGACCACCGGCGCGCGCATGTTCGTGCCGCCCTTCTACGATCCGCCGAATCCGAACATTGATCCCGTCCTCCTGCGCAGCGTGGCCGTGATCGGTCATCACATGGCGTGGGAGTTGACGGCGGCGGGCTTTCGCGGCGTGGTGACCAATGCGCAGTATGATACCTGGTGGGCCGGCGGGCTGCGCACGATGCCTTATTACCACAACGTGGTGGGGATCCTGAGCGAGGCGGCGAGCGCGCGCCTGATGACCCCGATCACCCTCACGCGCGAGCAGTTGCGCGGGGCGACGCGTGGACTGCCGAATCCACTGGAGCGCGCGACGAATTTCCCCGATCCCTGGCCCGGAGGGGTCTGGCGCCCGATGGACATCCTGCGCATGGAGTTGGTGGCCGCGCGCGCGCTCCTGCGCGTGGCCGCGCGCTATCGGGAGGAGTTCTTGCGGAACTTCTATCAGCTCGGGAAGCGAGCGATCGAACGGGGTCGAACCGAGGCGCCATTCGCGTACGTCGTTCCGACTGAGCAATGGGATCCGCCCACAGCCGCGCATCTGCTCAACATCCTGATGGCGCAAGGCGTCGAAGTGCACCGAGCGACCGAACGCTTCGTGGCCGATGGGGTGGAGTATCCGGCGGGCAGTTATGTCCTGCTGCTCGCGCAACCGCGGCGCGCGCTGGTGAAGACGCTCCTGGAGCTGCAGCGCTATCCGGAGCGGCGGCTCTATCCGGGTGGGCCTCCCGAACGCCCCTACGATGTCGCGGGATGGACGCTCCCGCTACAGATGGGCGTGCGCGTGGTCGAGATCGCTCGTCCGTTCGAGGCGCACTTGGAGAGAGTCACCGAGGCCATCTCGATCGCGGGGCGCGTGAGCGAAGCCCGCGGCCTTGAGGCGCGAGGCCCGACGGAGGTCCTCTGGCTCATCGAGCCCAGGGCGAACCGCGCCTTCTCGGCCGTCAACGAGCTTCTGGCCTCCGGCCTCTTCCGCGCGAGTCGTCTCCTGCGCGAAGCGGTGATCGAGGGACGCCGTTATCCGGCCGGGACGTTCGTCCTGCAGGCGGCCGAAGGGGCGCGATCCTCCCGCACCGCGCTGCGGCAGACGTTGGAGGACATCGCGCGCCGTCAGGGCGTGGAGATTCATGCGATCGCGCAGCGGCCTCTGGAGCTTGTGCCGGTAGAGCGCCGACGTATCGGACTCTATCGCAGTTGGGTGCCTTCGATGGATGAAGGCTGGACGCGGTGGGTGCTCGAACGCTTCGGCTTCTCTTACACGACGGTGCGCGACGCCGACATCCGGGCCGGCGATCTGCGCGCGCGATGGGACGTGATCATCCTGCCGAGCGATTCGCCGCGAGAGATTCGGGAGGGACATCGTCCGGGTTCATACCCCCCCGAGTACACGGGCGGTCTGGGGAAAGAAGGCGTGGAGAATCTGAAGGCGTTCGTCGCCGCCGGGGGCACGCTCCTGGCCTTGGGGGAATCTTCGGATCTCGTGATCGAGGAGTTCGGGCTGCCGGTGCGCAACGTCCTGCGCGGGCTCTCTCCGAACGAGTATTTCTGCCCTGGCTCCATCCTCCGCGTGACGATGGACCCCGATCATCCCGTGGCCTATGGCCTGCCGACGGAGACCGACGTCTATGTCGTGGGCGGGCTCGCGTTCGAGATCACGGCGCATGAGGGGCAGGCGCCGGCGGTCGTCGCCCGATATGTCGAAGATCCGCTGCGCAGCGGGTACCTGCTCGGCCGAGAGAAGATCGCCGGACGCGCCGCTTTGCTCGACGTCCCCTACGGACGCGGGCGCGTGATCCTGGTCGGATTTCGCGCGCAGCATCGCGGGCAGAGCTGGGGCACGTTCAAGGTGCTCTTCAACGCCCTCGTCCGATGAGGACGAGCGGAGGGGGCTCCGATCCTGGAGAGCCCCCGCCGAATGGGTTCACTGCCGAAGCGTCGGGTAGCGAATGCCGAGCTGTTCGAGATAGGTGTCGTACTTCTCCGGGTTGAAGTAGAAGCGCTCCATCTGCGGGCGGAACCGCTCCATCTTCTCCCGATTGAGATGGATGGGGGGCGGCGTGCCCTCGGGAATGAGCGAGACCCAGGATTGATCCTTCGTCTGCTCGCGGAAGTAGGCCCATGCCGCCTGCACCAATTCCGGTTGTGTGAGGAAATCCAGGGCCGTCAGAGCCAGGGCTTTCGCTCCGGCCGTCGCCCCTTTGTGCGCAATAGGAGTCGCCATGCTCACGGCATTTGCCCAGTGATGACCTGGAAGACCAGGGATATTTCCGGGAAAGCGCAGGTAGACCGTGGGCACGTTCCAGGAGATCTCGCCGATGTCATCCGACCCCGCGCTCAGGACCTCGCGTCCGGCCTCGAGCCGACCGACTTCGGTCTTGAGGCCCACGGGATCAGCACCGATCTCCCGCTGCAGCGCCTTCGCGAGCATCTGATCCGCCTCACTCCAGGCGGGCATGCCGACCCGCTCGATGTTCTTCTGCAGCACTTCGGCCACGACCTTGTTGAAGTGCGTGGGCCAGGTCGCCGCGAGAATTCGTTCGGTGACTTCCGTATCGGTCATCAGAGCAGCGGCTCTGGCGATCTTCTGCCCGATCTCGTGCAGGTGCTTGATCCGCGCGTAGTCGGTCTCCCGGAAGTAGTACCACACGGTCGCGCGGTCCGGGACGACGTTGGGCTGATCCCCACCTTCCACGATGACGTAGTGCGATCGGTGCTGGGGACGGAGATGCTCGCGCCGGAAATTCCAGGCGACGTTCATCAGCTCCACGGCGTCCAGGGCGCTGCGCCCGCGCCAGGGTGCGCCCGCGCTGTGCGCGGCCTCGCCGCGGAAAGTGAATTGCGTGGAGACCAGGCCCGTGTTGGTCACGCCGTAGGCCGTGCTGAAGCCGTCGCTGATGTGCGCGCCCAGGACGATGTCCACATCCTTGAAGAGACCGGCGCGCACGAAGTAGTTCTTGCTCCCGAGCAGCTCTTCGGCGACACCGGGATAGAGCTTCAACGTCCCCGACAGCCGGTGTCGCTCCATGAGCCGCTTGAGTGCGAGAGCAGCCGTGACGATCACCGCTTGCCCGGCATTGTGTCCCTCGCCGTGTCCGGGAGCGCCCTCGACGATGGGCTCGTGATAAGCGACACCCGGCTTTTGCGAAGCGCCGGGAATGGCGTCAATGTCGGCGATGAAGCCGATCACAGGACGACCTCGCCCCCAGCTCGCCATCCATGCCGTGGGAATGCCGGCGACACCCCGCTGAACGTGGAATCCCTCCTTCTCCAGAATCCCCGTCACATATCGCGAGGTCTCGAACTCCTGAAAGCCCAGCTCGGCGAAGCTGAAGATCATGTCCACCATGACCTGCGTGAATTTGCGCATCCCCTCGATCGTCGTGAGCAGCTCTTGCTTATACGCTTCAATCTGGCCGGAGGAGAGGGACCTGGATCCCACAGCTCGTGAGTCCCTCGGCATGAAGCCCGGCCAGAGGATCGCTGCGCTCAACAGCACGAAGGAGAATCGTCTTGCCGCTCTGTTCATCGTCCTCCTCCACATTGTGATCTCCGTGGCGATGACGGCGGGATTGTAGGGGAGGGGACCGATCCGCTGTCAAGGGGCCCGCGCTCGGGCGCTTGCGCACGCGGTGAAAGCCAAGGGAGAATATGCGATCTTGATCTCGCGCATGGAGGAGGAGCGATGAGACGGAGACGATGGTGGGTCCTCTGGACATGGACGAGTCTGTGGATGGTGATCCTCGGCGGGCTCTCGGTTCGCCCACTGTGGGCGCAGCGCGCTGAGCTGTCGGCCTCCGCGCCGCAGGAGCCGATCTCGCTCGGGCGCGTGCGGCCCCTCATGGTCAAGCGCGTAGGGGTGGATGTGGAGAACCTCTGGTACCTCTCGCTGCATGATGCCATCTTGAAAGCGCTGGAGAGCAACAACGAGATTCAGGTCCAGCGCACTGGCGTGCAGATCAGCGAATTCGCCCTGCGCGCCGTCGAGGGAGCGTATGATCCGATCATCTCCATCGGGACGCCCCCACCGGCGGCGGCCCTGGCGGCGACGGGATTCGCCGGGGGCGCCGCTGCGCAAGGCTTCGGCTTCGAGTCGCGCTCGACGCCAACAGCCTCTCGCTTGCAAGCCGGACGCGATGCCAATGCCCAGCGGAGCCGAACGTTCACTTACAACTTCGGGATCGGCCAGTTGCTCCCCACCGGCGGGAACTGGCAGTTCACCTTCTCCAACCAGCGCACGACGACCAACTCGATCTTCGCCACCTTGAACCCGCAGTTCTTCACCACCCTCTCGCTGGAGTTCGTCCAGCCGCTTTGGCGGAATTTCCGGTGGAATCAGACGACGCAGCAGATCCGCATCGCGAAGAAGGCGCTCGATCTCTCCGACAGCCAGTTCCGACAGCGCGTCATCGAGATCATCACGCAGGTGCAGAAGGCCTACTACGACCTCATCTTCGCGATTCGAAATGTGGAGATCCTGCAGGAAGCCGTGGACCTGGCGCGGCGGCAACACGCGGAGAACGAACAGCGCGTGGAGGCGGGGACGCTTCCCCCAATTGAGCTGCATCAGTCGCTGGCGGAGATCGAGCGGCGGAATCAGGAGCTGATCGCTGCCATCGCTCAGGTCACAGTCGCGGAGAACGCGCTGAAGGGGTTGATCCTGCCCAATCTGAACGATCCGCTCTGGCGAGCCAATATCGTGCCGACCGAGGACATCGCCTACGTGCCGCCGGCCATTGATGAAGAGAGCGCGCTGCGGCTGGCGCTCCTGAATCGTCCGGAGGTGAAGCAGTTGCAGCTGCAGAAGGAGCAGACGGAGATCGCCATTCGCTACTTCGCCAATCAGACGCGACCGGCCGTGAATCTGATCGCGCGCTACGCGTCCTTCGGATTGGCGGGGACCGAGGTGCCCCCCTCGCCGGAATTCCCGTTCCTCGCCGGTAGCGTGGCCGCGCAGTTTCTCGGCGGTCCCGGCCAGGCCATCCAGAACGCGCTGCGCCAGCGCTTCCGCGATGTGGCCATCGGCGTGAGCATCAGCTTCCCCCTTCGGAATCGCACGGCTGAGGCGCAATTGGGACAGGCGAAGGCGCAAGCGCGCGCCCTCGACTATCAGGAGCAACAGTTGCTGCAGCGGATCGCCATCGAGGTGCGGAACGCCTTGCAGAACGTCGAGGCCGCGCGTCAGAGCATCGAGGCCGCGCGCGCCGCGCGCCTGGCGCGGGAGAAGCAGCTCGAGGGTGAGCAGGAGCGATTCGCCGCCGGGATGTCCACGAACTTCCTCGTCCTGCAGTATCAGAATCAGCTCTCGCAGGCGCGAGGGGCGGAGCTTCAGGCGCTGGTCGCCTACAACAAGGCTATCGCCGAGCTGCAGCGCGTGATGGGAACGACGCTCGACGTCCACAACATCCGGCTCTCGACGGACTCGCGATGAGCTGGACCTGAGATGGGGGCGCGGTGTGAACCCCTCCGCCCCGGCTCACGGCACAAGGAGCAACTTCCCCGTCGAGCGCCGCTCGGCGAGGGTGCGATGGGCCGCCGCGGCTTCGCTCAAGGGGAAGAGGCGCTCGATGTGAATCCTCACGCGCCCCTCTTGAATCCATTGAAACACCGCCTGCGCCCGCTCAAGCAGCTCCTCGCGCGTGGCCACATAGTGCATGAGATGCGGTCGCGTGAGAAAGAGCGAGCCCTTCGTCGAAAGCAGGAGCGGGTCAAGGGGGGGAACAGGACCGCTCGATTGGCCGAAGAGCACGAGCAGACCGCGCGGCCTCAGACAATTCAGGCTCTTCTCGAAGGTCGCGCGACCGACAGAATCGTAGACGACGTCAACGCCACGTCCCTCGGTGAGCCGCTTCACCTCCGCCTCGAAATCGCTCTGCGTATAGAGGATCACATGATCGGCACCCGCTTCTCTGGCGCGCTGCGCTTTCTCCGGGGTCGAGACCGTGCCGATGACGCGCGCCCCTCGCAGCTTCGCCATTTGTACGATCAGAAGCCCTGTCCCCCCGGCCGCCGCGTGAACGAGCGCGGTATCGCCAGGCTGCAGCGGATACGTGCTGTGGGTGAGATAGTGGGCCGTCATCCCTTGCACCATCGCCGCCGCAGCCACCGAGGAGTCCACTCCGTCCGGAATGGGGACCAGTTTCCACGCGGGGACGACGGCGTACTCGGCGTAGGCACCGAGCGAGAGCGCATAGGCGACGCGATCCCCCACGCGCACCTCCGTGACCCCAGGGCCGACAGCTTCCACCGTGCCTGCGCCTTCGATGCCGGGGGTGAACGGAAGCGGATTCGGATACAGCCCCGTCCGATGGTAGATGTCAATGAAATTCACCCCCGCGGCCTCAATCCTCACCCGCGCTTCGCCCGGCCCCGGCTCCGGCCGCGCGACCTCCTCATAGCACAACACTTCCGGTCCGCCGTGCTCGTGAACGCGTATCGCCCTCATGACTGGTTCTTCCATACGTTCGTGAAGTAAAGCATGTCGGTTCCACCTGCATCAAGTTCACCGTGGCAGGCATCACTCGAACCGGGGGCGACTCGCCGGAACGTCCCCCATTCGCCTATAATAAGCCGCCGTGGTTGGAGCATGCGTGATCGAGGAGGGACGAGATGATGCCGCTTCGCCAACCGAAGCCCTGGCGCCGAGGGGTGACCCGTGGGGTCGCCCGAACGCTTCTTGAGCTGGCGCGTCAGGCGGTGGATGAGACGCGCGATATTGAGATCGTGCGAGAGCGCGTGTGGCTCTCGGGATTGCCCGGGAGTTTTGAGGGCTTCACCCTGGTGCACCTGTCGGACATTCACCACAGCGCGTTCGTGGACGCGGACTATATCGCCCATGCTGTCGCGCTCGCCAACCGTTTGGCTCCGGATGCGATCGTCCTCACCGGTGATTATGTGAGCCACTCGCGATCCTATATTGGCGGAGTGGCCGAACGGCTTGGCGACTTGCGCGCGCGCGTCGGTGTCTATGCCGTGCTCGGCAATCACGATTTCTGGACGGGCCCGGAAGCGCTCACGCGCGCCTTGCGTCGGCACGGCATCGAAGTCTTGCGCAACGCGCACACCTATGTGCGCCGGGGTGGAGAGGCGCTTGGACTTGTGGGCATTGATGACCTGACGGTGGGAGAGGACGACCTGCTCGCGGCGCTGCGCGGCCTGGATCGCCGATGGCCGACGCTCTTGCTCTCGCATCATCCGAACATCCTCTGGTCGGCCGCTCACGCGCGCGTGGCGCTCGTTCTGGCCGGACACACGCATGGCGGCCAGATCAACATCCCCTCCTGGCGACAGCGCTTGCGCCGCTATTGGCCCATCTTGCGCGGACACGGCCGATATGGGCCGACGCAGATCTACGTCAATCGGGGGCTGGGCACCGTCTTGATCCCCGTTCGCTACCGATGTCGGCCCGAGATCACGCTTCTCGAACTGCGGCGCGCGCCCGAAGCGGATGGCTCGGTGTGAGCGGCATGAGTCAAATCGCGACGCTCGCCAATCTCCTCACGCTCCTTCGCCTACTGCTGATTCCGGCCTTCGCCGCGCTCGTCCTCTATAACGATCTGCCGCGAGCGCTGTGGGTCTTCCTGCTAGCTGGGATCACGGACGCGCTCGATGGTTTCGTCGCCCGGCATTTCCATCAGCGCACGACGCTGGGGACGATCCTCGATCCCATCGCTGACAAACTGCTGCTCATCACGGCCTTTGTGCTGCTGGCGCTCCCGAATCGGGGGTACCGACCGATCCCCCTCTGGCTCACAATCACCGTCATCAGCCGTGACGTCTTCATCGTGCTCGGCGCCCTCATGCTCTTCATCATGACGGGCTTCCGGCATTTTCGCCCTTCGCTCCCGGGGAAGGTGCACACGACGATTCAGGTCCTCACGATCGCCCTCGTGCTGGCCGTCAATGCTTGGGGGAGCTGTGTGGGGCTGCTGCGCTACATGTACATCGCGAGCTTCGCTATCACCCTCATCTCCGGGATCCACTACATCTACCATGCGGCCCGGCTCCTCGAAGACCGGTGAATCGCCGCGGCGCCGCCTCGTACATCAAGTACGCCCGCCGCAGCTCGCGGAATCGCTCCAGATCCGCGCGCCAGGAATTCGCGATCTCCCGAAGCGGACGATCCTCGAGGATCTGCGCGCGCAATTGATCCGTCCCGGCCAGGACGTCAAACGGCAGGCGATCGAAGACGTATTCGTACGGTGGCGGACGCCACTCAAACCGATCGGGGTAGAGGCGATGAATCGCCTTGAGGAGAGCGACTCCGGTGAGAACGGGCTTGAACCGGTCGCGATTCAGGACATGAATCTGGACGCCGCCGCACAGTTGCCCCGCATGCTTGTGAAATGTCGGCTGAAAGTAGCACGGGCGGAAGAAAACACCCGGCAGCCGATACGCGCGCAACTCGGCGACCAGGCGGTCAGGATCAATGAACGGCGCGCCGATGATCTCGAACGGACGCGTCGTCCCCCGCCCTTCCGAGAGCATCGTCCCCTCGACCAGGACGGTTCCGGGATAGACGGTCGCCGTCTCCAGCGTGGGCATGTTCGGCGAGGGGGGGACCCAGAGCAGACCCGTCTGGTCGTACCAGAGATCGCGCCGCCATCCCTCCATGGGGATGACCCGCAACCGGCAGCCGATGCCGAACGCGTCATTGAACAGCCGCGCGAGTTCTCCGATCGTCATCCCATGCCGCAGGGGGATCGGGAACATCCCGACGAAGGACTCAAAGCCCTTTTGCAAGACCGGCCCTTCCACGTGCACGCCCCCGATCGGATTGGGGCGATCGAGCACGATCATCTCGCGATCCTCGCGCGCGGCCGCCATCATGCAGAGCGCCATCGTCCAGATGTACGTGTAGACGCGCGTCCCGACATCTTGCAGATCGAGAACCAGGACATCCACCTCGGCCAGCATCTCCGCCGTGGGCGCGCGCGTCGCCCCATAGAGGCTGAAGACGGGAATCCCCAGCTTCGGATCCCGCCACCCCTC
>BEHM01000006.1 GCA_002923315.1 bacterium HR10
GAATCGCGAGGCCTTGCGGCGCATTGACGAGCTAGTGGAGGCGGGGATCTTCAAGAGTCGTTCCGAGAGCGCCGCGTTTTTGATCAGTGAGGGGATTAAGGCGCAGGCCGGGTTATTTGAGCGGATTGAGGAGAAGATTCGCGAGATCGAGCGGTTGCGCAGCGAGTTGAAGAACCTCGTCGGTCAAGAGATCAAGCCTGCGCCTTAGCTGGGAGCTCCGACGGGCGCTGCGGCGCATGAAGCGGGGGAGGGATATGGGGATTCCCTTCCCTCGCTTCAGAGTGGGGCCCCTACCCTTGGTGGCTCGGGGTGCGGGACTGAGGTGGGGCCTAGTCGAGGATGAAACTGCATACTCGGAAGGTTCCGTTGAGTTCGCAGATTGACCCCGAGAGTCGCAACGCGCGTTGCTGTCCTGACTCATCCATCACGATCATGCGCACGCGCTCGTAAACGCGCGCCTCGCCATATGAGACGATCCGCTGTGGCTCGACGCGGATGAGCGTGTAATGACGTCCGCCATGCTCTCGAAGGAGGCGATGAAGGCCTTCGGCATTTTGCGGCGCGTACGCCGACCACACCCATTCGCATGTCAGGTTGGGCACAGGTGGCAGCTTGGGCCACAGCTCCCCGCAGAATGCGCTTTTGGTGAGGACGAGCTGCTCAAGGGCCGCGCGGTCGCTGGTGCGAAGCGCTTGAAGCACGGACTCGGCGAGTGTTCGAAGACCTGCGCGCGCTTCTGGGGGGAGAACCATGGACCCTCCCGGTGAGATATTCGGTCGTCCGTCCGGTGGCAACCAGGAATGTGAGCTGAGGAGCACAAGGAGCACACCCAGCACGAGCCCGACAGCCCACATGATCTTTCCAGCAGATGCGCGCGCATGCTTGAGGAGACCCAGCAGAGGGGAGCGCGCGGTTGTGAGTCGGTGCGGTTGCGCAGGAATCCGCCCACCTTTGTTCATGTTCGCGCGCTCCCTGTCGCCTACTCTCGGGCGATGTGCACCCACTTGGCCTTGGTCCAATCGTTCTGGGGATTGACGCCGCCCAAGAAGGTCACGGGCTCGAAGAACCCGTCATCCGGAGGCGATGCCACGCGCGCGCGTTCGAGCGCGGGAGAATCGTCAGCGGGTCGAAAATCGGGATCATCGAGGTTGAACGGATCACGGAGGCGGGGATCCACGATCGCGATCCCCGTGAAGCGCTCGACGAGCGAAGCGGTCGCGCCGGAGGCGAAGTTCGGAGCGTTCTCGAAGAAGATCGAGTGGGAGACCACCAGCTCCCCATTTTGAGCGAGCGCTTGGCTGACAGCCCCTTGAATATCGAGCCCTGCGCGCTTGAAACCGATGACGATGAAGTTGCGGAGCACCCCGGCGGTTCCTCGTCGGAGCACGATACCGGCTCCGCCACCGGTCTCCGGTCGTGGATCACCCACGAGAGTGAAGTTATAGAGCACCGGGTTCGAGCGGGGGAGGAGATTGTTATCGTTCTCGTTGTTATCGGCTTCGATCCCGCGATCAGCTGACGGGTCCACCTCGCCATCCTGCTGGATGACGACGAACTGTGCCTTTCCCGTCCATCCCGTCTGCCAATCAAATCCGTCATCGCCCGGCCCGGTGACCAGGATGTACTTCACGTTCACGGTGCCGCCGAAGAACTCGATCCCGTCGTCAGCGCCGCGATTGACGTGGACGTGATCCACGATGGTTCCGGCGCCGACGCCCGCGAGCGTGAAGTTATTCAACTCGCGATCGGGAGCGACCGGGAATCCGGCGAACTCGATCCGCACGTAGCGGATGATGCCGCTATTGTCGTTCGGATCGTTGCCTCCGTAGGTCCCGGTCAATCCCGCTTCTCCTTGTTCCTCACCGCCGGGCGCGTTGATCGGTGCGCGGCCATTGATCCACACCCCGCCCCAATCGCGCGGCCCGCGCTGTCCTGGCGGCTGCGCGCTGGTGAAGATGATTGGTGCACTCGGCGTTCCTTCAGCGATGAGCTTCGCCCCTCGATCGATGACGAGGAAGCTGCGCTCCAGCCCCTTGATGACCGTGCCGGGGAGGATCGTGAGCGTCGCTCCGGCCCGCACGAAGACCGCCCCACTGAGAATGTATTCCTTATCCGGTGTCCACGTGCGATCGGAGGTGATGTCTCCTTGCACGATCACTTGCTCCTTCTGCTGGGCAGTGACGAAAGACGTACCGACCAGACAGAGCGTTGCGAGGATCCCCAGTGTTACTCCTCTCTGGACCCATGCTCGCTGTTTCATCGTGACCTCCTTTCAGTAGATTCGATATGAGAGGCCGATCTGGAACGTCCGGCCCCGACGGTAAGACCAATAGGGATCTGGTCCCTGAGAGAATCGGAGCGTGTGGTTGAGGAGGTTCTCCAGCGAGACCTTGACTTCCATCCGCTTGGCCTCGCCCAGAAACTGTTTGGAGAAGATGAGATCCAGGCTCGGGTATCCCTGCTGAGCAATATCGGCCAGGCCATAAGCTCCGACGTCGGTGAGGCGCCGCCCGATGTACTGACCGAGCAGGCGCGCGTGAGCAGCCCAGCGTGGGATCTCGTAATCAAAGGCGATGTTGAAGAGATGCTTGGATTGTCCGACCAAGGGGCGTCGGAGCGAGGTCAGGACATTCAACTGCTGTGGACCAATGGTCACTTGAGAGCGAACGAACGTGTAATTGCCCGAGATCTGCATCCGCTGCCCGAAGGTCCCCAGCAGTCCCAGGCTTTGACGGACCTCGATCTCCACGCCCGCATTGCGGGCTCCTGAGGCGTTACGCCATGAGGCGATCGTCGTCTCATTAGAGGGCTCGATCACCGGTTCGATGGGGTCCCGCATCCATTTGAGGAAGAAACTCACAGCGAGCAGCTCGGGGGGGCGAAGCCACTCCCATCGCAGATCGAGATTTCGGATCCGCGTCCGCCGGAGAGCGGGATTCCCACGCGCCGATGGTCCCCCCGTCACATCGGTGTACTCGTATGGGCTCAACTCTCGGAAGTGCGGGCGCGCGACCGTCTGGCTCCATCCAAGTCGCAGATTCATCTGTGAGGTGAGTGCGAGCACCACTCCCACGCTCGGAAGGATGTCTCGCGCCTTTTGCCCGGCCTCCACGACGTTCAGGGTCCGATTGAAGGGGTTGAAGGTCTGGACGCGCTGATCGGATTCCTCCACGCGTCCGCCGGCGATGACGCGCCATCTTTTGGCCGTCAGGTCGGCCATCGCATATCCGGCCACAATGTCGTGAGCCGCCACATAGGCGTCGGTCGGGCGCGTCTCCTCGAAGAGCTCGAATCCATCGGGGCGAATATTCTCCGGGGCCAGAAGCTGCTCCGGAGGCAGGAAGAGATTGATCCCGCGCAGGCGGCGCGGGATGAACCGGAACCGGCGGGAGAGGAACGCACGATCGCGGTTGCTGTAGGAGGCGCCGGCTTTCAGCGAGAGTGTGAGTCCTCGCCCGAAGAAGAAAGCGCTCCAGTCTAGTGCGGGCTCGCGCAGGTTCTCTCGCATGATGTTGAATAACCGGAGCCCACTTTGCAACTGGCTGAAGAAGCGGAACTGCTGTCGCGCGGGATCGAACTCGTAGATGATCTCGCGCCCGTCCGGCTCATCCAGACGAGCGCGCGAGTACGTCCATCGCCATGCCACGACGCTGTTCGCCAGAGCGGGGAGAGTGTGCTCTCCGGAGAGCTGCTCGGAGGTGATCTCCTCCTCTGTGAAGCGCAGCCGCTGATTCCGAATGACGGTGAAGCGGCTCTCATACCATCCCTGGTAGACCCGCGCCTGATCCGTTCCGTCATGAGCGTAGAACGTCCTCCAGGAGAGCTTATGCTGCGGCGTCAGTCGGTACGAGACCGAGGCCAATCCTCCCAGGCGCGCCGTTCGAGCGCTGGATGTGTACCCTCTCAAAAGGCTCAGGTCCACCCCCTCTGAGATCACCTCCCGCACGCGCGGCAAGATCCCGTGTTGGCGAAGGAACTCGGGAGTCGCGAAGATGCTTCGGGGGACGGGACGCCCGCCACTGCCGAGGATGTAAAAGAGGCGATTCTCCTGCTGCGTCTGGAGCGTCATGCCGAAATGCAGCGCCCCGACAACCCCCCATCGCCCCTTACTTCCCCCTCCCGAGATGCTGTAACTCTGGTTAGGAAGCGCCCGACGGGTTCGCGGCTCCCACACAGGCCGAAAGGCGCGACCGAAGGTCTGCAACTCGGACGGGGAATAGCGCCCGGAGATCACCGCCCCGTCGGGGATGAGAGCCGGCAGCGCGCGAGCGCCCTTTCCGAAGCCCAGCCAATCCCACCGCCCGCCCGGATAGGTGAGGAAGGACTTCAAACTGGTCTGCGTGTTGAACCCAACGGAGGTGGAGACCTTGAGCGTCCCTGAGGAGGGGAAATCCAGCGTCCGAAGCCGCACGACCCCTCCGGAGAATTCACCCGGCTGATCCGGAGTGAACGATTTCACCACGCGGACTTCCTGCAGCAGATTGACCGGGATCAGGTCCATGGGGACGACCCGACGATCTGGCTCTGTCGTCGGCAGCACGGCATCGCCGAGTGTCGTCTGGCTGTAGCGCTCGCCCAATCCGCGCACGTAGATGTACTTGTTCTGAACGACTGAGAGTCCGACCAAGCGCGAGAGCACAGAAGCGGCATCCGACCTCACATCGCGCGCCATCTCCCGAGCGCCGATGATTTCGCTCACAACAGCCGAAGCTCTCCGCTCCTCCAATAAGGCTTGTACTCCATCATCGGTCTCAGCCCGCACCTCCACTTCGCCCAGCTTCAATCCTTTCGGACTCAAGGCGACTTCAACTGATGTGCGCTCCCCAGCCCGAACCTCGACCCTGGCGAGTATCTCCTCCTGGTAGCCCGTATGCGAGATGCACAACGTATACACCCCAGGCGGGACCGAGAGCAGGAAGTTCCCTTCTGCATCAGTCTGCGTAGTGATGGCTGTGCCCACGATGGAGACGTTCGCCCCAGGAAGCGGCTGATTGGTGGCCAGATCTATGACGACCCCCCAGAGTGATCCCACGAGCTGTCGCGACTCCTGGCGCAAGGGTGTAAGCTCTTCCCCCTGCGCGCCGAAAATCGCCGTGAGCAGCACGACCAATATCCGTTTTCCCATGTCTGTTCCTCCAGGCTTCAGCTCAGGTGGAGAGTATATGGGGTCGGAGTTAGCTCCTCGTTACCGTGCGGTTAAATCTTCCTCAAATTTCGCGAGAGAGGGAGGTGAGATCAACAAGCGCTCACTCTGGGGATGACTCGCGCCGATGCTGTCTTTCTCGTGAGCCAGAAGCGCACCCTTTTGAGGCGACGTCCGCTTCCACGCTCTCGAAGGGGGCGATCCGTCGCCTGGTCGCGCGCGGGGTCAGCGATGGGGATCGGCTAGGAGAACGGGTACATCACCCACCCGATGGCCAAGGCGATGCCCAGGAAGGCGAGGAAAGCTTTCACAGCATAGATGAGCTGCTCGCGGGGATCCTCCTTGGTCACGATGGCGAAGACTGTGGAGACACAGAGGGCGAACAGCGTCATGGCCAGCAGGTGCATGCTTACTTCTTCCTCCCGATGGCGATGTCGAAGGCGTCCAAGACGGCGAGGTAATTCAAGAGGCCGGCGACGAGCAAGAAGGCGTTCCCATACTCGTAGGTTCTCAGCGCGGGGTCCGCTTCGAATCCCGTTCGTGAGAGCGCGCAGAGCGCATATGTCCCTCCCAGACCCGCATTCGCGATGACCGGGAAGATGGAGAGGGGTTCTTCAGGATTGAAGGTGTAGAGCCGACCGCCGAACAGAAGGAGGCCGGCCAGGAACATTCCCATAATGGCGAGGAAGAGCAGCAGTCCGCGAATCCACCGTCCCAGAAGAGCATGTCCGGCTCCCGGGATGAGGAAAGCCGCGGCGCAGGCGAGGAAGGCCTTGAGGACGAGCTGAAGCGGCCAAGTCCGTCGTTCGACGTCTGGGAGGGCGGTTGGCGGATCAGAGAGCGCGGATGCGCTCGGCCCTCCGGGAGAGGACGCCGGATCGGACTCCGAGGAGCCAACGGTCGAGGCGGGAGTCTCCGCTTCAGGCGATGCGGACAATGGTTCATCCAGCTGTGACCGCGTTGCGTCCTCCATCATTCCATCCACAGCACGCATGCGGAGCCGAGAGCAAGGGGGAATTTTATGCGCGCGTTTCCGAGCCTGTCAAGAAGGCGGCATTTGGAGCGAGCCGATGAGCGAGCGGATGGCGATGATCCCATGCTGTCGGCAGAAGCGCTCCAAGTCGTCCACGATCTTGATCGAGATGAGCGGATCGTAGTAATTGGCCGTCCCGATTTGCACGGCCGTGGCGCCGGCGATGAGGAATTCCAGGGCATCTTCGACGGTCGCGATTCCGCCGATGCCGATGACGGGGATGCGGACGGCGCGAGCGATCTGATAGACCATGCGCAGGGCGATCGGTTTGATGGCGGGGCCGGAGAGGCCGCCCATTCCCGTCGCCAATCGGGGGCGGCGCGTATAGATGTCCACCGAGAGGCCGAGGATCGTATTGATGGCGGAGACGGCATCAGCCCCCGCGGATTCCACAGCGCGGGCCACGCGCACGATGTCGCCGGCGTTGGGCGAGAGTTTCACGATGAGGGGGCGGCGGGCGATGCGTTTGCAGGCTTCGGTCAAGCGAGCGGCTTCATCGGGATCGTTGCCGAACTCCATGCCGCCGGCCTTCACATTCGGGCACGAGATGTTCAGTTCGTACGCGGCAATGCCTTCGGCGTCATTGAGGAGGCGGATCACCTCGAGATACTCTTCGAAGGAGGAGCCGAAGACATTTGCGATGATCTGCGTCTGGAATTGGCGCAGGCGGGGCAGCTTCTCGGCGATGAAGGCACGGACCCCGATGTTCTGCAGGCCGATAGCGTTGAGCATGCCGCCGTGCGTTTCGACGATTCGAGGCGGCGGATTCCCTTCGAGCGGTTCCAGGGAGAGCCCTTTCGTGCAGATGCCCCCGAGGCGGCTGAGATCGAACCATTCGGCGAATTCCAGGCCATAGCCGAAGGTCCCGCTGGCCGTGAGGATCGGGTTCTTGAAGTGCAGGCCGGCGATTTCCACCGAGAGATCACACGTCATCCCACACGACCTCCTCCGCGCGGAAGATGGGGCCTTCGACGCAGACGCGACGGTAGTGGGGGAGACGATCCGTCGCATATCGCGTCTTGACGGCACACCCCAGGCAGACGCCGAATCCGCAGGCCATGCGGGCTTCGAGCGAGACGTAGGCCGGCCATCCCTCGCGCGCGGCGATCTCGGCCACCCGTCGCAGCATCGGTGTGGGGCCACAGGCGTAGAGGGACGCGCGGCGAGGGCGGTGGTGTCGCACGTACGCTTCGAGCGCTTCAGTCACCAGGCCCCGGAATCCCAGAGAGCCATCCTCGGTCGCCAGGGTGATGGCCTCGCGTCCGAGCACGCGCGCGAAATCCTCGAGGGCAGAGAAGCGCGCGCCCGGCTCGCTGGTGGGCTCGCCGTGGAAGAGGTGGACTCGCCGTCGCTGGCGCGCGAAGGCTTCCGCCAGAAGGTAAAGCGCCGGGAGGCCAATCCCCCCGGAGATGAGGATCGCTTCGGCATCGGCGTCGGCTTCCAAGGGAAATCCATTGCCCAAGGGGCCGAGCATCTGCAGCTCATCTCCCGGACGTTGACGGCTGAGCTGCGCAGTCCCGCGTCCGAGGACTTTGTAGAGGAATTCCAGGTCCATCCCCTCGGCATGAGGCTCCGCGCGGTAGATGACCAGGGCGCGGCGCCATAGCGGCTCCCAGGCATCGCGGACGCGCATCATGACGAATTGGCCTGGACGAATCGCGATCCGCTCCGAGAGGCGAACACGCAAGCGCCAGTAGGCGAGCGTCTCCCGCACGTTGCTGACGACGCGCACACTGCGATCTCTCGTCATTGGGGTTTCTTCGGATTGGTCGCCGGGGAGGTCTCGGCCGCAGCGTATTGTTCGCGATAGGCGGGAGCGATCCAGATGTAAGCGTCCCGGCGCAGGGTCTCGATGTACTCGCGGACGGCGACCTCGGCCCGTTGCTGGGCCAGGCGCATCTGAATCTGGCGCTTCAGCTCCGCGTCGAGCGGGCGCACGCGCGGCTCCTGTCGGTCGAGCACCTTGAGGAGTTGGAAGCCATCGGGAAGCTCGATAGGGGACGAGACCTCACCGGGTTTCAACGCTTCGATGGCCTTCGCCTGCGCATCGCCCAGCGTGCGTCGCGGGCCGAGGGTGAACGTGCCGATATCCCCTTTGTTCCGCGCCGAAGGGCGCGTGGAGTATTGCGCGGCGAGCTCGCCGAAGTCGGCCCCGGCTCGCAACCGCTCCTGAATCTCGCGGACGATCGCGAGGGCTTGGTCGCGCGAGCGCCCCTGTGTGCTGATGAAGATCTCGCTCAAGTGAACGGTCTCCGGCTCGGTGAACTCCTCGAGATGCTGCTGATAGTACTGCTCGATATCGCGATCGAAGATGTTCTGGAAGATGCGGCTGTAGACCTCGCGCGCCAGCACGGCCTCGCGCAGAAAGCGGAGGCGGAGGGTTTGTCGAACCTGATCTGGGTCCAGACCCGCTTCGGCCAGGCGCTTCTCCACTTCGGCGGGCGGAATGCCTTGCTGTCGCCCCCAGTTCAAGAGGAACTCGTTGATCTGCGCCTCGACGGTGATGCCCAGTTCGTTGGCGCGTTGCACGAGGAGCTGATTGTCAATCAACTGCTGCAGCAGCGTCTTGGACGCTTCTTGATAAGCCCGCTCCAACTGTTCTCCCGTGAGACCTTGCTCGGCCAGCTCCCGTCGCAGCTCGGCCTGAGCGCGGCGCAGGGCCGAGAGCGTGATGATATCGTTGTTGATGCGCGCGACGATCTCATCCACGAGGACGGGTTCATCTTGGCTGCGGGCGAGAGGGGGGACCCAGAGCCAGAGGAGTGCTCCGAGCAGACACGCTATCCCCTGCGGCCGCATGCGCTCACATCCGTTCAACGTGTTCGCCCCTTCGCATATCGCCGGTGCCTGAGGAATTGTACGCCTCGGCGTGTAAGAGGAGCAAGTCATCTCGCAGCCGAAGGAGAAGCTCATGCTCATCCTGCGCGGTGATGGTGTAGCGGAGCGCGCCGTCCGAGGTGAATTCCGCCGACGGATGAGCGGCGAGGAAGGCGCGGCGTTGTTTCAGGGTCACGCGCTCGGGGTCCGCAAAGCGAATGGTGATGCGCGATAGTTCGCGCTCGATCGCGCGCACGCGCAGACTGATGGCCGCGTTGCGGATCGAACCGAGAAGCAGGAGGCGTTCGACCTCGGGGGGCGGTGGCCCGTAGCGATCCTTCAGCTCCTCGCGCAGCTCGGCGAGCTTCTGTTCGGTCCGCGCGGAAGCCAGGCGCTTGTAGATGTGCAAGCGTTGGCTCATCTCGGGGACATAGGCTTCGGGGATGCGGAGGGAGAGACGCAGGGTGATTTGCGGAACGATCTCCTCCTCAATCGCCTCTCCGCGCAGCTCGCGGATCGTTCGCTCCAGGAGCTGGCAATAAAGTTCGAAGCCCAGGGCGTTGATATGGCCGGATTGTTCGGGGCCGAGCAGGTTCCCGGCGCCTCGCAGCTCCAGATCGAGCGCGGCCAGACGAAACCCGGCGCCCAGGTCGGAGAACTCCTTGAGCGCCGCCAGCCGCTGACGCGCGATCGTGCTCAGCGTGGATTCCGGCGGCGTGAGCAGATAGGCGTAGGCGAGGCGATGGGACCGACCGACTCGACCGCGCAGCTGGTAGAGATCGGCCAGGCCGAAGCGCTCGGCGTGATTGATGAGGATGGTGTTCGCGTTCGGGATGTCGAGGCCGTTTTCGATGATCGTCGTCGTGACAAGAACGTCCAGCTCCTGGCGGACGAAGCGCAGGACCGTGCGTTCTAGCTCGCGCTCGGAGAGGCGGCTGTGCGCGATGCCGATGCGCGCGTGCGGGACGAGCTGACGGATCAGATGCGCGATCTCATGGATCGTCTCGATCTCGTTGTGCACGAAGAAGACCTGCCCCCCGCGCTCGAGTTCGCGTTCGATGGCGCGGCGGATGAGGGCGGGGGAGAAGGGGACGATGAGGGTTTGCACGGCCAGGCGATCCGGCGGCGGCGTTTGAATGACGGAGAGGTCGCGCAATCCCGTGAGGGCCATGTAGAGCGTACGAGGGATAGGCGTCGCCGTGAGCGTCAGGACGTCCACGCGACGGCGCAGCTGCTTCAGCCGTTCTTTATGCCAGACGCCGAACCGTTGCTCCTCGTCAATGATGACCAGGCCCAGATCATGGAAGCGCACGTCGCGGCTGAGCAAGCGATGGGTGCCGATGACGATGTCCACTGTGCCCTCCTCCAGACCGCGCAGCGTGCGCGCGATCTCGGCGCGGGAGCAGAAGCGGGAGAGCTGCGCGATGGTGATGGGGAAGGGGGCGAAGCGACGCGTGAACGTGCGATAGTGTTGTTCGACCAGGACGGTCGTCGGAGCGAGCACGGCCACCTGCTTGCCGTCCATGACGGCTTTGAAGGCGGCGCGCATGGCGACTTCGGTCTTGCCGAAGCCGACGTCCCCACACAGGAGCCGATCCATGGGGACCGGGCGCTCCATGTCGCGTTTGATCTCCTCGAGCGCGCGCGCCTGATCGGGCGTCAACTCGTACTCGAAGCCCGCCTCGAACTCAGCCTGCCAGGGTGTGTCTGGGCTGAAGGCGTGGCCGGGGATGAGCTTTCGCTCCGCGTAGAGCTTGAGCAACTCCTCGGCCAGGTCGCGCAGGGCGCGCACGGCGCGCGCCTTCGTCCGCAGCCAGCTTGTCCCGCCCAGCCGATCCAAGCGCGGGGGATGACCGTCGGCGCCGATGTACCTCTGGACGAGATCGAGTCGGTCCACGGGAACGTAGAGCCGCGCCTCATCGGCGTACCGAATGAGGAGGAAATCCTGCACGGTGCCCTCGGGGGCCGTCAGTTGAACGAGACCTTCAAAGCGCCCGATTCCATGATCCACGTGGACGACGTAATCGCCCGGCTTGAGGTCCTTGAAATCCGAGAGAAAGGCGGCGCGGGTCCGCTCTCGGCTGGACGCAGTCGCCGGCATCTCGGGCTCGTCTCCGAGCACATCCTGCTGACTCAAGACGAGGAGCCCGAGTGCGGGGAGATGAAACCCGTGTCGAAGGCGTCCGATGAGAATCGTGAGGGGCCAGCGGCGGGCGTCCTCGCGGCATGCCGCAAGCGGATCGCTCGTCGAAGGGGAGAACAGATCCACCGGGATTTCGCGTTCGGCGAGGAGTTTGAGGAAATGCTCGGCGAGCGGTTTGGAGTGAGCGACGAGGAACGTGAGCGCGCCCGGCGTCGGGGTGAGGGCGGCGGGCCATTCGGTCGTCGGAGAGAGCACGCTCTTGGGGCTCAGGGCTCGCCAGGCGATCTCGCGTGGGGAGGAGGCTTCCTCTGAGAGGAACTCGGAGGGTCGTCCGAGCGGATGCAGCTCGAGGCGCGGTCGCTCGGCCATGCGCGCCATCAGCTCCGTCGGCGTGAGGAAGTAGTGGTCGGGAGAGAGGACGATGCGTCCGTTCTCGTGCGCCTGCTCATGGCGCGCCTCCATGGCCTGTCGGAACTCTTCGAGGTAGGAGAAGAGTCGCGCCGCGTCATCAATCAAGAAGAGGCCTGTCGGGAGCAGATCACAGAGCGTGCCCGTGAGGGGGCGAGTCAGGGGGGTGAGGAATTCCCAACCTTGGGGCAGGTCGCCGGTTTGGGCGGCGATGCGCACGCGCTTGCGATCGTGCGCGAATTGAGGGTCGGGCCATTCGCGCTCCAGGCGCTCGCTCCAGCGTTTCACCTCTTCGTGGGAGACGACGAATTCTCGAAGTGGGACCAGGCGCGTGTGGTCAACTGTGGCCGTCGAGCGCTGCGATTCGGGATCGAACGCGCGCAGCGAGGCGATCTCGTCCCCGAAGAACTCGATGCGCACGGGAGCGGGCTCCGAGGGAGAGTACACGTCCAGGATGCCGCCGCGCCAGCTGAACTGACCCGGTTCTCGCACCGGATCCTCGCGCACGTAGCCCGCGGTGCGAAGGGTGGAGACGAGCACCTCGGGAGCGATCTCCTCCCCGCGCGCGAGTCGGAGATCGAGACGGAGCAGGTCTGCGGGTGCGGGCGTGCGCAGGAGTAGGGCTTTGGCGTCCACGAGCGCGATCTCGGCTTCCCCGCGCGCGAGCGTCGTGAGCGCGTGGGCTCGCTGCTGCAACAGGGCCGGGTGCGGCGAGAGTCCATCGAAGGGCGAGACATCGAAGGCCGGCAGCAGGACGAGCCTCAGCGAGGTGTCGCCGATCAGGGAGGCGAAGAGGCGGACTTCCTCGCCGAGGGCTTCCAGGTCTTCATCCGCGCTGACGAAGACAAGGGGGTGGGCGATTTCCTCCTGAGGGCGAAGGAGTCTATGGAGTGCGGCCAGCAGAAAAGCTTTCGCTCCAGAAGCGTGCACCCCGGAGATGACGAGCACCCGCTCTCCGCGCGCGAGCCCCTCGCGCACGGCGCGCAGGGCGGGATCGGCGTGAAGTCGCCGCAAGAGTTCGTCTCGGACCATGAGGCCGGAGCTCATGACGATGTGGGCGTCGCAGGGAGAGCCCGAATGCGCTGGATCACGCGCGTCGTGGAATACCCCTCGTGATAGGGGAGCGAGAGGACGCGCCCACCGGCGGCTTCGACCGCTTCGCGTCCGACGATCTCCTCCGGGGGCCAGTCGCCGCCTTTGACGAGGACATCGGGAAGGAGATCGGCGATGAGCGCGCGCGGCGTGAGATCATCGAAGATGGTGACGTAATCCACCGCTTCGAGGGCAGCGAGCATCTCCGCGCGCTCGCGCTCGGGGAAGATGGGACGATCGGGGCCTTTCAACGCGCGCACGGAGGCATCGCTGTTGATCGCGACGATGAGGACGTCGCCGAGAGTCTTCGCCTGCTGGAGGAACCGAACGTGACCAGGATGCAGGAGATCGAAACATCCGTTGGTGAAGACGACGCGTCGGCCCTCGCGCCGCAGGCGCTCGCGCTCGCGTCGCAGGGTCTGCGGATCGAGGATCTCACCCATGGTGAAGCACCGCTGGTGTCATCTGGAAGCGTCGCGGGGCTCAAGAACCTCCACGCCATCCAGATAGGGCTGAAGGACGCGCGGGATGAGCACCGAGCCATCCTTCTGCTGGTAGTTCTCCAGCAGGGCGAGCCACGTCCGTCCGACGGCCAAGCCCGAGCCGTTCAGGGTGTGGACGAATTCAGGACGGGCGCCCCGGTGGCGCCGGAAGCGGATGTTGGCCCGTCGCGCTTGAAAGGCCTCGCAGTTGGAGCAGGAAGAGATCTCGCGATAACGCTGCTGGCTGGGGATCCAGACTTCGATATCGTAGGTCTTGGCCGAGGCGAAGCCGAGATCGCCCGTCGAGAGGGCGACGACGCGATAGGGCAGCTCCAGCTTCTGCAAGATGCGCTCGGCGTCGCGCGTGAGCTTCTCCAGCTCATCGTAGGAGGATTCGGGCGTGGTGATCTTGACCAGCTCGACCTTGTCGAATTGATGTTGGCGAATGAGGCCGCGGACGTCGCGCCCGTAGCTTCCGGCTTCGCTGCGGAAGCACGGGGTATATGCGGTCAGGGAGATGGGCAGGGCCTCGCCCTCCAGGATCTCATCCCGATAGAGATTCACCAGCGGGACTTCAGCCGTCGGCACAAGCCACAGCCCATTGTCGAACAGCTCGCGCACGCGCGCGGGGAAATCCTCCGCGGAGGGATTGGTCGCCTCGGGGAGGCGCTCGATGAGCGAGCGGTCCACCGCCCAGAAGAGGTCGCCCGCGAATTTCGGGAGCTGTCCGGTGCCGATGAGCGCTTCGGTTTTGACCATGAACGGGAGCCAAACCTCCCGATAGCCATGCTCACGCGTGTGGACATCGAGCATGAAATTGATCAGCGCGCGCTCCAGCCGAGCACCGAGATCGGTGAGGACCGCAAAGCGGGCGCCGGTGATCTTGGCCGCGCGCTCCAGATCGAGGATGCCCAGCCGCGTGGCCAGTTCCACATGATCCTTGGGCTCGAAATCGAAATCGCGCGGGTGTCCCCAGCGCCGAACTTCGAGATTGGCCGTCTCATCCGGGCCGATCGGGACCGAATCGTGCGGCAGATTCGGCAGGCGGAGCAGCAGCGCCTGCAGCTCCGCATCCAATCGCGCGATCTCCGCATCCAAGCGTTTGATCTCCTCACCGACGTCGCGCATGCGGAGCCGCAGCGCCTCGGCTTGCTCCCGCTGTCCGCTGCGCATCAGGCGGCCGATCTCCTCGCTCGTGCGATTGCGCTCGGCGCGCAAGGCATCGGCGCGGGCGATCTTCTCGCGCCGCTCGGCATCCAGGCGCTCGAAGTCGTCCAGCGCGACCGCCAGCCCGCGTCGCGCGAGTTTCTCCCTCACCAGCTCCAGATTCTCCCGAACGAAGCGGATGTCGAGCATTGCGCCTTCTCTCGCGACGTGTTACAAATTATCACAGCTCGCAGATGGCGGCAAACGCGTGAAGCGGCGATCATCGCGTTTCGTCCGTGAGGATTGTGGGGTGACCGCGCGCGTCGGGGAGGGGAGCGATGTCGGAGCGAGGGGTGATGAGAATTCGGAAGGCGGTCTTTCCGGCAGCCGGCTTGGGGACGCGCTTTCTGCCGGCGACCAAGGCGCAGCCCAAGGAGATGCTCCCGCTCGTGGATAAACCGCTCATTCAATATGCGGTCGAGGAAGCCATCCAGAGCGGGATCGAGCAGATGATCATCGTGACCGGGCGGGGGAAGAATGCCATCGAGGATCATTTCGACATCGCGTTCGAGCTGGAGCAGGCCCTTGAGGAGCGAGGAAAGCGCGATCAGGCGGAGGAGATTCGCCGGATCGCGGAGATGACGCGCTTCGCCTACGTGCGGCAGAAGAAGGCTCTGGGGCTGGGCCACGCCATTCTCGTCGCGCGCGATCTGGTGGATGACGAACCGTTCGCGGTGCTGCTGGGCGATGACGTGATTGATGCGCCGACGCCGTGCGTGCGCCAACTGATGGCGGTCTTCGAGCGGTATCGCGCGCCGGTGATCGCGCTGATGCGGATCGAGGGGCCGGAGATCTCGCGCTTCGGCGTCGTGCGCGGGGAGATGGTCGAGCCACGCGTCTATCGGCTGCTGGACATGGTCGAGAAGCCGCGACCGGAGGACGCGCCGTCGAATCTGGCGATCGTGGGGCGCTATATTCTGACGCCCGACATCTTCGAGGAGCTGGAGGTCACGCCTCCGGGAGCAGGAGGGGAGATTCAACTCACCGATGCGCTGCGCGCTCTGCTGCGACGGCGACCGATTTACGGCTATGAGTTCGAGGGCCGGCGCTACGATGCCGGGGATAAGCTGGGGTTTCTGATCGCTACTGTGGAGCTGGCGCTGAAGCGGGAGGATATTGGGGAAGCGTTCCGGACCTATTTGAAGGGATTGCAGCTCTGATGTTTCGCCTTCCACAACATCGGATTCCGGCCTGGGCTCAAGCGGTGGAGGAGGCGCGCGCGGCCTATGAGGCGCTCGGGCCGCTGCCGTCGGAACGGCTCGCCGAGCTGGCCGGATGGCTGCTTCTGGAACAGGTGGCGCAGGAGATGCGCCTGGATGGCTACCGGGTGGAGCGCGAGCGCCTTCGGCAGCTGGTGCTGGAAGGGGGGGAGGCTCAGACGCCGGAGGAGCATCTGGCCGTGGCCTTCGCCGCCGCTGTGCGACGCTTGAGCACCTATGTTGCCGAGAAGGTGGAAGAGGGGGCGCCGGTCGAGCTGACGCTCGACGTGCTCATAGACCTCATGCGCGTGAGCGCAGGGCGCGCCGACGGCGGGATGGAGCTGCTGCGCCAACGTCGCGCGAATCCCTTATATCCGGAGCACGATCCGTGCTCGCCCGAAGAGCTGCCGCATCTGCTCCGTGTGACCTTGGAGTGGTTCACGGCGGAGAGCTTCGCCCAATTGAATCCCATTGAGCAGGCGGCCCTGGTGCACGTTCGGCTCACGGACCTGCAGCCGTTTGAGCGCGCATATCAGCGCGTGGTGCGGTTGGCCTCCAGTCTCTACACGCTGCGCGCGGGGTTGCCGCCTATCATCATCCCGGCCGAAGCCGCCCCGGTGTACTACGAAGCGTTGCTCTCCGGATTGCGCATGGCGACGCAACCGCTGGTCGAATTGTTCGCGCGGCTGGTGGCGGGAACGTTGCGGACGCTGCGCGAGCTCGCCCTGGGGGGCACGTGACCGATGGACGTTCGCCGGATCGAGGACTACGAGGGACGCATTGTGGAATTCCTCGAGGAAGAGACGCCCCGGTTGGGGCTCGTCCTCAAGGCGGGGAGAGCGCGCGTGCACCTTTTGGATGAACGCGGGCGGGAGGAGGCCGTTCCGGTGACGCGGATCTATGTGGTGCATGCGCTGCGGCCCGCGCAGCCAGCGGAGTTCCCGCATCTGGCCGAGGCGCTGCGAGCGCAGATCGAAGCGCGACGCCGGGAGATTGATCTGGAGCTGTTGTGGGAAGGGGTGCGGGAACGGGAGCGGGAGTATGCGTTGCCGGAGTTGGCCGAGCAGTATTTCGGCGCAGCTTCGGGGATCGAGCAAGCGGCGATGATGCGCGCGCTGCTGGATGACCGCTTCTACTTCCGGCGGCGGGGCGTGCGCTTCGCTCCTCGCCCTGTGGAGCAGGTCGAGCAGCTTCGCCATCAGGAGGCGCAGCAGCGTCAACGCGCCGAGCAGAAGGAGCGCGCGATCGCGTGGCTTCGCGCCGTGCTCGCCTCCGAGGATCCGGCGACGATCCCCGAACAGTGGGCGGGCCTGCTGGAGCGCGTGGAAGATTTCCTCTTGCGCCGGCAGATGAACGAAGTCGCCCGATGGCTCGCGGAGGTGGATGAGGAGCGAACGGCGCGCGAGGTCGCCTACGAGGTGCTGGTGAAGACGGGGCGAGTGGATGCGACGGCCGATCCCTTCCTCATCCTCGCCGGTCTGGAGACGTCCTTTCGCGCGCGGGCTCTGGAGGCGGCTGAGCGGTTGATCCCTTTCGCCGGAGCATCGGATCGCGCGGATTTCATCGGTGCGTGGACCATCTCGATTGATGATGAGGAGACCGAGGAGATTGATGACGCCCTCAGCCTGGAGCCGGGAGCCGGCGGATGGCGTGTGGGGATTCACATCGCCGATGTGGCGCACTATGTGCGCAAGGGCGATGTGCTCGACCAGGAGGCCTCCCGGCGCGGCGTGACGGCTTACTTGCCGACGCAGCGCGTGCTGATGTTCCCCGAACGGCTCGCGTGCGATTTGGCGAGCTTGCGACAGGGAGAGGTGCGGCCGACGCTCAGCCTTGTGCTCGACATTGACGAGGAGGGGACCGTGAGGGAAGCGACGCTTGTCCCCGGCATGATCCGCGTCGTGCGGCGGCTCAGCTACGATGAGGTGGATCGGTTGATCGCCGAGGACGAGGGCGAGATAGGGGGGCGCTTGCGGCGACTCCTGCGTTGGGCGCACCGATGGGCCGAGGAGCGATTCCAGCGCGGCGCCATCTGGTTGCGACGACCTGAAGTGAAGGTGCGCGTGCGCGACGGGCGCATTCACATCAAGCGGCTTGATCCGGGGGCGCCCGCCCGATTCCTGGTGAGCGAGCTGATGGTCCTGATGAATCATGTGGCGGCTGAGCAGGCCGCGCGGCGGGGGATTCCGATCATCTTTCGGGCGCAGGACCCGCCTGCTCATCCGCCGGACGACGAGCTGCGCGCGCGCCTGCGCCAGGAGTACGATCCCCTTCGGGTGGAGCAGGCCGTGCGCGGGCTCCAACGCTCGCGGCTCTCGCTCTCTCCTCAGCCGCATGCCGGGCTGGGCTTGAGCGCTTACACGCAACTGACCTCACCGATTCGGCGGTTCGCCGATCTGGTCGTGCAGCGGCAGATTCGGGCGGCTCTGGTTGGCGAGCCCTATCCGTATGAGCGCGAGGAGCTGCTCGAAGTCCTGGCGACAGCCGAGACCATCGAACGCGAGATGCGCGCCTTGGAGCAGCGGGCGCATCGGTATTGGCTTCTGGAATACATTCGGCAGCTCCCAGAGGAGACGGAGCTGGAGGCCGTCGTCATCCGTCGCACCCGTGAGGGGTATGAGGTCGAGCTTGGGGAGTGGGTTCTGCGAGCGTCCCTGCGCACGAGCGCAGAGCTTGTGCCGGGAGCGCGTCTGCGGGTGAGATGCGAGCAGTGCGATCCGAGATCCGGCGTGCTGTGGGTGCGGATCGCGTGAGCGGATGAAACTCTGCGACAGGGGAGGGAAGCGAGGATGATCACCGTTCCGAAGTTGACGTTGCAGGACGCCAAGATCATCCTGGAGGGCGCCGAGCGTAAGGCGCAGGAGATCGGCGTCCCCATGGACATCGCCGTCGTGGACGATGGGGGGAATTTGCTGGCCTTTCACCGCATGGATGGGGCGAAGATCACCAGCATTGACATCGCCATCAACAAGGCCTTCACGGCGGCGGGGGCGCGCAAAGCGACGCACGAGTACGCGGAGATCGCGCAGCCGGGGGGGCCGGCCTTCGGCATTCACGTCAGCAATCAGGGACGCTTCATGATCTTCGGCGGCGGCCTGCCGATCTTCGTGGACGGGCACATCGTCGGCGGCGTCGGCTGCAGCTCGGGGACGCCGGAGCAGGATCGGTTGGTCGCACAAGCGGGCATTGACGCCTTCCTGGCTTCCCTCAAACGAGAATAAGGGCGCGGCGAGCGCGCGCGGGGACGCGCCACGTGCGGGCACAGCGGTCGCCGCTCGGGGGGATGTGCTTGCTCCAATTGTCGCGCCTTTGATATATTCCGAGGCGATGTCTGAGGATGTCGCTGAGCGCATCGCGCAGGTGCGCGAGCGAATGCGCCGCGCTGCCGAGCGCGCCGGCCGCTCGCCTGAAGAGATCACGCTCGTGGCCGTGACCAAAGGCGTGGAGGTCGCGCGCATTCGCGCGGCGATCGCGGCCGGGCTCACTCATTTCGGCGAGAATCGCGTTCAGGAGGCGGAGCGGAAGATCGCCGAGATCGCGGAGCCCGTCACTTGGCATCTGGTCGGGCATCTGCAGTCGAATAAGGCGCGCAAGGCTATCGGACTCTTCCAGATGATTCATTCGGTGGACAGTGTTCGGCTCGCCGAGCGGCTCGATCGTCTGGCGGGCGAACGGGGACGTCCGATCCCTGTCCTGCTACAGGTGGATCTGGCGGGGGAGCCGACGAAGTTCGGCATTCCGGTGGACCATCTGGTCGAAGTGGCCCAGGCCTGCCGTTCCTTGCGCCATCTGCAGGTTCTGGGACTCATGGCCATTCCGCCCTATTTCGAGGATCCCGAGCGCGTTCGCCCGTATTTTCGCCGGTTGGCCGAGTGCCTGCGGGAACTGAACGCGCGCGAGCTGTTCGAGCCACCGCTGCGTGAGCTCTCGATGGGCATGAGCCATGATTTCGAGGTCGCGATCGAGGAAGGGGCGACCTTGGTCCGTATCGGACGCGCGATCTTCGGGGAGCGTCAGCCATGAGCATCGTGGGCGTCGTTTTCGAAGCGCTGCGGGGATTGCTCTGGGGGGCGTTCGTCCTCACTCTCGGCTTGGTCATCGCGCGAATGGTGGTGGATGGTCTTCGCCTGAATCCCTTCAGATGGTCCCCCTATCTGATCCGGCGATGGAGCGAGCCGTTGCTCATGCCCTTGCGGCGCAATCCGCTGGCCTTCTCCTCACGGTACGATCTGGCCCCTGTGCTCTTCATCATCCTGGCCATCCTCATTCTGGCGTTCGGCCTGCATTTTCTCGGTGATGCGTATCGTGCGGTGGTCGGATTTGGATTGGCGGCGCGGTTCTTCGCGCGCGGCGATCTCGGTCTGGGCGCGCGGTACCTCATCGGCCATGCGCTCTTGCTCTTGCTCTCGGTGGCTATGATCTGCGTCGTCTTCGGCGTCGTCTTCTCCTGGATCGGCCTCTATCGCGGTCGGCTCGTGCGCTTCATCTGGTGGGGATTTGAGCGGATCACGAGGCCGCTGCGGCGCCTGGTGCCGCCGATCGGCCTGTTCGATCTGACGCCCCTGGCGGCATATTTCGTCTTGCTGCTTCTCTCCTGGCTCGTCGAAGTCATCTTTCTCAGGTGATTCGGTGCAGACCAGGTATCGTCCTGCGAGAGAAGGGGAGGATGTCGCGCGCGTCCGTTCGCGTTCGGACCTATTCGGGATATCGAGGGGAGCAGCGCCCCACGGCGCTGGAGCGCGAGGGGCGGTGGATTCTGGTGGAGGAGATCCTGGACGAGGCTGTGGAGTGGGATGGCGAGCGGGTCTGGCGGCGGTTTCGCATTCGCGCCGGAGGGCGCGTTCTCGTGTTGAGACGCGATGAACAAGGGGGCGCGTGGTTCTTGGAGGAAGAGGGGGAGGCCACATGAGGCCCTTGCTCGCCCCGCGGAGCCCTTCGCCGGAGATGCGCGGGAAGCTCTCTCAGGCCGTGCTTGCCAAACCGGAGCCATTCTCGTAGTATACCGAGCATGCGGTTGGGATTTGAGCGCGAGGCGGAACAGGTGGAATGGCGGAGTGGATCGAGAGGCCGGTGATCGCGGCCTCGACGTATTTGAATTCAGCACCGTTGTGCTATAGCTTCCTTCACGGCTCCCTTCGTGAAGCCGTCCTTTTTCTCCCCCATGCGGCGCCCTCGACATGCGCGGAGCTCTTGCGGGACGGGCAGGTGGATGCGGCGCTGATCCCTGCCATCGAATATCAGCGGATTGCGGGCGTGGTGATCGTTCCTGACGTCGCCGTCGTCTCCCGGCATGAGGTGCAAAGCGTCTTCCTCGCGTCGCGGGAGCCGATCGAGCGCGTACGTCGAGTCGCGCTGGACATCTCCTCGCGAACGGGGGCGGCGCTGACGCGCATCTTCTTCGAGCATTTCATGGGGCGTCGCGTGCAGTATGTCCCCTGGCCGCCGGATGTGGATGCCATGCTCTCGGTCGCGGATGCGGCGCTTCTGATCGGCGATCCCGCGCTTCTGGTGCGCTATTCTCGTCGAGATCTTCGGATCTACGACTACGCGCGGCTGTGGCGGGAATATACGGGGAAACCCCTGGTCTTCGCTTTCTGGGCTGTCCGGGAGGATCGTCAGAAGCTGGGGCAGCGCGTGGACTTTCAGTGGGCGAAGGTGGAGGGGCTTCGATCTCGAGAGCGAATCATCGCGCGGTACGCTGAGACGCTGCGGCTGCCGCCGGAATTCCTCCGGCAGTATCTGGAGGAGTCGGTCACATACGATCTGGATGAGGAGGGGATCTCCAGCCTCATGCTCTTTTACGATCTGGCTCATCGAGTGGGCGTGGTGAGCGATGTGCGACCGCTGCGCTTTCTCTCGAAGCCGACATGAGAGGAGGGTGCCGTGAGACGATACTCGGTGGCGCTGTTGGTCGTCCTGCTGTGGGGTGGTGTGTGGGTGATCGAGGGACAGCACATCAGCTCGCCCCCACCGGTGACCTCGACGGTCATGGGGGGATCGAGCACGGGGCTTTTCGGGACGTTCGGCGCCCGCACGCTGCGCCGGGGAGAATGGACCTGGGGCGTCTTCTGGAATAATTTCGATCGGGACCCGGGAGATATAGACGTCAACCAGATCCCCGTGAACTTCACCCTGGGGCTGACGGATCGGATCGAGGTCTTCGGCAACATTGATTTCTTCCAGCAGGTGACGACGCGCCAGCCATTTCTCTTGAGTGGGAGCGGATTCAATCTCGGGCGTCTGCGCTTCGGCGGGCCAGGGGCAGATCCCGTTCGGGCTTTTGGCCCACCACAAGGGGGGAAGGATGGGACGGCCTTCTTCCCCGGGACGAGCGCGCCAGGCGGGGGGATCTTACCGGCGCTTGGGGCCCTGGCGTTTCGGTTCCCTGGATTCGGACCGTTTGATCGGCCCAGTTACTACAACGACTTCCCCTTCTTCCCCTTCGCCGATGAGGGCGGCCCGCGGATGTCTTCGAACGGACTGGGGAACTTCACCCTGGGGATGAAGATCGCGCTCTCGAATGCAGATCGTCGTGTCGCCTGGGGCGTGGCGACCGTGTTGCGATTGCCTTCGGCCCGCCATTTCTCGGCGCTCGCGCATGGGCGCGGCGCGGGGGCTGTGGACGGCGGACCGATACTGATCGTCAGCGAGAATCTGTGGGAGGGGCGACTGCGACTCCATCAAAACATCGGATATATCGTCACCGGAGGCGTTCATCGCGCGGGCGTGCAGATCCTGGATCGTCGGGATGAGCTGTGGCTCAATGCCGGGGTCGAGCTGGACGTGCATCGGTCGGTGATCTACACGGCCGAAGTGAATTCGAAGGTCTTCGTCGGTGGGGGGACGCCGAACCTCAATCCGGTGAATCCGATGGACCTGGTGCTCGGCGCGCGGTTCCTGTTTCGCGAGGGACGAATTCAATTGGGCGGGGGCTGGCGTATGTTCTTGACGAATGCGGACCGGCGCGCCTTCTTCTCCGAGGATCCGATCCTGGTCACCGTGAACAAGGATGATGCGAACGGTTTCGTCCTCACGCTGAGTCTGGGACGTCGTCGGGCGCGTCCGACGCCGCCTCCGCCGAATCGGCCTCCGGTCATCACGGCGCTGGAAGCGGATAAGGAGCAGGTGACCGATGGCGAGCCGGTGCATTTCACGGCTCGCGCGTATGATCCCGATGGGGATTTCCTCATCTACACGTGGGAGACGACAGCGGGGCGGATTACGGGGACAGGCCCGAGTGTCACGCTCGACACCCGAGGGATCAATCCGAATGTGGGCGCGCCCCCCGTTCGTGTGACGGTGACCGTCACGGTGGATGATGGTCGAGGGGGATCGGATACGGCGAGTAAGACAATTGCAGTGCTGGCGCCTGCGCCTCCGCCACCACCCCCGCCGCCGCCGAATCGTCCGCCGCGCATCGAGGCGATTGAGATCAGTGTCGTGGGGACGCCTCAAGTCGCGGGGCAATTCACTGATGGCGATCTGCTGGCCATTCGCGCCCGCGCCACCGATCCGGACGGCGACCCCTTGACCTACGTTTGGTCTTCTTCGCTCGGCACGATCGAAGGAACTGGCCCTGAGGTGCGCCTCAATACGACGGGCTTCACGGCGGGCCCGGGCGCGCCGCCGGCTTCCGTCACCATCTCTCTCCGGGTGGAGGATGGGCGTGGCGGGGTGGATTCGGATTCGCGCACGATCCTGGTGCAGGCGTTGCCGCGTCCGACGCCGATTCGCGCGGGTGAGCTCTTCTTCCCGCAGAACGCCGCGCGCATCACCAATGAGCATAAGGCGGCCCTGGATGATGTGGCCGATCGTCTGCTGCGCGATCCACGAGCGCGTTTGGTGATCCTGGCCTATTCGGATCGTAGCGAGGTGCGGGACGTGGCCCGACGTCGGGCGGAGAACGCGCGAGCGTATCTGGTCACGCGGCGACGCATTGATCCGGCGCGCATCATCATTCGGGTCATCGGCAGCGCGCGACCGCATCCGAGCGGGGAGCGACGGATGAATCGCCGCCTGGAGCTGTGGATCGTCCCGGAAGGGGCCGAGATGCCACGGTGAGGCTCTGACGCCCGTCTGATCAGCTCTTGCGGATCGCCTGGGGGGCCTCGTGAGGGGGGCCAATCTGGGCGAAATTTTGGAACTCTCCGCCAGCAGAGGCGTCCCTGCTTACGGCGGACTTGGCGGAGGTGGTATCATACAGGGTGATTATGCGGGTGTGGTTGAACTTGGCCAGTGAGCCCTTCCACAATCGCCGCGCCTGGATCGCAGGCTTCGGCTTCCTGATCGGCGTCTGCCTGGGGGCGAGCGTGATGCTCGCAGCCCGGGCGCAGAGCTTCATCCGACAGGCGGCGGTCCTGAGCGAGCGCGTGCGGCAGCAGGAGGGGGAGATCCGGCGCCTTCGGCAGCAGATTCCTCCACCGGTCGCGCCGGAGCAGCTCTCGCCGCTGGAGCGCGAGGCGTTGCGCGCCGCCGCGCATTTGATCGAGCGGCGCATCTTCCCCTGGTCGCGCCTCTTGCAAGACATCGAGCGCAGCCTCGTCGCGGATGCCCGCGTGACGACGATTCGCGTCGCGCCGGAGGAATCCGCGGCCGTGGATGTGTTGAATCCCGGACGCGCCCCGGTTCGTCTCTCCCTCACGCTGATCGGTCGAAAGTTGGAGGATGTGCTGCAGGTGATGGAGCGGCTGCGCGCCTCCGGACGCTTTCGGGACTTTCGACCGAGGAAGCAGAGCCTCTTGGAGGGCACCGAGGAGGTCGAGTACGAACTGGAGGTGACGTACTTCCCTGAGCCCAGAGGTTCTGGAGCGTAGGCCATGGGGGCTCTGAGCTTCGTGCTCCGAAATGGGAGCTTGTGGCGAGCGAAGCGATGGGACGCCGTTCGGCTGTTGCTCGCGCTCGGCGCTCTGGCCGCTTTGGCCACAGTCGGCGCCTTCTTCTGGAACGTCGAGCGCCATCGGCGAGCCGTGGAGGCGTTGGAGCAACAGTTTCGGGAGCATCAAGAGACGATCGCCCTGCTCCGACAGCGCGTGGCGACGGTGCAGGCCAACGCTCGCGCGGAGGCGCCGACGCCGGAAGCCGTTCGCCAGAGCCTCCGGCGATTTGAGCAGGCCTACCTCCCGGATTCGGACGTCGGCCTCGCGCGCGTGCTCACGGAGGTGAATCACATCGCGCGCGAGAGCGGCCTGCTGCTCTCCTCCGACATCATGTTCAATCCGATGGAGGAGGCCGAGGTCCGGGCGGGAGCAGGTGGCCTCGCGCGATCCGGTGGACGGAGCTTTTATCCGGGATTGCGCCTCTCCTTCACGGTGAGCGGCGAATATGCGAATGTGCGGCGCTTCCTGGCAGCGCTCGAACGCAGTCCGCTCTTGCTCGTCGTGGAATCGCTCGCGCTCAAGAGCGTGGAGGAGCGAGGCGGACCGCGCCCGACGGCGTCCGGAGGGGTCATCTCTTTGGAGATCACCGTCTCCGCCTACTTCCGGCGGTCAGGAGGGGAAACTTCATGACGACACATGCGGACAAGAAGCGACTCGCGATCTTGAGCGCGGTGCTTGCCGTTCTGCTCATCTTCTGGCTTCGAACATCTGATTCCGATCCGGGACGGGCGACGTCTGGCCGTGTGGGATCGGCTGTGCCGACCCCAGGGCATCGCGCTGTGCGTTCTTCAGGGCCTCCGTCAGGTGGGGCCGTATCACCCGAAGAGGGCTTTCGACCGCTGCCCCTCTTCGCCCTGGAGCAGGCGCGGAGCGCTCCGGCGGAGGCCGGTCGCAATATCTTCGTCTATTATGTCCCTCCGGCTCCGGTTGCACCCAAGGAACCCGAGGGACCGCCGCCCACGATTCGCGTGACCTCGCTCTCGCCCGAGTCCGTGTACGCGCGCACGGGGGACGTCGTCCTGCACGTGCGTGGGGATCGCTTTCCCGAAGATGCGCGCATCTTCGTCAACGGGCGGGAGCAACCGACCGAGCGCATCAGTCCCGCGGAGTTGAAAGCGACCATCGGTCGTCAATGGCTCAGCACGCCGGGGAAACTGACGATCCTCGTGCGCAATGATCGGGGGGAGTTCTCCGCTCCGCTGACGCTCTCTGTCCTGGAGCCGCCGGCCCCCGAGTACAAATACGTGGGGCGCATTGATGATCTCGTGTTCCTCGCCAACGGTGAGGACCGATATGCCGTTCGCGTGGGGCAGCTCGTGGACCCGCGAAAAGGGAATCGCTGGCGCGTTCTCACGGCTTCGGACACGCACGTGATGATCCAGGATGTGCTCCTGGGCGTCACGCATCGTGTGGAGATGGAGACAGTGCAGACGGCGGCTGCGACCCCCACGCCTTCACCGACGGTGATGACGCCCTTTGATCGTCGGCGGCTCATCCAGGAGCGTCTACGGCAGCAGATGGAGGAGCTGAACGCTGAAGAGGAAGAGGCGCTGCCCGAGCAAGCGCCGCCTGAAGAATCGCAGGAGCTGTTGCCGAAGCAACAGCCGCAGCCGCTTCAGGGACCACAGGGGCAGCCGTTGACGCCGCAGCAGATCCGGCAACGCATCCAGCAGCAGCTGCAGCAGTTGAGAGGCCGACCGAATCGGAACTGGTGAGGTGATGGCTCGCTCACGTGTCCTCGAGCGCGAATCGGTGAGATCGCGCGCCGCGGCTCGCGGATATGCGCTGCTGGCGCTCATCGCGGCGATGACCGTGATGGGGATTCTCATCGCCGGGTATGTGCCGCATCTGGCGCGGCAGATGCAGCGCGAGCGTGAGGAGGAGATGCTCTTTCGCGGCCAGCAGATCGTGGATGCCATCGCGCGGTATTTTCAGATGACCGGTCGCTACCCCTCTTCGTTGGAGGAGCTGGTGCGCGGATTCGTCATTCCAACGCCGCGGGGGATGCACCGGGTGCGCTTTCTGCGTCCCTCGGCGCTCATTGATCCGATGACCAATGAAGAGTGGAAGGTCGTGCGGCCGGGCGATCCCGTGCTGCGGCGCTTCGTCGAGGCGTATTTGGAGAGCATTGGGCAGCCGGCCAATCCCATGCTCCTGCAGTTCCTCCAGCCGGGGACGATGATCACGCTGCCCGGGCGACAGCGTCCGCTGCCGACGCGTCCCGGTACGCCTCGGACGCCTGGGGCGAACGTCCCGCGTTCAGGAGCAGGAGTGGTCGGAGCTGTGCCCGCGTCTCCCTCAGGCGCCCTCAGTCAGAGAGAGGAGGGGACGGGAGTGATCCTCGGCGTGGTGAGCCGGAGCGAGAAGAAGACCGTGCGGGTCTACTACGGTTTGGATCGCTACAGCGACTGGCCCTTCGTCTTCATCCCGGTCTTGCCGGTGGCCGTCGGAGAGGCGCGCGTTCGCGCGGTCTTGAACCCGGTGATGTTCCCGAGCGATCCTCTGGCGCGCATGCTTCAGGGGGGGATCGTCGGGCCGCGCCGCGTGGTGCCACAGCAAGGGCCTCCGGCTCAGCCCGGAACGATTCGGAGGTGAGCGCGCCATGGCGGAATACGTCTTTCGCGTCGGCACGCCCTCGGGAGAGATCGTCCTGCGCAAGGTCGAGGCCGTGAGCCCGGAGGAAGCGCGGCAGCGGCTCGAGCGCGAGGGGTATCGCGTCTTCACGCTCGCGCAGCGGGGGCGTTCGGCGTGGGCGTGGCGGTTCTCTCTCGGTCGGGTGAAGCTGGAGGATTTCCTTCACTTCAACCAGCAACTGGCGGCGCTGATTCGGGCCGGATTGCCCGTGCTGCAGGCCATCAGCATGCTGGCGCGGCGGCAGAGCCATCCCGTCCTACGAAGCGCGCTGCGCGACGTCGAGGAGCGCATTCGCGAGGGCGCATTGTTGTCGCAGGCCTTCGCCTCGCGGGGCGACATCTTCCCTCGCTTGTACATCGCCGCCGTGCTGGCGGGCGAGCGTTCGGGGAATCTCGACGAGATGCTCCTGCGATATGTCGCCTATACGAAGCAGATGGTGGCGCTCAAGCGACGGGTGCGCGCGGCGACGACCTATCCGATCTTCCTGTTGTGCTCTCTGATCGGGTTGATCGCTGTGATGACCGGTTTCGTGATCCCACGCTTTCGCATCGTCTACGAAGATTTCGGCGGGGAACTGCCCGTCATCACGCAGATCGTCCTGGCCGTCGGGCAGGGCGTGAGGGAGAACCTCGTGTGGGGCATTCCGGCGCTCCTGGCCTTGATCATCGGGCTGATGCTCTGGCGGCGGACCGAGGGTGGGCGCGCGGCGCTGGATGCCCTGATCTTGAAGCTTCCGATCGTGGGCCCCATCGTGCGCGATCTGGCCGTGGCGCAACTGGCGCGCAGCTTGGCGACGCTCCTGCGAGGGGGGATCACCCTGGTCGAATCCTTCCGCGTGGCGAGCGAGACGCTCACCAATCGCGTGCTCGGGCGCACGTCGGGCATCGTCCTGCGCCGCCTTCAAGAAGGGCAAGCTTTCGCCGACAGCTTAGAGGAGGCGGGGTGGCTCCCCCCGCTGGCCATTGACATCGTGCGCGTCGGCGAGCGGGCCGGGAGCCTCAAGGAGATGCTCGATGAGCTGGCCAATTTCTATGACGCCGAGCTGGAGGTGAAGCTCAATCAGGTGACGACGCTCATCCAACCCATCATGCTCGTGCTGATGGCCGGATTGGTGACCTTCGTCCTGCTGTCCATGTATCTGCCGCTCTTCACCTTCATCTCGACCTTGGGAGCGAGATGAGGAGAGGAGGAGGACCATGGGCGAGAACACGAACGCTTATTTTGAGGCCTTGAGCGCGAAGAACGGAGCGGCCGCCACGACGGCCGTGGATCCGTTTGTGGAAGAGCAGCGCGCGCGCCGCTTGGCCGAGCGATATCGGCTGCCGTTTCTCGATCTCACGCGCGTGCGCATGGATCAGGAATTGCTGCGGCTGCTCCCGGTCGAGCTGATGGTACAATATCGCTTCGTCCCCGTTCGGCGGGAGGAGGACGCGTTGCTCGTGGCCGTCGCCGATCCCACGGACCTGGAGCGTCTGGATGAGATTCGCGCGCGCTTGAGGGAGAAGGTGCGCTGGGCGGTGGCGACGCCCTCGGCCATCGAATCCGTGCTCACGCGCGGCGATGCCTCGCAACGGGTCCTAGATGAGACGACCGAGCACCTGCGCGTGGCGCTCGTGAAGGAGACCGAGCAGGGCGAGGAGGACCTGGACCTGGATCGCCTGATGGGCGATCGGGAGATGAGCCCGATTGTGAAGCTCGTGGATTCGGTCATTCTGACGGCCCTGGAGCGGCGCGCCAGCGATATTCACATTGAGACGCACGCCTCGGAAGTCGTGATCAAATACCGCATTGATGGCGTGCTCTATCCGGCGGGACCGCCCATTGATATTCAGCATCACCAGACGATCATCTCGCGCATCAAGGTGATGTCGGAGCTGGACATCGCCGAGCGGCGCATCCCACAAGATGGCCGGTTCCGCGTGCGTGTGCGCGGGCGCACGATTGATTTCCGCGTCTCGATCATGCCGACCATTCACGGCGAGGACGCCGTCATCCGCATCCTCGACAAGGAGCAGCTCAGCGAGAAATTCCGCGACCTGCGCCTGGATGTGCTCGGATTCGACGCCGAGACGTTGCGAAAATTCCGGCATTTCATCCGTGAGCCGTATGGGATGATCCTCGTCACCGGCCCCACCGGCTCGGGCAAGACGACGACGCTCTATGCGGCCATCAACGAGATCCGAACGGGAGAGGAGAAGATCATCACCATCGAGGACCCGGTTGAGTATCAGTTGAAAGGCGTGACGCAGATCCAGGTCAACGAGAAGAAAGGACTCACCTTCGCCCGGGGCTTGCGCTCGATCCTGCGGCATGATCCGGACAAGATCATGGTCGGCGAGATTCGCGATCCGGAGACGGCGCAGATCGCCATCCAGTCGGCGCTCACGGGGCATCTGGTCTTCACCACCGTGCACGCGAACAATGTCATTGACGTCATCGGGCGGTTCCTGAACATGGGCGTGGAACCGTACAACTTCGTCAGCGCACTCAATTGCGTGCTCGCGCAGCGGCTCGTGCGCGTCCTCTGCCCACAGTGCAAACGTCCCTATACGCCGAGCGATCAGGAGTTGCTCGATTCGGGCTTGCCCCCGGAGCAGTATCGGGCGTATACGTTCTATGAGGCCGTCGGATGCGACTATTGCAACTGGACGGGGTATCGAGGGCGCACGGCCATTCACGAGCTCCTGGATATGACCGATCACATCCGCGAGTTGATCATTGCGCGACGTCCGGGCTCGGAGATTCGCCGCGCGGCGCAGGCCGAGGGGTTGCGCACGCTGCGCGAGTCGGCCGTGCAGAAGGTGCTCGAGGGGATCACGACGTTGCGCGAGATCAATCGGGTGACTTTCGTGGAATGACGCCAATGGCGCGCGGGGACGTGGGTGCGTGGTTGACCCCTGCGCCTCCGCGCGGGGAGTTTCGCCTCAGGAGGAAGAGTCTATGATGTGGCGCTCATCTGTTCGGCAACGCGTGGGAGCCCTGGCTCTCGGCCTGGCGATGCTCGTGAGCTGGCCGGCCGCTTCCTCTCTGGTTTGGGCGGGATCCAAGGGGAAGCGATACTTTCAGGAGGGCCAGAAGCTGGAAGCGGCGGGGAAGTTCGATCAAGCAGCGGAGCAGTATCTGCTGGCGCTCTCCGAAGCCGATCGGCCGGAGTATCACATCGCCTATCGGCGCGCGGCGCTTCAAGCCTCACTTCTGCTGACGCGGCGCGGTCGCGAGCTGATGGAGGCCGGACAGTATGAGGAGGCGTATCATGCCTTCCGCCGCGCTTATCAGTTCGATCAGACGAACGAGCTGGCGCGGGAGCTGGCCCGCCGCGCCCTGGAGTTGGCGCAGAGAGAAGGGAAAGATGCCGCTGTCCCCATTGGCTCGACCTTCGGCTCGCCGGGTCCGCCGGAGCTGCAAGCCGGACGCGCGCGACCGGAGCCGCCGCCGGCGCCTTCTCAAGAGGAAGCGCGGCAGGATATCATCTTCCGCGACGATCTGAAAGCCATCATCACGCAGCTCGGTCGGCAGCTCGGATTGAATGTCCTCTTCGATCAGAGCGTGCCCGAGCGCCGCATCTCAGTCGAGCTGCGGAACGTCACGAAGGCGCAGGCGCTCGATGCCATCTTGCTCAGCAACGGGCTCTTCTTCCAACCCCTCGCCGAGAACACGATCATCGTGGCGCTCGACCAACCGGCCAATCGCAATCGCCTGCAGCAGACGCAGGTGCAGACCTTCTATCTGAAGCACGCCGATCCCACCCAGGTGCAGACGCAACTGGCGCAGATGGCCGGTCAGTTGCGCGCGCAGATCATGGTGAACCAGGACCTGCGCGCCCTGATCGTGCGCACAACCCCGGAGAATCTCAAGCTCATCCAGGAGATCATCGAGAGCATTGACAAGGAGAAGCCCGAGGTGATGATTGACATCAGCATCTACGAGGTGGCGCGCAATGATCTCATCGAGATCGGGAACCAGCTGCTCTACGAGGGGTTTTTCACCACGCCGCCACAGGGACCGATTCGCCCGGGCACGCTGAATCTGCTCGGCGTGACGATGGGGCAGATCATCACCGAGCAACGGTTGGCGCTCGCTATTCCCACGAGCATCATTCGCTTCCTGCAGACGCGCGGGCGCAGCAATTTGATCGACAGCATTCAGGTCCACGCCTTAGACGGGCAACAGGTGACGGCGAACATCGGCCGCCAGATTCCGATCCAGACGGCTTCGATCCCAACCTCGTTCGTCAACGTGGCGCCGACGCAGCCCGGGCAGCAGCCGGGCGTGCAGCAACCCGGGCTCCTCAATAACGTCTTCGGGTTCGGATTTCCGCAGATCGAGTATCGGCCCGTCGGCTTGAACGTCACGATCACCCCGACCGTCTACAGCGATGAATATGTGAAGCTGGAGATGGAGGTGGAGACCTCGGGCTTCAACGAGGGGCCGACAAGCCTGACTCCGATCTTCACGACGCGGAAGTTGAAGAGCGTGGCGACGGTTCGGACCGGTCAAGCCGCGATGATGGCCGCCGTCGCGCAGAAGCGCGATGAGCAGGGGCGCACGACCATCCCCTTCCTCGGTTTCCTCCCCGTGATCGGGCGCTTCTTCAGCATCCCCAAGCAGACGGGCAATACGACGGACATTTTGATCACGGTGACCCCGCATATTCTGCGCGCGGCTTCGATCGAGGAGCGGGATCGTTTGGCGCGCCTGGCCGGGACGTTGCAGAGTCAGGGTGCCAATCTGACGATCGAGCGTTTCCTGGAGCAAACGCGGGCGCAAAAAGCGAGCGCAGCGGCACAAGGGATCGCGCGCGCCGTCATCTCGGAGGAGAAGAGGGCGCCCGAGCCCTCGGCCGCACCACCTCAAGCCGAGGGCGCGGCTCCGACGACCGCCCCGGCGCCACCGGCGCTTGAAGGAGAGCCGATTCCGCTCGTCCTGCAGATGAATACGGCCACGCCGCGAGCGGGCGAGTGGGTGCAGGTGGCGCTCTTCATGAACGGGAAGGAGGAGATTCGCGAAGCGACAGTGGCGCTCACCTACAACCCGCAGTTCTTGCGCTTGGTCAACGCCGCCGATGGGGGAGCACTCACCAGCAGCGAGGCGCCGGCCGAAGTCCGCACGCAGCATGATCCGAATGGAAGGATCATCCTCACGGTACGCGCGACCGGACCGGCGCGGCCCGCGCGCGGACGCCTGGCCGTCCTCCTCTTTGAGGTCGTGCAGAGCGGCAGTTCGCAGGTAGAGGTGGATATTTCCAATACGCGATTCCTCGCGGCCGACGGTCGGGCGATGGGCGGCAAGGCGCTCCCCTTGACGGTCGCCGTGCGATGAAAGGAGGGGCATGCGGATGCGAGAGCGCAAACGAGGGGGGAGTCGGCGCGCTGCGGGATTCACGCTCCTGGAACTGATCCTCACGATCGCCATCCTGAGCATCTTCACGGCCGCGGCTATTCCTATCGCGCGGAATGCCATTCAACGCCAGCGCGAGATCGAGCTGCGTCGCGCTCTTCGCGAGTTGCGCACCGCTATTGATCGGTACAAGCGCGCCTACGATGCGGGGATCATCAGCCGGTTCGAGATGCAAGCGGAGACCGAAGGGTATCCGCCTAATCTCGAAGTGCTTGTCAACGGCGTGCAGCTGGCCGGAAGTCCGGATCGGAAGATTCGATTCCTCCGTCGCATCCCCGTGGATCCGATGACCGGACGCGCCGAATGGGGCCTGCGCTCGACGCAGGATGAGCCCACGGCGCGTTCGTGGGGCGGACAGAATGTGTTCGACGTGTATTCGCTGAGCGATGGGATTGCGCTGGATGGGACGCGATATCGTGATTGGTGAAGGCCGCGCCGCTCGGGGATTCACCCTGCTGGAGGTGATCATCGTCCTGACGGTCGTGGCGATCCTGGTCTCCATCGCGATTCCCGCCTACCAACGGGTGATCCTGCGCGCACGCGAGGCCGTGCTCAAGCAGAACCTCCATCTGTTGAGGAGCCAGATCGAGGAGTTCGCCGCCGATTATGGGCGATACCCGGAGTCCCTGCAGGAGCTGGTCGAGAAGGGCTACTTGCGCGAGCTGCCGTTGGACCCGATCACGGGATCGCGCGAGACGTGGGTTCCCGTCCCGGAGGATCAACCGCTCTCGGTCGAGGGGAAGGCGGGGATCAAGGATGTCAAGAGTGGCGCCGAGGGCCTCTCGTCCGAGGGGACACCGTACAGCGAGTGGTGACCGGGCGATGGTCGAGCGTGGGATCACGGCGATGCGGGTGGGGATCTTCGAGATCGCTGAGCGCTTTCGTACTTTCTTCACGGCGCCCGTCCTTCCGACGACGGCCCTGGCGCTGCGCCAGCAGGAGATCGCCCTGGTGGAGGCGCGCCGCAGGCGAGGGCGTCTTCTGGTGCGCCGCGCTGCCGTTGAGCCGGTGCCTGAGGGTGTGCTGGAGCCCGCCTTTGAGGGGAAGAACGTGCGGGCCAAAGAGCCATTGCGACGCACGCTGCAGCGCGCGGTGGAGAGAGCCGGCCTGCAGCATGCGCGGCGTTGGGCTGTGGCCTTGCCTTCGGCAGCCTGTCGCGTCTTCCTGCTGGAGATTGAGCACGCGCCGAAAGCGAGAGAAGAGTTAGCTTCTGTGATCGGGTGGAAGATCGAGCGCCTGGTGGGCATCTCGGCGGCTGAGTTGACGATCGCGGTGCAACACCTCCCTCGCCGGCGTGAGGGATCAGTCATGGGAGCTGCACCTTCGGCGCGCGAGGCCGCTTCGCGAAGCGAGCGATTCCTGGCCGTCGCGGCGCGAAGCGAGGTGCTCGCTGCCTACGAGGAGGTCCTCAAAGAGGCGGGACTCCATCCCGGTTTTCTCATCCCGAACAATCTGGCCGAGAGCGGATGGATGGCGACCCTTCCCTCGGGACACGATGCGCTGCTCATCTCGGTGGAAGGGGAGTGGCTCACGCTCTTCTTCACGCGCGATCGAGAGCCGTTGGCCATACGCGCCGTTCATTGCGAGCCGGAGGCTGTGCTCGAGGAGATCCATCGCACACTCGTCTACTATCAGGATCGGCTGAGCCACCAGGGGCGCGGATCACCCTCAGCCGAAGACGCCGCTGCCCAGGCCGGGGCCGCTCTCGCGGTGTCCCAGGAGGAAGCGGCGGGACATCCTCCGGCATCTCTTGGCGGGGGACTTCAGACGATCGCTGTGGTCAATCACAATGAGGGTGCGGAAGAGACGCGTTCGCCATTCGCTCGAGAGATTGAAGCTCTCTGTCACGCGCTCTTTCCCAGCGGTGCGGTCCCTGCGCTGTATTCCCTGAACGAGCATGCGCTTGAGCCGGGCGCGGGTTGGCGGCTCTCTCAGCTGGCGGCTCCCCTGGGAATCATTGCGTGCTCGTGACCGTCGCCTCTAAATGAGGCGGCCGTAGGAATACACGAGGCGAAAGCCCAACTCCCGCACGCGCTCCTCCACTTCCGGTCGGGCTCGACGACAGAAGCACACGGGGAAGACTTCCCCTTCCAAATGCTTTCGAGCCCGCTCGACCAACTTGGCGAACTGCTCGACCTCGCGCACGGTCAAGTTATATTTGGCTTCGCCCACAATCCAAATCACGCCTTCGGGACGCTTCGGATCGCGCGCTCGCCCAAAGATGTTGATCTCTTCGACTTCGTCATCCCATTTCTTCCACGTCCGTTCGAGCGGCTCCACGTCCCAGCCCAGCTCTCGCTTCAATACGTCGCGCAGCACGATGTAGGCCATATCCTCCAGATCCGCGCCCAAGGTCTCGCTGATCGCGCCGAGCTGCTGAGCGAGTTGTCGCAGGACTCTCTGCATGTGCACATGTTCGTCGAGGATCTGCTTCTGCGTCTCCACAACTTGAGCGACGATCTGTTCTAGCCGATCGAGACGCTTGATCGCTTCCGCATGGGAGGCCGCGAGCGCGCGCAGTTCTTCCTCCGTCCGCGCCTGCGCTTCGGTCAGATGAACGACGGCTTCTTCCAGCCGTCCGACGCGCTCCTCCATGCGGGTTTGCGCCTGAACCAGTTGCGCCACGGCTTCCTCCAATCGCGCGGTTCGCTCCTCCAGCCGTCCGACGCGCTCCTCCATGCGGGCCTGCGCTTCGATCAGATGGGCGACGGCTTCCTCCAATCGCCCGACGCGCTCCTCCAGCCGTCCGACGCGCTCCTCCATGCGGGCCTGCGCTTCGATCAGATGGGCGACGGCTTCCTCCAATCGCCCGACGCGCTCCTCCATGCGGGTTTGCGCCTGGACCAGTTGCGCCACGGCTTCTTCCAATCGCGCGGTTCGCTCCTCCAGCCGTCCGACGCGCTCCTCCATGCGGGTTTGCGCCTCGATCAGACGGGCGACGGCTTCCTCCAATCGCCCGACGCGCTCCTCCATGTGAGCTTGCGCCTCGGTCAGACGGGCGACGGCTTCTTCCAGCCGCCCGACCCGTTCCTCTGTTCGCGCTTGCGCTTCAGCCAGTTGGGCGACGGTCTTTTGCAAATCTCTTATCGCCGTGGCCAGCTCATGAATAACACCGTAAAGGGCGCGAATATCCTGGCGAAGGGCGGCCTCCGCCTGTCGTTCCGCTAGCCGCTCGAAGACCTCCACTAAGGCATCGGCGACAGGGGCCTCGAACACTCGCTCAAGTTGAGCGCGAATCTCTCTTCGTTCTTCTGGCGTCAATCCGTTCGGCATGTGCTCTTCTCCCGAAGGGAAGGTATTGTACCACAAGGAGAGGAGGGGGGATAACTCCTGGGCGATCTCGTTGGCGGTTGTTGGGAGGGAGAGGGTTTTGACGGAGGACGGAGCGAGTGTTATAGTAGTCAACCTTTGGTTCTTCGCGTGATCCGGAACATGCCATGAGGGGGGAATCATGCGCGTGTGCGTCATTGGGACCGGATATGTCGGATTGGTCACAGCGGCCTGCTTGAGTCACATCGGGCATACGGTCGTGGGCGTGGATATAGATCGGCGCAAGATCGCGCTCTTGCGCAAGGGGCTCTCGCCCATTTATGAACCCGGTCTGGACCGTGTGCTGCAGGTTCACATGGACGTGGGGAATCTCTCTTTCTCGGAGGATGCGGAATCAGCCATCGCGCATGCGGAAGCGATTCTGATCGCAGTCGGCACGCCGCCACGCACGGATGGACATGTGGATTTAAGTCACATTGAGGCGGCGTTGCGAACCATCGGGCGCGCCCTGGAGCGCGCGCCGGATCACGGCACGCGTCTTGTCGTGAGCAAATCTACCGTCCCTGTTGGAACGGCGCGGTGGATGGCTGACTGGTTTCGGGCATCGTGCTCGGGAGGCGACATCGTCGTTGTGAGCAACCCGGAATTCTTGCGCGAGGGGAATGCGCTGCAGGACTGCCTGTATCCGGACCGAATCATCATCGGCGCGAACGATCGGCGAGCTGCTCCTCTGGTGCAGCGCTTGTATCGTCCGATCCTGGAGCAGACGTTTCCCACGCCGGATTATCTGCCGCCTCGCCCTGAGGGGCTACGGCGCGTCCCCTTGCTCTGGATGGATTGGGATAGCGCCGAGATGGCCAAGTATGCGTCGAATGCCTTCTTGGCGCTCAAGATCAGTTTCGCCAATGAGATCGCCAACGTGTGCGAACGCGTGGGTGCCGATGTGACGCGCGTCATGGAGGCCGTCGGATTGGATCATCGCATTGGTCCGCATTACTTGCGGGCGGGCATCGGGTGGGGAGGGAGCTGTCTGGGGAAGGACCTTGGGGCCTTGATTCGATTGGCGGAACATCGTGGTTATGATCCGTTGCTGCTTCGGGCCGCACAGACGACGAATGCTCATCAGCGCCGGATCGTGATCGAGAAGCTCCGCGCGTCGCTTGGATCGCTGCGGGGACGTACGGTCGGCCTGCTTGGGCTCGCGTTCAAGCCGAACACGGATGACATTCGCGACGCTCCCAGTGTGGCGATCGCGCGAGCGCTGCGGGATGAGGGCGCGCGCGTGAAAGTCTACGATCCGGTCGCGATGGCGAATATGAGGGCCGAACATCCCGATCTCGAACTCATTTACGCCACTGATCCGGTGGACCTCGCGCGCGCCTGTGATGCGTTGGTCATCGTGACCGAATGGGAGGAGTTTCGGCAGCTCGATCTCTCCGAGCTTCGGCGCGTCATGAGCGGAGAGTTGCTTTTGGACGGACGGAATCTCTTCGATCCGGAGGATGCGCGTCGAGCGGGTTTCATCTACGTGGGGATCGGGCGCCCGACCACCACGCCGTGAGGGCTTCGCCGAGGAGGTGTGCTATGGGAGCGAGGGCACTGGCGATGTCTCTCTCCATCCTGGCGGCCGCGACGCTCGCGTCCGCGCAAGGGCGATTGGAGCGCGTGATCTCCAGACGAGGGCGCGTCGTGGACCTGACGCACCGCTTGAGTCCCACTATTCCCTACTGGCCGGGCGAGTCGTATCGCCCCTTCGAGTTTCGAACCCTCGCGACGCTGGAACGCGATGGCGTCTTCTCCGGCTTCTTCGCCATGCCTGAGCACATGGGGACGCATGTGGATGCTCCGAACCATTTCGTGGCCGGTCAAGCCTCGGTGGATCAACTTCGCCCGGAACAGTTGATCGCTCCCGCCGTCGTCATTGACGTACGGGAGAAAGTCGCGCGCGATCCGGATTATCAACTCACTGTCGCGGACATTCGGCGATGGGAGCGGCGGTACGGTCGCATCCCGCGTGGGGCCATCGTCTTCATGCACACGGGATGGAGCGCGCGGTGGGGGGATCCCGAAGCCTATCGGAATCGAGACGCTCAGGGCGTGATGCATTTCCCCGGCTTCTCGCCCGAAGCGGCGACCTGGCTCGTGCGCCAGCGGCAGATCCACGGCATCGGCATTGACACGCTCAGTGTGGACTTCGGTCCTTCCAAGGACTTCCGCGTGCATCACATCATGCATGGAGCGGGGAAGTACCACCTGGAGAATGTCACGCGATTGGAGCACCTTCCGCCTCGGGGAGCGATCGTCATCGTGGGCGTGCTCCCGATCGCAGGGGGATCGGGCGGACCGGCGCGCGTCTTCGCGCTCTTGCCCTGACGATGTTTTGGCCTGTGGTGATCCTGGCGGCTGCACAAAGCTGGGGATCCCTCTGGACGGGGATTCGCTACTGGAAGTACGCGCGCGAGCGCTTGGCCTCGCCTCCGTCGGCGTATTGTCCCTCGGTCGCCGTGATTGTGCCCTGTCGGGGTGTGGATCCGGGGTTGGCGGAGAACGTGCGCGCACTCCTGCGACAGGAATACCCGAAGTATGAGGTGATCTTCGTCGTCGAGTCTCGATCGGATCCCGCGTATCCTGTCATCCGCCGCGTCCTGGATCAGGAGCGCGAAGTTCCGGCGGTGATCCTCGAAGCCGGACGCGCGCGCGCGTGCGGGCAGAAAGTGCACAACTTGTTGGTCGCGCTCGAGTATCTGGAGACTCGCGGGGAAGAGGGGGAGAAGCCCGAAGTCTATGCATTCACCGATAGCGACGCGCAGCGCGATCCCCACTGGTTGCGCCATCTCGTGGCGCCGCTGGAGACGCTCGGCGTGGGAGCGACGACCGGATACCGCTGGTACATCCCGGCTGGGAGCTTCGCCTCGCTCCTGCGCTCGTTGTGGAATGCGCCGATCGCCACGGCCCTCGGTCCACATCCGCGGAATTTCGCCTGGGGTGGCTCGATGGCCCTTCGGCGCGAGACCATCCATCGGATTCGGTTGCGCGAATATTGGCAGGGGAGTGTCTCGGACGATTATCGGTTGACGGAGGCTGTGCGGCGCGCTGGGGGGGCCATCGTCTTCGTCCCCCGATGCTTGCTCCCTTCCTCAGGCGAGTGCTCGCTCCGCGAGGTGGTGGAATTCACCACGCGCCAGATCATCATCACGCGCTGCTATGCCCCGCACCTCTGGTTGCTGCTGTGGCTGAGCACGAGCCTCTTCCTTCTGGCGTTCTTCTGGTCGGGCGCTCGCGCGCTTCTGCATCTGGCTTCGGGAGAGCGTGCGGTCGAGCCAGCGCTCGCGTTCCTCGCCGTGTATGTTCCCGGCGTCCTCAAGGCGATGGTGCGCACGTGCGTCGTCGAGCGCGTTCTCAGCGCATATCGCGATCAGCTCCGTCCTTACCGCGCCGCCTATTGGCTCCTCTATCCGCTGGCGAGCCTGCTCTTCTTCTATAACTGCGCGATCGCCGCCTTCTCCCGTCGCATCTCGTGGCGTGGCATTCGGTACGAATTGCGCGCGCCGGATCGCACCCTCGTGCTCGAGTGATCCGGCGAGTGCGGCGCTTGGAGAAGGGCGAGCTTTATGCTATGGTTTCCCTCGAATTTTGGACGCGAGGTCGTTGTCAGGAGGCGCAGATGAGAGCGTGCGTCAAACGGTGGTGGGTTCTCCTCCTCTTCTTCGCTGCACTTCCATTCGCGTGGCCGCAGCAGGAGGCGGGGAACCCTGGACTCCCGCGTTTCGCCCGAGTCGCTGATGGCCTCTATCGCTCGGGACAGCCCGATGAGGCGGGATTCCGATACCTCGCTCAGTTGGGGATTCGGACGGTGATTGATCTGCGCGGGCCGGGCGAACGCGCCGCCGCCGAGCGCGCGCTGGTGGAATCGCTCGGCATGCGGTATGTGAACGTCCCCTTGAGCGGATGGCGACGCCCTCGCGATGAAGAGATGCAGCGCATTTTGATGCTCATCGCCGATCCGGCCTCTCGTCCCGTTCTCGTTCATTGTCGTCGAGGCGCTGATCGCACGGGCGTCGTCATTGCGCTCTATCGCATCCTCTTCGAGGGATGGGAACCCGAGCGCGCCTATCGCGAGATGCGCGCCTTCGGCTTTCGGTGGTATCTGCGAGGGATGAAACGATATGTGTGGGAGGCGCCCGCGCGGTTGAGCGCCTCTCTGCCCGTGACCGTGCAAGCGGCTCATCCATGAGCGTCGGCATCCTCCTGAACGTCATCGTCCCTCATGCGCCGGTTCTGATCAGCGCTCTGGGCGGCGAGCCGACGCCCGAAGTCGTCCCCCTGGTGAGTGCCATCGGCCGACTCGCGCAGAAAATCGCACGCCTGAATCCGGAGACGGTCATCCTGGCGACGCCTCATGCCCCCATCGCCGTTGATGCCTTCGGCCTTCACGTGGGGGATGTCCTGCGCGGGTCGTTCGCCCATTACGGTCACCCGACCCTGAGTGTTCGCTTCGAGAACGATCTGGCGCTTGTGGACGAGATCGTCAGCGAGGTCTTCGAACAGCGGATGAAAATCTTTGAGATCCCCGAGGGGACGCCCCTCGATCACGGAGCGCTCGTGCCGTTCTACTTCCTCTGGGAGGCGGGATGGCGGGGGCGCGCCGTCGTCTTGGGCAGTTCGTATCTCCCCGATCGGGACCATATTGGCTATGGACGATGCGTCGAACGCGCCGCACGCGCGCTGGGACGGCGAGTCGTCTTCATCGGCAGCGCGAACTTGAGCCATCGCTTGAGCGCCCTCGCTCCTTCGGGATACCATCCTCGGGCCCATGAGTTCGATCGCGAGATCGTCGCTTCCCTGGAAGATGGGGATTTCGCCCGACTCGCCCGCATCGCGCCCGAGCTTCGCGCCCTCGCTGTCGAATGCGGCCATCGCCCGATCTTGATCGCCGTGGGAGCTGCCGGCGAGATGCCGGTGCGCCACCGCATCCTCTCGTACGCGAGCCTCTTCGGCGTCGGCTATGTCGTCGCCATTCTCGCCGACCACAGCCCTGAGGACCAGGTCCCGTGATCCTCGATCAGGAGATGATGATGAGACGGACGTACACGCACCTTGCGCTCTTGCTCACCGCGATCCTCATGTTCGGATGGACATCGTGGGGCGAACCGCGCGTCGCGGCTTCCGAGGGGCCGATCCTCGAACTGGCCCATTTCTCGGTGAACGATTCGGAAGACATTGTGTACGCGACTCCCGAGGGCATCTTCCTGAAGAGCGGCCCGCGTCCGCTTCGACTGGTCGCCGCTGGTGATGAGGCGCCCATGACCCGTGGAGGACGCTTTCGGACGTTCGGTCCGGTTCGGATGAACCGGCGCGGGACGGTGGCCTTCCAGGCGACGCTGGAGGGGGGGGAGGTCGCCAGCGGCCTCTTCATCGTCCGGGCGCGCGAGCGCGTTCGTCCGCTTGTGCTCACCGGGCAGCCAGCGCCGCAAACGCGCGGGCGCTTCGTCACCTTCGAACGTCTGGAGCTGACCGATCGCATCCGCGTGCTCGGTGTGCTGCCGATTCCGGAGACGGAGATCGCCCTCTTTGGCGCGACTGTGGACGAGGGAGAGGAAGTGCGTCGCGGCCTCTTCTTCGCGCTCGTAGCCGGAGGGGATGTGGGCGCCTTGGTCGTGCAAGGGCAGCCCGTCGGCGCGCGTCGGAGTCGGTATCGGGCGTTCGGCGATTTCTCCGCACTCTCGATTGACGCTTTTCCGCTGGGCGTTGTGCGCATTGCGTTCATCGCCGAGTTGGATGAGGAGGAGGTGCCCGAAGGGATCTTCCTCATGACGCTCTTCCCGCAGCTCAGCGAATTCGCCCGACCGATCGTCCTCTCTGGGGAGGATGCCCCGGGAGGACCCGGTGTCGGCCGCTTCCACCGATTTCGCTCCGTCTCCCTGAACCGGAATGAGCTGGCCTTCGTCGCCACCCTCACCGGAGAGCGCGCCGGGGAGGGGATCTTCCAGGCGGTCACTGTCGGCCCTCTGGTTTTCTTTCAATCGAAGGTCCTGCAAGGGGGGGATGTCCCTTTCGGCCCGGGGCGATTCGAGCGTTTCGGCGAGTTGATGAGCAACAATAACGAACAGCTCGCCTTTCGCGCGATGGTCACCGGACGAGATGCGCCCGAAGGGCTCTACCTGGTGAGCTTGGGGCCGTTGACCGTCACGACCACGGTTGCGGAGGTCGGAGATCAAGCCCCTCAACACGATGGGTGGATCACGCGCATCGGCGAGTTCGTCCTGCTCGAAAACGGCAAGACGTATTTCCAGGCGTCGCTCACTGGTGGAGACGCGCGCGAAGCCATTTATATCGGTTCTGCCCGCCGCATCTTCCCCACGGGGATTCGCCGGTGAGTGATCCTTCTACCCCGGATGGTTCTAAGCGCTCTCTCAAGCCTTCCCGCGCTGCGCCCCGTCCCCTCAGCTCATGGAGCCCCGAGATAGGGTACTTTTCATCGAGACGTTGACTGGCAAGCGGGAGCCGACGCGTCTCGCGGGTGAAGCGTTCTCACTCTGCCGGATCTCTGGCGCGGCTGAATTCCCGCCGCACTCCAATCAGCTCCCGATGGAGCGGAACCTTGATGGGAGAGACGTCCGCGTTCTTCAAGATCGTGTTCGCCAATCGGCGCTCGGGCGACTCCAGAGGATCGAGAGCGGGGTTCATGAGGCACCCCTTGAGCGGAAGATCGTCGAAGACCGCCTGTTCGACCGCCTCCACGATCTTCCGCTCGGGCGTCGAAGCTGCAGCATGTCCCTTCCTTCGATCTCCATCACGAACCCTGATTACCAGCCGACGATCTCTCCCGCTTTCACTTCGCCAGGGCGTTCAATCCGAAGCGGCTGGAGCCGCGTTCGCCGAAGGACTTGCCTCCGCACCGACGATTCGCGCACGATTTGCGACGACACGGCCTTCCCGAAGGTGAAGGTCGCCCGGATGTCGGCGTTCAGGAAGACGGGCAGGCCCGTGAACGGCTCATCTCGTCGAGGGCGCCCCCATGTTTGACCGTTGTCGGTCGAGAGATACGTCCGGAGGAATTGAGCCGGACTGGGGTCAAGAGCGAGGGCGATCCCCGTTTGCTCGATCGGGTCAGCGGGGAATTGAAATCCCACGTAGACGACGCCCGATTCGATGGTCACGGGGGGATCAATGGGCAGGTCTATGACCTCGCCGATGATCTCGATCGTGCGCGGGATCGGCAGCGCCTTGTCGAACAAAACCCTCGCTTGATCTAGCGGTGGAGGCGCCGCGTCCGGCCGGTCACTCTCCCCAGCGAGCACGAGCACGCGGATGGACTTCCCAGTGGGATCCGGAAGATCACGGAAATGGAGGAAAGGATGGCTGACGGCGACAAGCCGTGCCGGATAGCGGCTGGGACGGAACCGATTGAGGAGGATTCCTCCCGAAGGTCCTCTGAAGAACCGAGCTGAGATGACCCCATCATCAACTTGATGAGACTCCGGTCCTGTAGCAGCCTGCTGTTCCGTTCCGCTCCCACCGAGGTTCTCAAGCGTCACCGTGTATTCGGCCGCTGGACCGCCGAAGTGCTGGATGCCGATCACGAGCTTTCGCGCGAAGCCGTCGTTGGGCAACGGTTCTCCATCGCCCGTTCGCACGCCCTTCGGTTGCAGATAGAGAACGACGGCGTGATGCGGTTGATCGGGTCGCGGCCAAGATTCGGGGCGTTGATCCGTCGCCATCTGGATATCGCTCAGCACCTTGAAGCCATCAATGAAGAACGTCTGGTCATCCACGAATGTGCCGACCCAGAAGTCCAGGTCGGCCTCCTGTTGGGCCTGTTGTGGCGAGGTCACCGGCCCCCAATCCGCCGTGATCCGCAAGGGGATCGGCCCATCTCCCGGAGAGGCCTCTCCGAGCGCATCAGGGTCGGCGACGATCCAATCCTGGATTTCGCCCACTTCGAGGTCGAATTGGTTGAAGAAGCTCTCCAACTCCTCGCTACGACTCCCCTTATCGCCGCGCGCGATGCGCCCTCGGAAGATGACCTTCTCCCCCGGGCGCGGGAAGGGAACAACCTGAGCCGTCCGAGGGGTGTCGTTCGGCTCTTCCTCCTCAACAATGGTCTCGCTCTGAAACGCAGAGAATCCTTCGGCGGAATGCTTCATCGGAGAGAGCGCACCAAACGCCAGCAGAGCGAGGGTGAGGGAGGAAGCGAGAATCCCGCGATTGTACTTCATCGGGTCACCTCACATGCGAAATTTTCGGTCACCACGGCTTCAGGTGTATCATTGCCGCTGAGCATCGTCAAGGGCGCGAGGGATGAGCCCGCGCTCATCCCACCGTCGCTGCGGATTCGATCGCGCGCAACATCTCCTCATTTGTGGCGAACTTGAACCATTCCACGCCGCGCCGCTCGGCCTCGCGCCGTTCGGCTTCCTCCAGGCGTTGGACATCCTCGTACTCGACAAAGCGTACGCCTCGCGCGCGCAGGTGTGCGCGGAAACGCTCCAGGCGCGCGGCGATGTCTCCCCCCGCTCCCGAGGGAAGGCGGTCCACGTAACGCAGGAGCGCCTCAGCTCCTCGCTCTCCGTCTTGTTTCGCCTTTCCGACCAATCCGTCCGAGGCCTTTCGCGACCATCCCGCGACGAAGAGGCCTTCGAGGACCTCTCCCTTCTCAGGATCGTACACTTGATACGCTTCGTCTCCCGGATGGTGCGGGTCCGGGTTCGGGTTGGTCACGTATTCCGTCCCTCGAACAGGGAGGCCGAAGTCTTCGTCCACTTTGTCCCCGACGGCGAAGATGACCGTATCGCACGGGAGATCCCAGTACGTCCCCAGGCCCTTGGCGACGATGGAGTGATCGCGGCGCACCAGCTCCGTGTCCTCCACGCGCAGCGCGATCGGGCGCCCGTCCGGTCCGAGGACGATCTCTTTCGGAGCACAGAGAAACCGGAAGCGAAAGCGCGTGGGGCTCGGCCCCTCCTCCGGCGGCGCGTTCACATACTTCGTCAGCTCGCCATACAGCTCCTCGACATTCTCGCCGATCGCCTCCACGCGCGATCGAATGCGTTCCAGTTCCTGTCGGAGATCCTCCGTGTCGAGATTCGCCGCGATGGCTTTGAACTCCTTATCGGTGTACGCTCGCTGACCGGGCCCGCGCCGGGCGACGGCGATAACCTCATCCACCTTCCGGGCGTGCACGAGATAGTGCGCGATATCCACCATGACATTGCCGATGCCGATGATCGCCACGCGCCGACCGATGAGAAAAGGCCGCTGGCTGAAGGGCGGAAGGTTGTTGTAGTGATAGACGAGGTCCTTCGCATGATACACGCCCGGAGCTTGTTCGCCCGGAATGCCGAGAAATTTCGTCCCCTGGGCGCCGGTCGTGATCAAGATGGCCGAAGGGCGCAAAAGCTCACGCACCTCGTCGAGCGTGACATCGCCCGTCTTCCCCACGCGGACGTGGCCGAAATAAGAGACGCGCGGATGGGCGAGGATGCGCCGAAATTGCTTCCGAATCCCCTCCTTCATCCGATGCTTCGTGAAATAGATGCCGTATTCGGCAAGTCCCCCCGGCTTGATGTCTCGATTCAGAAGGACGACGTGATGGCCGGCCTCCACGAGCTTGCCCGTGGCATAGATCCCCGCCGGGCCTGCGCCGATGACGACGATCAGATGAGATGATGCGGACGTGGTCATATGATTCCTCCTGCTGTTGGTCTTGTGTGAGCGTCATGGGACGCTATCGAAGAAGGCTCGCTCTCGTCGCTGTGCATCTCCGCGCATACGCACTCAAATTTTAGAGAGAGCGCGAGGACGTCGTCAATCTGAAGGAGGGCGGAAGCGCGAGGGCGCTCATGATGATGCCGAGCCGATCATCGCCGGGCGCGATACCATTCGATCCCGTCTCGTCGTTCGCACACGACCAGACCCTCGGCGAGGGCGAGATCCAGATGCGCGATCGTCTCCGAGAGCGCCAGGAACCGTTGGTCGGTGCGGGTATCGGGGAAGAGGCGCAGCGACAGCTCCCACGGCGTCAGAGTGTGCGTGCCGAGAGCCGCCCGCACGGCCTCCTGTCGCTGTCGCACATGATGATGGATCTCGTGCCGATAGGTCTCCATGTCCTCGACCGCCTCGCCGTGGCCCGTGATGACGACGCTCGGCGCCAGCTCTCGCAGCCGATCTACACTCGCGAGGAAATGGCGGAGCGCGGGGAAGCGCCGGTGCGCATCCCGGGGATCCGGATTCAGCACCGGATTCGGCGTGATGCGCTTCAGGACAGTGTCCCCAGCGATGAGAAGCCGTCGGCCCTCGGAGAAGAGACCAATGTGGCCCGGCGTGTGTCCGGGCGTATGCACGACGCGCCAGGATTCATGCTCGAACACCAGCTCTTCGCCCTCATCGAGCACGGCGATCTCAGGTACGGGAGCGATCAATTCGCGAATCCTCTGTCGCAAGGCCTCGAATTGAGCGGTGACGTCTTCCGGCGTGCCCAGCTCCGCGAGCAAGCGGCGATAGCTCGCATAGTCGAAGGCGGGATTCAAACGGTCGGCCTCCCACGGATGCACATAGACGATCGCGCCGGAGAGGGCCTGCAATCGCGCCGCTTGGCCCGCATGGTCCTCATGCGAATGGGTGAGGACGATCCGACGAATGTCCTCCACACGCACGCCGCACGCGCGCAGCTGCTGGCGCAAGGCGGCGAACGCCTCTTCGGTCTGCGGCCCGGTGTCCACGAGCGTGATCGGGTCTTCGAGGAGCAACGTGACGTTAACTGGGCCGACGGGAAAGGGCGTCGGGATCTGGAGCTGATGGATCCTCACCGCACGGCCTCCTCCCACAGACGTTCACGCATACGTGAGCGCCAGCAGCTCAACCGGGTGCAGGACGCGCATCGAGAGGCCGGCGCGCCGCACGCCGCGACGCAGGTGCATGAGGCATCCGGCATTGCCCGTCAGGAGCACGTCCGCCCCCGTTCGGCGAAGATGCGCGATCTTCCGCTCGAGCAATCGATCGGCAAGTTCCGGGTGGCGCAGGTTGTAGATCCCGGCGCTCCCGCAGCACATCTCGGCCTCAGTCAGCGGAACGAAGGTGACGCCGGGGAGGCGACGGATCATCTCCAATGGAGCCGTCCTGACGCGTTGCGCGTGATAGAGATGGCACGGCGCGTCATAGGTGACCCTGAGGTGCAACGGACGTGGTCCTGGACGCAACCCGATCTCGATCAGATACTCCGAGACATCGCGCACGCGCGCGGCGAAGGCGCGGGCGCGCTCGGCGTACTCGGCATCGTCGGCGAGCAGCTCGCTGTACTCTTTGAGCATAGCGCCGCAACCGGCCACGTTGACGATGATGGTTTCGGCCGCGCTGCGCTCGAAGGCGCGAATGTTCCTCCGCGCCAGCGCGCGCGCCGTCTCGATCTCCCCGGCATGCGCGTGCAAGGCCCCGCAGCACACCTGATCCGAGGGGTCCTCGACCTCACAGTCATGGGCAGCGAGGACGTCCATGGTCGCGCGATTCGTATGCGCGAAGAGTTCGCGGGCCACGCAGCCGGCGAAGAAAGCGACGCGACGCGCGCGGCGTCCAGATGAGACGAGCGGGATGGTTCGGCGCTCATCGCGAGGTGCGCCCTCCTCGGGCATCGTCGCCAGCAACAGTTCCAGGGCGAGGCGCACGCGCGCGGGCAGGAATTTCCCCTCAGCCCATCGGCGTGCGAAGGCCCGACGGCGCAGCCACCGAGCCGGCGCGAAGAACCAGCGCAAGCGCGCGGGTGAGGTGAAGATGTGGTTCAGGAGGAATCGCACGCTCCAGAGTCCGGGGGTCGTCCCCGCGCGCGAGAGATCAGCGCGTACGGCTTCAAGCAGTCGTCCATAACGCACGCCCGAGGGGCACACTGTCTCGCACGCCCGGCAGCCCAAACAGAGGTCTATGTGGTGCGCGAGCGCGCGGGAGGTCATCGGCAGGCGCCCTTCGGCGGCGGCGCGCATGAGATAGAGGCGCCCTCGTGGCGAGTCGTTCTCATCGCCGAGCTGCAGGTACGTGGGACACGCGCTCACGCACAGCCCGCAATGGATGCACGCCAGGAGCTTCTCCGCCTCGTGATCGAGCGCACGATCGAGAGCTCTCGTCATCGTCGTCTTCTCGTTCATAAGCCCGCGACGAATCGGCCGGGGCTCAAGATGCGCTTCGGGTCAAAGGTCTGTTTGAGCGCTCGCATGAGCGGCAGGCTCGATCCCGCGTCTCCCCATACGTCGAAATTCTGCTTGATCGCCAGTGGCGCCTGCTCCACGATCACGTGTCCGCGACGCGGCTCCCACGCCGCTCGGAGACGAGTGAGCGCCTCCATCGCCCGGGAGAAACCGTCCCTCTCTTCCGTGAGCAGCTTTCCGCCGATGTGAACGATGCCCGTCCCCGGTTGCGCCAGCGCATACATTGAGGCGAGGCATGGGCTCAGGGTGCGCTCGCCCGCGCGCAGCGCCGCCATCGTGTGCGCGGGGAGGACACTGAGTCGCACGAGAAGATCCGTCGGGAAGAATCGGCGGAGTCGGCCCACCGTCTCCCACAGCGAGCGACTCGCTGCGCTTGCGAAGTCCAGCAGATCGAGCGAGAGCGAACGGGCGAGCGCCCGCACGCGATCCACTTGATACGCGACCGCGGGCGGCGTCTCCAGGAATCGCACCAGAAGCGCCTTCTGGGGGCGATCGGGCAGAAGCATGGACATCGCCTCGGCATTGCTGAACAGCAGCGCCACCGGCAGAAGCTCCGAGCGCATGATCTGCTGCGACGCGGTTTCGAGCCGTTCCCACTCCGAACTGAGGAGCACGGCGGTCGCTTCAGCCTCCGGATATGGGCGGAGCTTGAAATTCACGCGGACCAAGACGCCGAGCGTTCCGAAGCTCCCGACGAAGAGCTTGTTGAGATCGTATCCGGTGACGTTCTTGACGACGCGTCCGCCAGCGCGAAGGCGTGTCCCATCGGCCCGCACGACCTCCACGCCGATGACATAGTCGCGCGGTCGTCCATAGCCGTGACGCAGCGGGCCAAAATCGTCCGTAGCGGCGATCCCCCCGAGCGTCGCGCGATCCGCGTCTGGAGGGTCGAACGGCAACCATTGCCGGTGTGGGAGGGCTTCTCGATTGAACGCCTCCAACCGACATCCGGCCTCGACGCTCGCCGTGAGATCGGCCGGTTCATACTCCAGAATGCGGTCCAGGCGACGCGTCGAGAGGAGGATGTCCACCCGTTCCGGGGGATTCCCGAACGAGAGGCGGCGGCCCGATCCCATCGGGATGACCGCCAGCTCCTGCGCATATGCGAAATGGAGGACGGCCGCGACCTCTTCGATCGTCCCCGGGAAGACGATGGCCAGAGGGCGCCGCTCATCAATCGCATACTCATTGGGAGCCGGGCAGAGGACGTTCGCCTCTCCCACGATGGAGATCAGCTCTCGTTCGAGTGTGCTCGCTTCCGGTGAGGTCACCATCTCTCCTCAAAACGCGCGGCAGCGTCGCACGGGGAGCACCTTTCCGGGATTGCACCGGCCCTCCGGATCGAACACGGCGCGCACGCGCGCCATCGCCTCCAGATCCTCCTCCGTGAAGACAAGGGGCATGTAGGCGATCTTATCGAGGCCGACGCCGTGCTCCCCGGTGAGCGACCCCCCGACGCGCACGCAGAGGTGCATGATCTCCTGGCAGGCCGCTTTCACGCGCTCCACTTCTTCTGGGTTCCGCCCGTCGAAGCAGATGTTGGGATGCAGGTTGCCATCGCCGGCGTGAAAGACGTTGGCCATGCGGAGTCCGTAGCGCGCGGCGATGCGATAGATCTCGGGCAGGACTTCAGGGAGCTTGCTGCGGGGGATCACGGCGTCCTGGACCATGAGATCTGGGCTGATGCGCCCCAGGGCGCCGAAGGCCCCTTTGCGTCCGGCCCAGAGGCGCGTGCGCTCCGCCTCATCGCGAGCGACGAGCACCTGACGCGCGCCGTGGGCGCGGCAGATCTCGACGATGCGCTCAGCGTCGTACGCGACGCTCGCCTCCAATCCATCCACTTCGATGATCAGCACAGCCGCCGCATCCGTCGGCAAGCCCGCCGCATACACGGACGCTTCGACGGCCTCGATCGTCGCGCGATCCATCATCTCCAGAGCCGACGGCAGAATCCCCGCCGCGATGATGGCGGAGACGGCACGGCTGGCGTCCTCCACGCTCAGGAAATCGGCGAGCAGCGTCTTCACCGCTTGAGGCTGCCGCATGAGCCGAACGGTGATCTTCGTCGCGATGCCGAACGTCCCTTCGGAGCCGATGAAGAGACCGAGCAGATCATACCCCACCGCATCCGCGCCATGCCCCCCGAGCGTTATGATCGTCCCATCGGGGAGGACGACCTCCAAGCCCAGGATGTGATGCCCGGTCATGCCGTATTTCAAGCAGTGTGGGCCGCCAGCGTTCTCCGCCACGTTCCCGCCCAGTGTGCACGCCATCTGGCTGGAGGGATCGGGGGCATAAAAATACCCGGCATCGGCCACAGCCCGCGTGAGCGCGAGATTGATCACCCCAGGCTCCACGATGGCGAGCTGATTCTCATAGTCGATCTCCAAGATGCGATTCATCCGGGCGAGCTCGAAGATCACTCCTCCCTGGACAGCGACCGCGCCTCCGCTCAATCCCGTGCCCGCCCCTCGCGCGAGGAAGGGGATGCGATGCCGCGCCAGCACCTTGACCGCGCGAACGACCTCTTCGGCGGATTCCGGGAAGATGACGGCCGACGGCAGATGCTTGTGGATGCTCAGGCCATCGCATTCGTACGCGAGGAGCCGTTCGGGATCGGTGATCACGTCCTCATCCCCGAGGATCGCTTCGAGCTCCGCGATCCACGACATCATTGTCGAGTTCCTCCCCACGACGCTTCCTCGGCTCTCCCGAACCATATGGTCGGGGCGCGAAACATTCAGCATAGCGCAGAACGAAGGGCTGGCCAAGCAGAGGGATCATCAGGTGCGTCAGGCGGACGATCCGCCCATGAGGAGGTAGAGGACGGCCATGCGCACAGCGATGCCGTTGGCGACCTGGTCGAGAATGAGCGCCTGAGGGCCATCGGCGACATCGGACGCGATCTCGATCCCGCGATTCATCGGTCCCGGATGGAGGATGATGGCGTCCTCCTTCGCCCAACGCAGCCGCTCGCGCGTGAGACCGAAGCGGAGGGCGTATTCCTTGAGGGAGGGGAAGAAGCACTCCTGTTGCCGCTCGAGCTGAAGGCGCAAGGCCATGACGACGTCGGCGCCCTCGAGCGCTTCTTCGATCCTCGGCGTGACGAAGAGGCCATCGGGAACCAGCTGTTCGTAATACGGCGGCAGGAGCGTCTGCGGACCGCTCACCCACACGCTCGCCCCGAGCTTCGTCAACAGGTAGATGTTCGAGCGCGCGACGCGGCTGTGCAGGAGATCGCCGATGATGGCGACCTTCAATCCGGCGATCCGACCCTTCCGCTCGCGAATGGTGAAGGCGTCCAGGAGCGCTTGCGTGGGATGCTCGTGCGCCCCATCGCCGGCATTGATGACCGGAATGGGGAGCTGCCGCGCCAGCTGATGCGGGACGCCGGCCATCGAGTGACGCACGACGAGTGCATCCACGGCCATCGCCTGCAGGGTCCGCACCGTGTCCAGCAGCGTCTCTCCTTTCATCAGGCTGCTCGTCGCAGTAGCGATACTGATCGTGTCCGCCGAGAGGCGCTTGGCCGCCAGCTCGAAACTCGTGCGCGTGCGCGTCGAGGGCTCGAAGAAGAGATTCACGACCGTCCGCCCGCGCAGCGTGGGAACCTTCTTGATCTCGCGCTCGGAGACCTGCTTGAATGCCTCGGCCGTATCCAGAATCAGTCGAATCTCCTCGGGATCGAGATCGCGAATGCCGAGCAGGTCCTTTCGCTTGAGGCGCGCGCGCGGATGTGCGGTGGAGAACTCCGCGCGCTCATGGGGATCGCGCCGTTCTCCCTCGAGGTCACGCGTCATCGGCTCCCTCCTTCTCCAGGAGCAGGACTCGATCCTCGCCGTCCACCTCGCGCAACATGACTTTGACGATCTCGTTCCGCTCAGTCGGGATCGCACGTCCTACGTAATCGGCCTGAATGGGCAGCTCACGATGGCCGCGGTCCACGAGCACGGCCAGGCGCACGCGATCGGGCCGTCCGTAATCCATCAGATGATCGAGCGCGGCGCGAATCGTGCGGCCCGTATAGAGCACATCGTCCACGAGCACGATGATCCGACCGGTGATGTCGTGCGGCAGCTCGCTCGTCTTCACCACGGGATTGGGCGCGATCCGGCTCAGATCGTCCCGGTAGAAGGTGATGTCCAGGACACCGACCGGAAGGTCTCGCCCATGTCGTCGCTTCAGAATCTCCGCCAAGCGGCGAGCCAGCGGCACGCCTCGCGTGCGAATGCCGACGAGCATCAGCTTATCCGTGGGCGGCTCGGAGGCCGCAATCTCCGCCGCCAGGCGCTCGAGCGCCTGCTCGATCTCGGTCGCCGTCATCAGCAGTGCTTTCTCTCGCGCACTCATGGACGCCATGGAGAGCCTGCTGGGCTCGACTCCCGACCCGCTGTCGCCGTGCCGATCGCGACCTCCGTGAGCTCGACGCGAATCTCTCCCAGCGCCTCCTGGGCTACGATCATCACGGGCATGCGCCGCGAGTCGGCGGAGAGCCAGAGGCGGAGAGGAGGGGCATCGGTGCCCTCCAGGCGCAAGGCCATCTCCATCGCCTCAAACCGTCCGGCGCGCGTCTCCACCACGGCGCGCGAGCGGACCTCAGCCTGAATCGGCACGCGCCGCCGTTCACTCAAGACGGAGAAGCGGTAGCGCTTCCCCAATTGAAGCGGGAGCGTGCGCAAGTGATAGAGAAAGGCGACGACATCGCGCGTCTCCGGAGAGATCGCGATCGTCCGTCCCGTGCTCAGGCGGGCGATCCCGCTCCGATGATCGAGGGCGATCGCGATGTCCGTGCGCCGATCCCCATCCCGGCGGGAGTGCTCCACCCGATACGGGAGCCAGGTCTGCGGATCCACATAGGAGGTCCATTGCTCCTCAAGCGCCCTGAGGAGCGTGCGCACAGGGCCGACCGTCTGAGCGCGCAGCTCCAGATGCACACCCGTGCGATCGAAGAACCGCCCTCGCCCTTTCACCGAGAGCGTCATCTCTCCGGCAACCACGTAGTGGGCCCAGGAGATCGTATACGTCAGGCGCTCGCCCAGAGGGAAGGGAAGCTCACCCGAGAGCGGGCGAGAATGTCCTTGTCGAGAAGCCCCCAGCTCGAGGGCGAGCAGGCCCATGAGCGGGATCAGACCGATCGCCCTCCAGCGCCTCCGCATCTCTTCACTCCGCCCTCACCGACGGGACCGACGAGAGCGATCGTCGGTTCGGGATCGCTCCTCCGGGCGCTTGCGCGCCGCACGATCTTGCTCTATGAGCAGCGCCTTGCGGCTCAGTCGAATCCGCCCCATGCCATCGTTGGCGATGCACTTGACCTTGATGACATCCCCTTCCTTGAGCACCTCGCGGATGTCCCGCACCCGATGCGGGGCGACTTCCGAGATGTGCAGGAGCGCTTCCGTCCCCGGCACGATCTCGACAAACGCGCCGAATTCCGTCAAGCGAGAGACGCGGCCCACATAGGTCTTGCCGACCTCGATCTCCATCGTCAGCTCGCGGATGAGCTGCATGGCCTGATCGGCCGCCTCTTTGTTCATCGAGGCGATATGCACGCGCCCATCGTCGAGGATGTCAATCTTGCAGCCGGTCTTGTCCACGATGCTGCGGATGACCTTCCCTCCGGGACCGATCACGTCGCGCACTTTCTCAGGCGGGATCTGCATGGTGAAGATACGCGGAGCATACGGACTGATGTCCGGTCGTGGCTGAGCGATCGTCTGCTCCATCTTGTCCAGGATCACCATGCGCGCTTCCTTGGCCTGTTCCAGGGCCTGCGAGAGGATCTCCGCATCCACGCCCTTGATCTTGATGTCCATCTGCAAGGCCGTGATCCCCTCGCGCGTGCCCGCGACCTTGAAGTCCATGTCCCCGTAATGGTCCTCCGCTCCCGCGATGTCGGTCAGGATCGCGTACTTGTCGTCCTCCATGACCAGACCCATGGCGATGCCCGCCACGTGCGCTTTGATCGGCACGCCCGCATCCATGAGCGAGAGGCTTCCGCCGCAGACGGTCGCCATCGAGGAGGAGCCGTTCGATTCGGTGATCTCCGAGACCACGCGGATGATGTAGGGCCAGGCGTCCTCCGAGGGCAAGACCGGCTCCAGCGCGCGGTGGGCCAACGCGCCATGTCCGATCTCCCGTCGGCTCGGCGCTCCCAGGCGCGCCACCTCACCCACGCAGAACGGCGGGAAGTTGTAGTTGAGCATGAAGCGCCGCTCGATCTCGCCGAATTCCAGGCTGTCCAGGTACTGAATGTCCTCCCGCGTGCCCAGCGTCGTCGTCACCAGCGCTTGCGTCTCTCCGCGGGTGAAGAGCGCGCTGCCGTGCGTGCGCGGCAGCAGTCCCACCTCGCATTCGATGGGACGAATCTCCGTGAAGCGGCGCCCGTCGGGACGGCGTCGGTGAATGAGGATGTCCTCGCGGAAGAAGCGCTCGCGCAGGAACTCGAACGCCCGCGCCGCCATCTCCCGCTGCTCCTCGGGCGTCGCCTCCAGGATACGCTGTCGGAGCTGATCCAGAGCCTCCTGGCTCTCCCGCTTGGTCTTGTTCGTGACGTCCAGGGCCTGGCGCAACTCCGCCCCCCATGTCGCCTCCACCGCGCGCACGACCGCTTCATCAAGCGCCGGCGGTGTGACCTCCCGCTTGCGCACCCCCAGCTTCTCGCCGAGCGCCTTCTGCCACGCGCACAGCTTCTTGATCTCCGAGTGCGCGAAGACGAGCGCCTCGACGATGACCTCCTCCGGCACCTCCTTCGCCCCGCACTCCACCATGACGATGGCCTCCTCGGTTCCCGCGACAACGAGGTTCAAGCGCGATTGCCGCGTCTGCTCGTAGGTGGGATTCAGAACGTAGCGGTTCTCAATCAAACCGACGCGGACGCCACCAACGGGCTCGAAGAAGGGGATGTCCGAGAAGTAGAGCGCGGCCGATGCTCCTGTGATCCCGAGGATATCGGGATCATAGTCCGTATCGGCGGAGACGACCAGGGCGATGATCTGCGTCTCACACCGATACCCTTCGGGGAAGAGTGGCCGCAAGGGCCGATCAATCAGGCGGCTGGTGAGGACCTCCTTCTCGGTCGGTCGCCCCTCCCGGCGATAGTAGTTCCCGGGGATGCGCCCGGCCGCATAGTTGTTCTCGCGATAGTCCACCGTGAGGGGGAGGAAATCCACCCCCTCGCGCGGCTCCTTCTCAGCTACCGCCGTCACGAGCACGATCGTATCCCCCAGGCGAATGAGCACGGCTCCATCCGCCTGTCGAGCGATCCGCCCCGTCTCCAGCGTGATGCGCTTTCCGCCGATCTCAATAGAGTCGCTTAACACCGTCTTCCTCATGGTCGTTCATGATTGTGAGGGAGAATTCAGGTCAGCTCCGGCATGCCCTCCGCAAGAGAGATGGGAGCTCACCCCACATGGCCCGATCTGTATCGGGAAGACCACACCCTCCGTTGAGGCAGAGGGATCACCACGGGGCACCCCTCGCGATCCGCGAGGTCGCGTGACCATCCGGCCCGGATCGCGTCGAATATCCGCCTCTTGGCGAGCGTGGTCGTCCCGTCGTCGCGTCAAGTCACTTTCTCAACCCGAGCCGGTCAATGAGCTGGTAGTACCGCCGACTGTCAGTCCGCTTCAGGTACTCCAGAAGTCGGCGACGCTTGCTCACCAGCTTCAGTAAGCCCCGGCGCGAGTGATAGTCTTTCTTGTGCGTCTTGAAATGCTCCGTCAGTTGTGCGATCCGATACGTCAGGATCGCCACTTGTACCTCCGGCGATCCCGTATCGTTCTCGTGCACCCGAAACTTTTCGATCAACTCGCGTTTGACTTCTTTCGTCAACGCCACAGGCGACGCGTGCCTCCCTCGCACTCAAGTTTTTCTTCCTCTTCAAGTTAGATTAGGCTAGCACAGAACCGGCCGGAAGTAAAGCGGCAAAGGGGGGATGAGCCGGGGGCGCGCGCTCTTGTTCCGCTTCGCCGTGCGTGATAAGGTTTACTGATCCTTGGCGCCAGATATGGAGCGGCTTGTGTCTGCGACTGTCGGGTTGCTGCTGCTGAGCGCATGCGCGCCCCCGGCTGCGTACTTCGGGAAGATCGAGCCGCCCGAGGGGGCCGTCCTTCGCGTGGGCAACGGCGCCGATCCGGCGTCGCTGGATCCGCACCGCGCTCCGGGCAGCGTCGAGGAACAGATTCTGATCAACCTCTTTGAGGGCTTGACCGAATATGATCCGGTGACACTGGAGCCGATTCCGGCCGTCGCCGAAGCGTGGGAGATGGATGCGCGCGCCACGCGGTTTCGGTTTCATCTGCGGCGTGCGGCGCGATGGAGCAACGGACGTCCGGTGACCGCGTGGGATTTCGTCTACTCTTGGCGTCGGGCCTTGGCGCCGGAGACGGCCTCGCCCAATGCCTATCTGCTCTATTACATCAAGAACGCCGAGGCCTACAATACGGGGAAGCTGAAGGTTCGAGATCGGCGAACCGGGCGATTTCTCACGGACGAATTCGGGCGCGATCTCCTGCTCACGGCCGAGGAGGTGGATCGAATCCGGCGCGGCGAGGGTTCAGACGCCGGGCCTCGCCTTCAGCAGCTCCGTCGTCATCTGGAGGGCTTCGTGTGGGAGGCGGTATCCCTGAGCGCGGAGGACATCGGCGTGCGCGCCCTCGATGAGCATACACTCGAGGTGGAGACGGAGGTCCCCACGGCCTTCTTCCTCAAGCTCACAAGCCTCGGCGTCTATCGGCCGGTCCCCCGCGAGGCCGTCGAACGACATGGGCGCGCGTGGACGCGCCCGGAGCACATGGTGAGCAATGGACCTTTTCGGCTCGTGGAGTTCGAGCCGGGACGTCGCGTCGTCCTGGAGAAAAATCCCCTCTATTGGGATGCCGCGCGGGTGCGACTGGAGCGCGTGATCTTTTATCCCTACAGCGAGGCGACGACGTTGTTGAACCTCTACAAGGCGGGCGAAGTGGACGTCCTGGTGAGCGGGCTCTTACCCCCCTATGCGCTGCGTCTCTTGCGCCGGACGCGGGATTACATCTCCGGGCCATATCTGCTGAGCTACTTCCTGCTGGTGAACGTGCGCCGTCGGCCGCTCAGCGATGGACGGGTGCGGCGCGCGCTGGCGCTGGCCATTGATCGGGAACGCCTCTGTCAGCGTTTGCTCGCGGCGGGACAGCAACCCTTAGGGGCCTTCACCCCCTCGGATTTCCACGGTCTCTATCCGCGTCCAAAGGGGGTGACGTATGATCCGGAGCGCGCACGACGGCTTCTGGCGGCCGCCGGGTACCCGGAAGGACGCGGCCTTCGCTTGCGCTATCTCTACAATGCCGGCGCCCTGCATGCGCAGATCGCCGAAGCGCTGCAGGCCGAGTGGCGACGCGTCTTCCCCCAGATTCACATCGAGTTGATCGCTCAGGAGTGGCAAGTCTACTTGGAGACTGTGCGGCTCGGAGACTTCGACCTCGCGCGACGGAGCTTCTCGGCCGATTTCAGCGATCCGACGAGCTTCCTCGATTCCATGCTCTCGACGAGCCCGAACAATCCCACTGGATGGGGCGATCCAGACTATGATCGGCTTGTCCAGCAGGCCAATGCTGAACCGGACGTGCCTCGGCGGATGGCGCTTCTGGCGCGCGCCGAGCGCGTCTTGCTCGAGGATATGCCGATCATCCCCATCTACAGCTCGGTGGCCAGCTTCCTTCGTAAACCATATGTTCGCGGATGGCATGCGAACATCCTCGATCGGCATCCTTTGAAGTTCGTCGTCGTGGAGAGAACGGCACCGGCGTTCGATCTCCAGGCCATCACTCCGGAGCGATAAGGCTATGGGCCGGTACATCCTCAAGCGCCTGTTGTTCGCCCTTCCGTTGCTGTGGCTCGTTCTCACGCTCACGTTCTTCCTGGTGCGGTGGGCTCCGGGGAAGCCCTTTCGTCGGGAGCGCGCCGTACCGGCGGAGATCGAGGCGCATCTGGATCGCCATTATGGTCTGGATCAACCCTGGCCTGTGCAATACGCGAACTATCTGCGAGGGCTCGCGCGTCTGGATTTCGGCCCTTCGTATCGGTATCCCGAGGTGACGGTGCGCGAGATCCTGTGGCGCGGCTTTCGCGTCTCTGCACCGATCGGCTTTGTCGCTTATGCGTTGGCTCTGGGCGTCGGCGTACCGCTCGGCGTGGGAGCGGCGCTTCGACCGAGAGCCGTGTGGGTGCGCGCGCTGATGGGAGTGGCCGTCTTGGGCGTGAGCACGCCGAATTTCGTGCTCGGGCCGCTTCTTGTCCTGCTCTTCAGTCTGACGCTCTATTGGGTTCCTCCGGCCGGGTGGGGAGAAGGGCGCCATCTGGTGCTACCTGTGCTCACGCTCTCGGCTGCCTATATCGCCTATATCGCGCGCTTGACGCAAAGCGGGTTGCAACAGGCGCTCGCGCAAGACTATCTCCGAACGGCTCGCGCCAAGGGGCTTCGCCCACGCGCGGTCCTTCTGCGGCATGCCTTGCGCCCGGCCCTGCTGCCCGTGCTCTCGTTCACCGGTCCCTCACTGGCGTTCCTGCTGGCGGGAACCGTGGTCATCGAGAAGATCTTCGCCATTCCGGGGCTCGGCCATTTCTTCGTCCAGGCCGCCCTCAATCGCGATTATACGCTGATCCTGGGGATCGTCTCGCTCACGTCGGTCTTGCTCATCGTGCTCAACCTGGTGGCGGACATCGCGATGGCGCGCCTGGATCCGCGGATCACCCTCAGATGAACGCCCTCATGAATCGGGAGCCGTCCACTCGCCACGAGCGTCGGCAAGACATGGAGTGGGAAGAGCCGTCGCCGATCAGGACAAGAACGCCGCTTCAACGCCCCTCGGTTCTTCTGGCGACCGGAATCCTCGCCCTCATCAGTGCGGCCGTCGTGATCGGCCCGATGTGGCTCTCCTACGGATACGATCAGGCTGATCTGGACCTGGGGCTCTCCCCCCCGAGCCTCTCGAATGGGCATTATCTGGGAACAGACATCTTGGGACGCGATCTGCTGGCACGCCTCCTCTATGGCGGGCGCATCTCCCTGCTTGTGGCGCTGGTCGCCACGGTGATCTCGACCGTGATCGGTACCCTCTACGGCGCCCTCTCCGGGTACTTCGGCGGGCGCGTGGACGACGTGATGATGCGCGTGGTTGATCTGTTGTTCTCGCTCCCCTATCTCTTCCTCGTGCTCGTGCTCATGGCGCTCTTTGCGGAGCCGGAGGTCGTAGATCCCATGATCCGTCTTCTCCGCTGGCATCCGGAGGGAGCGTGGGCTGAGTGGCTGCGAGGTCCGGGTGTGCGCATGGTCTTGCTCTTCGTCGCCCTGGGCGCCGTCTCCTGGCTGACGCTCGCGCGAATCGTGCGCGGGCAGGTCCTGGCGCTCAAGAATGAGCTCTTCGTCGAAGCCGCGCGCGCGGCCGGAGCTGGAACGTGGCATATCCTCTTCCGCCACCTCATCCCGAACGCGGGCGGACCGATCCTCGCCTACACGGTGCTCACCATCCCCTCGGTCATGCTGCAGGAAGCTTTCATCAGCTTCCTCGGCTTGGGCATTCAAGCACCACAAGCGAGCTGGGGGACGCTCGTCCACGACGGCGTCGAGGCGATGAGCGTCGCGCCCTGGCTGTTCATCTTCCCGGCCGGGACCATGGTGCTCGTCCTCTTCTGCTTCCACGTCGTCGGCGAGGCGTTGCGCGAAGCCTGGGAGCGACGCGCCTGAGCTGGGCGCGCGAGGCCGCGCCCCCTCCAGCGGGCGCATCTGTCCTGTGCGAGGGCGACCATGTGCGGATATCGCCTGAGTTCGGTAGAATACGTGATGTGCGAGGTGAGACGATGCCTATGATGCGACATCGGACGGCTTACGGCGCTTGGGCTCTCCTTCTGCTCCTTGGATTCCTCTCCGCGCCAGCGCGCGCCATCGGTCCATCTCGTGGCGCCGCGCAGACCGTGGATGGCGTCCCCGTTGAGGAGATCATCCGAAAGTTCGCCGAGAATGAGAGCCGCTTGCGCCAGGAGTTCAAGAATTTCCTCTTCCGACAGGACATCACCATTCAAACGCTCGGGCCACGCGGCCTCGTGACGGGGGAATTCCGGCGCGTCTCCGAGATCATCGTGAACGATCGGGGTGAGCGAGAGGAGCGCATCCTCTACTTCCCCGTCCCCACGCTCCGCGAGATCGTCGTCACGCAATACGATTTCGCCGATTTCGCCGGAATTCAGCCGTTCGCGCTGGGCGTGGAGGACCTCCCCAAATACCTCGTCACCTATGTCGGACGCGAGCGCATTGATGAGATTGACACCTACGTCTTCGACGTTCGCCCTCGGCGTCCTCCCGATCCGAAGAAGATGCACGAGCGGTACTTCCAAGGACGCATCTGGGTGGATACGGTGGACTTGATGATCGTGAAGGTCCAGGGCAAGGGCTTGCCCGAGGATCGGGAGAATAAGTTCCCGCGATTTGAAACCTACCGGGAGAACATCGAAGACAAGCTGTGGTTCCCGACCTATACCTACGCGGATGACGTTCTGGATTTCCCAGGGCGTTCGGTTCGCGTCCGCATGGTGATTCGCTACACGAACTATCGCCGATTCAGCGGGAAGATCGAGATCGGTGATATTGAGCCGGAGCCCGAGGAGAAGGGGAAGAGCGGGAAGCCCGCGGGGAAGCCCGGAGAGCGGAAGCCCGAGAGGCCGTAGTGCCTTTGGACGAACATCGCGCGTCCGCGAAGGACGGAACAGAGATCGTGGGAGGGCGGCAGCGATGCGGCATATCATCGTCGGCACCGCCGGCCATATTGATCACGGCAAGACGGCTTTGGTGAAGGCGCTGACCGGCATTGATACGGATCGGTTGAAGGAAGAGAAGGAGCGAGGGATCACGATTGACCTCGGGTTCGCCTTCCTCACGCTCGGGGAGACGCGCTTCGGGTTCGTGGATGTTCCCGGACATGAGCGCTTCGTGAAGAACATGCTCGCGGGGGCGCATGGGATTGACCTGGTGCTGTTGGTCGTGGCGGCCGATGAATCGGTGATGCCGCAGACGCGCGAGCATTTCGACATCTGTCGGCTTCTGCGGGTGAAATCCGGGCTGATCGCCATCACGAAAGTGGATCTGGTGGACGCGGAGATGCTCGAGCTGGTCGAGGCCGAGGTGCGCGATCTCGTGGCGGGATCGTTTCTGGAGGGAGCGCCCATCGTCCGGGTCAGCTCGCGCACGGGGGAAGGGATCGAGGCGTTGAAAGACGCGCTCGTGCGTGTAGCGGCGACTGTCGCCGAGAAGCGACGCGAGGCCGTCCCGCGCTTGCCCATTGATCGCGTCTTCACGGTGAAGGGCTTCGGGACCGTCGTCACGGGGACGTTGATCGCCGGGCAGTTCGCCGTGGGCGATGAGGTGGACATCCTTCCTCTCCAGCGTCGTGCGCTGATTCGTGGCCTTCAGGTGCATGGGCACTCCGTCGCCGTCGCCGTGGCGGGAGAACGAACGGCGATGAATCTGCACGGGGTCACTGTCGAAGAGCTCGAGCGCGGTCAGGTCGTCGTCGCGAGCCGTCGCTTCGTCCCCACCTCGCTGATTGACGCCCGCCTGGAGTTGCTCCCCACAGCGCCCCAGGCGCTGCAGACGCGCGCGCGCCTTCGGCTTCATGTGGGGACGGCCGAGATCCTGGCGCGCGTCGTCCTGCTGGATCGCATGGAGTTGCGGCCGGGCGAGTCCGGCCTCGTCCAATTTCGTCTGGAGACGCCGACGTTCGCGCTGCCTGGCGATCGGTTCATCGTTCGGCGATATTCGCCGCCGCTCACTATCGGCGGTGGAGAGATCCTCGATGCTCTGCCGGAGAAACACCGAGCCTTTCGCCCCGCGGCCGAGGGGAGAGAAGCCGTCATCACCACGCGGCTTCAGCTGGAAGCGGCGGACGCGCGAGAGCGGCTCGCGCTCTGGGTGGAGATGGCCGGGGAACGCGGGCGAAGTTACCCCGAACTCGCCGCGCGCACGGATCTGACGGCGACTCAGCTCGAAGACGCTTTGCGCGCCCACGTCGCTGCGGGGCGCCTCGTCGAGACCTCGAGCACCCCGCGCCATTTCCTGTCACGCGCTGCTTATGAAGCGATGCGGGAGAGGCTCAGACACGCGCTCGCGACGTTTCATCGCGAGCACCCGTTAGATCCCGGGATGCCGCGCCGCGAGGCGCGCGCGCTCCTCCCGCGCGAGGTCCCGGAGTCCGTCGCCTCGGAGCTTCTGGCGCGCTTGTGTCAGGAGCCCGAATTTCGAGCCGAACGCGAATGGGTGCGCCTGGCGACGCATGTCGTGCAGCTCTCGGAGGAAGAGGCGGAGATCGAGCGGAAGCTTCTGGAGGCTTTTGAGCGGGCCGGGTGGCAGCCGCCGGTCCTGGAAGAGGTGATCGCTCAGTTTCAGCTCGATCCCGAGAAGGCGCGCAAGCTCTATCACCGGCTCCTTCAGCGGGGAGCGCTCGTGCGCGTGGGCGAGCACACGTTCGCGGCTGAAGCCCTTCGTGCGCTCGTCGAGCGCGTCCGCGCGCGGAAGGCCATCAGCGAGCGGCTCGATGTGGGCGCGTTCAAAGAGCTGACGGGCGTGTCGCGAAAGTACGCCATTCCTCTCCTGGAATACCTCGATCGCCAGCACGTCACGCGCCGCGTGGGCAACGAGCGCATCATCTTGTGAGGGGATCGCGGTTCACGTCTGGAACCATCGGTCGCCCCGCTCGCGCAGAGCATCGAGCGTGGCCTGCAAGTGCGCCCGCTTTCGCTCAAGGAGCGCGTCGTCGGCGTCCGCGGGAACCGTGATCGGTGGTCCCAGCAGAACGACCGCGCGAGTGAAGGGTTTGGGGATTTGGAAGCGATCCCAACTGGGCAGCTCCCAAAACGATGCGGCCGAGATGTGAAAGGGCAGGATGGCGTGGCCCGTCAGCTTGGCGAGCATCACGGCGCCCGGTTTGGCCACATACACCGGCCCGCGCGGTCCATCGATAGTGAACGCGACATCGAGGCCGCGGTGGAGGCAGGCGGCCATCAGCAGCAGCGCGCGATTCCCCCCCCGGGTGGAGGATCCGCGCGCCGCCCCATATCCGAATCGCTGGATGAATCGCGCGATGTATTCGCCGTCGAAGCTTTGGCTCGTCATCACGACAATGCCCCGGTGCCGCCAGAACCATGTCGCGAGGAAGATCCGATTATGCCAGAACGCATAGATGATGCGTTTCCCCGCGCGGCGAATCTCGTCATAGTACTGACCGTCCACAACTGTCCATCGAATGGTGCGCCCGAAGGCAGCGATCCACCAGTAGCCGAGCACGCCGAGCGCCCGGATGCCCCACCGCTCCCAAAACGAGTAGGACGAGAGGTCGGCGAACTCATAGACGCGACGGTACAGGTGGGTGTCGTCCAGGGACCGCAAAGGAGGATTGAGGAGAAGGCGAGGCCTCTCACCGCTCATTCGGTCGCGCTCTCGTACGGAGAGATTACCGGGACGCCGCCTCCTGGGCCTCCAGGTCCCGAATGCGCTCCTCGATCCCTTGCAGCTCTCGCTCCAGCTTCTCCTTGAGCCGTTTCAGATACTCGATCTTCTCCCGGCGCGTGTAGAAGCGGCGGCCGAAGAGCCAGAGGTCCTCGATGTCCTTCCAGTCAATGTAAAAGCCGAATCCGAAGGGGAAAACCCCCCAGGCACATCCTCTCATCTCCGCCACCTCCTCTCAGCCATGATGCCGGAGACAATTATACCAAACGGAGGGCGCGCTGTGCGTCCGACCGGAGGCGCGTCGTGCGCGTTTCGCCGATTTGCTTTTCATTGTCCGGCCGCGGTAGACTGCGTGACGGGCACATGGCGCGACGTCATGCGGATTGGTTGGCGCAGGCGCGACGCGACCTGAAGGCCGCGCGGGATAGCCTTGCGGATGGGAACTACGAGTGGTGCGCCTTTCAGGCGCAGCAGGCGGCCGAAAAGGCGCTGAAGGCGCTGCTGCGGTTCCATCACCGCGAAATCCACGGGCATACTCTGGTGCGGTTGCTCAAACAGATCGAGGACATCGGGCCCATCCCGGCTGACTTGCCCGCTATGGCCCGGGAATTGGACCGCCACTATATCCAGCCGCGCTATCCGAACGCCTTCGCCGAAGGCTATCCGGGCGAGTTCTACGATGAGGAGACGGCCACGCGGTGCCTTCGATATGCGGAAGAGATCCTCGCTTTCGTCGAAAACCGCATTGGTTGAGTATCCGCACTGGCCGGAAGTGCGACGCTTCATGGAAGGCGTCCTCCGCCTGAAGCCGGTGCTCATGGTGCTCTTTGGCTCGGTGGCCCGGGGAGACTTCACGCAAGAGAGCGATGCCGATGTGTTGGTCATCTTCGAGCGGCCCGTGGATTGGGCGACCGTCTATGCTCACAGCCAGGGCATGGTGCAGCCATTTGTCACGACGGTGGATGAAGTGCTCGCGCAGATCCGCCAGGGCGAGCCGTTCTTCATCGAGGTGGTGGAGGAGGGGAAGGTCCTGTACGAAGTCGATCAGATGCACGAGCGATTGCTGGCGGAAGCCGCGAGGGCGAAACGCCGGTGGGGGCTCGTGCGAACCGCCGACGGGTGGGAGTGGGGAAAGTCTTCGCGCTGAAGGCGGAGCTTCGTCTGACGAGGCTCAGAATGACGCGTGGGAGGGCGCCGTCGCGAACGCCTCTCGCCACTTCGGCCACGCGAGCGGGTTATTCCTTGAGCTGCTCCAGCGCCTTGATGAGTGCGGGGACGATCTCGAAGAGGTCGCCGACGATGCCATAATCGGCGATATCGAAGATCGGCGCTTCCGGGTCCTTATTGATGGCGACGATGGTGCGCGAACCTTTCATCCCGACGACATGCTGAATCGCGCCGGAGATCCCGATGGCGAGATAGAGCTTGGGCGAGACCGTCTGGCCGGAGCTGCCGATCTGACGATCCATCGGGAGCCACCCACTGTCGCACACGGGGCGCGAGGCTCCGATCTCCGCATTGAGGACCTCGGCGAGCCGACGGATCAGGGCCAAATTCTCCTCGCTCTTGATGCCGCGTCCGACGGCGACAATACGCTCGGCTGAACTGAGGTCCACGGCCTGCTTCGCCTCGCGAAAGACCTCCAGCGGACGCGTCCGAATCGGCACCTGACGCAGATCGAGCGAGATCGCGCGGATGGGGACCGGCTCGGAGGCCGCTTCGACCTCATCCGCGCGAAAGGCTCCCGCTTGAAAGGTGACCAGATATGGGGGATCATCTGCGAATCGGACATCGGCGTGGATCTTCCCCTGAAAGATCGGCCGCGTGTAGATCACCGTTCCATCGTCCACGCGGTATCCGAGGCAATCGCTGATGAGCGCTTTGCCGAGCGCCGCCGCCAGCTTCGGCGCGAAATCGCGCGCTTGATAGGTATGGCTCATGAGGACGAAAGCGGGAGCCTCGCGGCGGATCACTTCGCTGAGCGCCGCCGTATACCCGTCAGGCGTGTACTCGGCCAATCGCTCATCTTCGACCACGAGGACCTCGCGGAGCCGCTTCGCGGCCAGCTCTTCGGCCAGTCCCCGGACGTCGCGCCCCAAGAGAACCGCCGAGACCGATCCATTCAGGTGAGCGGCCAGGCGTTGTCCGGCCACGATCGCCTCCCAGGTCGCCCGATTGAGCTTACCATCGCGATGTTCGGCAAGGGTGAAAATCTTCATCTCCACTCCTTCCTCACAAGATCTTCGCTTCGTATCTCAATTTCTCGACGAGTCGGACGGCGATCTCCTCCGGCGTGCCTTCGAGGAACTCGGTGCGCTTCGCTTTCGTGGGGAAGAAGACACGCATCAGTTCCTGCTTGTTGCGCAACGCTTCGGCCGAGAGGCCGAGGTCGGCGAGCGTCAGACGCCGCAGCTCCTTCTTCTTGGCGCCCATGATGCCTTTGAGCGTCGCGTAGCGCGGCTGATTGATCCCGGATTGGATTGTCAGGAGTGCGGGCAGCGGCAGCTCGACCCATTGGAACCATCCGGCCTCCAGTTCGCGCTTCACCTTCAATCGGCCATCGAGCACCTCGATCTGCATGACGATCGTCGCATGCGGGAGCCCGAGGAATTCCGCCAGGATGACGCCCGTCTGCGCATACCCGTGGTCGTCCGATTGCAGTCCCGTGAGGATGAGATCGAACGATTCGCGACGCAACGCCTCGGCGAGCACGCGCGCCGTGTTGAACGCATCCAGCCCTTCGAAGGCCGGATCCAGCAGGTGCAGCGCTCGATCCGCGCCTTTGGCGAGCGCTTCCCGCAGGACCTGCTCGACGCGCGCCGGTCCGAGCGAGCACGCGATGACCTCTCCCCCCAGGCGCTCTTTCAATCGCAACGCCTCTTCGAGCGCATACGCATCCGGCTCGTTGATCTCCCAGCTCAGATCGGCGTCTTTGATCCATGTCCCCGCCTCGTTGAGGCGCAAGGCCAGATCGCGCTTGGGGACCTGCTTCAGGCATACGATGATCTTCATAGGCTCATTCCTCGTACCGCTTGAAGAGCAAGGCGGCGTTGGTGCCGCCGAAGCCGAAGGAGTTCGAGAGCGCGTAGCGGATCTCGGCCCGACGGGCGCGATTCGGGACGTAATCGAGATCGCATTCGGGATCGGGGTGCTCGTAGTTGATCGTCGGCGGGAGGATTTGATGATAGATGGCCAGGACGGTGATACCCGCCTCCAGTCCGCCCGCGGCGCCGAGCAGATGCCCCGTCATGGACTTGGTCGAGCTGACGGCGAGCCGATACGCGTGCTCGCCGAAGACGCACTTGATCGCGTAGGTCTCCAGCTTGTCGTTGTAGTAGGTCGAGGTGCCGTGCGCGTTGATGTAGTCCACCTGATCGGGAGAGATGCCGGCATCGCGCAGGGCATACTGCATGACGCGGATGGCGCCATGGGCATCTTCCGGAGGCTGCGTGATGTGGTAGGCATCCGCAGACATCCCGTAACCGACGATCTCCGCATAGATGCGCGCCCCTCGCGCCCGGGCGTGCTCCAGGGATTCGAGGACGAGGATCCCCGCGCCCTCGCCGATGACGAATCCATCTCGATCGCGGTCGAAGGGGCGGCTGGCGCGCTGCGGCTCCTCGTTGCGTGTCGAGAGCGCGCGCATCGCCGCGAATCCGCCGACGCCCATGGGCGTGACGGCCGCCTCCGCTCCCCCGCAGATCATCACATCGGCATCGCCGCGTTCGATGATCTTGAAGGCGTCGCCGATGGCGTGCGCGCCCGCCGAACACGCTGTGCACGTGGCGCTGTTGGGCCCGCGCGCCCCGAATCGGATCGAGACCTGGCCCGCCGCCAGATTCGCGATCGCCGCCGGGATGAAGAAGGGCGAGATCTTCCCCGGCCCTCCCTCCAGGAACTTCTGGTGCTCGCGCTCGATCACCGAGAAGCCGCCGATCCCCGAGCCGATGTAGACGCCGACGCGTTCGGCGTTCTCCGGAGTGATCTTCAAACCCGCATCGTCCACGGCCTCTTGAGCAGCGGCGATGGCGAAGTGGATGAACGGATCCATCTTCTTGACGTCCTTCTTCTCGATGTACTTCAACGGGTCGAAGTTCTTCACCTCCGCCGCGAAGCGCACGGGGAACTGCGAGGCGTCGAAGCGCGTGATGTAATCCACTCCGCTGCGACCTTCGATCAAGCCCCGCCAGGTCTCCTCCGTCGTGTTGCCGAGGCCGCAGACCAAGCCGATTCCCGTCACAACGACTCGTCGCTTCACGTCTGCCTCCCGTCGCCTCTCCCCTCCGCTCCCCGCTTCACCAGCGAGCGGAGGAGAGCCGCTCACTTCTTGTGCTTCTCGATGTACTCGATGGCATCGCGGACGCTGACGATCTTCTCCGCATCTTCGTCTGGGATCTCGATGCCGAACTCCTCCTCGAAGCGCATGACCAGTTCCACCGTATCGAGCGAGTCAGCGCCCAGATCATCCACGAACCGCGCGTTCGGCGTGACTTCGGATTCGTCCACCCCCAGCTCGTCCACGATGATCTGTTTCACCTTCTCCTCAATGGTCGGATCCGCCATACGTCGTTCCTCCTCCTTCGATCATTGAATCGTACATTTTACGCTGCCCGTGATCGAACGATCAACGGAGCGGGCTCACATATAGAGCCCGCCGTTGATATTGAGGACATGGCCGGTGATATAGCCGGCCTCCTCGGAGGCGAGGAAGACGACCCCGGCCGCCACATCCGCGCCCGTCCCCATGCGTTGAAGGGGGATGAGGGCGAGCATCTGTTGGCGCACCTCGTCGCTCAAGGCGCGCGTCATGGCCGTGTCAATGAACCCGGGAGCGACCGCGTTGACCGTGATATTGCGCGAGGCGACCTCGCGGGCGAGCGCTTTGGTGAAACCAATGATGCCCGCCTTCGCGGCCGCATAATTGGCGACCCCCGCGTTGCCCATCTGGCCCATGACCGACGTGATGTTGATGATCCGGCCATAGCGCGCGCGCAGCATCGCCGGGAGCACGGCCTGACAGCAGAGGAAGACGCTCGTCAGATTCGTCTGCAAGACGAGGTCCCAATCCTCGCGCTTCATCCGCAACAGCAGGGCATCGCGCGTGATGCCCGCATTGTTGACCAGGATGTCAATCCGCTGCCATTCGGCGAGCACGCGCGCGATGGCCGCCTTCACCTGTTCGGCCTCGGTCACATCCGTGGGGAGGGCCAACGCGCGCCGTCCGCGATGGCGGATCTCCTCGGCCACCGCCTCCAGCTTCTCGCGCGTGCGCGCCAGTAGCGCGACATCAGCCCCATGTTCGGCCAACGCGAGCGCGCAGTCCCGGCCGATGCCTTGCGAGGCTCCCGTGACAATGGCGACGCGTCCATCCAAGCGAATCATGGGCGCAACTCCTTGAGCGTCTCCTCCAGCGACACCGGATCTTCGACGGTCAGGGTTCGGACGGAACGATCAATCGCCCGGATGAGACCGGAGAGCACGCGTCCCGGTCCGACCTCGATGAACGTCGTGACGCCCTCGGCCAGGAGGCGCCGGACCGATTCCTCCCATCGCACTGGGCGCGAGACCTGCCGGCGCAGGCCATCGCGAGCGGCTTCACCCGAGGTGATGAGCGCCGCATCCACGTTGTTCACAAGCGGGATAGCCAGGTCGGCGAACGTGACGCGCGCCAAGTCCTCAGCCAATCGTTCCTCGGCCGGCCGCATCAGGGCACAGTGAAATGGAGCGCTCACCGGGAGCAGGACGGCGCGGCGAGCCCCACGCTCGCGCGCGAGCGCGATGGCCCGCTCGACGGCCGCCGTGTGCCCGGCGATCACGATCTGCTGCGGGGAGTTGAAATTGGCCGGCGCGCAGACTTGGCCCTGAGCCGCTTCGCGACAGACGTCCTCGACGAGCTCGGCCGAAGACCCCAGGATCGCGGCCATCGCCCCCTGTCCCAGAGGGACGGCCTCCTGCATGTACTGACCGCGGCGACGCACGAGCACGACAGCCTCCTCAAAGGCGAGCGACCCCGCCGCGCAGAGCGCCGTATATTCGCCCAAGCTGTGTCCGGCCACGAAGTCCGGGCGCACTCCTGCTTGCTCCAGGACACGATAGCAGGCGAAGGAGACCGTCAGGATCGCCGGTTGCGTGTTCTCCGTTCGCTTCAACTCTTCCTCATCGCCTTCAAAACACAGCCGGCTGAGCGGGAATCCGAGCGCCGCATCCGCGCGCTCGAACGTCTCCCGCGCGATCGGATAGGCCTCGGCCATCTGACGGCCCATCCCCCGATATTGCGACCCCTGACCAGGGAAGACGCAGGCAATTCGGCTCATCCGAATCCCTCACCATCGGAGAATAGCCGCGCCGAAGGTGACGCCCGCTCCGAAGCTCGCCATCATGAGCAGATCCCCCGGCTTCACTCGGCCCGAGCGGACGCACTCGTCAAGCGCGATGGGAATGGATGCCGAGGAGGTGTTCCCCACGCGGTGAATGTTCGAATAGACCTTCTCCGGAGGGAGTCCCAGGCGCTCGGCCACAGCTTCCGTGATGCGCTGGTTCGCCTGGTGGGGGATGAAGAGATCAATGTCGCTCGGAGACATGCGCAGGTCATCGAGCACTTGGCGCGAGATCTCCTCCATGCTCCGCACGGCGACTTTGAACAATTCGTTCCCGCGCATCTTGATATAGTGGAGGCGGTTGGTCACGGTCTCGATCGAAGCGGGATAGCGGGTCCCTCCACCGGGCGTGTAGAGATACTCCACGTAATCCCCGTCGCTTTGAATCCGCGCCGCCAGCAGCCCGCGCCCATCTTCGACCGGTTGGATGATGGCGGCTCCCGCCCCGTCTCCAAAGATGACGCACGTCGAACGATCCGTGTAGTCCACATATCGCGTGAGCAATTCCGCGCCGATGAGGAGGATGGTGCGCGCCCGTCCGGCCTTGATCATTCCTTCGGCGAGCGTCAATCCGTAGATGAAGCCCGAGCAGGCAGCGGCCATATCGAAGGCGGCCGCGCGCTTCGCCCCCAGAAGCGACTGGATGATGCAGGCCGTCGCCGGGAGCGCCATGTCCGGGCAGACCGTCGCGCAGATGATGACATCCAGATCCTTCGCCTCCACGCCCGCCATCTCCAGAGCCTGTCGCGCGGCGCGCGCCGCCAGCGTCGAGGTATATTCGTCAGGACGCGCCTTGCGCCGCTCCTTGATCCCCGTGCGCGTGGAGATCCATTCGTCAGACGTGTCCACCATCTTCTCCAGATCGGCATTGGTGATGACCTCCTCCGGGAGAGCATGCCCGGTTCCCGTAATCCCCACACTCACTATCCTCATGATCCCCTCCCTCGAGCGAAATCCCAGAGCCGAAGAGAATGCGCTTCAGGACACTTCTTCACTGGGTCTCAATGCGCTCGCGGACCTCTTCCTCTTGAATCCTGACAATCTCCCGCTCGATTTGAGCCGGGGCGCGACGCTCGACCAGCTCCGCGGCGATGCGAATGGCATTTTTGATCGCGCGGCCATCGGAACGGCCATGGCAGATCAAGCAGACGTGCCGGACGCCCAGCAGCGGCGCGCCTCCCGACTCGAAGTAATCGAAGCGCCGTCGGAAGCGATCGAAGGCCGGACGCGCCAGCCACGCGCCCAGTCGCGTCCGCAGCGTGCGCCCCAACTCCTGCCGCAGGCCCGCGCGCAACAGATCAAACACCCCCTCGCTCGTCTTCAAGATGACGTTGCCCGTGAACCCGTCGCAGACGATGACATCCACGTCCCCCATGTAAATGTTCTGCCCCTCGACGTTCCCGACAAAATGCAAGCCCGAGCGCTCCAGACGCTTATAGGCCTCGCGCGTCAGCTCGTTCCCCTTGGCCTCTTCTTCGCCAATGGAGACCAGCCCGATTCGAGGCGAGGCGATCCCGAGGATCAAGCGCGCGTAGATGTCGCCCATGATGGCGAATTGCACCAGATGCACGGGGCGACATTCGGCATTGGCCCCGACGTCAATCAAGACCGCCTTGCCTCCGGTGAACGTGGGCAGGACCGCAGCCAGCGCCGGACGATCAATCGGCCCGAGCGTCTTCAGGATCATCTTCGCTGCCGCCATGATCGCCCCCGTGTTGCCCGCGCTCACAAATGCGTGTCCCCGCCCTTCTTGGACAAGTCGCAGGCCGACGTGAATGGTCGAGTCGCGCTTTCGGCGGAGAGCGTGGGCTACCGGTTCGTCCGAGGCGATGGCCTCCGGAGCGTGGACGATCTCCAGGCGCGCCTGGCTCGTATCCCCGAAGCGTCGCACGTGCTCGCGCAGCTCCGCCTCGGGCCCCACGAGCGTGATGGCGATGCCCAATTCGCGCACGGCGCGCGCAGCGCCCTCGACTTCCGGCAAGGGCGCTCGATCGCTCCCCATGGCGTCGAGCACGACGCGCAGCATATCCAGCTACTCTTTCACGGGGATGACCTCGCGCCCGTTATAGTATCCACAGCGAGGGCAGACTCGATGCGGCAGCACCGGCTCTCGGCACTGCGAGCAGGTGGTGAGATTCGGGGGCATCAGCGCATCGTGAGCCCGCCGTTTCCCCCGACGCGATTTCGAGTGACGACGCTTGGGATTCGGCATCGCAACACAACCTCCTCGTCTTGTCTCGCTGCGCGCTCTGGGCGCGCACGCCGCGTCACACCCCTTCCATCCGTCTCTTCAGCTCCCACAGGGCAGCCCAGCGCGCGTCCCACTCTTGCGGCGCGCAGCGGCACGCTTCCTGATTCAAATCCGCTCCACAGTGGGGACACAGTCCGCGGCAATCCTCCCGACATAGGAGTCGGAAGGGAAGCGCCAGGCGAATCTGCTCCCGCACGAGCGCATCAATGTCAATCCGCTCCCCGTGGTAGAACCCGAACCTGAGGTCGCGTTCGGTCAGCTCGACCTCCTCCTCCGGCTTCAGGACCTCGATCGGAGCATAGAAGACGTCGAAGTCCGGGCACACAGGGAGCCGAAACGCGCTCAAGCACCGGTCGCATCGAACCTCGATCTCCGTCTCGATCCGCCCTTCGATGCGGATCTCCATGCCGAGCCGCTGCAGTCGAAAGCGCACACGCGGTGGGGCGCACAGCACGATCTCCGCATCCTCCAGGTCGAGCTCCCCAACCGCGTATTCATGCTCGACGCAGAGTTCATCGTGCTCCAGTTGCGCGAGATCTACGTACATGTGCGAAAGCCCCGAATTATACTCGACCGCTGCCGCGTGTCAACCGACGGCGTTCCATGGCTTGTGACCGCTCCGGCGACGGCCTTTAGGTTATCAGAAAAGCCCGAGAAGTTCAACCGGGGAGGATGGATGTCTTGACCACGGCGCGGACTGCCCGTATCATTGCTCCCCGATGCGCGTGGTGATCAAGTCGGGGCTCATCGTGGATCCCTCACAGCATGTGGAGATGAAAGGGGACCTCCTCGTGGAGGACGGGGTCATTCGAGAGATTGCTCCGGAGATCTCGATCGCCGATGCCGACGTCTTCGATGCGCGCGGATGCATCGTCGCCCCCGGATTCATTGACCTCCACGTCCACCTGCGCGAGCCGGGTCGGGAAGATGTAGAGACCATCGAGACGGGCGCACAGGCAGCGGCCGCAGGCGGGTTCACGGCTGTTTGCGCCATGCCCAATACTCAGCCCGTCAACGACAATCGCGCCGTGACGCGCTTCATCGTGGAGCGCGCTCGCGAGGTCGGCGCTGCGCGCGTCTACCCTGTGGGCGCTATCACCCGGGGGCTTCAGGGAGAGACACTGGCCGAGATCGGCGAGATGCGAGAGGCCGGCATCGTCGCCATCAGCGATGATGGGCAGCCCGTCATGAATGCTCAGGTCATGCGCCGCGCCATGGAATACGCGCGGCAGTTGGAGATCCCTGTCATTGATCATTGCGAGGATAAGAACCTCTCGGCTGGAGGAGTGATGAACGAGGGCCTTTGGTCCCTCAGGTTGGGGTTGAAGGGCATGCCCGCCGCTGCGGAAGAAGTGCACGTCGCGCGAGACATCATCTTGGCCGAGCTCACCGGCGCCCACGTGCATTTGGCCCATCTGAGCACCGCCTTCTCCATCGAACTTGTGCGCCAGGCCAAGCGGCGCGGCGTGCGGGTCACCTGCGAGGTCACCCCTCATCATTTCACGCTCACCGAGGAGGCCGTCCGCGACTACGATACTCATGCGAAGATGAATCCCCCGTTGCGGACGGAGCGCGATGTCCAGGCGATTCGCGAAGCCCTCGCCGACGGGACCATTGACGCCATCGCCACAGACCATGCCCCCCACCATCCCGATGAGAAAGCGCTCGAATTCGACCGCGCCCCTTTCGGTATCGTCGGTTTGGAGACGGCCGTCAGCCTCGCCCTGGATCGTCTCGTGCATGCGGGTGTGATCGGCTGGATGCGCTTGGTCGAGCTGTTCTCGACCAATCCGGCCCGCATCGCTCATCTTCCTGGGGGGACCCTGAAGCCGGGTGCGGTCGCCGATATCACCATTCTGGATCCGGCGCGTCCATTCCTGGTCCGAGCCGAACAGTTCCGCTCCAAGGGTCGAAATACACCGTTTGAGGGATGGCAGCTCACCGGAGCCGTGCGCGCGACCCTTGTCGCGGGCCACTTCGTCTATCGCGCGGATGCTCCATGAGTCGTTCACCCTCTCAGCGCCTTCGCTTCAACATCCGCCGGAGCCGAAGCCGCGCCTTATGAAGCTGCGATTTCGTTGTCCCCACGGTGACCCCTAACATCCGCGCGATCTCCTCATGTCCATAACCCTCAAGGTCGTGGAGCACCAGGATCGTGCGATAACCGATGGGCAACGCCATCAATGCTCTCTCCAGGGCGATCCGATCTACGATCCGGGACATCCCGTCGTCAGCCCGGTGCGCTTCCAAGAGCGCCTTCAGCTCCGTGTCATCCATCGGCTCATAGTTTGGCCGCCGCCTTCGAAGATGCATCAGAACCAAGTTCACCGTCAGCCGATGAAGCCATGTCGTGAAGGCCGAATCCCCTCGAAAGCTCGAGATCTTTCGATAGAGGTGCAGGAAGACCTCCTGCGTCAGATCCTCCGCGTCCGCCACGTTCCCAACGAGTCGCAGACACAAGGCATAGACCCGTCGGTGATACGTCCGGTAGAGCCGCTCGAACGCCTCCATCTCCCCTCGAGCCGAAGCCCGGGCTAGCTCCACATCCGATACAAGGTGAGCCGCTGCTGTCGCCATATCCCTTCGCCCTCCTGATGGTGCGAAAGTGGGGACCCCCCATACGGGGGATCCCCGGAGGAGGTCTATGAAGAAGCTCCTCGCTTTGAGCGTCGGTGCATGTTCAGACTCGGCATGGAACGCCTCAAGGCATCGGACACTGTCCGGATCCTAAAAGCGCTGCCAATGCCAACAACGCCAAAAGAAGCGCTGCCAAATCGAGCTGTCCATGTTGGATTCTCATGGTCTCTTCCTCCTCTCATGGGATTTCAAGAGCCCACTGGGCTCCTCATTGCGTCATCCCTGGGATTGGGCATGAGCCACTTCCCAGGAGCTGCAAAGCAGCGAGCAACGCCAGAAGCAGCGTCGCCAAGTCGAGTTGTCCATTCTCTCGTCTCATAGCCCTCCCTCCTCGTTTATTTTTCAAACATCGCCATGAGTATATCATAGTTTCCTGAAAAGTCAAGAGGTAAAATTAACAATCTGCAAATTAACTAAAATTAACAAACGTGTGCTGTTTTTTGTCGCCGATTCGCGACTTTGAGGGAAGCACATCTTGACAGTATGAGACGCAGATTATATAATTCCAATCGAATCAAGTTTGGGTGATGGGAAAACTTCGACGCAGGAGGTGGATATGGCCTTGAACATTCGTCCCTTGCACGATCGCGTGGTCGTGAAACGGTTGGAGGAAGAGGAGCAGGTCCGTGGCGGGATCATCATCCCGGACACGGCCAAGGAGAAACCGCAGCAAGGTGAGGTTGTCGCCGTGGGGAATGGGAAGATTTTAGAGAATGGCACCAAGATTCCCCTCGATGTGAAAGTTGGGGATCGGGTGCTGTTCGGCAAGTATGCGGGTACGGAAGTACGAATTGATGATGAGGAATACCTGATCATGCGCGAGGATGAAATCCTCGCGGTGATCGAAGTCGCCTCTAAGGCCAAGTCGGCCGGCAAATGAAAAATTCTCATGGAGGAGGTAGGGTATGGCGGCGAAGATGATCGTCACGGGTGAGGAGTCGCGACAGGCTATTCTTCGAGGAGTCAATAAGCTGGCGGATGCCGTGAAGGTGACCCTTGGCCCGAAGGGTCGCAATGTCGTCTTGGAGAAGAAGTTCGGATCTCCGGTCATCACCAAGGATGGGGTGACCGTGGCCAAGGAGATCGAGTTGGAGGACAAGCTGGAGAACATGGGGGCGCAGATGGTGCGGGAGGTCGCGTCGAAGACCTCGGATGTGGCGGGGGATGGAACGACGACGGCGACGCTGCTGGCGCAGGCGATCTTCCGCGAGGGTGTGAAGATGGTGGCAGCGGGAGCGAATCCGATGGCGCTCAAGCGCGGGATTGACAAGGCGGTCGAGCGAGTGGTCGAGGAGATCAAGCGGATGGCCAAGCCCGTCAAGGGGGACATGATCGCCCATGTTGGGACGATCTCGGCCAATGGGGACACGATGATTGGGAATCTGATTGCCGAGGCGATGAAGAAGGTGGGCAAGGATGGGGTCATCACGGTCGAGGAGTCCAAGACGATGCAGACGGAGCTGGAGGTTGTCGAGGGGATGCAGTTCGACCGGGGATACTTGTCGCCGTATTTCGTGACGGATCCCGAGCGCATGGAGTGCGTGCTGGAGGACGCGTACATTCTCATCCACGAGAAGAAAATCAGTTCGATGAAGGACTTGCTCCCGCTTCTGGAGCAGATCGCCAAAAGCGGCAAGCCGCTTCTGATCATCGCCGAGGACGTGGAGGGTGAGGCGCTGGCGACGCTGGTGGTGAACAAACTGCGCGGGACGTTGCAGGTCTGCGCGGTGAAGGCGCCCGGATTTGGCGATCGGCGCAAGGCCATGCTCCAGGACATTGCGATCCTGACCGGGGGCAAGGCGATCACCGAGGACCTCGGCATCAAGCTGGAGAACGTTCGCCTGGAGGATCTCGGTCGGGCGAAGAAGATCGTCGTGGACAAGGACAACACGACCATTGTCGAGGGGGCGGGCAAGCCCTCGGAGATCGAAGCGCGCGTCCGTCAGATTCGGGCTCAGATTGAGGAGACGACGTCCGACTACGATCGGGAGAAGCTACAGGAGCGCCTGGCCAAGCTCGTGGGTGGCGTGGCTGTCATCAAGGTCGGGGCGGCGACCGAGACCGAGCTGAAGGAGAAGAAGGCGCGGGTGGAGGACGCCATGCATGCGACGAAGGCGGCCGTGGAGGAGGGGATCGTCCCGGGTGGAGGCGTGGCGTACATTCGCGCCCTGCGGGCTCTGGACAACTTCAAGCTCGATGATCCGGATGAGAACGCGGGCGTGAATATCCTGCGCCGCGCGTTGGAGGAGCCGCTTCGCTGGATCGCGCAGAATGCCGGCTGGGAGGGCTCCATCGTCGTCGAGCGGGTGAAGGCGGCCAAGGACGAGAACTTCGGTTTCAATGCTCAGACGGAGCAGTTCGAGGACCTGGTGAAGGCGGGGGTCATTGATCCGGCGATGGTCTCTCGCATCGCGCTTCAGAATGCGGCCTCCATCGCGGGGTTGCTCCTGACGACCGAGGCGCTCGTCTCCGAGATCCCGGAGAAGAAGAAGGAGAAGGCTCCGACTCCGGCCGAGATGGAGTACTGAGAATTCGGGGGTGAGGCTCCTTGGGCGAGCCCCGCGCGAGGGGCCTCCCCCCGTTATTTCAGTCGGATCCGCGCATCCACCGCTTTGCTTCCTCCCGGAAGCGGGGAGGTCATAAAGGGATTGACGTCCAGCTCCGCGATCTCAGGGAAATCCCCCGCCAGTTGTGACAAACGCATCAGAGCCTCCTCAAGGATGGCGAAGTCCACAGGGGGTTCTCCGCGTGTCCCTCTCAAGATGGAGAAGCCACGGATAGAGCGGATCATCTCGCGCGCATCCCGGTCCGTGATCGGCCAGATGCGGAAGACGACATCGGCCAGAGACTCTACGTAGATGCCGCCTGTGCCGAACATGATCAGGGGACCGAACTGCGGATCCTGCACGATGCCCAGAATGACCTCGCGTCCACCGCGGATCATCTCTTGGACGAGCACCCCCTGGAAGGTCTCGCTCAATCCGTGACGTTCGACGCGCTCCAGGAGCGTTTGAAAACTGCGGATGAGCTCCTCGTCTGTGCGCACATCCACAATGACGCCGCCGATCTCCGACTTATGTGTGAGCGCGTGCGCGAGGACCTTCAGGACGACCGGGTATCCGATCTCGTGAGCGGCGGCGAGGGCGTCCTTCAGCGTGCGGGCGAAGCCGAAGCGGCAGACGGGCAGGCCATAGGCGTCGAGGATGGTCAAGGCTTCGGCCGAGCTGAGCTCCGTTCGTCCCTCATGGCGAACGGTCGCGATGATGCGCTCGACGATCTCCCGCTCGACCTCGAAGGTGCGGACGGTCCCTTCTTCTCGGTCCCGACGTTCGCGATAGGTGACCAGGGCCGAGAGGGCGCGGGCTGCCGATTCGGGGAACTGGTAGATCGGGAATGTGCGGTGAGGGCGCTGGTGCATCTCTCGGAAGAATCCTTCGGGAGCCATGAAGACGCCGAGCACGGGCTTCTCGTGCCGGCTCGCCACTTCGGCGATGGCTTCCGCGATGTCGTGGGGATTCACCATGATCGGCGGAACGAAGATGACGATCGCCGCGTCCACGTTCTCGTCCGAGAGGAGAAGGTCGAGGGCGAAGCGATACGTCGCGGCATCAGCGCTCGCGATGAGGTCGACGGGGTTCTCCAGGGCGCACTCCTCAGGCAATCGCAGGCGCAACTGGGCGCGCGTGCGGGGCGACAGCTCGGCGATCTTCAGACCGAAGTTCACGCAGGCATCGGTCGCCATGATGGCGGGGCCTCCGGCGTTAGTGAGGATCGCCACGCGGTTCCCTCGCGGGATCGGGCAGTAGACGAAGGCCATCGCCAAGTCGAACAAGTCCTCGATCGAAAGCGCCCGCAAGACCCCGCACTGTTCGAGCAGCGCCTCGGTGGCGAGATCGAGCCCGGCGAGGGCTCCTGTGTGGGAGGATGCCGCGCGCGCGCCGGCGGCCGTGCGTCCGGCTTTCACGGTGATGATGGGCTTCTTCTTGGTCACGCGTCGCGCCAATTGGGTGAACTTTCGTGGATTCCCGAAGGATTCCAAGTACATGAGGATGACGTCCGTGTGGGGGTCCTCCTCCCAATACTCGAGCAGATCGTTGCCGGAGACATCAGCCTTGTTCCCCATGGAGACGAACATCGAGAATCCGAGGCCGAGGCGCTCCGCCATGTTCAGGATCGCGGCGCCAAGGGCGCCCGATTGGGATGTGAATCCGATGCGCCCCGGCAGCGGTCGTGTCGGTGCGAACGTGGCGTTCAGCCGCACGGCGGGATCCGTATTGATGATGCCCATGCAGTTGGGGCCGATCAGGCGCATGCCGTACCGTCGAACCTTCTCCAGGAGCCGCTGTTCGCGCTCAAGCCCGATCGGCCCTGTCTCCTTGAAGCCGGCGGTGATGATGACCAGGCCGCGTACGCCCTTCCGTCCGCACTCATCCACGACTCGAAGGACTTCCTCCTTTGGAACGACGATGATCGCCAGGTCCACCGGATCCGGGATATCCAGGATGCTTGGAAAGCACTTGATCGAGTGAATGACCTCCGCGTGCGGGTTCACCGGGAAGACCTTCCCGTTGAACTCGTACTCGACGATGTTGTGGAGGATCTCCCATCCGATGGAGCCTTTCTTTCGGGAGGCTCCGACGACGGCGATGGAGCGCGGCTTGAAGATGTAATCGAGCGGATGTCGCGTGTCGGTCATAGTTCGGAGATAATCGTACCCGAGGAGGCGGGAGGTCGGCAAGCGGGGATATTGCGGGCGCTCCGGGGCATTGATACAATTCCCCGTGTCACAGAGGGGTTGGGCGCGCAGATTGAAGATTATGAGTGCCTTCGGCCACCACGCGAGTGGTCCCGCTTGCTTCGGCATCATTGGGCCGGACGGTGATGATGCCAGCGGCTTTCATCCCTCCGGAGCCTATCAGCCCGGAGGTATTGAGCGTCTGCTCGGTCTCGCATCTTGGGCTGGGACTCTGAGCGGAGCGATTTCCTGAGGGGGACGGGAGGATGCGGATTCACCGCGTCGAGCTGCGAGAACTTCGCATGTCGCTTCGCGCTCCGTTTGAGACGAGCTTCGGTCGCACCAGCGAGCGGCGCATTGTGCTCGTGCGCGTCTTCGATGGGGAGGGGGGAGAAGGGTGGGGCGAGTGCACGGCTCCCGAGGAACCGTTCTACAATCACGAGTTCGTGGACGCGGCATGGCTCGTGATGCGGGACTTTCTCATCCCCATGCTGCTCAGGCGTGAGCTGGAGGCGGCGAGCGACGTCCCTGGGCTCTTTCGTCCGGTTCGTGGCCACGGCATGGCCAAAGCGGCGTTGGAAGCGGCGTGTTGGGACCTGCAGGCGCGTCGGGAGGGGAAGCCGTTGTGGCAGCTCCTCGGCGGTACGCGTTTGGAGATCGAGTGCGGCGTCTCCATCGGGATCCAGCCCTCTCTCGGGGACCTGGTGAGGAAGGTGGAGCAGGAGCTGGCGGCCGGCTATCGGCGGATCAAGGTGAAGATCAAGCCGGGCATGGAACGGGAGATCATCGGCGCCGTGCGCGCGGCTTTCCCTGATGTCCCCCTCATGGCCGATGCGAACGCGGCCTATACCCTGGAAGACGCGGAGGTGTTGCGCTCGCTGGATGAGTTCAACCTGATGATGCTCGAACAGCCGCTCGCCTACGATGACCTTCTCGATCATGCGGAGTTGCAACGGCACATGCGCACGCCGATCTGCTTGGACGAATCCATTGCGAGCGCGGAGCACGCGCGGAAAGCGCTGGCGGTCGGTGCCTGTCGGGTCATCAACATCAAACTCGGGCGCGTCGGGGGGTATGTCGAGGCCCGGCGCATCCATGATATGAGCCGGGCGCGCGGTGTGCCCGTGTGGTGCGGGGGGATGCTGGAGTCGGGCATCGGGCGAGCGCATAACATCGCGCTCTCGACTTTGGAGGGATTCTCTCTGCCGGGGGACGTCTCAGCGAGCCGACGCTATTGGGAGCAGGACATCATTGAGCCGGAGGTCGAAGTCACACCGCAGGGGACGATCCGGGTTCCGATGGGAGCGGGGATCGGCTTCACGGTGAACGAGCGACTCATCGAGCGCCTGACCGTGCGTCGGGAGGTGATCGCGGCATGATGAGCGCGAGAGCGGGGTGCCGATGCGGCGAGGGGCTGAGGCGGCTTTCATATGCCGGAGAGCTTTCGACCCGCCTTCATCCTGGTCGTCCTGGAAGGGGCGCCCGCGATGGCCGTCAGTCATCGCCGCGTCGCATCTTCGCACCGCCCTTTGAGCAAGCGACTGCGGGGTGCAGGGAGACGCATCTCGGCTTCTGAGAGAGGGCATGCGGACGCTGCGTGAGATCTCAGCTGGCGGAGTCGTCTACCGATGGGCGGGAGCGCGCCCCGAAGTCATCCTGATCGCCCGAGAGGAGGGAAACGTCTGGTGTTTGCCGAAGGGCTTGGTGGAACCTGGCGAGAGGGTGCGCGAGACGGCCCAGCGCGAGGTGCGCGAGGAGACGGGTGTGCGGGGAGAGATCGTCGGGAAGATCGGGCAGGTCAACTATTGGTATATCGGTCGAGAGGGAGGGGAGCCCGTGCGGATTTTCAAGACGGTCCATTTCTACCTCATGCGGTATCTTGAGGGGGACGTGCGACAGCACGATTGGGAGGTCGAGGACGCTCGATGGTTCCCTCTGGCGGAGGCCATACAACGAGCGACCTATAAAGGCGAGCGCGAGATTCTGGAGAAGGCGGAGCGCATGCTCGCGGAAGAGGCGCGCGCTTCCGCGCGATCGAAAGGGCGAGGTCGGAAATCGGGAGGAGGGTGATGGCGGAATCTGTCATCGTCGTCGAGCGTGTCACTCACCAATACGGGGAACGCGTCGCGCTGCGCGAGGTGACTTTCGAGGTCAAGGCGGGGGAGATCTTCGCCTTGCTCGGGCCGAATGGGGGGGGGAAGACGACGCTCTTCCGAATCCTGGCGACAGCGCTGGTCCCCACTTCGGGAGACGTTCGCATCTTTGGGCATGATGTGCGAATGCATCCGGAACGCGTCCGCTGGCACGTGGGCGTTGTCTTCCAATCTCCGAGTGTGGATGGGAAGCTCACGGTGTGGGAGAATCTGCGCCACCAGGGTCATCTCTATGGGCTCTGGGGGCAGGACTTGAAGCGGCGGATCGAAATGCTGCTTGAGCGTTTTGATCTCAGCGACCGCGCTCGGGAACCGGTGGAGCGACTCTCGGGTGGGCTGCGACGTCGCGTGGAGATCGCCAAGGCCTTATTACATGAGCCCTCGCTCTTGGTGCTGGACGAGCCGACGGCGGGGCTGGATGCGCGCGCGCGCTTGGACCTCTGGGCCTATCTTCAGGCCCTTCGGGAGCGAAGGCCGCTCACCATCGTCTTCACCACCCATCACCTGGACGAGGGGGAGTCCTGCGACCGCGTGGCTATTCTGGATCGGGGACGGTTGGTCGCGCTCGATTCTCCAGAAGCGCTGAAGGCTGAAATCGGCGGAGATGTGATCTTCATCGAGAGTCGCGAGCTCGAATCTCTGCGCGCGGAGATTCGGGCGCGTTGGGGGATCGAGGCGACGCTCGTGGATGGCACGCTCTGCCTTCGGCATGAGCGAGGGCATGAGTTCCTCACCCGGTTGGTCGAAGCGTTCCCGGGCCGCATCATCTCCCTCATGGTGCGACGACCCACGCTGGAGGACGTCTTCATCCACCGAACGGGCCATCGCTTCGAGGATGATGTTCATCCGCAGTGAGGGCGGATCGCTCTCCTCGTCCGAATGGGTGAGCGGTCCCTCCGTCTGCTCTTCGCCGTGGGAGCGCGCGGACGATTCCCCAAAAGGACATGAGGGGGATCGAGCGGTTCGCCTCCTATTCGTCGGGCGCTGGGGACGGGAGCGGCTTCATCATGAGCAGAGCGTCTTCTCCGTTGGTATAGTATCGCGGGAGGTGTTGCGTGACGGTGTATCCCAATTTTTGGTAGAGCGCTTGAGCGGCGTGATTGTCCACCCGGACTTCCAATCGGGCGATCGTCGCCCCGTGTTCGGAGAACGCCTCCTCCAGGGCATCCATGAGCAGGCGTCCGAAGCCACGCCGCCGCCACTGCGGGTCCACGCCGAGCGCGATCACATGGCCGACGCCGCCAGGCTCCATGCTCCCGATGACGAAGCCGACCATTCGTCCATCGGGGAGTTCGATCTTTCGCGCAATGACCAGAGGGTTCGTCAGCAGATAACGCAGCGTGTCTCGGTCGTACGTCTCGCCATCGGCGAAACAGCGTTGATCCAGCTCCCAGCACGCTTGGAGGTCTCGAACCGTCATCGGTCGGATGGAGACTTCGCACACCATCGCGCTTCCTCCTTCCGCATCCCCATCTCACGGGGAGAATCATATGCTTCGGATCGAGGTGGAGCAAGAGCTACCGAATGAACATGGCGTCGCCGTAGCTGTAGAAGCGGTATCGCTGGGCGACAGCATGCGCATAGGCGCGCAGGACGTTCTCTCGGCCGGCGAACGCGCATACGAGCATGAGCAATGTTGAGCGCGGGAGATGGAAATTCGTCACCAGGCCGTCAATGACCTTGAAGCGATAGCCCGGGTAGATGAACAGCTCCGTCCAACCGGTTCCTGCACGGACGAAGCCTTCCGCATCGGCGGCGGATTCCAGTGCCCGGACAGTCGTCGTCCCCACCGCAATGACCGGGCGTCCGCTCCGCCGCGCATCGTTAATCGCCGCCGCCGTTTCTGACGGAATGACGAACTCTTCGCCGTCCATGCGGTGTTTCTCGACCTCTTCTGTGCGGACGGGCTTGAAGGTCCCGTAGCCCACATGAAGCGTGAGCTCGACGATGTGAACCCCGCGCTCTCGAAGCGCGGCGAAGACGCGTTCGGTGAAGTGAAAGCCGGCCGTCGGGGCGGCCACCGATCCGCGATGTTTCGCATAGATGGTTTGGTAGCGGAGCACATCGCGCGCGAAGGACGCCGGGTCCGGTCGCTTGATGTACGGAGGTAACGGCGCCACGCCGATGCGATCAATGCGAGCGTCCAAGTCCTCCTCCGGACAGAGGAATTCGATGAGACGCTTCCCTTCTGCTTCGGCGGCGAGGATACGCGCTTCCAATCGCCCTTCGTCGAAGACCAGCTCGGTTCCCGGTCGCGCGACGCGCCCCGGTTTGATCAGGGCTTCCCAGCGCGTCCCCTCACGCCGTCGCAGTAACAGGACCTCGACGTGGCCCGTGAATCCCTTCCGTCTCCCGAAAAGGCGCGCCGGGAAGACGCGGGTGTTGTTGAGGACCAGGACGCTCCCCGGCGTGACCTCGTGCGGGAACTCGTAGAAATATCGGTCCCAGTACGTCCCCGTCCTCCGATCCAGGACGAGCAGGCGCGAGTGGTCGCGCTCCGGCAGCGGCTCTTGCGCGATCAGCTCCTCGGGCAGATCGTAGTCGAAATCCGACGCCCTCATCTCACACCTTTCGGCCGATAGCCAGCGTCGCTTTGATGGAGAAATCGAACTCGGCGCGGCGGCGCTCGCGCTCGATGATCCGACGCATCTGGCGCCGGACGCGCTCGCGCGTCGCCTCATCAGGTAGGAAGGCCAACCACTGCGGGAGGAAGTAGTCCTCGATTAACGGCGATTCGAGGAAATCTGCCGCCGTCTCAAACACGAACTCCGCGCGCTCCACGAAGCAGTGGGGGTATTGAAGGCCGTAGCGAGCGAAGATCTCCTGCACCTCCGTCACGGTCGGCCACCGGATGCTGAGCGCTTCGACCTGCGGCGAGTAGGCGTCGAGCCCACAACGATGGAGCGCTTCCCAGAGGATCGAATAGCACTCGTCGAAGCTGCCGCGCGTGAGCAACTTCAAGGCGACCGTCGCCTGATATTCGGCGACGCGCGCCATCTCGGCCACCATCGGAGCGATATGCGAGGGGGGCAGTAGCGTCGCATCACCGATGACCAGTCCATAGGATGCCGCTTCGAGTCCCAGATCGGTCGGATCTTTCTCCAGGAAGGTGAGGTTCGGCAGCCGCTTGATCGCCGCCTTCGAGCGCGCGATCTCGACCATGATGGCATTCCGCTCGGTCGCGACGACCTCCCCCCGCATGCCGATCCGGGCGGCCAGATCAAGTGCGAGACCTCCAGTCCCACTGTTGACCTCCAGGATCGCCCCCTGCTTCGGGAGGGGGACGTGCTTCTCCACCATCTGATCGAACGGCTCGCGCCAGACCGGGACGATATAGAGATCGTACCGATACGCGAGTTCCCGCAACGATCGGCCCATCACCGTGTGCATGGTATCCGAACCGGGAAGATTCAGATCAGACGACCGTAGGAGAAGACCAGGCGCAGTCCCAGCTTGCGCACATGCTCCTGCACTTCCGGACGCGCTCGCCGACAGAAGCAGACCGGGAAGATCTCGCCGATGAGATGCTTCCGCGCCCGTTCCACGAGTCTCGCGAACCGATCCACTTCGCGGATCGTGAGATTGTACTTGGCCTCGCCCACGATCCAGATCACGTGCCCTGGGCGCGCAGGGTCCGTGGCGCGACCGAAAACGTTGATCTCTTCCAGACGATCGTTCCACCGTTGGAACGTGCGCTCCAGCGGTCCCACCTCCCATCCGAATTCCCGCTTCAGGACGTCGTGAAGCACAATATAAGCGAGGTCTTCCAAATCCGCGCCGAGCGTCTCGCTCAATCCGCCGACCTGCTTGGCCAGGTGCCGCAGTTCCCGTTGTATGCGTGTCTGTTCTTCGGCCAGCGCCTTCATGGCTTCCCGCAGCTCCGCTTGCCCGCGCGCCAGTTGCGCCGTGAGTTCTTCCAATCGCCCGACGCGCTCCTCCGTCCGCGCCTGAGCTTCGGCCAGTTGCTTCACG
>BEHM01000007.1 GCA_002923315.1 bacterium HR10
GCTGTGAAGTAGGCGTCCTTGTGGCCCTCGCCCAGGAGCTGCTCGATCTCATGAAACAGCGCCCGACCCCCGTCTCCGGAGAACTTCGCGAGTCCGACAAACGTGCCCGAAGCCTCCGGCTCTCGAACATGCTTACCGACGGCGACGATGCGATCCTGCTCAATTCGCACTTTCATCGTCTCCTCCAGAAGCTCGCGGTCAACGACTAGACATGCGGCTTCTTCGAGCGTGGCCGCTTTGCGGAGCATCTGAGGATGAAACAGGACATCCGCGTGCAGACACAGAAAGTCGGTCTTTCGTACAGCTTCTCGCGCCATCCAAAGCGAGTAGATGTTATTCGTCTCGGCGTAGAGCGGGTTGTGGACGAGCCGGAGCGGAAGAGGGTAACGTTGACGAATCTCCACCAGCTTCGCCGACACGTGATCGGCCAGATACCCGGTGACGATGATCGCCTCGTTGAGATGACACGTGGCGAGAGCTTCCAGTTGATGTTCGAGGAGCGTCTTTCCGCCCACCTCGAGCAAACACTTCGGTCGCTCGCTCGTAAGCGGATATAATCGCGTTGAGCACCCAGCAGCGAGAATGACGGCGTTCACCCTTGGTGACTCCTTTCGCCCACCGCTGTCCCTCTCTCGGAGCGATGGCCGATGGCTTGCATGAACCGCTGGAGCATCTCTCGCGGATTGTAAGGAATCCGAGGGATGCCCGGTTCATTACCGGGTTCGACTCGAATCACTTTCACGTTGTGCCCCAGCGCTTCAAAATCCACCGACCGCGAACAGGTCGGCTGATCCCCGGTCGAGGCATACGTGCCGTTGTCCAGGATGTAATGGACGAGGTTGGGCAGCGCTAAGTAGCGGGAGAGCACCAGGCTTCCCAGCGACATGAGCGCCGCCCCATCGCCGTCCAGGACGATGACCCGCCGATCGGTGCACAGCGCCAGGCCGAGGCCGATGGGCAGGGCACATCCCATGCTGCCGCACATGTAGAAGTTTTCCGGCCGGTCACGCACGACATAGAGCTCGCGGCTGATCATCCCCGTCGTGGCGATCACCAGCTCGTCGGTCACCTGGGCCATGATCTGCCGAATGGCTTCTATTCTCCGCACAGCGGCTCCTCCACAAGGGTGACATCGTCGTACTCCAGAAGCTCCAGCAGCTCGCGAGCGATGCGATACATTTCGAAATGCTCAAAGGGCTGCCGTCGCAAGCTGATCAGTAGGTGGATGGAAATGCCGTAGGGCTTGAGCAACGACGTGATCGGATTCACCAGATGCCCAAGCCCCGAGCTTTGCAAATACACGAGCGGCTTCCGCCCGGCCATGTACGCGCCGACGGCGATGGCCACCGCCACATCCTCACGCACCGCGGGGATATAGGTCATCTCCGGATCGGCCCGCAGTTCCCCGATGAAATCGGCCAGATACGAACACGGCACCCCGACGAAGAAATCGTATCCCTTCGCCTTGAAGTGTTGATAGAGACCCATCGGCCTCATGATTCGATCTCCGCCCACATCTTACGATAGTCCTCGAAGGTATCCACCTCCATCCAGCCTTTATAGATGTCCAGTGCGGCGATCTCCATGTCGCGGTCAATCAATTCCTGAAGGAAGTCGCTGAGCGAGGCTTGCTCCAGCGTGGCCGCTTCATGAAAGGGTCGCCCGGAATATCTCCGCTGTAGCTCATGGTAGATCGCCTTCACCCGCTCCACGCCTCGTTCGGAGAAGAGGGCCATGCCGATGAACTCGGCGTTAGCCTCCGATGGATCCAGCGCGCGGCCGATCTTCACGACGGTATTCCACGTGTCCGAGGGAAGGAATCGGGACACAGAGACGGGCCGACGCAAGGTCTTCACCCGTTCCGGTCGGCTGGGATGCTCGATGCCCTGCAGGCGATTCTCCGACCACGCGTGATCCACCACGATGGTGATGTCGGCGGGACTTCGCAGCAGTTTCTCAACGATCGCCGTGTCGAAGAGGATGTCACCGTAAAGGAGCAAGACTCGCCCCTCAAATGCCTCTTCGGCGCAAAAGAACGAGGTCAGTACGTTCGTCTCTTCATAGCGATCGTTGTCATAGTAGCGGATGCCCGGCAGAGTGATCTTCTCCTTCCGATAGCCGCGGACGATGACGATGCGGCGGATGCCGCAGGCGCCGAGCGCCTCGATCTGCCGTTCCAAAATCGTCTTGCCCCTGACGTCCAGCATCGCCTTCGGTCGGTCGGCGATCAGCGGCATCAGCTCCTGCTCGAATCCCTTGCCCGCGGCCACGATCACGGCGGTGACCGGACGGTCCTCAGCGGGCAAATATTCCGCCTCGCTCGCCCGCAATTGCTCGACGCCGATCAAGCGATAGACCTCTCCGAGAGGCGCGATTCTGTCTTCGACGGCCGATCCGCGGTGCTCGCTCCGCAATCGGCCAAAGACCTCGCGCATGCTCTTGATGGCGGCGCGGATGCCCTGATTGGCGAAGATGACGACCTCGAACCCGGCGGCATAAAGCTCTTCGACACTGGCCGTGTGATAGGTCGTCGGGACGGCTACAAGCGGGCGATCTCCGTCCCAGGCTCTAGCGAAGGCCATGACCTCGTCAGGTCTTGAGGACTTCGAATGAACGAGGATCAAATCCGCCCCCGCCTGCGCATAGGCACGCGCTCGGCGCAACGCTTCGTCAAGCCCCCATCCGGCGATGAGCGCTTCCGTGCGCGCAATGATGACGAAATCCGGATCTGTTTGCGCCCGCTTGGCCGCGCGAATCTTGCCGCAGAATTCTTCGATGCGCTCCAGCTCCCTCTTCACGCCGGCGTAGAAGCTGCACCGTTTCGGGAAGACCTGATCCTCGATCGAGATGCCGGCGACGCCCGCTTTCTCATACTCCTGGACCATCCGCATCACATTCACAGCATTTCCGTAGCCGTTGTCCCCATCGGCGATGACGGGAATCGTCACAGCCTCGGTGATGTTTTTAACGACGGCGAGATTTTCCGCCATCGTCAGGATGTTCGCATCCGGCACGGCGTGAGCGGCCGAGATCTCAAAGCCGCTCGCCCAGACAGCATCGAACTGCGCTTCTTCGACCAGCCGAGCGCTCAGCCCATGATGGGCGCCAGCAAGCACGACCGGACCGGGCCGTCTCAACAGAAGGCGAAACTGGCTCGTTCCGCGCATAGCTCGCTCCTTTTACGGACGTCCGGAGGTGGTGATTCGGTCTTCGTTCGGTGCGCCTCCCCGAACGATCTCGTAATTCGTGTAGTCAATGGTTAAAACGTTCGTTCCGACGATCCGCACCTGCGTGACCGATTCATCTTTGAGCGGCAGCCAGAACTCTCCGATCTTCCGGTACCGACGCACGAATTCGACCCGCTTGATCCAGAACGAGGGATTTTTGGCCGGTTGCCCCTCGATCTTGAGGATCGCAAAGTCATTCGCCTCAATCCAGATTCTCCCGTCGAACAAATACTTGTCCTTGCGCGTGGGAAGGGCGCGGACGACGAAGCAATGAAACCCGTCCACGTCCTCCTCTCCGAGAAGCTCAAAGCGATAGTTGGCCGGAGTGATCGAACTATCGTGGAGATTCCGCCCGGCGGCCGTCTCCACTTCGCTCTCGAGCAATCGCCTGAAGACGCGACGGCGAACGAACCCCGAGCCCCGTTCAAAGATAATGGTGTATTCTTTCACGTCGGGCGCTCGATAGCGCATCACCACCTGCGCCTCGGCGCGAACTCTGCCGTTCTCCTTCCTGACCTGATACGTGCGCACAACCGTATACCCCTTCAGGTGGGACTCTCTTTGGCGATTGCGCTCCAACAGTCGAGCGAAAATGATGTCGCCCGTGAGCCCGTCCACCGGGGGATGCCGAGACGAGGCCAATCCCGCCGGGATGGCATCTTGCCCGAATGATGCCCGGAAAGGAAGCATAAGCCCGAGCATCACCAGTGACAGGCCAACAAAAGACCATCGCGCGCGGCCCACGTGAAGGATTCTCATCGGTCCCTTGCACCTCCGCGTTCGTTCCTCCTCCGCCCTCACCACTCCCCCTTCCGTTGAGCTTCTTCCGACCATCTCCGAAAAAGAGACGGAGATTTCACACACGTGCCCCCCTTTTTCGGCCACGAGAATCGGCGTCGTCGTGGGACTGAGGTCCCAACGCTTTCCGGATTCGTGCGATCGCGACACCCCTCCTCAAAATTCGAAGACGAACTTGCCGCGAAACGTCCGGCTGACGCCGTTGAAGAAGCCGCCAAAGTGCGGACTCCCGATGTTGTTCTGGACATCTCGCGGGTTGAAGTGATTGAGGATGTTGAACACCTTGAGGCCGGCCCGAAACCTGTATGTCTTGCCTCTGAAGGGAATCTTCAACCCCTTGGTCACTTGCAGATCGAGCGAGGCGAATGTCGGAAATCGCCCGCCCCGATTCCGCCGACCGATGAAGTTCAACTCCTCATCCACAATCGAGAAGGGGAAGCCGTTTCTCACCTCCAGCACCGGCGACGCGACGACATCCGCAGGCAGTTGAATATCGCCCCAGAACAGGAACCGATTCGGCGCATCGAAGGGCAACCGCGACCGCTCGTTGGGCCGAATGATCGGATTCGGGAAGTTGCCGAAATACACATCGAAGGTGTTCAGATCGCCCGTCGCCCGCGAGCGCACATAGGAGGCGACGAGATCGCTTCGCTCGCCGAGCTTGTAGCGGGCGGTGAATTGAAACTCGCGATAGCGCGACCGCCCGCCGCTCAAAAGCAACAGCGCCCCCGAAGAGCCGGGGCCAGCCAGCGGCTCGACCAGATGTTCGCGCCTGCCTTCCCGCTGCTGATAGCCAAAGCGGAACAGCAGCTTCCGTGTGACCTCCCGATCCACTTCCAAGCTCCAGGCCAGACTGTAGGGATTCTTGATCTCGGCTCGATCCACGAGGTTGAGGTAAAATCGCGGGCCATCCAAAACGGTCACGCCGTCCCGCGCGAATCGCGTCACCACGCGGTTTTGCAGTTGATCGAACGTGGCGACATTGAGCGGAATCTTGTCGAAGAAGACGCCAAATCCCCCGCGAATGGCCGTATGGCCCGCCCGCCAGGGCACGACGACGAAGCCCACGCGCGGCGCCAGCAGGTTGTCTTCGGCTACGCCGTCGCGCTCATAGCGCAGACCGAGATCGAACGTGAGTTTCGGCGTCGCGAGCCACTTGTCTTGAACGAAGGCGCTATACTCGGCATTGTTCCGCTCAACCCGCGTGTTGCCGAGGAAATCAACCCGCTCGGCCAGCGTCCGATCTTCCCGGAGCACGCGCACGGTGTTACTCGCGATCCGGCCCGTGTACGTGCTGTAGCCGATGTCCACGCCGATCTTGACATTATGTTGTCCGTGCCATTGCTTCACCGGGAAGTGATACTGCTCCACCCACTGATAGCGAAAGCTCTCCCGATTCTGCCGATTGAAAAATCCGCCAAAGTTCTGCTCCGGAAAGAGCGTCATCGGCTCGACGACGTTGGGAAACACATCGGCATCGTATTGCTTGACGCTGAACATGGACTCCAAGAGCGATCCATTCGAGAACACCGCTCGATCCAGAAACGCCAGATTGAACCCGCGCTGCTTGAAATTCGGCGTGACGGGCTCGGGATTGAAGGTGTTCAGATTCACGAACCGGTTCTTCTGCGGATAGAGCGAGAAGGTCACCGTCAGGGTGTGGGTTGGCGTGAGTTGGAGATTAAAGTGGCTGAAGGAATCGAAGCTCTCCAGGACGGTATCGTTCTGCAAGGGCGGCAGGCTCTCGACTTTCGTTCGGACGAAGCGATACTCGAGGCTCTGCGCCAGCGTGAGCCGGTTCTTGATGAGCGGCCCGCTGAAGTGAAGGCGCGGCGTCACCGCTTCGATACCGACGGTCTTGCCCCCTCGCCGACGAAAGCGCGGCATGATGTTTTGAATCGTGAAGGCCCATTTATCGCCGCTCGGGCGCGTGGTGACGGTAGTGACCGCACCGGTGAACCGGCCGTATTCCGCCGCGTACGGGCTCGACAGCACCTGCACCTCCTCGATCGCATCAAGGGGAAGATTGATGGCGAACTGGCCGGTCACCGGATCGGTCACATTGGCGCTGTTGACGAGATAGCCGCTCTGACTCACGCGCGCGCCCTTGGGATTGATCAACCCATCGGGGCCGCGCACGACGCCGGGCAGAAGCGGCAACGCATCCTGAAACCGCTCGCTCACGAGCGGCGCGTTCTCGAGCGTTCGCTCTCGCACGGTGCCGGTGGCCGATGACTCCGTCCGCTCAATCGTCTCCGCTTCCGGTGTAACCGTCACTTCGCCGGTGACAGGCGCCAGCTCCAACTCAATTCGGATTTCAGCCAGCGAACCCGCTTTCACACTGACTGACTGGGTGACGGGTTTAAACCCGCTCAACTCCACCGTCACGGCGTAGGTGCCCTCTTTGAGATCAAGGAATGAGAACTCGCCGTGATCATTGGTGAACGTCGCCAGCGACCAGTTATCGGCCGACTCCGGTCGAACGGTCACCTTGGCACCGGCCAGATAGACCGGCTGACCATCCGGCCCGAGGCTCGTGACGACGCCTCGGACACTGCCCGTTTGCCCACCCAGAGCCCGGGCGAACAACACAGACAAGAGCACCCCCATGGCTCCAGCCTGCGCCCCATATCGAAGCAGAGACCGAAGCCACACGACCAACCGGCGCGCGAAATCCAGCCGGCAGCGAATCATCACGGTCTCCTTCACCTTATGCCTCCCTGCCATGACAATCTGCCTCCTCGCCCTCCCATGCTCTCAGCGTGCCTCCATCGGGATGGTGTCGAACCATTCAGAAGCTCGCGCGCGCAGCTCGCTGAGCGCGAACCGGTACCCGATCTCGATCAGCTCGGCGCTGTGGCTGAAATCGAGCAGACCGATGTTTTCGTCCAGGCACGGCTCGAGCACGATGAAGCGCGTTCGATCCCGATAGGGTTCGATCTCGCACATCCGCCGGCTGTTGAGGCTGATGTCGAACGAACGCGAGAGAATGCCCAGGATACCGCGAGGCGTCTGCGCGAGCGGCCGGCGACAGCCGCAGCGCATGGCCAGAGCTACCCGAGCGCCCTTTTGCGCCGCCACATCCAGCGGCAGATTGTTCGCCAGGCCCCCATCCACGATCTCACGCCCCTGGACGATCACCGGCGGTAATATCCCCGGAACGGCCGTGCTGGCCAAAACCGCCTGAATGAGATCCCCGCTCTCCATCAGGACCATCTCCCCGGTTCTCAGGTCCGTGCCGATGATCGTCAGCGGCAGGACCAAGTCTTCAAAGCGAGCCGGGAGGTGCCGTTCTAAGAATCGCCGCAGCTTGCCGTTATCGTACAGGCTCGCGGCCTTTCGCGGATTCCACAGAACGCCCCAGTTGAAGGCGAACAAATCCGAGAACTTCACCCGCTGCCACAGCGCGATGATCTCGCCGACCGGTATCCCCGCGGCGATGAACGCGCCGTTGACGGCCCCGATCGACGTCCCGATGATGGCCTCAACGGACACCCCAAGTTCGAGCAGGGCGCGGTAGCACCCCACTTCCACCGCGCCCTTGCTCCCCCCGCCACAGAGCACGAGAACGACCCGCTGTGATTCCCTCAGCTTCATGTTCGACGACATTATGACTCCCCCTTGGAGGCGAAATCTGTAAAAGACTTTACATTCCCCCGCTCGACGGAGCGGCGGCGCCGAGCCGGCCACCTCGAACCGAACGAAGTCCCCCCTTGCGTTCCATAGATCACAGGGGAATGACGCGCGATCCATACCCCTCGCCCGCATCCAAGCCGCCACGCGATCTATAGATCACGTGGGGGGCCCTGGCAGCCGGTCCCTATTGTCCGACGATGAAGGCGAACCTCGCAGACGCTCAAGTCTTCGCTCGGCGTCCGAAAAATCTTCGGCCCTATTGCAGAATGAGCAAGCAGCAGGGGGGATAAAATGACGACCGGGTTCCCGGCCATCTCTGCGGTGGGTCTTGCGCGAGACCTGAAATCTACCGGACGATCTCGCGCGCGGCGTCACGATCCACGATCCAGAGGAGCTGGCCCCGTGTCGGCGCGATCAACTGCGCCGGGAGCCTGTCGGGCTGCTCTTCGCCCAGGAGAACTTCCCTCAGGACGGCGGCTTTCCTCTCTCCGGAGACCAGGAAGATCACGTTGGCCGCGTGATTGAAAACGGCTGCGGTGAGCGTCAGGCGTGACACACCGAGCTTTTCCACAGAGACGGCCCGAACCATCTCCGTCCGCTCATGAAGCACATCTGTCCCCGGGAAAAGAGAGGCCGTGTGCCCGTCTTCTCCCAGCCCGAGCAGAACGAGATCGAACGCGGGCAGCTCACAGGCGGCAAGCCCGAAGAACGTTCTGAGGGTATGAGCATATTCGACGGCGGCTTCTTCGGGATCTTTTTCCCCCGGCATGCGGTGAACATTGGCCGGGGGGATGGGCACCTTCGTCAACAATTCTCGTTCGACCATACCGTAGTTGCTCTCGGGGTGATCCGGCGGCACGCACCGCTCATCCCCCCAGAAGAGGTGGACCTTCGACCAGATCACCCGCTCCCGGAAAGGAGGACTCGCCAAGCGAGCATACAGTCCCCGCGGGGTTGAGCCTCCGGAGAGAGCGACGCAAAAGCGCCCATTCCGGGCGATGAACTCTTCGGCCAACTCGACGAAACACATCGCCGCCCGAAGGGCGAGCTCTTCGGCATCCCGACAAATGAGCAGCTCTCCGCGCCGAAGCTCTCTCTCCATGATCTCACCCCTCATCGAGAAACGCGGCCGCCATTTTCACAGCCTGTTCGTACACGCGATCATGGCCGAAGAGCTCGAGCGCGCTGCCGACGTCCTGAGCCAAGCTCGTCTCCGGACGGCCGATCCTCTGGACGATCGGATTCATCCCGGCCCACTCGACCCGGCTCTCGACCCAACTCGGTTCTCCCGTTTGCGCCACGATGAATCGCGTGGCCGGCGTTCCTTCGGCGTCCAGCTCCAGGGAGACCAGTTCCCCTCTCGGAACAGATGGGAACCTGAGGGCCCGAAATTCGATCGTGACCGTGCGGGCACCCGTGGGGTGCTCGCCCGGAGACCGCAAGTGGAGTTCAGACCGGGCTTCCTCCGGCTGCATCGGCGAGAACGTCAACTTCTTGAGCGGCTGCCACATCAGGCGACTCGCCAGCCAACCGGCCATCAACAGTGCCTGGGATGAGGGCGCATAAGCATCGCGCTCTTCCGCATATCCGATGACGACACGCTTGAGGCGAGAAAGAGAAGGTCGGGTCAACGGGCTGTCAAAGAGCCGAGCCACCACGTGACGCCAGAACGTCAGGCGGATCCAGACGACATCGCTGAAAGCGCTGTTCGCCTCACGACTCACGATCAAGCGGGCGAGCCTGGGAAAATCCACCGAAGGATTCTCCAGTTCCGTCGAGTCAAAGATGACGCGGTCGGCGATGCCGAGAAAATCCTCCAGCCGTTCGCTCCCCAACGGCGGAGCGCCGCACCACCAGAGAAAAACCGGCACATCTGGAACAAGAATCGGCACAACGAGACGGGACAGCCCGCTGATCGGTTCGCCCCGGACATCCAGGCGAATCTGCTCGCAGCAAATCTGCTTCCCCTCCGGCACCGGCTGCACGCAATGCGCAGAGATCCAGGCGTCCACACGAGATTCCCCACCGCTTTCGTCCACCGACATGACGATGGCCCGCAGCGGATGCTCCGGGATGAGCTGAGGGATCACGGCCTCGATCTCCGAGATCCGACCCGGATCAGCCGAATAGACGACCAGGTTCAACGCGCAGGCTCTCAGGACGGGAAGCTGGGACTCGCCTTCGACGGGCTCCGCCGCCGTTCTCCACAATCGCTGGAGTTCCTGCTCGATAGCATGCACCCGGACGATCTTCGGTATTCCCCTGAGGATGTTCTCAATATCGCTCTTCCCTTTCACGATGCCCCTCCGACGGGCACCCCATGGGGTGCCCGAATGGGGCGCTCCGGCGTGGTCATCGGCCCGGCCCGAGACTAAAGCCGCCTCCACCGACGACCGTCGCTTTCGATCAAGGCGTCCGCTTCTTTCGGTCCCCAGCTCCCGGCCGCGTAGTTCGGGAATCCCTCGGGCGGCGTCGCTTCCCATATCTGGAGCAAGGGCGTCACAATTGTCCAGGCCGCCTCCACGCCATCGCGCCGCGCAAAAAGTGTCGCATCTCCGAGCAGACAATCGAGCAGAAGGCGCTCATAGGCGTTCATCGGGTCCGCCCCGAATGAGGTCGCGTAGCGAAAATCCATCAGGACCGACCGGATGCGAATCGCATGACCGGGGAGCTTCGCCTCGACCTTCAACGAAATCCCTTCATCCGGCTGGATGCGTAAAACGAGGACGTTCGGCTCCACCCGGTCGGCCGGATTCCGACCGAAGAGAAGAAGCGGCGGCTCCTTGAACTGAATGGCGATCTCGGTGATGCGCTTGGGCAGACGCTTGCCCGTCCGGAGATAAAAAGGGACGCCCGCCCAGCGCCAGTTCTCGATCGAGAGTCTCAGCGCAGCATACGTCTCTCGGGGGGAATCCGGTTTCACGCCGGGCTCGGAGCGATAAGCGCGGACTTTCTCGCCGGCCACCCATCCTTCGCCGTACTGTCCTCGAACCGCGTCCTCAGGACGGATCGGGCCAACGGCCCGCAGGACCTTCACCTTCTCATCTCGCACAGCGTCGGCTTCGAACGCGACAGGCGGTTCCATGGCCGTCAAGGCCAAAAGCTGGAGCATGTGGTTCTGAACCATATCGCGCACCGCTCCGGCTTCTTCGTAATATGCCGCCCGCTCCTCGACGCCGACGGTTTCCGCCATCGTGATCTGGACGTGATCAACGTAGCGCCGATTCCACACCGGTTCAAAGATGCTGTTGGCGAACCGAAAGACGAGGATGTTCTGAACCGTCTCCTTCCCCAGGTAGTGGTCTATACGGTAGATCTGATCCTCGCGGAAGACACGGCTGACAGTCTGGTTCAAGGCGCGCGCGGAATCGAGGTCTCGGCCAAAGGGCTTTTCAATGACGATTCGCGTCCAGTTCGCCGGGGTGGAAGGTCGCGCCAGCCCCGCCGCATCGAGGCCCCGGATGACGTCATCGTAGAGGCTGGGCGGCAAGGCGAGATAGAAAATCCGGTTGCCGGCGGTGGCCCGCTCGTGATCCAGTCGGGAGAGCATGGCCCCCAATTGCCGATAACCTTCGGGACCGCGAAAGTCCGCCGATACATAAAAAAGGCTTCGAGCGAACTCTTCCCAGATCGCCGCCTCCGGCGATCCCTCGCCGGAGAAGGCCTCCACACTCTCTCGCATGCGGGCGCGAAACTCGTCGTCACTCATCGGGCTCCGGGCCAGACCGAGGACGGCGAATCCCATCGGCAGCAGGCGTCGGCGGGCCAGCGTGTAAAGGGCCGGCATGAGCTTGCGCCGGGTCAAATCCCCCGATGCTCCGAAGATGACCAGGATGCACGGGTCAGGAGCACGATCCAGGGACAATCCCTCGCGCAAAGGATTGACAAGCGGTGACTCGTTCATCGCCTCATTCCCCCGTGGGCCGCTCGACGTGGCCCCCGAAGAGATACCGCATGGCCGACAGCAGCTTCTCGGCGAAGGTATGCTCCTGCCGAGACCGGAATCGCGCATAGAGCGCAGCCGAGAGGACCTCCGCCGGCACGGCCTGCTCAATCGCCGTCATGATCGTCCAGCGCCCTTCTCCCGAATCCTGAACGATGCCCGTGTAGCGCGACAGCTCCGGGTCTTCCACCAGGCCCCGCGCGATCAGGTCCAACAGCCAGGAGCGAATGACACTGCCCCGCCGCCACAGCTCGGCGACGTCCGCGAGATCGAACTCGTAGCGGAGCTCCTCCGGCAGATCGCGCGACCGCGCCGCATGCAAAATATCGAAGCCTTCAGCATACGCCTGCATCATCCCGTATTCGATGCCATTATGAATCATCTTGACGAAATGCCCGGCTCCCGACGGACCGCAATAGAGGTATCCCTCCTCCGCCGTGCTCGGGCGGGCGTCGCGTCCGGGCGTGCGCGGGATCGTGCCGCGACCCGGCGCCAGAGCGCGAAAGATCGGCTCCAGGAAGTCGAAGATCTCCCTCTCACCGCCGACCATCAGGCAGTATCCCTGCTCCAATCCCCAGAGGCCTCCGCTTGTACCCACATCGAGATAGTGAAGGCCCTTGCGCTTGAGGACCTTCGCCCGCCGCACATCATCTTTGAAGTAGGAGTTGCCACCATCAACGATGATGTCGCCGGGCTCCAACCGATCGGCCAGCGCGGCGATCGTCTGCTCGGTGGGATTCCCGGCGGGAACCATGAGCCACGCCACGCGGGGCGGGCGCAGGCGCTGCACGAAGTCCTCCAGCGAAGCCGCCCCCGTCGCCCCCTCGGCCACCAGTGACGCCACCCGATCCGGATCCCGGTCGAAAACGACGCACTCATGGCCGGCACGCATCAGCCGCCGCACCATGTTCGCCCCCATCCTTCCTAAACCGATCATGCCGACTTGCATCCTCGCTCCTCCTTAATTTTTATTTCCCCAGGCGCCCCAGAGCCTCCTCAACAGCCGCAAGCAAAGTCCTCAGACCGGCCTCCACCTCATGCCCAAGATGAAAGCGAATCACACGCCGACCTTTCTTGCTGAGCGAGAGGAAGTCCCCAAGCGCCTGCGCCTGTTTGAGAACGCTGAACGTGTAGGGCTGTCCTGGGATAGGAAGATCAACGCTGTCATCAGCGGTGATCTGAATGAAAAGACCGTTATTGGCTCCACCCTTATGCAATTGACCCGTTGAGTGGAGGAACCGAGGCCCGTAGCCTAAGGTCGTGGCGACCCGCAGCCCATCGCGCAGCCGAGTTCGTAGCGATTGAAGAAGCCCGTGATGACCGGTTGAGCGCTGAAGATAGGCCATCACAGCCAGATAATCGCCCGGCCGAGCTTGTTTAAGGAAACCGGCCAAGAGAGCGGCGAGCGATCCTTTATCCGCCGCGACAGGCGCGCCGAGCTCGCTCAACTTCACGCGCATATCCTGATCGCCATAGAGGCCGATGTTCCCTTCACGGACGAGGAGAGGATACGATGGAAGCTCTCCTTTTGTCCGATACTCTTCGAGCAGCCGTTTCGTATTGTCCTTGCTCTCCTGCACGTTTGGCTCATCGAAAGCATTAACGCCGAGCCGCGCGCTCGCAATGGCCGTGGCCATCTCCCATCGGAAGAACTCTTGCCCCAGGTCCATGGGCTCCCTCAGCAATATTCTCACAATGGGGTGGCCGGCCTTTTCAAGCATCTGAACGGTCGCGTCCCGATCAGCGTTTTCCGCGTCATCCAGCCGAATGTAAACGAAGAGCCTGTCATCTCCATATACAGAGGGTGCGCCGAGCGGCTCGCCCTCAACGGGCACCAGCCCTTTGCCCTCTTTCCCGGTGCTCTCGGCAATGAGTTGTTCCACCCAATAGCCGAACGTTTCAATGGGTGGAGAGAGGATGAGGGTGATTTTATCACGTCCTTCTTTCCCCAGCTCTCCCAGTACGCTGCCAAGCACAAGGCAAGGATTGTCCTTAACCGGGACGCATGAGACGCACGCGTGAATCAAGCGCTCAGCTCGGTCAAGCAGGGTCTCGATATCAATGCCCATCAACGCGGCCGGCACAAGCCCGAAGTAAGAGAGCGCCGAGTAGCGCCCGCCGATGTCCGGAGGATTGAGGAATACCCTGAGGAAACCACGGTCGCGCGCATGTCGCGCCAGCGGAGTTTCCGCGTCGGTGATCGCTATGAAGTTTTCGGCGGCCCGATCGCCTTTCACGCCTCGGACCTTCTCGTAGAAATACTCGTAAAGGGATAGCGTCTCGACGGTCGTGCCGGATTTCGTTGAGATGATGAAGAGCGTCTTCGCCAGGTCCACGGATCGCTCCAGGCTCAGGATCGTTGCCGGATCGGTGCTATCGAGCACCGCCAGATCGAGATACCCCGGCCTCGTGCCGAACGTCTGTCGCAAGACCTCCGGCGCAAGACTGCTTCCTCCCATCCCTAAAAGGAGCGCATATTTGAAGCCCGCATTTCGAACCTCATCGGCGAAATCGGTGATGTGCTCGCAATGTTCGACCATCCACTCCGGGAGGGTAAGCCAACCCAGCCGATTCTGAATGATCTTTTGATGTTCGGGTTCCTGCTTCCAGAGGCTGGCGTCTTTCGACCAGAGACGACGGATGAACTGCTGCTGGCTCAAAGAGTCCAGTGTTGCCTCCACACGACTTCGGTAATGACCGAGCGCCAAAATCTGACGCTCCGGGAGACCTCCCCGGATCATTTCCCTTTTCGATGCGATACACCTCATCAACTGGTCGAAGGAGTCTGAAAAAGCCTTCACGCCTTCATCCTGTAATTGCCGGGCCGTCTGATCGAGGACGATGCCGACCTCGGCAAGCGCTTCGAGCGCCTTCCGTGCTTCTTCCACGTTCTCTTCCAAACTCGCGCGGGGCCTGCCGTGATCGCGGAAAGCATCAAGCGTCGTCGGCGGCATGGTGTTAACCGTGTCGGGCCCGATGAGTTCTTCGACATAGCGGACGTCACGGTGGTGCGGATTCTTGGTGCTCGTGCTCGCCCAGAGGATTCGTTGAACGCGCGCGCCCTTTCGCTTTAATTTCAAGAATCGCGGGCTGCTGAAGATCTCCTTAAATCTCTGATAAGCCAGTTTGGCACTGGCGATGGCGGCTTTCCCCAGCAGCGCCTCGAGTCTCGCCCTCTGCTCAGCATCTTTCGAGTCGCGGAGACGGGCTTCCAGAATACGATCCACCACTGTATCTATGCGGCTCAGAAAGAAGCTCGCCACGGAGGCCACGCGATCGAGAGAGTCGCCTCTGTCGGCCCGCTTCTCCAGGCCGGCGATGTAGGCCTGAGCAACCTGCTCGTAGCGCTCTATGGAGAAAAGCAACGTGACATTGATATTGATCCCCTCGCCGATCAACTGCTCTATGGCCGGTAGGCCTTCAGGCGTGGCAGGGACTTTGATCATCACGTTCTGGCGTTCCAAAAGTCTCCAGAGGCGCCTCGCCTCAGCGATCGTTCCTTCGGTGTCATACGCCAGCTTGGGGGAAACTTCCAGGCTGACAAATCCATCCTGACCATCGGTTGCCTCGAACACGGGCAGGAAGAGATCTGCGGCCATTCGAATGTCCTCAAGGACGAGGGCTTCGTAAATCTCGTTCACGCTTTTCCCCTCGTCAACGAGCTTTCGCATCGCCTCGTCATAATCTGTGCTCCCTGCGATGGCCTTTTCGAAGATCGTCGGGTTCGAAGTGACGCCGCGAAGACCGTCTTCCTCGATCAATCGCTTGAGCTCCCCTGAGGCGATTAAGCCTCTCCGGATATTGTCCAGCCAGACGCTCTGGCCGTATTTTTGTAGCTCGACAAGTCGGCTCATGCTCACCTCCGAAAGCCGTGGATGGTCACTCCCTGTGACTCCGCTTTTTCAGAAAGGCCACCGGATCTCGCTCCAACAGGAATCCGGCATGATCAGCCGCCATCGCCACACGCATGATTTACCTCCCCAACAAGGCCAGGGCCCGGTGGACGATATGCTCTACGTTGAAACCCAACTTATCCAGCACTACATCTCCAGGCGCTGAAGCACCAAAGCGGTCCAACCCGATCACATCGCCCGTATCGCCCACATAATCGCGCCAGCCCCGGGTGATTCCCGCTTCCACCGCCAGTTTGGGCGCGTCATGCCGCAGCACTCGTTCCCGATATTCGGCCGGTTGCTCGTCAAACAGTTCCCATGATGGCATTGAGACCACGTGCGCGTGTACACCCCGGAGCGCCAGTTGTTCCCGTGCAGCCAGGGCAAGGTGCACCTCAGAGCCGGTGGCGATGAGGATAATGTCCGGGTGACCATTCTCAGCCTCAACTAAAACGTAAGCCCCTCGGGGCACGCCCTCAGCGATGGGATAGCGATGAGGATCGAGTACCGGGACGTTTTGTCGGGTCAGAGCCAGAGCCATCGGACCACGGCGCTCAATAGCGATCCTCCAAGCAGCGACCGTTTCGTTAGCGTCAGCCGGGCGAAGCACCGTGAGCCCCGGAATGGCCCTGAGGCTCATCAGATGCTCTACCGGCTGATGCGTCGGGCCATCCTCGCCCAGAGCGATGCTGTCGTGAGTGAAGATGAAAATCACGTGGGTCTGCATCAGGGCCGCAAGACGAATGGCCGCGCGCATGTAGTCGGAGAAGACGAGAAAGGTCGCCGCATAGGGAATGCGACCACCGTGGAGAGCCATGCCGTTCACAATGGCCCCCATGGCATGTTCCCGAACGCCAAAGTGCACGTTGCGACCGCAGGCTTCGTCAAGACCAAAGTCGCCGTAGCCGATTAAAACGGTCCTGGTCGAAGGGGCCAGATCAGCCGAACCGCCCATAAAAGTGGGTACCCGCCGAGCCAGAGCGTTCATCGCTTTGCCTGACGCCGTGCGAGTCGCCATGGGCCCCTGTTCCGGCCGGAAAACAGGCAGGTCTGCATCCCAGTCGGCGGGAAGGTCGCCGCACATGAGCTGCTCAAACCGGGCCGCTCGATCGGGATGCTCCTTTCTGTATGCATCCAAGAGCGCTTGCCATTCACGTTCCAGTCGAGCACCGCGTTCGACGGCCCGGCGGAAATGAGCCAGCGCCTCATCGGGAATATAAAAGGGAGACTCCAGCGGCCAGCCCAGGGCCTCTTTGGTGGCCCGCAGAGCCTCCGGGCCCAGCGGCTCCCCGTGGACGGCCGCCGTATCCTGTTTGGGGCTGCCGTAGCCGATGTGAGTGCGGACGATGACCAGGGAAGGTCGCTCAGTTTCACCACGTGCTTTTTGGATAGCCACCTCAATCGCTGCCAGATCATTGCCGTCAGGAACAATAAGGACCTGCCAGCCATAGGCCTCAAAGCGGCAGCGCACGTCCTCGGTGAACGCCAGGTCCGTCTCCCCTTCAATCGTGATGTGGTTGTCATCGTAAAGATAGATCAGTTTGCCCAAGCGCCATGTACCCGCCAAGGAGGCGGCTTCTGATGCGATGCCTTCCATGAGATCGCCGTCTGACACGATCCCGTAGGTGTAATGGTCAACCACAGGGAATCCCGGTTGGTTGAACTCACACGCCAGAGCGCACTCGGCCATGGCCATACCGACACCCATCGCAAAGCCCTGGCCCAAAGGGCCGGTGGTCGCCTCCACTCCCGGCGTGTGTCCGTATTCGGGATGGCCGGGCGTCTTGCTCCCCCATTGGCGGAAACGCTTCAGCTCTTCAAGAGGCAAATCATAACCATAAACGTGCAGCAGGGCATAGAGCAACGCCGAGCCATGTCCGGCCGACAGAATGAAGCGGTCGCGGTTGAACCATCCCGGATTTCGCGGATTGTGCCGCAGGAAGCGATCCCATAAAACATAAGCCATCGGCGCGGCCCCCAGCGGCAGGCCCGGATGCCCGGAGTGAGCTTGCTCCACCGCATCCACCGCCAGGAAACGCAAGGTGTTCACACAAAGGTGATCTAGGTTGTTCATGGAGACCCCTCCCTCACTTTGTTTCCTGCTATGTCAGCCGACAGAGCCCGCCTTCGGACCTTCTCAACCCTTTCCGGTCCTCTCATCATGACTGCTCTCTCAAACCTTTCCCGGCTAATCCTTCGATCAAAATCTCCGCCGTAGCCAGGTTCGTCGCCAATGGCACGTTGTGGACATTGCACACTCGCAGTAAGCCCTGGATATCAGGCTCGTGGGGATGCGGATTGAGCGGGTCGACCAGAAAGATCACGGCGGTGATTTCACCTTGAGCCACTCTCGCTGCGATCATAGCGTCGCCACCCTGCGGGCCCGATAACACCCGCTCCACATCCAAACTCGCTTCCTCCTGAATTCGACGTCCGGTAGTGCCTGTAGCCACCAGGATCATCCGCTGCAACTGACTCTTGTGGCTCCGCACAAATGCGATCATCTCGGCTTTCTTGCCGTCGTGGGCGATGAGCGCAAGCACAATTCGGCGTTCGGTGACCTGTTCGCTCATCTCTTCGCCTCATGTCACAGGACACTGTTATGTGTGCTAATAAGGATGCTCATGGTCATCGAACGTTCACCTCGTAATCTCGGCCTTCCCATCGTTGGCCGTCGGTCCAAAAAAATGTGAAGCGAACGGGCGCACTCTGCCCCTCGGCCACCGGGATGTCTACAAAGTAGATCCCGAGACCGCTCGGGCGAGAATCTGTGTCCTGGACAGTTCGCCATTCGTCCACCGTCCATCGCAGGCGGAACGGCGACGGCGCTTGAATGCGCAGCACCTGTCCGGGCGACACCCACCGCACCTGGCGATTCGGCTTCCAGACCTCAAGGTCCTTTCGGGCCCGCCCTGTGAGATAGCGGTCGGCCACAACCGCGATCAGATCGAACACCTGACCGTCGGCAGTAGATCTGAGCAGCTTGATGTATTCGGCGTGCGCCCACATCAGGGGCATCGCCGACCCCGCCGGGCGACCCAGAAAAAGGCCTAACTCAGGCCTGTCCGGTTCATCCCACACCTGCTCAGGAAGCATGCCTCCACGAGAAGCGAAGCCCTCCATCGCGCGGATGTATCGCCGTACATCGCGGCCCGCCGCCAGCTCGTAGTGACCGCGCTCGCCCGTGAGAAGCGGCCACGCCCGTCCCTTCCCCCATCCTTCAAACGGGCCGCCGTCCGAACGCGTCCCGTATCCATCGTGGTTGTAGCGCCGCCAGCAGGGACCAAAAGGCGTCTCCACCTTGAGCACAGCATCTACAACCTGCAGCGAATCCTCGATGAGCGGATCTCCCGGCTTGCGGATGCCGTATCGCACCAGCTCCAGAAAACCCGCATCCACGATGTCCTTGGCCGGAAACTCCCACGGCTCTCCCGGAGGCCGATTGCGAATCTGAAGCACACCGCGATTCGGGTCTTCCTCCGGGGCAGGGTCGTTGATGTCGGTGGGAAGAATGCGGATGTAATGCCTTGAGATTCCCGGAACCAAACTGCCTTGTGTCGTCACGGTCCAACGCTCGATGTGCGACTCCAGGAAGTCAGCATATTCTTCGAGAAAAACAGCAGCACTTTCCTGACCACGAGACCGGGCGAAGTCGGCAGCGCAAATCAGCGCGGCAATCGTCGCGGCCAACGTCGAAGGCGAATAGCCGCTGTTCTCCTCCCACCGTTCCTGCTGCGTCGCCGGGCCCTGTCGGATCAAGTACGCGGCCGCCGCCCTGACCATCGGATACGGGTCGAAATCGCCCAGCGCATCGGCCTTCCACAGTCGCCAGGCGAGCATCACGGGGAATGCCACCTCGTCAAGCTGAATGCCGCTCCAGTACGGTCTCCCATCGAGCCAGAAGTTTTGCGGAAAGCCCCCGTCAGGACGCTGCGAGCAGGCCAGATAGATGAGCGCCCGACGCGGCGTGACCGTGTTGCCGCTGGCCAGAAGCCCGGTCGCGCTCTGAACCATGTCGCGCGTCCAGACCAGATGATAGCCGCCGAGATCCTCGTCCCCTTTCACCTCTCCCCAGGGAATGCTCGCCGAGGCGATCAGCGCACCCGCGAACGTCTTATCCTCGTGCGCCAGCAACAAGCTGTGGCTGATGCGGTAGAGTCGCCCACCGTCGCCCGAGTAACGGTCCAGATCGAGAATCTCGCAGCACACGCGGTGCCACTGCTCGATGTACCTCTCTCTGTGTTCAACAAAAGCCACGCTCAGCGACTGAAAGAGGGTGGTCACAGCGGCATGCTCCGTGTCCCCGAACGCTAATCCCACGGTGAACTCTCCACCGTCGGAGAGCGCGATCTGCCCGATGGCGGCGACGTTGCCGTTCTCCGCGCGGTCAAATTCCCAATCCAGGCGAAAGTTCTCTTTGAGGTCCTGCCAGCCGTCGCTCGCTCCGACGTACCCGCACGATGTCCGGCTGAACCCGACGTCGGCGCCCATTGCCAGAAAGGTTTGCCCCTTCCAGGCCACGAGAATGTCGCGGCCCGCCACGCGAACTCTCCGGACCGAATTGCCCCAACCGCCGACCTCCAGATGAGGAGCCAGCAGCGCGTACACCTGCAGCCGGTCCCCCCAGTCACCGTTGGCTTCCATGCGAGCGCGGATCAGAACACACGGTTCGTGAGGATCCGAGATGACCTCTTTGACGATTCGATAGCGGCCCTCTTTGTCGGCGCTCTCGATCCGATAGCCCAGGGTGTGGCGCTCGATGTACTCGATCCGATGGATGAGGCCTCGCTTCTCCTCGTGAAAGAAGGTCTCCCCGTCGGTGATGAGAAACTGAAAGTCCCGGATTTGCGGACGGTCAATCCTCGGATAATAGACCTCGTTGAGGATGCCGTGCGAGATCGTGAACCACACGCGGCTGGAGGTGTTGTAGGCCGTTCCCACTCCCTCCTTCGAGCTGGACGTCCATCGGGGCGGGATCCCCGGAGAGCCGAAGGCATTTCCATCCTTCACCCCATCACTCATCGTTCACCTCACACTTTCCTCGACGTCGGCGACCATCACTCCCGCATCGCCCTTCGGCGGGCCGACCCGACGACGCCGATAAATCTCCCACAAAAAGCCACCGAACACCAGGACTTCGGCAACGCCCCCAATGATTTCGCGAGGAGGCCGAGACCAACCGGTGTTGGCTCGCCGTTGCTGCATATCACCCCTCATTATTGCCGATTCCGCCGATGAACTCTGTAAGAGGCATCACACTCACGAGCGATGAGAAGCCGTGGCGATCTTCATCCTCTGCCTTGAGCCGCCAACTCAGGAAAGAAGCCGAACCAAAGACGCGCCCGGCCTCATGCCCGCCTGAGACCGTTGCACACCGAAAGCCCCGTGGCCTCTGAGAGACATTGATCCACACGCTCCTCGATGAGGGTCGCCTCTGCCTATCGGTCAAGGAGAGGGAGGGGCCCTTCAGGTGGCGCAACAGGAGAGCTTGGCCACGTCCCGCTCGAATGTCAACGCCGCCAATTTCAGCCCTTCCACCATCGTGAGATAGGGATGAAACGTCTCGACCAGGTCTTTGATTGTCAATCCAAAGCGAATGGCCAGCGTCGCTTCTTGAATCACCTCGCCCGCTTCATCGGCCAGAATGTGAGCCCCAAGGAGTCGGCCTGTGCCCTCTTCGGCGACGAGCTTGATGAGCCCCCGCGTATCGCGGGCCGCCAGCGCCCGCGGCACGTCTTTCAAATGCAACACCGACGTTTTCACCTTCAATCCTTTCTCCCGCGCCTGCACCTCCGTCAGACCGACGCTCGCCACCTGCGGGTCGGTGAAGATCACATGCGGCAGAGCGGAAAGATCGTAAATGCGCCCCGCTCCGGTCAATGCGTTCTCCGCTGCGATTCCACCGGCGTAGGCGGCCACATACACATACATCGGATCACCGATGCAATCGCCCGCCGCGTAGATGTCCGGGTTCGTCGTCTGCAGATGCTCGTTGACCAGGATCTCACCGCGCGCGCCGATCTGCACGCCGGCCTCGTCCAGCCCCAGATCGCTCGTATTCGGACGCCTCCCCGTAGCGATCAACAATTGTTCAGCCGCGCACACTTCCTCGCGGTCATCTATGGTCGCCACGACGCGATATTCGTCGGCCGTCCGCTCGACCCGATGGATCTTCACGCCCGTGCAGATGCGTATCTTCTCCTCCCGCAGATACCGGGTGAGCGCCTCCCCGATCTCGGGCTCTTCCACCCCCGCGACATAAGGCCCCGCCTCGAGGATCGTCACCCGCACCCCGAAGCGACTAAAGAGCTGCCCCAGCTCAAGCCCAATGGCCCCGGCTCCGATGATCAGCAGCGATTGCGGCAAAGCCGGAAGGCTCAAAGCGTCCGTGCTGTCCAAGTACCCGGCCTCTTCCAATCCCGGAATCGGTGGCGCCCACGGACGCGAACCCGTAGCAATGATGATCTTCCCCGGCGTGTAGGTCGTGCCGTTGACCGAGACCTGGCGACGGCCCGTGAGCCTGGCCCAACCGCGAATGAGCGTGATGTTGGGATAGACATCCATCACGTTGATGTATTTCCCCTGACGTAGCGCTGCCACCAACTCATCCTTCTGCTCGATGACGCGCTGCCAATCCGAGGGCGGCGGGCAGGCGGTGAGTCCTTCGAATTTAGGATAGGCGGAGCGGTAGCAGAGTTCCGCCGCTTTGATCAGCGTCTTCGAGGGCACGCAGCCGATGTTGACGCAGGTGCCGCCGATGGTGCCGCCCTCGACAATGGCCACGTTCGCGCCCAACTCGGCGCCTTTGATGGCGGCCGCAAACGCCGCCGACCCGCCGCCAATGATCATGAGATCGTAATCCCCGCCTTCCGGCTTTGGCGCTCGGCGCTCCCCTTCGAGCGGTCGCCGTTCGCGCACCAGCGCGCGATAGCCCGCGTCTCTGACGGCGCGAATCAACGCTTCATCCGTGACCTCGGGCTCCGCGATGACCGTGGCGTGCCCCGAGCGCCAGCCGGGCACGTGAGCTTCCACAACCCCCGCGACGTTCTTCAGCGCTTCGGTCACATGCCGGGCGCAGCCATCGCAGGTCATCCCTTCAATGCGTAAAGTGATGTGTGTGCGTTCACTCATTTACCGACCTCCTCAGGTCTGATTTTCTTCAGAAACATAGCCTGCACAATCATCACCAGAAGTTCTCGGATCCGCAAACCATGCGGCGGTTGGCGCAGTGACAGGCTGCACTCGTCGCTTGGCTACGGCTGAGAAAACAATCAAACTCGGAATTTCCAGCACCGGCTCGATCAACTGGCTGAGAGCCACGACCGGATGCGCGGGAAACAAGACGACCGCCAGCGGCAGCGCCAGCGGCGAGTTCCGCGCGGTGGTCGTACAGGCCAGGGCGATGAACCTTTCTCGTGGATAATGCAGCCACCGGGACACGAGCCAGGACAAAGAGAAGGAGATCAGATAGAAGCTCAGCATGGGTGGTCCCATCCTCAGAAAGAGGGTCGGGCGCTTCAGCACGATCTCCCCATGGCCGGTAAACATCGCCATCACAGTCAGCGCCAGCGCCGCAAAACCGAGCCGGGCCAGCCACCCGGACACGGCCACCTGCGGGCGATGCCAGCGCACGAGTTGCGCGGCCCCAAGCGGAATCGCCACATACAGGGCGAAAGCCCGCGCCAACGTGCTCAGGTCCACCGGCATCAGGGTTTGCGTGAAGACCAACAAGTAGACCGGCAGCAAGACGAGTTGGAGAACCAGATTCCAGGGCAGCAGCGCCAGATTGCGGTGCACGTCGCCCCCAGCCAGGTCCGTGAAGATCAGGTACCAATCAGTGCAGGGAGTAATGAGCGCCAGCACCAGTCCCACCCAGAGCGCCGGCTCATCCCGCAGGAACACCCAACCCAAGCAAAAGGCGATGAGCGGCGTGCTCACAAAGTTCAATCCCACCGCCGTTAGCAGGTAGCGCCAATCACGGGCGGCCTCCTGGAGCCGTCCGAGTGACACGCGGGCGAAGAGCGTAAACAACACGACCATCAAAAAGGGCGTAATGAGTCGTTGAGCTCCATCTTCCGCTCCAGGTAGCCACACGGCCAAGCCCACGCCAACGGCTGCCGCGCCCAGCAAGACTGCTGGTTCAGCCAGATCTCGCACAAGGTGAGAGAGCATGATCGCCTCATTCCGTTGTTTCATCGAATCACCAGTTTCTCCTGATCCTCAATAGGGGCTGAAAGTTTACGTCAGAAACATAGCATGCACAATCATCGCCATTCCGACGAGCACGAAGAGAAGCGACAGCCCTCGTTTCAGCGCCTCCGATTCGATGCGGCTGGCCAGATAGCTCCCCAGTTGCCCGCCGAGGATGGCTCCGGGGATGGTCCAGAGAGCAAGGTTCCAAACGGGCCGACCAACAAGGACGTGTGTGATGGCACCCGCCAGGACGGTCAAGGCCATGGTGAACACAGCCGTCGCCGCCGCGATGCGAATGGGAATTTGGCAACGGAGCACCATCGCCGGCGTGTTCAGTTCGCCGCCGCCGATAGCAACCAGCCCTGATCCTAATCCCGCGAGCACACTGATGCCCAGGAGCTGTCCTCGTTGACAGACCTGGTATGAGTAGACACGGCCCTGACGATCAATGAGCGTGCGCACGCCGGACGCTCCGGGACTCACCATCGCCTCCTGAGCAGTCTCGATCGGCGAGCGATAGAGCAACCACGCGATGATCAAGATAACCCCGCCGAAAATCACCTGGAGTAAAGTCCCCGGCACACGCACCGACAGCCATGAGCCGAGAACCGCTGCGGGCACGGCTCCGACAGCTAAGAACAGCGCCAGTCGGTAATCTATCAGCTTGCGCCGCCCGTAGCCGATGATGCCGCTCAACAGGCTGAAAACCTGGGTGACGAGCGCCGTTCCAATTGCTGCCTCCGGCGAGAGTTTCAGCACCAAGATGAAAAACGGGCCACAGACAACATTGCCGCCGACACCGCCCATGATCGTCATCGTGCAGCCAAGCGCCACAACCGGGAAGGCGAACCAGTACTCGGTGAGATGCCCGAACATCGTTCTTTTCACGCGATAGCACGCCTGCCGGTTTCGAGACCCCGCCACGCCAACACGATCAATAGAACCGAATCCTCCCGGCGACACGGCCAACCCGAACAGCCCAGTTCCGATGAGCGTGATGAGTCACGGGCCGAGACAGCAGATCGTCAAGCCTCGGCGAACCCTCCCGCCTCGAGCGCCGAGTGATTCGAGGCGTTGTTGAGGCCATAAGATAATGCCCACCTGATGCCCAGGTTGATCGCCCACAACAGCAGCCGACGTCGATCCCACGGCCAGGCACCCACGCGCCGATAGATTGAGCGCAGCCGATAGAAGGTCCTCCAGGCCTCGCGATAGACCGCCCCTACCTCTTCACGGGTCATGCGCGCGGGCTCGAAGACCAGATGGCCATAGGTGTAGTGAGCCCAGTCATGATCGGAGATACGGCCCTGAGCCAAGAGGTCGTGCCGCAGCCGCGTGCCTGGCAGCGGCGTCATGATGCTGAATTGGGCGAAGTCGAGCTGGGCCTCGATGGCCAGTTCCACAGTTTTCTGAATCGTCGCCACTGTATCCGTCTCCAGCCCGATGATGAAAGACCCCCAGATCGCTATCCCGTGATCGCGAATGCGACGGATGGCCGTCAGCATCTTCTCCGGAGCAGCATTACATCCGCCCAGCTTCCGAAACTCCGGACTCAAAAAACTCTCCAGCCCGATGAAGAGAAACGTGCAACCGCTCTCCTGGGCCAACCGCAGCATCTCCCGATCTTGAGCAATGGTGATGGTCGCCTGCGAGCCCCACTTGATCCTCAAGGGGATCAACGCTTCCATCAGTTCCCGAGCATGTCTGGGATGGCCATTGATAATATCGTCAACGAAGAAAAGCTTCCGCGCACCGCTGGCCTGGATCTCGGCAACGACATCTTCAACGGGCCGAACACGAAATCTCTGGCCATTGATGGCCGTCACCGAGCAAAAGTTGCAATCGAATGGACAGCCCCGCGAGGTCTGGATCGTATAGGGGACGAGATACTTCTCCCGCGACAGCAGGTCCCAGCGGGGGAATGGAAGATGCTGCAGGGAGGGCAGCCGGACGGGCCGATAAAGACGCGCGAGTCGCCCCCGCCGGAAATCTTCGATGAGCGCCGGCCAAATCTCATCGGCCTCTCCGATGACCACAGCGTCACAATGTTGAAGGGCCTCTTCCGGCAACACCGTGGGATGATTGCCCCCCATGACCACGGTGCTCCCTCGCGCTCGGAACCGATCCGCTATCCTATAGGCGATCGGGGCATTCCCCGTGAGGCTGGTGATCCCAACTAAGTCGGCCTCAATGGTCTCATCAATCGGTTCGATGCAACCATCCAGGATGCGTACCTCGACATCAGGCGGAGTGAGCGCCGCCAACAGCGCGAGGTTCAGAGGCGGGAAGAGACTCACCGCCTGAAAATTCAAATACCCCCCCAGCACGGGCAACCGCCCGAAGATCCTCGGCACGTGATACCCATTGAAAGCATTACTCGGGTTGATCAAGAGGAGTCGCATCAATCCCCCTCCATAGATGACGCGATCACCGACGCTCCAGGTAGGCCCGCACCATCTCAGCCCGAAGATAGGGCGGCGCCTCCCCAGCCGTGGACATGAAGAACCCCACGCTCTGAGCGGCCCCAATCCCCCCGTGGATCGCAACAATCGGAATCAGACGATCGTACGCTTGAAAAGCTCGGCGACCAGAGACGAAACCGTCCCGGAAGCTCACCAGGACATCCGCTCGATTTTTGACCAGTCCGTGAACCCCATGATAGAGGCGAAAAAGCGCATCCGGATACGAATGCGCGGCGAGAGCCTTGAACCAAACGGCATCAGCGATATACCCATCTTCCGGCATCTCCCCCCGGCGCGTCATCTGCTCCGCGATTCTCTTCAGACCAAGCGGATCCCCTCGCTGAGCCTCATACCGAAAGCGACCTCTCCGCCGGTCATAGGAGATCCGAGCGACCCCCCCGCCGCCGAGGACGACCACATCTTCGCCGTCAGCATACGCCACCAGAGCGACCTCCTCCATTTCGGCCAGAGCCTCAGCCACACGCCGTCGGGCCGAAGGCATCGCGTAAAGAGCCATGTACCCCACCAAGCCGAAATCCGGGATGACGACCGCACGCTCGTCCCGAGCGTCGAGACGATCTCGAACGCGGAACCCATGACGCCGCAAGTGGCCATTCACATCCGCCCTCCGGGGACGAATCCACTGATTGCCATGCTCGGAGAAGAGGGTGATTTCCAGGCGACCCGCTCGAGCTCGAGCGATCGCACGCAGCACCATATCGAGCTGAACCAGCGCTTTCTTCAAAAGCTCCTCCCCCCCGATATGCGCCACCGCATCCGTGGACTTGAGGAAAGCTGTGAAGACCGGTCTCCGACAGGCCGTATACGCGAGCAAGAAACGCCTCAGGTCCGCTCGAAAGATGCGTTCGGGAAACCCATAGGCGGCGAATTCGTACGCTCGAGGCTCCACGTAATCGAGTTTCCGATGATAGTCGGCATTCCGGAGCGCGCGCTTTCGCAGGTAGGTCCCGGCACCTCCCCGAAGCGCATTACCCGCCCGATCGAAATACAGGCTCTCATACCCCTCAGGAGGTTCCGCCCCCCAAATCTCGGCGGCCGAGACATCGGTCATCGAGGGGAAAGGGGCGATGACTCGACTGGGGCGGGGGAAGATCCGAAAGTAGCCCTGCTGCCACAACGCGTCCATCGTCTCATAGGGCACGCCATCAAGCATCACGATGAGCCTCTCAGTCCGATCGTTCGTATAGCGAGGATCGCGTAGCAACTCCTCCACACCGCCTTCGGTGTATCGGAGAAACGCCATCGCCCCACCCCCCAGAAGGAGCCCCAGCCCAATGAAGCCGGCAATCACAAGCGAGTGCCACGTCTTCATCGCAATGACGGGGTCTCCTCAAAGGGCGAGACGCCCGCTAATCGAAGCTGCCGGTCACGCCTTGAAATCCGCGCAGCGCTTGCCGGAAGACCCACCGGATAGCCCGCGACGCCTTATAGCAATAGGCCAGATTGTGATTGAGCGTCGAGAAGCACTGTGGCTCACAGCTCCTCTTCATCTCCCGGAGCTGCCGCACATCGAACTTCGGATGCTCGATCACTCCCCAGTCGTAAGTGGCCGAGTACATCGGGAAGCACGGCGCCAGCGTCCCGTCCACGCGAATGATGATGCTGTTCTGACCGGCCCGACATCCCCACTCCCGCAGCTCGCCACGCATGAACCGCTTCATCTCCTGCAAGCGCTGAACCGAATTGACCATCTTGTACCCCTGGCGATTCTTCTCGCATAACCAGTCAATCAGCTCGTCCACGCGAGGCCAGTCGTCCCGTCGGATGAACGTCTCATTATCCTCGTAGTGCTGGAAATGCCCCTCCTCGAGCATCGGCGTCTCATTGATGTGATAATCCGTGGCGATCCCATTCTCGTGCGCGATCTCGGTCAACTGTTTGACATCCTCCAAGTTGTTCCGGCAGATGTTGATGTTGAAGAACACGCAGTATCCGTAACGATACTGCTTCCTCACCAGGTAGTCAAAATAGGGCCGAATCGGATTGAGCGCTTTCGGCAGCCCCGGCTTCTCATCCACACAGTCCACGGCCAAGTTGACGACGGCGACACCAGCATCCGCGATCCGATCAATCACATCTGGGCGGAGCAGCCGCCCGTTCGTCGGCAAATAGACCCAGAAGCCCTTCTTGGCGGCGTAATAAATCACTTTGTGCACGAAGTGCGGCCGCAGAAGCGGCTCTCCCCCCATTAAGGCCAGCACCCGACAGACCGTGTCATCGTGGAGCCAGTCGATCGCCCGCTTGGCTGTATCCTCAGTCATCCCCTTCACGCGATTATCGAACGCCCAACAGTAGTGGCAATCCAGGTTGCACTTCCATTCGGTGAACAAATAGGCGATGATCGGATGGAAGTCGCCCGGTAGTACCCGCGATTTGATGTAGGGGAAGAGCCATCCGCGCATAGCGCGAAGGACCAACGGGGCCGACCACCGCCGGCGCCCCGCAATGGCCGCTTGATGCGCCTCTTCATCCACGTTCTCTTCACCCAAAAGCTCAGGGTGCTGGGGAAAGATCGGCTCGGGTAAAGTCTGCGGACGCCCCGAGGGCGGGAGCGCAAGCCTCATCCCCGGCCGAGTGAGCTGTTGATGAAGCAGGGCATCCAGTCGGAACCGAGGAACCGTTTGACGCAGGAGAGAAACGCTATCACCTGACATCAGTCTCACGTCTCGCATAAGCTCCTCCTTGCAAAGGTAAAGATCCGCACGGCTCGCGGCGAGCTACTGAGGTGTGACCCTCCGTGAACGGACAAGCAGAATCCCTTTCCCCCTCCATAGCCCTCCCTTGCGCCTTCCACCAGCAATATTATCACCCCTGGAGCGATCCCAATGTCAAGCACTTTCCTCGCGGCGACTTCAAGAAGAGGCTCCACATGGCTGATCTCGCTATTCCAAGGAGAGGACACCCCGTGGGAACCCGTCATATCGGCGATTGTGAAACGCTTCATAGAGGTCGCCCGATGGGGCCACTACGATGGAGGGTGGTGGCCCCATACGCGGGCAACGCTCTATGCGATACTGGAGACAGAAGGAGGGCGAAATGACACTCGACGTCATCTTCGGAGCCATCGCCATCGGCATCCTCGCGGTGATCGTGACGGCGGCGATCCGATGGCACCGCGGACAACGCCCAGCGGTGCTCTCGATCCTCCCGGACGAGGACGCGCGACCCCTCGACCGGGCTCCATCCGGGCCGATCGGGGAAATGAACCCATCGCCGAAGAAATCGCTATGAAAACATAGCCGGCTCGACACGGTCACCGAGGCGGCGGCCGCCACCTCTTTCGCGGCAATCATCCTCACGGGGTCCCCACGCGGGGTGCCCGCACCGCCCGTCGCTTTCGCGTCGGTGGACCTGGAGGGGAGTCGGACTCCTCGACACGAATCTTTTCGACATCGCTTCGTCAGGCATCGGGGCGTGCCCGGCCGTCAGCTCATCCGCGCCCGACACATCGAGCACCGCCGAATATTGTAGGAGCGCACGGCCGTGCGCCCCTACCCCGGCGATTCGGGGGCGCACTGGCAGATCGTGGGGCCGTCTGTTCCCCATTTTGCTCTCCCTCCCCTATGCCGTCCCTCTCGCCGTCCACCACACGAACGCGTTCGCGGCGTTCTTCTTCGCCGTGACCGCGCATTTCATCCTCTTCGAAGTCGCGCATTGGCCAATCTGCATGAGGAGGAACAAAACGCACGCTGCGCTGCCAGTAGTCGGTCGCTTCCGCGCCCATCAGATCGAACACCACCGGCCGCGTCACGAGCGGTCCGCCGTCGGCTACGGGTTCACCGTGCCCCCGCCCGTGGGGGACGCTCTGTTCAGAACTCGGACGTCGGACACCCCAACGCGGGGACCCTCCGCATGAGCCGCGATTCCACCTCCACTTCTCGCTGAACGACACGCCGCAGGTGCTCTCGATCAACGATCAGGGAGCCGTAACGCGACTGCAGGACGCCTTGCCTCTTCAACTCGTTCACGATGGCGTTCACGCGCTCGCGGGTGACACCGAGCATCCGCGCGAGTTCGTCTTGAGAGAATCTGACGATGCACACGGACGCGCCCGCCTGTTCTCGATCTCCCGCGCAGAGCCGATCGAGGAGCTTCACAAATCGCTGTCGGGCCGTCGAGAACGCCAGGTCTTCGATCTCCTCTTGCAATTCATGCACCCGTCGCATGAGCACGCGAATGAAGTTGATGGCGACTTCCGGTCGCCGCGCGCACAGCGAGAGGAAATCCCGCTCCGTGAGCGCGCAGAGCCAGACATCGGTATGCGCTCTCGCTTCGGTCTTTCCTCGATCTTCGGCGGGCGCAAACAGCTCACCAAAGACATCGCCGCTTTTGAGCAGGCCGAGAATGATCTCCTTCCCTTCGCACGTGACCGCCTGGATGGCCACCTCTCCCTCTCCGATGATGTAGAGGGCGGGGGCCGACCGGCCCATGAGGTAAACGAACTGACCTGCAGAGAAATGGCGCATCGGCGCGATCCGCGAGAGCTCTTGCAGCTCTCGCTCGCTCAAGCTCTCGAAGATCCGCACCTGACGCAGGCACCAGAAGCTCTCTCTGGCCATCAGCTCCTCTCCGAGCGCATGTTCAGATCCCCGAGATCACCCGGTTCAGGGCGCTCCGACTTCCAGCACCTTTCTCGCTGAGGCCATCACCACCGGCGGATAGGTCGTCGCCAGGACATTCATGGAGCGCATCCGCGCCGGGATCTCCTCGTTCAGGATCTGCGCCCTCTCCTGCTCCGTCTTCGCCGCCTGTATTCGGGCGATGATGCCCTGCTGCATCCGGTTTTGCGCCTCCGGGGGCGGCGGAGCGAAGAAGATGTACGTCAGCGTCGCGTGCAACTTAATCCTCCGGCGAGTTCGAGGCCGGGGGAAGCGAAAAGACTCGCGGCGGGTCGTCTCGGCCTCGAGCACGACCTCAAATCCGCGACCGCTCACATTGTCCACCATGGCCGGCTCATAGCCCTCAGGGTCAACGAAATTGAATCCGTATTCCCTCGTATCGGAGAAGAGTTCGTCGCCTTGTTCGTCCTGTGCCCAGAACCTGAGCACGATGCGCGTCCTCGGCGGTCAGCCATTGGGAATGCTATGGCCCGTGAGATTCGTCAGTGCGACGGTGGCCCGGATCTCCTCGCCCGCCGGCTCGGCTTCGATCTCCATCCGCACGGCGCGTCTGAGCAACTCTTCGGATCGCCCCCCGGGGAAGGTGTGATCAACGCGCCCTCGGTCATCGCGATATCGCATCAGTCCAGCCAGCGCGTACAACATGTTTTTGACCCTGTCGAATCCGCTGAGCCGAACGACCTGTCGTTCTTCGCGCATGTGGCAGGATTGGCAGGTGATCCCTTCTCTGGCGTAAGACGTCTTCTTCCAGTCCCGGTTGACCGTGCAGCACGGCACACCCGTGACCTCGGGATTAGATGCGTAGACCTGATGGGACACGACGGCGCGCGGGTTGTTGTAGTCGTGGCAGGCCGAACAGAGCTCCGACCGTCCAAATAAAGAGGTCCGCTTCACCTTGTGATAGGGAGGAGTCAACCCCACATCGAGCGCGATCGGCACCTTGGGGTCAGGCACATCCGTCACCCACTCGATGGAGTGGCAAATCGCACAGGTCACGCCTTCGCTTTTGATCTCGCCGCCGCTCAGCACCTGCTTGGCCAGTTCCGCCGAATTGTTCGTGATCTTCACTTCCGGTGCGTGGCAGTTGAAACAGAACTCGTAATTCGGGCCCCACACTTCGGGATTCGCTCCGCGCGTGTTGTAGGCGAAGATCGTCAACATGGCTCGAAAGGTGGGTTCATGAATGGAGCGGGCATGATAGGACCGCCGCCACTGGTTATAAATCTCCTCGTGGCACGGCTTACATGTCTCCGCCGAGGGCAATTCGGCGACCGACGTGTCTCTGGGAACGGCTCTCTCCGAGGGCCGGATGAACCAGAGCACTCCGGCGAAAATGAGGAGCGCCAAGACAGCGCCGAAGCCTACCTTTCTCATCACGATCACCTCCCCCCTGCGATCAGGACCGCTCTCCCGGCCCGTCGCGGCTCAGTCGGATCGCTACGGGCCGCGCGATCCCGAAGAAGAACACCACGATTCCATACAGGAACAGGCTGAGCGCGCGACCGTTCCACTCATGGATGAGGTTGATGTATTCCACCACCTGGTACGGCACGCGTTTCATCAGCTCAAACGCGGCCCACAGGCCCACTCCCGTCACGAGCATGACAGCGAGCAAAAAGGCGGTCATCCAATAGGCGACTTTGACCTTCCAGTCGGCTTCTGCAGCCGAGGGCCATGGGCGCCCCCGCAACTCGTCGAACGCGCGCCCGATATCTTCCTTTCGGATGAGCAACCGCCGGAGGAGGTCGCGACGCCTGGCCAAGAAGAGGATGTGCCCAATGAACCCCACGATCAGAGTCAGTCCGGCCAACCGGTGCACCAAACCACGAACGTCGGCACTGCCGAAGAGCCGAACGAACGGCCTCGTGACGCGGCCCATCATGTGGGCGATCATATCCCCCGAGCCGGAGGCGTACAGGAGTGTAATTCCGGAACTATCGAGCAACGTGTAGAGCACCAGAAGCAGGAGAATCTGAGCCGCAAACGAGCCGGTGAACACTCCCGATGTCGAAGGTCGCGACTTTCCCTTGAGCGTGTGAGCGAGTTCCCGCACGCACGCGAGGGCGAATACCAGGATCACCATCGTCAGCAACATGTAGAAGACTTTGATGGGCAGCGCCAGCACGCCGATCCCGAAGAGGTTCTTTCGATAGAGCGTTCGCGATGTGGAGAGCGTTCCGAGATTGGCGGCCATGAGGGCCTTGTCGCTCTCGCGGCTCCCGCCATGACAGCCGGCGCATATGCGCCCGACGTTAGCGGCGTTGATGGGCGAAATCGGGTTGTCGCGAGGCAGCTCATGACCCACATGGCAATAGGTGCAGGCGGGGAGATTTCGTTTCCCCAGAGTCCAGTACTTCCCGTGAAAGTGGTCGAAGAAGACCCCGCGTTCTCGCTCATGGCAGCTCGAGCAGGTGGCGATGTCGCGCCCCGCGCTGAGGGGAGAGTTGGCCGTCGCGAACTCCCTTGTCCCATGCGAACGGTGGCAGGTCAAGCAGGTGATCTCGCGAGCCTTCTCCGCCGAAACGCCTTTGTGCTGGAGAAAGGCCTGGCCATGAACGCTGGCTTCGACCTCCCAGCGGGAGACCTCGTGACAACGGGTACAGGTCTCCAGGGCATACCGTTCGTCCGGACCCAAAGGGATCTCCGGCAATCGCCGAACTTCCCGCGATTTCAACTGAGCCATGACGAGTGCCCTTTCTGGCAGATCACCGTGGGCCAGACCGACCGCGAGAACCGTGGCGAGGATCGCCAGCCACCCGAGTCTCTGTGTCCGAGCCGTCGAGCCGAGCATCGCAACCCCTTAGAAAGAGCCGAGAGACCCCGGCGTGAGACCACCGGCGGACAAAGAGCGCATCACGCCGGAGCCGGCTCTCATCTGGTCGCCGCATCCACGAGCTTCTGCACCATGCCATCCATCTGCTGACCCACTGCCGCGAGCTTCGGATTCTTGTAATGCGAGAGCAAGTACGAGGGCCGGTAGTACAGGACGACCACTTCGCCGTTATCCAGCTCGCGCACGGCAATGCGCATGGGCATCTCCAGCGCCGCCTTCGGCTCGGCGCCCATCAACATGGCCCCCATCTGTGGGCGCCCGAAGAGAATGGTGACGCTGTTTTTGCTCTGCACACCGATCATGGCCAACATGTTTTTGTGGTTGGCTTCAAACAGCACCATCATCTGGTTCTGTTCAATGGCCTTCTTCAATCGAGATACGGTATCGGCAAAACTGTTTTTCGATTTCACGACCACGGGCTCACCCGCCCTTTGGGCCAGGGCGGGAAGTCCCACGAGGAACAAGACCACGAGCGCGAAGGATATCCGATTCTTCATTTTTCGCTCCCTCCATTTTGAGGATGTGGAGGAGCCACTTCGCCTCCATCGCCCGGAGGTCGGATGGCCCTCTTGACCGGCTAGGCACAGCAGGCGTCGCTGGTGACCGTCGCGGGTCGCCGCTGCACCTGGCTCTCATACAGCAGCAGCGCCTTATGCACCCACGCTTCGCCCGGGCAGCCGCCCATCGCCATCGCTACATTCAACATCTCGATCATCTCTTCCCGCGTGACGCCGAGAGCGATGGCTTTCTCAACGTACATCCGCACGCACGGCTCGCACTTGATGATGGTGGAGATGGCCAGCGCCGTGAGCACCTTCACCTTCGCGGGGAAGAGGCCATCGGCATAGGCGACTTCCCGAATGCGAGCCAGGGCGTCATGAATCTCAGGACTCAACTCTGCCAAGTCTACGGTGATCATCCCCGTTCTTGCGTCTCTCGCCATCTTTTCTCCCTCCAAAAATGTTCCCGCGGCGCAAGCCCGACAGCTTGCGCTTCCCTCTCCCCGGTTCGGATCAACCGGGGAGGAGCTTCACCGTCACGGTTGAGCCGCGCGCACCGCTCCGACCTTGTAGCCGAGCCGGTCAATCGCGGCTTTGAGCTGCTCCGTACGGACTTTCGCCGGATCGTACTCAACCACGGCTTGACCCTTTTCATAGCTCGCTTCTACGGACTTGACGCCCGGCAACCGCTTGAGCGCCTGCTCGACATTCACCGCACAGCCGGCGCAGTCCATGCCGCGGATTTCGATCGTCGCGCGAGCCAAAGCAGGCACGTCTTGCAGATTGCGGATTGCGGCGGTGGTGGATGGCGCGCTCGCTGCCGACGTTTCGGCGGCTGAGCCCGCACCCCGAACAGCCTCTCCGTTCGCCTTCGATGCTGAGCCCCCTCCTCCAACGGATCCTCCACTTCGCGCCGATTCGGCCGCCAGCGCGGGCGAGTCGGTTTGAGGAGGTCGAGACGGCACTCGCTCAACGGGTTCCGCCCCCGTCAGCTCGTTCGTTCGTGACCGCAAATGGCTTGCCGAATCAGCCTGCGTCTCCTGCTTGGGTGAGAGCAGCGCCCAGACCGCCCCAGAGTAATACGGAAACGCGGCGAAGGCGATGACCAGCCCCGTGGCCAACCACAGCAGGATCTTATTCCACCGACCCACCGACGGACGCGTCGCGCATACGCTCCCATCGGCACAGTGCACGTCCTGCTTGCGATAGGTGAAATAAAACCCCAGCCCGAGCAGTCCAAAGGTCAACCCCAGCAAATAGGGCCGCCAGGCCTCGAACACGGCCGCCGCGCCGAAACTCCCCAACCCAACGACCGCGGCCACAATCGGTCCCAGGCAGCAGAGCGACGCCGTAATGGCCGCAATCACGGATGCGACAAGCGTTGTCTCTCTTTTCATGGTTTGTACCCTCCATCGTTTGTTCGCTGAGAGAAGCCCCGAAGAAAATCCTCGATGACCGGACAGGCCAGGTCGCCGGCGATAGCCCGCTCGCACGTGGCTTCGTATCCCGCCAACTCGCGCCTCAACCGTTTGATCTCTTCGGACATCACCGACATCTCAGGCTCAGAGTGTAATCCATGGAGCGAACTCCAGGGTCAAGTGCCTTTTCTCTGAAAGGGACCCTGTGCGTGTTTAGCGTCTCAAGCACCAAAGGTGCGAAAGGTCATGGCGCAGCGCGCCGGAGAGGCAATGGTTGGGTTCGATCAAGTCCCTATCGGGATACCACCCATCGCCTCGCCGACGATCGTTATTTCGCCCCTTCAGGCTCTGATCGGGGTATACGCGTGGAGTGCCCCCATGGCGGACCAGCGGCTTTCCCAGTGCGTCGCGCTGGACTATTGCATTTCGCCCCCTTGGGGCCGGGGAACACTTCACCTTCACACTCAACCCGGACTTTCCGACCTCCTCCCGGTGAATCAACCGGGTTATTGGCTGGGGCGGTGTGATGCTAAGTCGAAACTCTCTACGGCCAGGACGAACGCGCCGCCTTTTCGCTCGAGCAGTTTCCCCCTCAGCGTGATCTCCTGATTCTGAACCCCTTCCGTGGCCTTCAGCTTCTTGAAACGTTCGTTCTTGGCGAGGACGAACACCTCTCTCCCGTTTCGAGGCGTAATGGTCCACTCCTTCGCAGTTGAGGTGACCCGCCCAACAACCGTGATCTCGATCTCTTTGACGGGATCAAAACCCAACTCGTCCTTGAGCACCGAGAGGATTCTCCTCACCTCGAACGGGGCTTGGGCACTGGCCTCAAGCTCGACAACACCGGCGCGCGAGTAGTTCGCCTTCTCGACGCCATCCTGGCGCCGGAGCAGAGCCCTCACCGTCTCCGGTCAAAGGACCTTCAGCGCCTTTTCGCCTCGACATCGCCGACCACCTTGAGACGAATCGGCGCCTCCTGCGCTCCCACTGGTAAAGAGGCACAAAACAAGAGCAGTACGATCATTGAGACTCTCGTCATAATCGCCCCCTCCTCAGAAAAGAGTGGCGCAGACTTCAGCCTGCGCGAGGTTTTCATCGTTTCTGGGCGTCCTCATGGACGCCATGGATAACTCCCCGAAACTCATGAGTGTGGAGAGAAACCCGGTAGCTCGCTTCGCCCGGCCGATCTCATCAGCCGACGGAATTCCTCCGCCGATACTTTCCCCACACTCGTTCCGGCAGCAAAGTCAAGGCGCAGCCGCCCAGGATCACGGCCACGCCGATCCCCATCCACCCTGTGGCCGAGAGCGACACCAACCCCACACCGTGAGCCAAAGAGACACCCGCCCCGATCAAAAACAACGGCCCCGTGAAATAACAATGCACTCGGCCACAGCGAGCGGCATTCACAAGGCAACCCGCGCCCGCTACACCAAGCGAAACCGTCCAGAGCACCGCCCGAACAATCGGGTCGGTGAAAAAGCCAACCATGAAGACCGCGAGCGGCAGTTTCCACACAATCAGCGAAACCCACTTGCTCGCGACGAGATCTCTCGGCTCAACATCGCCACAGCATTCTGTCCTCACGGCCTCACCTCACGTCTCCGTCACGGCGCAGCCATCGGGCATCGGGGCCGCGACAGCTTCTTCCCGCGTCCTTGTCGAATCCGATCGCTTCAAGAGTCTGATCGCGATCTCGGTCACCACGCCCAGGCAGCACCGGCCCGATGGGTTCATGATCTCACACGCGCATCGGCCGGCCTTGACCTGCGCCTTGATGTAATCGGGAATCGTCGTGCGTCCCGTCGAGGCGATCTCATCGCGCACCATCTTCTCCGTGATGCCGAAGCAATAGCAGATCGGCACCGGATCCTCGGTCTCCTTCACTCCCACCCGCACGCGCACGTCACTTTTGTAGAAGCGCGCATCGGCCTCGTTGGAGAAGTACACGACCGGACACGTGGGCGTCGCGCAGAAAAAGTGAGGATGATCGGTAAGACGCGCCACTGCCGATTCTACGAGCAGGTGCTCCATCGTCCGCCGCGCGACGGACTTTCCTTTCCGCCCGCACACGCGGCAGTGAGCAGAATAGACCGCGACCGGCACCTGACAACATTTGGACATGAGTCTTTCACCTCCTTGAACGACCGGGCTCGTCTGTCAGACCATGTAGCTCACGTCCGACGAGCTGCTCGGATAGGCATAAGGCATCCGCTTCAGATCAGCCGCGCGAAGCCCCAGCCTGATGGCCAGACCAAACAGATTGATGACCTCTTCAGCATGCGGGCCCAAAAGATGCGCGCCGAGAATCCGATCGCTCCCCTCCTCGACGAGCACCTTGAACCCGGAATGCGTCATTCCCACTCGGCGCGACGAATACCAGCCGGATGTATCCCCGCGCTTGACCGTGAACGTCAGCCCCTCTTCGCGAGCTTTCTCCTCATGCATCCCCACCGAGGCCAGAGGCGGGATCGTGAAGACGACCGTCGGCACACCGGTGTAATCCGGGCGGCGGTGATTCCCTTCGAGGAGATTACTGGCCACGACCTGCCCTTCGATGGCGGCCACGGGCGTCAGCGGCGGGCCGCCGCTGGCCGCCACATCGCCGGCCGCATAGACCGCCGGATTCGAGACGCTCTGAAGATATTCGTTGACGAGGACGCCTCGCCGATCGCTCGCCACGCCCGCCACGTCCAGCTTGAGATCCTCGATGTCCGGCACGCGCCCCGCACCGTGCACCACGAGATCGGCTTCAAACGTGTGCTCAACGCCTCCAGCGCGAGCTTTCACGATCAGGCCGCCCGATCGCCGCTCGATGGCCTCAACCGATGTGTCGAGTCGAACGTCTATGCCGAGGTCTCGCGTCGCCCGCACGAGCTGATCCACCAGATCCGGATCGAATCCTTTCAGCGGACGCGCTCCTCGGTGGAGGATCCGAACGTGAGCGCCCGCCCGCGCCGCCACATGCGCGAACTCGAAGGAGATATACCCCCCGCCGACGAACACGATGCGCTCCGGGAGCCGGTCCAGCTCCAGGAACTCATCGCTCGTCGTCAGGAACTCTTCGCCCGGAATCCCGAGCCGGGCCGGGCGCGCGCCCGTCGCGATGACCACATGCCGAGCCGCCAGCTCTTCATCCCCCACGGCGACGGCCGTCGGAGCCACGAACCGAGCTCGACCATGCACGGTCACGATCCCGGCTTGAGCGAATCGCTTCTCTCGGTTCTCCGGAATCGGATCGGTGAACGTGCGCTTGAAGCGCATCAGGTCCGACCACTCGATCCGACACCCATCCGAGGCGATCCCTTTGCCCGTCATCCTGCGCGCCCAGTCCACGACTTCGGCGGCTCCCACGAGAACTTTCTTCGGATCGCAACCCCGCAAGGCGCACGTCCCGCCAAACGGCCTCGAATCAATGACGGCGACGCTCCATCCGGCTGCCCGACACCGATAGGCCACCGTCGCAGCCGCCGTCCCCGTCCCGATGACGATGAGATCGAATTGTCGCGCCATGATCGCCTTCCTCACAGGACGGCCTTGAAGCCGGTCCTGTTGATCGCCTCAACCACCTGCTCGAGCGTGAGGCGTGCCGGATCGAACGTCACGACGGCGTGCTTCTTCTCGACGCTGACCTCCACGGCTTTCACCCCGTCGCGCCGCACGAGCGCCTGATGGACCGACGCCGCACACCCGGCACAGGTCATCCCTTCGACGGGAATGGTCGCCGTCACCGCCTTGACCGTGAAGCCGGCCTCCTTGACCGCCTCCACGAGCTTTTCTAACCGGACCCGCTCGGGATCGTACTCGACGGTGGCTTCGCCCTTCTCGTAGCTGGCCGTCGCCGAGCGCACTCCGGGAAGAGCTTCGAGCGCCGACGCCAGAGCGGCCGCGCACCCGCCGCAGGTCATGCCGCCGACTTCCAGCCGCACGCTCATCAGCCGCTCGACCGCAGCCGATGCGACCGATTGCTCCTTCGACGGACCGTTCAACCCCGCCCAGAATCGCCCGGAATAATAGGGAAACGCGGCAAAGAGCACGATCACGACCGTAGCGGTCCACAAGACCCCCTTCTGCCATCGCGAGGCCTTCCTGGTCGCGCATGTGCCATCGGCGCACGCCACGTCTTTCCGGCGATAGGTGAGATAAAACGCCGCCGCCAGCAGCGCGAACGTCACGACGAGCAAATAGGGTCGCCACGCTTCGAATGCGGCCGCCGCGCCGAAACTCCCCAACCCGGCGACCACGGCCACAATCGGTCCCAGGCAGCAGAGCGACGCCGTGATCGCCCCAATGAGCGCAGCTCCGAGTGTGATCTTCTCTCTCATCATCCCTCCTTCCACACGGGGGTCCCCATGAGGTACCCCGACATCCCTTCACTCGCGCTTCCGCCCCCGCCGGGGCTTTGACGCGCGAGAGGAAGGGTGAAGAAAATCTTCGATGACCGGACAGCTCTTCCGCCCGGCGACGGCGCGCTCGCACGCGGCCTTATAGGCCGAGAGCTCGCGACGCAATCGTTTGATCTCCTCATACCGCCGATCGAGATCCTCGAGCTTGCGCGCGATCACCTGCAGAACCTCCGCGCACGTCCGCGGTTCGGCCGTCGGCAACTGGAGCAATTGTTTGATCTCCTCGAGCGTGAAGCCGAAGCTCTGCGCCCGCTTGATGAAGCTCAGGCGCTCGATCACGCGCGGATCGTACAGCCGATACCCGCTCTGCGTCCGAGCGGCCCTCGGCAAAAGCCCCAACCGTTCATAGTAGCGGAGCGTATCCACGCTCACGCCACATTCGGTGGCCACCTGGCCGATCTTCAACACGTCACTTCTCCTCCGCTCGTTTTCACAACCGGCAGTATAAACCCTGGACCTACCTCCAGAGTCAAGAGAAAGCTTCAGATGTGCCAACCCTGGTCAGGCACGAGCGGTTCCCTGGCGGCCATCGCATCTGCAGCGATGACGAACCGATCACCAAAGCCATCCTTCAGGATGCGAAGGGAGATCGGGCGTGCGCACGTCGCCGCTGGACCAAGCCTTGGCAAAGCAGGGGCATCGAGATCTCGTCGCATCGCCACAACCGCCAGCGGCCCATGGCCCGGGAAAGTCGCCAGCGGAGGCGCTATAGTCGAGCAGAGGAAGATGAAGCCCGGCGCGGGGACTTTCCACGTGCACGAGGAGGTGCTTCGGCGGGTTGCACCGAATATATCGAGCGGAGTCTCGCTGGCGCGCGAATTCATCATTTCGCCCGAATCGGGGCGACTTCTTGAGTCGCCCCTTCAATCATCTGGGTCGGCGCGCGCGCTCGATCGCCTCCAGCGCTGCTGTCAACCACTTCTCGCCCTGGTCGCCGAAGCCCACCTGCTCCAGGAGCACGGTGCCTTCTCGGCCGACCAGCCAGTTGCGCGGGATGCTCACAAGCGGCAGGACGCTCTCCACATACGAATAGGCCGGGATGACCGGGAAACCGAAGCCATGCTTGTTGACGTAAGGCTCCACCAATCCGACATCCGCATCCACGTTGAACGTCAGCACGAGCACATCCGGATGATCTTTCAGGCGCTCATAGAGCATCTGCACGTAGGGCAACTCCTCGCGGCAGGGGCCGCACCACGTCGCCCAGATATTGATGAACGTGATTTTGCCTCGGAGATCGGCCAGCCGCCAGGTTCGCCCTCGAAGGTCCTGAAGCTCGAAATCGGGAAGGGGCATCCCGCGCTCCTCCCATGCGCCGGAGGACGCTTCCCCCATCGGTGCCGTTGTCCGCGCCACCCACGCATGCCATCCTTCGGTCGTTCCCCCAAGCTCTTTCCACAAGCGCTCGACCCGTTTCGTCAGATCCTCTTTTGACGCGCCTTTGTCGTCAGGCTCGGGCCTCTCCAGCAGCGCCCTTTGATAAAAGGCGAGGGCGTCAAGCTTTCGGTTTTCGGCCTCGGCCAGCCGCGCCATCCACTCCCAGTAGATCGCCTGACGTCGAGCGTGGAGGCGCCTTTCCTCGCTCGGAGCCGACTCTTGCGGTTTTCGCCGGGCCAGAAAGTCTTCCATCTGAATAAGCACTTCGCGCGCCTTCTCCCGCCGGTTCATCTTCAGGTAGGCGTCGAGCAGGATCGGCCACCCGAGCCAGTAGGTGTAGTCCACATTACCTTGAAGGGCTCTTTTCGCCTCGGCCGAAAGGTCGTCGCGTCGGACGTCTCGCCCCGTTCTCCGCTCGATCTCGCGGAAGCCGCGCTCAATCAGTTCCGGGACGCGTTCGAGTCGAACGCCACGCTTGAGATAGAGCTGAGCGACCTGAATGGCCGGGGGCGGCAGGGAATAAAAGAGGTCGGACTGTTTTTCCGAAGCGCTCAGCAGGCGCTCACCGATCGTCTCGATCTCGGCAGAAGGGAGATCGTCCAGCTCACTTGCGGCCTCAAGTCGTCTCAGCCATGGAGCGGGATGATCGGGCCAGCGTTGAATCCATTCCTCGGTTGCGCGGAAGAGGGCGCGAGAGTACGCTCGGCGCTTCTCCGGAGGGTCGGTCTCGTCGGGGCGAGGGTGAGCGGCGTTCCATCGGTCGTAGACGATGAGCCCCATCACACCGCGGGAGTGAGGGAATCGGTGCAGCATCTCATCTTCCGCCCAGCGAAGGCCCTGGGCGTCGCCAGTCATCTCGTATCCTGTGCGAAGCGTCAAAAGTCCACGCAAGGTGTTGCCCAACCCCAGACCGCGCAGTCGCGCGAGGTCTTCTGCAATCTGTTTTCGGAGTTGCGGATGTTCCGTCACGGGCTTCGCCTGAAACTCCAGTCGCCACAGGATTCGGTAATAGGAGAGGTCTTCGGGATCGGTCCGGCTCTGAAGCCATGCGCGCAGCTTTTTGGCGGCCTCGGCGAGGAACTCCCGATCGTCCATCCGGCCGACAAGCTCATACGCCTCTACACTCGAGGGGCAGAGCGCCATGAACGTCTCCAGATGGGTGCGCGCTTTCTGCAGATCTTTCCAGGGGCCCTGAAGATGAATTCGGGCCAGCGCCAGGTGAGCCAGCGGGAAGTTGGGCGCCTGCTCGATGGCCTTTTCGAGAAGCGCGAAGGCGTAGTCGGTCTGTCGGCCGATGAGGCTGTTGCCGTACAGGTACAAAGCGAGAGGATCCTGCGGCTGTCGTTCGAGTCGTGCCTTATACTCGGCGATCAGTGAATCCAACTCCTCGTCCATGACCTGCTCGATGAAGCCCAGGTAGCGACGATGGATGAAGGGATCGTCAGGGAATCGTCTCAAGAGAGGGCGCAGGATGGCCAATCCTCGCTCTCGGCGTTGTTCTCGTCCCGTGCGCGCGTCATCATCGAAGGACAGTTGCTGGAGGGCCAGTTTCACTTCCGGAGAGGGCTCACAGGGATAGTTCACCACTTGTGGCCAGACAGAAGCTTCAAGCGTCACGCCGAGCACGCCGCTCAAAACGACCTGCTGCAGCGTGATCTTCTTGTTGGCCTTCATCGTGCCCTCCTTATCGGAAGGAACTCTGCCAGAAGATAGCGTCACATTCAAGCGCGGCGAGGCTATGAGCGTCACCGGCTCGGCAAGGGGCTGCCGCCATGGCACGTGAGGCATTGGACCAGGGCGTTCCGCCGTGCGGCAGCACTCGGGCCTGTCTGCCGACAGGCGGATGACCGTGATGGCCGCTGTGCTCTCACACCCCGGATCAAGGGAGAACCCTTGCTCTTCGCCTTTTCGAGCACGTTATTGAGAGGGCTCCTTTTTGCGCCATGACCCTAGAACTCGCTCGGGCTCAGATCAGATTCTCCCCCGCAACAGGCGCAGCACCATTCTCCCGCCAAGTCCGAGACCATCCTCGCGCAATGGCTCAAAGCTCTCGACGGTGAGACCGGGCGGACGATCCGCATGGCTGGGATGAAGCTTTCCGGCCACGCGGATTTTCTTCCCCACCAGGTCAGTCCGTTTTCGGAGCGCGTCTGCCTGCGCTCCACCGGCCAGCACGAACGAATGATCCAGCCCCGGAACATCGAGCGTGAGGAATTCTCCCTCCGCAATCAATGTCCCATCAACCACCACCACAATAGCGGTTGGGGTGAAGCCCGCATCCCGGAGCGCCTTGGGGATCAGAACGGGATCGAAGGATTTTCCGGTCTGGGGAAACACCTTCACTTCTCCTCTCACCAAATTCACGTCGGCATGATCAACGCCTTCCAGGCGCTGGAGGGCTTTCTGTGCCCCGCGCGCTCAGAGGGGACAAAAGAGGCCGTCAATTTTTACCGTCGCCGTCACCACCTGAGCCGATACCGGTGCGGCGGAAAAAAGGCCGAGGAGAAGCAAAAGCCATAGGCTTGCTCTTTTCATCCGCTTCCTCATCTTCAAACCCTCCGATGAAGTTGTGTCGCGCCACCCTCAGCGCTTATCGAGTCCCACAAAGAGTCCGTAACAGAGCGAGAGCCCGTCGCCAACCAGAGATGCTCTGCGCCGACCGTCTCGCGTTTCGTCAACTCTCTGAGGCTCATTAGAACAAAAATCGGAATCCGAGAAGAAAGGTCGAACGAGGCTCCGGTTGCCTCCCGTTGAGCGCTCGGACGACCGGAATCGGAGCCGAGAACTCGACCAAAAATCGGTCGCTCAGGAAGTACTGGATTCCCGGTGAGACCGAAAGCGTCGTCCCGCCGGTGTCAGGCACTGCCTCGCCCCGACGGCGGGCGCGAGCTTGCCAGGTGCCGTTCATTTCCACGACGAGATACGCCCCATGGCGGAACAACCGATCAAGGGCCCGGCGCGGCCACCCGGCCCGAGCGCCTGCCGGGACGTCGCCCGATGAGATGACAAAGCGCGACAGAGCGGCGTCAAACCGGAGCCGGTCGCCCATTGACATTCCCTGGCGGTTCTCGGTCGCACGAGTGTATTCGAAATCGCCGCTGAAGACGTGTTTCAACCTCACCGCCTTCTGGAAGACCAACCCGCCAGTGTAAGCCACCGCCCCCGTCGAGAACCGATCGGCACCGGTGGGCACCTGCACCCCAAAGACCGCCGATAGCCGTGTCATCCCGCCGGGAGCATTGCGGCTGTAGAGCCCACCGTATTGAACGAATACTCGCGTATCGGCTAACCCGCTCACGCGCTCCCGCTCTGCCTCACCCCCCATCCGATGGGTCGCATCTACGATCGCGTAAGGCTGAGCCAGGATGACCATCCAGCCCGGGGAAAATCCGTAGACAACGGTCACCGCCGGAACATACTGAGTGACGCCGACAGATCCCCCCTCCATTCGAAGAGAAGAATGTCGAATTTCAACGGATGAGCGGATGAGCGTCGCCCGATTGAAGAGCGTCCGGGCGCTCGGCGCCACGATGGTCTGAGCGCGCCCTTCGGCCGATGAAAGACCCATGCCGCCGATGAACACGAGCACGATGCCCCAGGACGCCGGTCTCCGAGATCGCGCAGGCTTCCCGGCCGGCTTTTCCCGAAGCGCAGCCGTCGAGGCGAAGGCCGCTACGAATCCCGATGTTTCCGACCGATGCGGCATGTGACGGCCCGTTGTCAAAAGAGGCGGAGGCTCCAAAGCAAGGCCGAGACGCCCGTCCCCGCCCATACTGTGAGGCGAGCCGTTTGCCCTCCCTGCCCCTTCACGCTCACCAGATAATGCGCGCGCAGCAAAGCGCACACGGTGAGCGCCCCGAAGAGCACTTTTCCGCGGGCGAAAATCACGTGCGCGGCGATGGCGCCTGCTGTCCCGAGCAGGGCGAAGACCGTCGGCGCCAGTCAGCACCAGGGGAGCGACGCCAGTACCGCCACCCCACTGCAGATCGGCCCCCACCGCGAAGCGCGCTGCTTCTCCATCTCAGCCTCCTTTGATCTACGAGGGAGCGCCCGCGAGGGCGCTCCCTGGGGCACCCCACGCGATCTATAGAGAGATGGCATGGTGACTCCGAGTAGTGACTGACCCCGTCACTTCTTCAGCGGACAGGCGTCGCGGCAGATGATCTTGCCCGTGAGCGGGCAGACGATCCGACCCGGGCAGCTCGATGGGCTCTCGGACGACGCCTTGAACCCATAGAGCACTCCCGATCCGATCGCTCCGCTCAACACGAGCAACAACACGATCCGGCGCATTCGTCGCATCGGTCATCCCTCCTTTCCGTGATCTGGGCGGCGATGCTGGGCCAGCGTCATGATGAGCGAGCAGACATAGGGCGAGGAGTCCGCTTGATCGGGCATCGCGTCCAGTTGGGTGAGCAGAGCGGCCAGCTCCCGGCGAAAGGCTCGCAGTTCGGCGATCTTTCGATCCAGCGCCCGAAGCTTTTCCCGAAGCAAGGCTCGGACTCGCGCGCACGGCGATCGCCCCTCGCGGCTGAGCATGACAAGCTCTCGAATCTCCGCCAGCGACAGCCCCAGCGCCCGCGCCGCTCGAATGAAGCGCAGCCGCAAGAGCGCCGCCTCATCGTAGAGGCGATAGCCCGAACGCGTCCGCGCCGCCCGCCCCAACAATCCCTCCCGCTCGTAATAGCGAACCGTCTGGGGCTTCACCCCCACGGCCCGCGCCAGCTCGCCGATGTAGAACGTCCGACCCGACATCTCACGCCTCCTTTCACACCCGCTATTCTAAACCTTGCAGCCAACTGCAAGGTCAAGCCCCATTTTTCAGCGGGGGCAGAGCGAACGCCCCTGGAGAGCTTCGGTGTGTAATCTCGACTACTGAACGCCCCGATCGGATGGCGCTAAGCTGGTGGCTCAATGCGAATTTCCGATCTGCCGGAGACGATCATGACCGATCGAAGAATACCGGATGGCATTGTCCGACGCCGGAGCGCGAGGCCCCCCTTCCGGCCGCGCCTACGGCCGACTATTTCGGCCCACACGATACTCTCGACAGATGCCCTGAGACGCTCAGGAGCACGAGGAGCCGTTCGCCTCTCGCAGGAACTCGCCGTAGTGATCGCCGTCGTCCTGGCTGCCGGAATATCGTTCATCGCCGGCAGCAGAGGCGCATGGTCACGCGTCTCGGCTCATGATCCGACTCTCGCCGTTGCAGCCGACAAGGATGCCGATGATAGGGGTCGGCCCGCGCCGGAGCTCGAGCTTGTGGATGTTCGCGGTCGCCCGGTGAGTTTGGCCGCCCTCAGGGGTAAAGTTGTGATCGTGGATTTTTGGGCGACCTGGTGCCCTCCGTGCGTGATGGAAGTCCCGACCTTCAAGAAGCTCCACGCGACGTATCGAGATCGGGGGCTGGAGATCATCGCCATCTCCTTGGACGAGGACGAACGAGAGGTCAAAACGTTCATCCAGAAACACGCCATCCCCTACACCGTCATCCTCGGCGATGAACAGATCGCGGAGAAGTTCGGCGCGTTGACGGGACTCCCCATGACGTTTTTCATTGATCGGAAAGGTCGCATCCGCGCCGAGCACGCCGGTTTCATGGACGAGGAGGATTTCGTCCGCGAGGTCGAACGATTGCTGTCGGAGTCGTGATTCGCTCTGGCTCCGCTTCTCCTCTCGATGATGCGAATGTGGTAGACTCATGCACTGTGACTTGCCGAAAACGGCCGACACGGGGTATAGATCGCAAGGGGCGCCCTGAAGGAGGTGAGGAATGATCGTGACGCTTCGACGATTTGGCCGGCTGACCGCGCCGCTCGTCGCTCTGTTGACGATGGGACTTATGAACGCCGCTTCTCAGTTTCAGAAAGACAAGCTCTTCGTCGTCACCCAATTTCCCCCGGAGTTGACCGATCCGGAGTTCATCCCCGCCACCCATCCCGACGGTGGCTACCTGGATGACACCGAGACGGTGATAGGCATAGCGCTGGAGGGAGAGAGCCGGGCCTACCCGCTCCGGATCATGGCCTATCATCACGTCGTCAACGACGTCGTCAGGGGCCGACCCATCGTCCTGGCCTACTGACCGGTCTGCGGGACGGGAGTCGGGTTCGACTCCGTGACACAGCAGGGGAAGCGGCTCGCATTTAAGCCGCACGGATTGTACAATGCCGAACTCGTGTTCGCCGACACCGAAACGGGAAGCGTCTGGTCATTGACGAGCGGCGAAGCGATGGACGGTCCGCTCGCAGGCCAAAGACTCAACAAACTCGCGGTCGTGCAGACGACCTGGGCGAAGTGGAAACAGCTCCATCCCGATACGCTGATCGTTTCCAACCGGACGCCACATCAAGCCCACTACAAGCCGTTTCGCTGGCAGCCGCGCCAGCTCAGCCCCGTTTTCGAGCGCACGCTCACGCATCGGGATGAGCGGCTGGGGAGAATGGAGCTGGTCCTGGCGGTGGCCCTGGGCGATGAACGCAAAGCCTATCCCTTATCCACGCTCAAGCAAGCGGGCGGCGTGGTCAACGATGTCGTCGGCGGCGTGCCGATCGTCGTCTTCTACGACCCACAAACGAACACCGCAGCCGCTTACGAGCGCACGCTGGGCAAACGGGTGCTCCGCTTTGAGAACGCGGATCGGCAAGGGGAACGGCTCGAGGCGGTGGATACGGCGACGCGCTCCCGGTGGAACCTGGCCGGTCGCGCCGAGTCGGGCCGATGGCGCGGTGAGCAGCTTCAGCCGGTATCGGCTCACACGGGAGCCTGGTACGCCTGGGCCGCCTACTTCCCGGATACGAAGATTTACACGCCGGCCGCTCGCCAAAGGGGACGCCAGAAGTAGCGGCGTATGACTGCGCGGGGTCCCCATGTGATCCATAGAGCGTATGAGGTGCCCGAGCGCCCATGTCACGCCTTTCGCGATCGCCGCCATCGGGCGTTCAAGCGGAGGTTCACGGAAAGGGACTCCGCGTTCGGCCAAAAAAATAGATATGTGGAGGTCAACCGATGAACAACGCTGTGGTTTATCGTTCGCGGGTACGGATTGAGCGCGTCGCGGGCCCGCTCCGGCGGGCCTATCTTCCGGCGGAAGCGCAGCCGGTGCTCTTCGGCGTCCATTCCGAAGTCGCCGCGCACTACGGCGTTGATCCGCGCGTTCATGAGCCGCACGCCACAACGCTCGATTATCTGGTGGCGGCGGCAGCGGGCTGACTCACCGGCACCTTCGGTGGCGCGCTGGAAGCGCGCGGCATCCCCGCTGGAGAAGGACGGCTCACCTCGGAGGCCACGGGCGAAGTGGAAGCCGACGGGCGCGTGCTCGTCGTGCGGCGCATTCACGTGACGTATCATCTGCGCCTGAGACCGGACAAGCGCGAGGCCGCCATCCGGGCTCACGAAAAGCACGTCGAATACTGCCCCGTTGCTCGAACCATCGGCGGCTGCGTAACCATCACGACTTCGCTCGAGATGGAGGACCTCGCCGAAGATGCCGCCGATGCCGGTTGAGCCGACGCCGGGAAGAAGCTCATTCGGCAGTGGAGCGCTCCATGCGATCTCCGAATCGCATGAGAATCCACGTGCGGTTTCTCCGCCGAAAGCCGGGGCGTGAGTCCATTCGACGGAGTTTTCAGCAACCCTCATGATGGGAGGTCAACGATGAAGACATCGGTTCTGATTGCCGCTCTCTGTTGTCTGATGGGTCCGGGCGGGCTCATCGCGTTCGTTCAGGAGAAACAATATCTCGATGCGGGTCCGGGTCAGCGCCCGTTCGACGTCACCAAGCGCTCGGTTCCACTCGAAGACATTCAAGGCGGCGGACCGCCTAAAGACGGCATCCCGGCTCTCGACTCGCCCACATTCGTCTCGGCTCGCGAGGCCGAAAAATTCCTGCGTCCTTGGGACCGCGTCTTAGGTGTTTCGCTCGCCGGCGCGGCCAAAGCCTACCCGATCAAGATCCTCAACTGGCACGAGATCGTCAACGATCGGGTTGGGGATCGGCCCATTCTCGTCACCTGGTGACCGCTGTGCAGTTCGGGCGTCGTGTACGACCCGATCATTGACGGCAAGCGATTCACCTTCGGCGTGTCGGGCAAGCTCTACAAGGCGGCTCTGGTCATGTACGACCGCCAGACCGAGAGCCTCTGGTCGCAGCTCATGCAAGAAGCCATCGCCGGACCGATGACAGGAGCGAAGCTCGCCGTCCTGCCGAGCCTCCACACGACGTGGGAATACTGGCGGGCGCAATATCCTCAGACGCTCGTCCTCTCGCCCGAGACGGGATTCCGCCGCGATTACGGCTTGAATCCCTATCAAGAATACTGGGAGATGGGCCAGCCGCCACGGTTCCGGCGCCCGCCCAAAGCGAAGAAGTCGAACGTCACACTCAGGCCCATGGAGCGCGTGCTCGGCCTCTCGGTGGACGGCGCGAAGAAGGCCTATCCCTTCTCCGTGTTGAAGAAGAAGCCCGAGCGATTCGAGGATCACGTCAGCGGGAAGAAGGTCATCATCCACTTCGACAAGAAATCGGAGACCGGATACGTCACCGATGAGCGTGGGTCTCTCATCCCTTCGATCGCCCTCTTCTGGTTCGCGTGGAGCGATTTTTATCCCGACACGGAGGTCTACGGCGAGGAGCCGACACGGCAACAGCCGGTCCGTTGACATCCGGTAGGCCGCTCTGAAGAGGGCCTCCGGCTCACAGGAACACGGCAGCCGCGCCTTCATTCGGGCACCCCACGTGGGAACCCTGTTGAGCGGTCGCCTCTGCGTGTAGGCGTCATATCCATCGAAAGGACTTCGCACGAATCAGCGACGTCCTGCCCTCGAATGTGCCCACGCTGTATCGCTCAGCGCGAGCGTCAATGCCATGCGCTCAGGCCGGGCCGAATCTCTCACGGAGACGCGCCAAGGACGATCATTCCCCCCTTCCCCAGAGCGTAGATCGAGCTTTCGCCGAAATTGATGAAGGCTCACGCAAGGCCCCCGGGCGCGCGGCGCTACAGCCTCCGACGGGACATCGTCTCTCGCAACCGGCGCGATCTCAGGCGGACTTTGCGTCGCTAACACTTCACTGCGGCCCCGGCGATCTCTTCGTCTTCGCCTCCGGTCACGTCATGAGGGAGAAACAGCGCGACCCCCGGGCGACACGCAGCGGACGATCTGCTCCCGATGGGCCCGGTTCATGAGAGATTCCTTCGGCCCCGTCCCCTCTCGATCTGCTCGACCTTCGCCGCCCCGCCCGGCTGTCCCCTGCGCTTTCGGCGATGAGATCTCCTGCGCACCAATACCGCACCCACGACGAGCCGATGGAGCCGGCCGCTCACGGCCACCACGCCCTCATCCGCCGTGGGGTCACCGGACGGGAGCTGATCAGGACTCACATGGTCTGAATCGAGAGACGGCGAAGGTCACGCCCTCTCACGTGAGATCCGACTCGACGCGCAGTCCATCGAGAAACTTGTTGATCCCCATGAAGAGATCAACGACGGCGAGGGCTTCCAGCAATTCTTCATCCGAAACCCCCATCCGTCTCAAGCCTGCCGTATGTGCATGGATGCAGTACTGGCAATTATTGACGGTGGAGACGGCGAGGGCGAGGAATTCTTTCGTCCTCGGGTCCAGCGTGCCGGGTCCCATGATCACCTTGAAGCGACTCCAGCTCGATTCGAGATAGGCGGGATGATTCGCCATCGCCCTGAATAGATTCGGCACAAAAGGCAGATTAAAGGTGCGCTTGATGTCATCAAAAATGTCTTTCACCTTTCCCGTCGCTTGCTGTTCAGAGATGAGAGGGACTGTCGCCATTTAGCTTCTCCTTTCCCTGAATTTTGGCAAAAAGATGATACTCACCAATGCGAAGAGTCTTCGTAGCCGAGCTTACAGATCGCTCCCTCTCTTTTTGGCTAAGCTCCCCCCCGTGATGACCACGCTGAAAGGAGGGCGGAGTGATGAAAAACACCTGGCGTCAGATTGACCGGCCGGTAGGCTTGGGCACCGCCGAGGGGCTCACGGCGATCAATGGGATCATCTCCGGGCGACGGTATGCTACCGGTCAGATGATTTACGCTGTCGGCGATCAGGCCGACGCGCTCTACATCATCGAAGAAGGGCAGGTGACGCTGTCGGTCTTCTCTCTCGACGGCAAGGAAAAGATTCTCGAGATCCTCCACGAGGGCGACATTTTCGGCGAGATGTTTCTCGACGAGAAGGATCGGGGCCAACAACAAGCGCGAGCCATCACCGATGTGCTCGTGTCTATAGTGACTCGCCGCGCTTTTCTGGAACTTTGCCGGCACACTCCCCAGGTGGTGGCGGGCCTCATGGGGGCGCTCATGAAACGGCTCCGAAACTTGCAAAGAGAGGTAGAGGATTTGGCTTTCTCCACCGCGCGAGAGCGATTCATCAAGTGGTTGGGCAAGTTGTGCGATGAATACGAGACCACCAAAGACCGTGATCCCCGAACATGCATTGTGCGATTCTCCCAGGATGAGCTGGCCCATCTCTTGGGTCTGACCCGCGAACGCGTGAATGCGCTGATACAGGAATTCAAAAACCAGGGATTGGTCCAAACCCATTATGGCTACGTCACCGTGAATCGAGATCAGCTCCAACACTACTTGCACCAACACCTGCACGGAGGCTCGTGAGGGAGCGAAAAATGGCGCCCCTCTTAGGCCGCACCAACCACCTCCTCTTCACTCTGTCTTTCCTGTCGCATGAAATAGCGGAGCGTCTTCAGTTCCTGCAGGCATTCCCGGCAATGTGGCAGATGGTCATACATCCCTCCCGCTCCATCCCGTTCGATCTGGCCACAGAGAAAGGCTTCCAGGCGCTGAATCGTTGGGCAGCTAATCCGATCAGGATTCGCTTGATACTGAATACAGGCTTGAAGTAATGTTATCACCTCTGTTCAATTAACCGAGAACATCCGGGTTCAGCCACCCTCTTACCTCAGAGGAACGACTCCCGTGGCGGCGGATCGTCGGCCCGCTGCATCGGTCAGCGTCAATCGGACCGAGTAGGGAGCGGCACCGGGGAAGGTGACCTGAGGCAACGCCGAGGTCGGGCTCGTCCCATTCTCAAATCGAGCGTTCGCAATCACCCACGCATAGCGGGGACGAATGCCCGTCGAGGCGCTCGAATCAAAACTCACCACAGTCTGGAAGTTATCCCCCCGAGGCACAGAAGGGGGCGAAAATGTGAATCGCGCCGTCGGTGGGCCGGGATCGAGCGGCACTATTCCACTCACCGATGCCTGACGGCCTTGATCGTCCGTCACCGTCAGCCGCACGGGATAATTCTGCAAGCCCGGAAATGTAACCTGGGGGCTGGGACTCGTGGGACCAGTTCCATTGACAAACGTCGCGCCGTCGATCTCCCAGTTAAAGTTCAATCCGCTGCCCAATGCCGAGCGCGTATTAAACGTCACCACCGTGCGATTCCCATCCATGAGCGATATCATAGCCGGCGAATAGTCATAGCTGGCCACTGGTTCGCCTCGGTCTAACTCAATGACACCGCGCGTGGTCGCCTGCCGCCCTTGCTGATCAGTCACGGTCAATGCCACCTCGTAATCCTGAAATCCGGGGAACGTCACCTCGGGATTAGGGCTCGTCGAGCTCGTTCCATTGACGAACGTGCCACTGGGGATGTCCCAGCGAAAACTGAGGCCATCACCTACTGACGGACTGCTGCTCAGTCGCACCACCGTGCGATTCCCATCCATCGGCGGAATCGTCGCTGGAGAGAAAATGAAACTCGCCGTCGGAGGACTCATAGCCGAGGGGATCATGCCGGCAGCGGTAGCCGTCATCCCTTGCTGATCCGTCACGTGCAAGGTGATTTTGTAAACACCTTGCCCCGGGAACGTCACCTGCGGGTGCGCCCCAGCCGGGGTTGTTCCATTGACGAATGTGCCCTCCTCAGCCTCCCAGGAAAAGGTCAAATTACCTCCCATCGAGCTGCTACCATCCAATAGCACCGGCGTTCGGTTGTTATCCCCAACCAGGATGAACCGAGGCGCAAACAGGATTCGCGCCACCGGTGCCATCTGAGTTAACGCTGAAGTCTCGCCCTGCCTGGTTACCGCTGGGCAGAGGGAAGTGAGCAAAAAAACCACAAGAATGACTGTTCGAAATAACGTTTTCATCATCAGATCACCTCAAAAGCCGGGATTTTACTCCGACGGCACCAGGAGTTCCGTAATCTGACCTGACTCACGGATGAAGGGCATTTTATAGGGAGCGGAGAAAGCCGAGGGGGCGCAGGTTCATAGGTCGCGGTCTGAAGGCTTATCACTTTGCTCATCGGCGTTGACGCGGTGAGAAGAGACAAGGTCTTCAATCTATGGGTCGGGGTCGGGGAACGATTGAGACCTTGTCTCTCGCCTCATTCTTCAGCCCCGCTCAGAAATTGAGTTTGAACGCAAACTGAATGATGCGGGGATCGAATGTTTGTGTAATCCGACCAAAGCTGGTGCTGTTGATGTTATGGCTCTCGCCAACGAAGAAGTTAGACACGTTGAAAATATTGAAGAATTCGGCCCGGAACTCCAGCTCCGTCTGCTCATTGAGCGGTGTGGCGAAGCGGGTGCGCTTCAGAAGTCCGAAGTCGGCATTGAAGAACTGTGGCCCGCTCGCCTGCGTGAGCCCCAACGTGCCTAACTGCCCGGCGTTCGGGTTCTGGAAGAGGCCCGGATTGGCTCGCCCATCGGGACCGATCAGACTGGGATCGAATAATAACTTCTCCCCGTTGGGCCCGGTGAACACGCCGGTGTTTTGGCTCAATTGGCTCCGGGTCAGCGAGGTGAGCACCGTGTTCTTATTCGAGCGATCGCCCCCGGTGCGGTTGACCGTACCGCGCGCCGAGACAATCGAGATCGGGCGCCCGGACCGGCCCTGGACAATGCCGGTGATGGACCATCCGCCGAGCAGCTTGCCCGCCAAACCGCCGGTGGCGCCCAACCAATGTCGTCCGGGCCCAATGGGCAGGTCGTAGACGAAGTTGAAATTGACCACATGCGTCACATCGAACGACGCCCGTTTGAGCTCCAGCGCTCGACCGCCTCGAATATCCAGAAACGCGGAAAAGTTCGATTGGCTCCCCTCGAAATCGGTCAGCACCTTGCTGAAGGTGTAGTTGAACTGCGCCCACAATCCCTGAGAGAAACGGCGGCGTACTTCCGCCTGCAAGCCATGATAGGTTGATCCCGAGCTGTTGGTCACCAGATCCGTGAACAGCGCGTTCGGATTGGGCGAGAAGAAGTCGCGCGTCAGTTGCGCTCCGAACTGCTCGCCGCCAAACCCTCTGAAGAACAGATTCGCGTTCAGGAGATAGATCGCAGCCAATTGACCGGCCTCGCCCTGAGCGATCAGATTGCGAATGGTCGCGTTATTGAGCAGACCGCCCAATCCGAGCCGGGGAAAGATCTGCAAGGGCTCGCCCCGCGCCGGATCACCCGTCGTCGCCAGGTTGCGCTGCGCCCGCAGCACATCCTCGACAAAGCCATTCTCCCGCACGAGGACCTGGTTGAAATCCAGAGCGCGGGTCAACTTCACAGCGTGGTTGCCGACATACCGGATTTCGGCCACCGTATCGCGAGCGATCTCCCGCTGAATGCTCAACGTCCACTGCTGCACGTAGGGCACGCGCAGGTCATCATCAATGGTGAACAGACCATTGGCGAAGTTCAGCGCCTGATTGTCCAAGAGCGTTCGCGGCACTTTGAATGCGGGCGGGGGAACCGTGATGATCCCACCACGGCCGACGGTGCCGCTCAGGTTGCGGAGCACCGCTGTTTGCTGCAATCCTTGATTGGAGTTGACCGCGTTACTGACGGTGGTGAGGTTGTTGTCCACGACATAGGAGATGCTGTAGCCGGCGCGAATGGCCGTCTTGCCGCTGCCGAACGGATCCCAGGAGAAACTGAAGCTGGGGGCGAAGTTGTTGTTGTCATTGCTGAAGAACGCTCGGCCCACATCATCACCGGCAAAATCGAAGACAGCGTTCGGATCGAAGACGACGCCCTGGTCTCGCCGCTTCGGCAAAAGCGCCAAACTATTGGCCTCCGTCGGCACGCCGTACCACTCGTAGCGAATACCGTAACTGAACGTCAGATTGGGCCGGACGCGCCAGGTGTCGCCGCCGTGGAAGGCGAAGATATTCTGCCGAAGTCGCCGGACATTGGACGCGCCCGAGACAAAACCCGACGTTCGGCTGGTCACGTTGAACGTTTGGCTCACGTCGTTGAGAGCGCCGCCCAGAATGGCCAGGACGCTGGAGGCGTTGTTGAAATCGTTTGTGGAAATGCCCCCTGGGAACGCGCTTCGGCTGAGCGGATTGGGGTTGCCCGTTTGATTGAAGCCGAGCGTGAAGATCGGGATGATCCCCCCGTCGTTGAACGAGTCCACATGCACGCGGCGCCACTGACCGCCGAAGCGGAAGCTGTGATTGCCCTTGACCCAGGTGGCATTGTCAATCCACTCATAGACCGGCGAGTTGCGCCCCTGATTGAGGAAATTCTGCACCGGATCGGTGACCAGAGGAAAGTCCAGGCGGAAGCCGGAAGCAAACGGCTCCCGGTTGATGAACGCGACCGGGGCCCGCTGGAAGCCCCAGCGAAACTCGTTATTCAACGTCGCCCGTGGCGTCCACCGCCAGGCGAATGATCCCAGTTGGCGCAGCGACCTCTGGCCGCCGCCCGGCAAACCGGGAAAGGGCTCGCCAATGTCATTGAACGTGTCATTGGGAAACCGCGAATGAAACTGACTGAAGACCGCTTCGAATTGATGATTCGCCAGCGGGTGATAGTCCACCCGAAAGCCCCAGAGATCGTTGTCATTGATGACGCTGCTATTGAAGCGGAAGCCGGCGAAGTTCAACCGGTCGCCCGTGGTGAAGTCGTTGGGCGTGGGGGTCAAGCCGATGAGTCGCGTCGTGACCGGATCAGGCGTCACGCCGCCCAATTGCAGCAGGTTGACCGTCTGGAGCTGCCCGTTATCCTGCCGCCGGTAGGTGAACAGCCCTTGCCGTGCCGGTCCTGTCAGGACGGTGCGCAGGAGCGCGCTCGCACTTCGTTCCCGGAATCCCCTGTAGTATCCGAAGAAGAAGAGTTTGTCGCGGAAAACCGGCCCGCTCGCGCTGACGCCGAACTCATTGCGGATGAGCTTCTCCCGCGGCAATCCAATGGCATTGTTGAAGAAGGTGTTGGCATCGAGCGACGTGTTGCGGTGAAACCAGAAGGCGCTGCCGTGATACTCGTTGCCGCCTGACGGCGTCACCAGTTTCACCTGCGCCACGCCAAAGCCATCCACCGAACTCACGTTCTGGGTGGTGATGCTGAACTCGGCCACGTTTTCCACATTGGGCGCTGTGAGGCCGAAGAAGCCATCGGTGCGCACGAAGTTATCCTGAATATTGATCCCGTCCTGCGTGATGTTGTTGAACGAGCCGCGCAGTCCGTTGACGACCGAGGTGCGGACGCCGGCGTTGCCGGCCACGCCTGCTTGCAGTCCCGCCAGTTGCAACGGATTGCGGCCATTGAGCGGCAGATCCAGAATCTGCCGTCGGGTGATGATCGTGTTCAACTCGGCGCTGACGGTGTTGATCACCGTTTGCCCCTCGCTGGCCGTCACCTCTACGCTTTCCGTGATCGCCCCCACCTCCAGCGTGAAATTCACCGTCGTGGGAATGCCGACATCTACTTTCACATTCTTGACCATTGTCTTCTTGAATCCCGAAGCCTCCGCCATCACATGGTATAGTCCGCTGCGCACCTGCGGGAAAACAAAGAGCCCTTGCTCATTGGTCGTGGTGGTGATCGTCTCATTGGTCGCGACATTGATCAGCGTGACCGTGGCTCCAAAAATGGCGGCGCCGGCCTGATCCTTGACGCTACCATCGAGCCGCGAGGTGGTTGTTTGAGACATGGCGGCGCCGCACACAACCAGCGCCACGGCGAGTGCGAGGAACCGTGTTCTCCCGTTCAGAAACCTCATCATGATGGTGCACCTCCTTCATCCGCGATTCGAGGGACCAGCGCGAGGAGAGCGACACATGTCCCCCTCCTCCACGCCAGTCCGGTTGAACGGTTTAACCTCAGAACGAGACGCGCAGCCCAAACTGGATATTGCGCGGGATGCCCTGAGCGAAACTCCCAGAACCGATGCCGCGCCGCTGCCGCTGCGCTTGACCGTTGATATCGGTGGGAGCCCCGCCGAGTTCGCCCGAGATCGTCTCGAAGTTAGCAACGTTGAAGAGATTGAAGATTTCCACCATCGGCTCTACCGTGATGTGCTCGTCGTAGAAGGTGAACCTCTTGGCGATGCGCACGTCCGTCGTGATGAACGAATCGTTCATCGGATTGTTCGTCGGCGCCAACGCCAATGAGGGAACAACTGCCCCCAGACGCCTCAATTGATCCGCCGTGAACAACCCCGCGTTGATCAGTTGTTGCGCCGCCGGCGTGAACTTCCCTGCCACTTGACTGTTGAACTGCGTGATGAGGCGGTTCAACTCTTCAATACTCCCGACGTCGCGCCCGAACGAGCCGCGGTTCGTTCCGGGCAGGAATTGCACGCGCCGCCCATCTCCCTCCAGATCAATGGTGAAGATGTCGGTATTCCCGCCAAAGACGGCTGGCAGCGTGAGCGATTCCGGAAAGGCCGTGGCCACGCGCCAGATGCTGGAGATCGTCCACCCGCGCGGAAAATCCAAGATGGAGTTGATCACCAGTTGATGCGTCCGATCCCCGGCCGAGATGGCTCCGGTCAGGATGCTCCTTGCCCCCGCAGGTCCATTGGCAAAGAGAATGTCATCGTTGTTGACCGGCCGATTCAAGAAATCAATGTCGCCCGCCGTGGCCGTGTAGCGCGACAGCGCGTACGAGACGCCCAAGTACAGGTTCTTCACCACGGACGAGAGATTCGTCAGCCGCCCATCGAGCTTGAATTGCAGCGCATTGTATTTGGATTGCCCAGACGTTTGTGTCTCCCACACATTGGCGAAGGTGGGATCCACGCCCGGGAAAGCGCGGAAGAGCCCGAAATCCGCAATCGTCGCCCCGCGGGCGATCGCTTCGTCAATCGTATTCACTCCGAAACGCGCGAGCGTCCGCTGGATCTGCACCGCCGCTCGCGCACGATCGAAGGTATCGGCGGCGAACCGCCGATTCGCATCGCGGGTCATATAGAAATGGAGCCCGCGATTGCGCACGTAGTCGATCGAGAAGACCAACCCGGGTCGGATCTCCCGCTGGATGCCCACATTGAGGTGGAACGAATAGGGTTGCGAATAACGGTTGGTGAAGAACCCCACCGCGAAGCGATTGGTCAAAAACTGCGGATCTCCGTTGGGATCGAAGCGCACGTTCGACCACGCTGCTTGCAGCGCGTCGTGCAATCGTCGCAGCGTCCCGATCACCTCCCGTAAGGGTCGTCCCGCCAGGGACGAATAGTCCCCTGTCGGGAAGCCGCCAATGTCAATCGGCCGCCCATCCGGCCCAACGAAGGGGGTGAAGAGGTCAAAGTCGATCTCCCCAATGCCCGCCGGGATCAGATCGTTACGCTCAAAGAGCGTGTTGTTCAGGATGTTGGTGTCATAGAAGATGCCCGCGCCCAGGCGAATCGCCGTCTTCCCGCCCCCAATCGGATCCCACGCGATGCCAACCGTGGGGCCGAAGTTATTGTCGTCCTGACTCACCCGCAGTCCGGCGGGTCCGAAGAAGCGATCCAACCCGGCCTTCCGCCGCTGCCGATTGATGAACTCATCATCATTAACCTGGCCCGACTCCAGATCGTAGCGCACGCCGAAGTTGATCGTGATATTCTTCCCCTCACCGTAAGCCCTGCGCCAGGTGTCGCCCACATACCAGGCGAACCTGAGGTTGTTCTTCCCCCCGAACGGTCGCCCATTGTTGGCGATTTCGGAGAAGAACCCAAGACCATTAGCGATGGTGACATCGGCCAGCGGGTATTCCAGCGGATCGAAGGGATTGCCGCCCCGGGCGATGATCTGCTGCCTCAGATTCTCGTTGAATTCACCAATGATGAGCGGCGCATTGCCGAAGAACGCGGCAAAGACGTTCATGCGAATCCAGTTGAACTCGACGCCGAACCGCAGTGTATGGTTGCCAAAGACGTAGCTGCCATCCCCCTTGAACTGATCCGACGTTTGGAATGTCCGCTGCGGAGCCAGCAAATCAGGGCCAATTTCCAGGTCGCCCACGCTGAGGAGGAGAGGTTTGCCGTCAACTTTGAAGAAATTGATGCCGGCCACTTCGCTGGCATCAATGTGATTGTCAAAGCTCGTGTGACCGTACCGTCCGGAAAAGGCCCACCGACCGCGGGTTCCATCCACCCCCAGGGCCGTGACATTGGTGATGTTCTGATTGCTGAAGGGCGATTGATTCCCGCCGCCGATATCGGCAATCCCTTTATTCCAGTTGTGGCTGAAGCGGGCGAACGCTCGGGTGCTCGATGTGATATTCCAATCCACCCGCCCCAAGAACATGCGATCATCGAACGGAGCGGCCGCCGGCCCGCGAAACTGCGGGAAGTCGAAACTCGACAGCGATCGCGTGTCATCCTGATTGTTCCGCTCGTAGTTCAAGAAGAAGAAGGCCTTGTCCTTGACGAACGGTCCACCGCCCCGGAAGCCGATCTGCTCGCGATCGAACTCCGGACTCGGATTCTCAGGATCTCGGGTCGTTCCGGGAAAAGCCGCCACCTCTTCGTCCCGGAAGAAGAAGAAACCGCTGCCATGAAACTCATTGGTCCCGCTGCGCGTCAGCACATTCACCGCTCCCGAAGACGTCAATGTAGTGGAGGGATCGAACGTGCTCCGGCTCAACTGGAATTCTTGCAGCGCATCCTGCGAGATATTTTGCGTCGTCGTCCCCACGACTTCATCAGTGATGTCAATGCCGTCCACCTGAATGCGAGTCGTTCGACCCGAGCGCCCGCCGACGCTAATGCCGCTCAAGCCGTTCTTGGTGGGATCGAACCCACCCGCGTCCACCACTTGAACGCCCGGCTCCAGTTGCGCCAGGTCCAGATAGTTGCGCCCATTGAGCGGCAGCTCATCAATCTGTCGGGACGTGATGGCACCTTCAATCCCCGACCGAACCGTGTTGACCTGAACCTCCTCCGCCTCAATGGTGACTTCTTCGGTGGGGGTCCCGACTTCGAGGTTCAGGTCCCCGACCGCTGTCGTTCCCACGACGACCGTGACTTTGCGAACCCCGGTCTTAAATCCAGGCGCTTCCACTCTCACCTCGTACTCACCGGGTGGAAGGAACCGCACCGTATAAACACCACCCCGACTGGTCGTGGTGGTGAAGACGCGGCCGGTAGCTACCTGCCTCACAGTCACGGTCGCATCGGGGATGACCGCCCCGGTGGGATCGGTCACCGTCCCTTCAATGCTGCCGGCAGATTCCTGAGCCCTCGAAGCTACCGGCGCCACCGCGATCAATACACACGCCAGAACTAGCAGCAGTGGTGTCCAGAGAATGCCCTTCCCCTTTTTCCTCATACGTGCCACACCTCCCTGTTTCAACGCTTCAACCCCACAGCTCAGATGATGCAATTCCCATGCCGCCGCATTCGCCGAAAATCCGACGCTCGATGCCGAAAGCGCGACGCGCGTCGGTCTCCTCCTCCCCCATGACCTCGCATCAATTAGCGGGCGAGTGTATGTCCGCTCACACCGCCCCATCCGGCAAACACCCTCTGGAAATGGATCCGAGAGATCGGAAGAACCTTCCAGGATTTCGGAAAGCACCGGGCCCGCGGTCATCCGCACAGGCTTCGATGGCTGATGGTTGATCACTTGAATGACGTCCCCTTGATCCCATAGCGTTTGAGCTTCGTGTTGAGAGTGGTCCGTTTCAGACCGAGCAATTCGGCGGCTTTCGTTTGCCGGCCCTGACATTGTCGCAGGGCCGCACACAAAAGCGATTTCTCCAGTCGCTCCAGCTCTTCCCTCAGGTTGATCCCCGAGGCGGGCAGGGAGCTGCCGTTGACCTTCAAGGGGTCGAGCAGGTGGGCGGGCAGCAGTGAGGGGTCAAGGCAGGGCGGTCTCGATCGTCGAACCATATCCTCAATGACCGCCTTTAACTCCCCGACATTTCCCGGCCAATCATACCGGCGCAACCAAGCGAGCGTATCCGGTGCAATGCCCCTCAATTCCTTCCCCAATCGCTGACACACCTCCTTAACGAAGTGCCGGCTCAGCGGCTCGATGTCGGCTCGCCTTTGACGCAACGGAGGAATAATCAAAACGTCACGGAGGGTCAGAGCCGTACCCTCCAGTGCCCCTGACATCCCCGAACTCGATGGCGAGGTCGGCGTAGAACCGAGGATCACCCGCACATCCGCCGTCTCAAGCAAACCGTCTCCCTGGCGACGAAACTCCTGATACTGAATCAATCGGGCGATCTCGGTCTTCAACAGAGGCGAGAGCGTGGAGATCCCACTGATATAAAGCGTCCCGCCCCTAGCCCTTTCAACCAGCCCTCTCTGCACGCGATTGCCCCCGGACGGCAACTCCCGGATCGAACCGAACAACGCGGCTTCGATTGATCTTTCGGAGAGGGACTCGCAGGAGAAGGCGACGAAAGGCCCGTGACGGCGAGCGCTGCACTCATGAATCAAGCGGGCCACGAACTCCTTCCCCGCCCCCGGCTCGCCTTCGATCAGGATGGGATGATCATGAGCGGCATGAGCCGCCACCGCCGCGCGCGCCTCGGTCGCCCATCGGCTGACCCCAACGAGTCGCTCTTCGATCACTTTGGTGATGTCGCTCTCATCGCCGCTCCGGGGCATGGGCCCATGAGCGATAAGAGGACGCTGAACGACCTGCTCTGACATACCTCCTTCCTCCTTTGACGAGACCCATCGGTGACGACGGGACCATGCTCCCCATCTCGCCTCGTCGGAGACCGATTTCTTACACTCCGCTCTGGATCACTTCCTCCTCATTCGCAAAGAGAGACCCGCCGGGTTGGCCGCGCAGCGAGTGACCGGACGCATCTGCCCCTAAGAGCTCGCGCAATTTCATCCGGGCTTTATGCAATTGAGACTTGGCCGTCCCGACGGCGATACCTAAAAGGCGAGCGATCTCTTCGTGCTCGTACCCTTCCATATCATGAAGCAGGAAGACCGCGCGATAACCGGGCGGGAGACGACGAATCGCTCGCTCCAGATCAATCCGGTCAATGATGGAGCCATCCCGCCTTGGCCGCTTCATCGCCTCCGTTTGCGCGATCTCCTCACCCTCGTGGAGCTGTTCCTCTTGCTGTCGGCGATGGGTTCTCAGGTACATCAACACTCGGTTCACCGTCAGCCGATAGAGCCAGGTGCTCAAGGCCGCTGCGCCTTTGAAACTTCCGATCTTGCGATAAAGCTGCAGGAAGACCTCCTGGGTGAGGTCCTCGGCATCTGGCACATTGCCCAACATCCGCAGGCACAGACTATAGACCTTCCGCCGATGGCGCCGGTACAGCTCCTCAAACGCGGACATATCCCCCGCCGCCGATGCCTGAGCCAACGCCACATCCGTGAGCGTGTCTGTGTACGCCGTCATACCTGGTTCTTTGCCTCCCTCCCGTCCGTCTTGCTCCTCAAGCGGCCCCAGACGTTCATCAGGAAGCGGCCAATGAGCAGCAGCCCGAGGCTCGCCTGGAAGAAAACGAAGAACAGGAGAATGAGGTCTCTGATCTCCATAACCTCTCGCTCCTCATGTTGAACTCCGATGAGCAGTATAGGAAGACCATTCTGTCCACACGATGAACTCCTTCACACTCGCTCCTCGGAATCACCTGAGGGCCAACACTCCGGGACGTCCGGGAAGCAGACGGGCTCTCCCGAGCGTTCGCTCTCTTGGGCCAGATGGTCCAGCTCATCGGCGGTGAGTTCCTGTCCGTTGATGATGATGAAATCCAGTTTCCTGGCCCATTGTGCCAACCGGCGAAGAGTGGCCGCCGGCAGGCATTCATGAGCGCACAGCATTGTGCCTGTGAGCGTCATCTTGGCCATCGTTCACCTCCGATTGGGCACTCCAGCCGATCTCAAGATCGGCCGGAGACGCCTGTGGCCTTGATCCTGAGATCGAATCAACCATTCGGCGTCAAATTCATGGCCGCACTGCCGGCACCGGACTGTGGGAAGGCATGGCCCATAGCCCAGGTCACAGCGAAGTCTGAGGTCGAAATTCCGCGTCGAGCAAAAGGGACATTCAAGCGTCACCAACACTCGTTCGATGTCTTCGAGCTTCATATTGGCTTTCTCCTCCACCGGCCACTATACGCCATGCTGAGGAGAAAGAATATGAACGATGTCACAATCCTCAGACTTCAAGCTCAAAACTCCCATGAGGGCGTTTTCAGATTCACTTCAACTTGGACAACCACTCGACGATTTGCCTCCGGTCTTCATCCGAAAGCTGCGGAAAGCGGGCGGGCATCGGATCCTTCAGGCCATACGCGCGCGGATCCAAAAGCAGGTTGAGCAGGTCCTCGGGGCGGCGATGGGGCTTTTCGATGACCCCGATCAATCGCGGGCCGATATTTCCTTCCCCCTGCGGGCCGTGACAGAACGCGCAGTTCGCCGTGAAGGCGGGGGGTGGGGTGGGGAGCACTGATGCGGCTGTTTCGGTTTGAACGACCTCCTTCACCTTCTTGATCTGTTTGGCAGGCAGAGCCGAGGCGGTGGCTGCGACTGCTTCGGGCTTCGTTACTTGGATCGGTTGATCGAGCATGAGCAGCCACTCGGCGATGGCTTCTCGATCCTCGGGCGCGAGCTGCTTGAACTTCGGCATAGAGCCAGGTGATGGCTCTCGTTTGTGACCCACCAGATAATCAATCAGGAAGGATTTACTCAGATGCCGATTCCTGGCCAGCTTCACCAGGGCTGGAGCCATCGCTCCACCCATGGCGTCCGCCCCATGGCAGTTGGCGCAGTTGGCGAAGTAGATCTTGAGCACCCGCGAGCCGACAACCGGCGGATTCTTGACGACCGGCGGGTTGACCGGGATCGAACGACCAATCTCCTGAGGGACAAAGGGGGCTTTCATGAACGCGCGCGCCTCCTCCTCTTGAGCGCGAAGCTTGGCGCTGAACTCAGGATGCGTCGCATCCTGATATTTCGAGAGCGCTCCGAGTGCGACACTGCCTCCCAACGCCAACGCCAACGCACTGACGGCGATGGGCCGACGCAGCGGATGTCGCTCCGGTCGGCGATCAACGAACGGGAGCAGAAAGAGCAACCCAAAGAGCACCGCCGGTAGACCCACCGTCGGGATCAGAGCGAGCTTTCCCGGAAAATACTTGAGCAGTTGAAAGAGCGGGAGGAAGTACCAGGGGGGTCGAGCCAGGTAATCCGATGTCGGGTCGGCCTGCGGCCCCAATCGCGTCGGGAACTTCACCGCCAGGATCAAAAGGACGAGGAAGACGATGAAGATGAAAAGCATGTCCTTGAAGAGCTGATACGGATAGAACGGTTCGACCTTCGCATCATCCCGATGATGGTACGGTCCGGCTGCGCCCGCCCGCCGAAAGAAGTAGAGGTGAAGCACAAGGAGCAGCAGGAGCCCAAGCGGCAGCAAGAGAATATGCGTGACAAAAAACCGCGACAGCGTCAGCGTCGTCAGATCGTGGCCGCCGAGCAAGATGCGCTGCATCGGTTCGCCGACGACCGGGACTTCACCGGCTATGCTTGTACCCACCTTGGTGCCGAAGTATGCCTCCTGATCCCACGGCAGCAAATAGCCGGTGAAGGCAAATCCGAGAACGATTAGCAGCATGACAATGCCCACGATCCAGAGTAACTCCCGCCGCTGTTTATACGCGCCGAAGAGGTACGTCTGCACAAGATGCGCCACCAGAATGATGATCATGGCGCTGGCCCCGTAGGAATGGAGTCCGCGAATGATCCCTCCCATCGGCACGACCTTCTGGATATAGGCAACGCTCGCGTGCGCGTGGTCGGCCGATGGCACATAGTACATGGTCAGGAAAATCCCCGTGGCCGCCTGAAGCAAAAACAGAAAGACCAAGCCGCTGCCAAACACATAAGCGAAGCGCGCCCCGCCGCGAATCGGCTCATCCAGGATGGCGCGTGAAATCTTCTTGATGCCTGTCCGCTCATCAATCCAATCGTAAAGACTCGCCATGGTACTCTCCTCAAAACTGGTGCGCCCCAGGTAGGGTAGACTTTAGTCTGCCGTTGTTCTGTCGACCACAGGTGCGACCGGCCAAAGGCTGGACTAAAGTCCATCCTACCTCAGGCGATGACGTGCTTATCCGGCACCCCTTGACGGAAGAACCGGTATCTCACCTGAAGCAGGCCATCCTTCACTCGATACTCCAGCGTATCCATCCCGCGCGGCGTCGGCCCGCCAAGCTTGCGGCCATCGCGGGCCCAGGCGCTGCCGTGACACGGGCAGATAAACCCGCTGTCCGCCGCATTGATGGTGCAGCCAAGATGAGGACAGATGGCCGAGTAGACCACCAGATGGTCGCCGTTTTTCACGATCCAGACAAGCTGCTGCGTGTTGAATCGTCCCCAGCCGCCGTCTTGCGAGATGACGACCGCCTTCTTGACCGGCTCCCCATCGGGGATGTCGTCAACCGGAGTGACGTCGGTCCAATCCTCCTCGATCGAGAACTTCTTGAACGCGGGAAAGAGGCTGAATCGGGCCAACAGCACGCCCAAGACTCCCGTGATCGCCGCTCCCATCAAGCCCATCATCAAGCCGAGAAAAGAGCGTCGGGATTCTGGAATCGAATGTTCAGCCGGGACGTTCACAACCGGCATTGGCTCCTCCGGTGCCCGTTTGGTCTTGTCGCTCGTCGTCTCTGGCTCAGTTCCACCATGTTGATCTGTGCTTCTTGATTGACTCATAACCAGTGCTGCTCCCATTTCCATTGCCCGTGGGATAAGCACGGGCGAGAAGGTTTTTAATTTCACGATGTCCCTGGGAAAAATGAGATCGAGCGTCCAATCCAAGGCCACGCGAACCTTGCGCTCAAGCTGCGGCAATTTGAACAGGTAGATCGTGCGCCAGAGCCACCAGGCAAAGAAGCCGGAGAACTTGATCCCATAGAGATTCGCCACGCCCGATCGTCGCCCGAGCGAGGCAAACTGGCCCTTCATGTCATAGACGAAGGCGCGCTTTTGTCCCCCCATGATCGAGGCGGCAATGTTGTCAGCCACGAGCCGACCCTGCCGGATGGCGTGCTGTGCCGTCGGCGGATAGGTTTTCCCCGAGCGGAGGTCTGGGACCGCCGCGCAGTCGCCGATGGCCCACACGTTCTCGTAGCCGGGCACCTCCAGGAATTCGTTGGTGAGGATGCGCCCCCGCTGGTCGTGAGCACACGGCAGCGTCGCCAGAATCGGGCTGGGCGCTACACCAGCGGTCCAGATGAGGCTGCGCGTGCGAATCCGGCGACCACCACTGAGTGTCACCTCTGTCTCCGACGCGTCCTCGATCCGCGTGCCGAGCCGAACCTCGATGCCCCGCGCTCGGAGCTTGGCCAGCGCGAACTGGCCGAGGTCTTCGCTGAGTTCCGGGAGAATGCGTTGTCCGGGGTCCACCAGAACCACCTTGATCCGCTCAGGATCAACATGCCGATAGTGCCTGGCGGCCTCATGGACGAAGTCGTTTAAATCGGCGACCAGCTCAACGCCGGCGAACCCCGCCCCGGCGACGACAAAGGTGAGCAAGCCCGCTTGCCCCTCTGGAGGTTCGATCTCCGCCTGCTCCAGCATGTCAATGACGTGATTGCGCAGCACGATCGCATCCCCGATGGTCTTGAGCGTCATCGCGTGACGCTCGACATTCTCCAGACCATAGAAGTTCGTGATGCTGCCCAGAGCAATCAGCAGATGGGTGTACTCGATCGCGTGGCAGTGCTCCCGATCTCGCAAGCCATGAACCGTAACGACCCGTCGGTTCACCAGGTCAATGGATTCAATCTCGGCTTCCTGAACATCACAACAGCGAAAGATCGTGCGAATCGGGATCGTGATGTGCCGCGTTTGGATGCTGCCGGACGACACTTCATGCAACATGGGCGTGAAGACGAAAAAGTTGTCTCGGCTGATGAGCGTGACCTTCACGCCCTCCATGACGGCAGCCATCTTCTCAAGCCGAAGTCCGGCATAGATGCCGCCGAACCCGCCTCCTAAAATGACGATGTGGACGGTCTCTGCCATCAGCCTCCCTGCTGCTTCGTGCCTCTCCCAAAACTCGGGCGAGGTCGCGCCGGCTTTCCAGCCTGCCTTCTTCTGGGCTACCGAGCAGACTCGAAAGTCTGCGCTACCGGTTTTGCGTTGACAGTCACGATGGGCGGAGTTTGGCGACGGGCTCGGCACCATAAATGCCACCCAGGATCGCGCCGTAGATGATATGCCCCATCAGGCTCCCGACGACCGTCATCATCGGCTGCGGAGCATGACTGGAGAAGAATCCGACGCCCATCATCGGCATGACCACGGCCTGAGAGATAAACCAGAGGATCAGGCCCCAAACGACACCTCTGTTCCACGCCACGCCGGGCAAACGGTCGTAGAGCAAAAAAGCGAAGATTAACGGAAAAATCACCGACCCGTTCACAAAATGAAGGATCATCCCCAGGAGCCACGCGCCACTCATGGGCTCGGGCATCGTCTGGCTCAGCATGCTGCCAAGCATGGCCGCCACATCCATCTTCGGCATCCCCATGAGCGGAGCCAGGTACATGATCATGGTCATCACTAGCGTGGCGACGAATCCGCCGAGGATCGCTTTCTCAACGTTCTTGCGCTCCATGACACCCTCCGGACTCTGAGTTTTCGACATAAGCAACAGGCCCCATTGTGTCACGGCCTCGGTGAGGAAGCCGTAATTTCGATTACAAAGCCCGAACGTTCGTCGGCGATCTCGGATGGTGATCCACATTACTGAACTCGAAGAGAGGGAGGGCTACACTCGCCGCTGTCTGTCGGACACATTTCGGACAACAAGGAGGAGAAAAATGACGGATCGGACGAAACGGATAGCGAAGGCGCTCGCGGTGGTCGCCTTCGCCGCTAGCTCATCCTATCTGATTTTCGGCGACGGTCGGTCGGATGCGGCCCGCATCGAAAACCGTCTCGCGCCGGAATCGCGCGCCCAGGCTCAAAACCCCTGCAATCCCTGTCGGGACAAAGCCCGCCAGCGCGCGCAGAATCCTTGCAACCCCTGCGCCCAGAAGAAAAAGGCGCAAAACCCTTGCAATCCCTGCGCCGGAAAGATGCCAGCCACAGGGAAGGTCTATCAAGACGCGACAACCTATCGGAGTTGGGCGAAGCTGACCGAGCCCGTGCTGAGCGTGGGTCATGGCGGCAAGTACGTCGTCACCTACGCGAACTCGTCCGCCGAGGCGACGATCAAAAGCGGCCGGTTCCCGTTCAAAAGCGGCGCCAAATTGATCAAGGAAGGGTACGAGGACGCCGGCGGCAAACCGGGCGAGCTGACGACCCTCTACGTGATGGAGAAGCGCGGTCGCGATTGGTACTACGCCATGACCGACCTTCAGGGCAACATCCAGATGGAGGGAATGAGCAAGCAAGCCCAGATGTGCTCAAGTTGTCACGCCGGAGCCAAGAAAACGGATTACGTCTTCACGGCGGCGCAGCTCAAGGGCCAATCCCCGACCATGCCCGCCAACCCCTGCAACCCGTGCGCCAAGAAGAAAGGCCAGAACCCGTGTAATCCATGCCGGAGGAAGAAACCGTAATCCAGGCTCAGCCGCTGTAGCCCTTCACCATCCGTCAGACGAAGCCGCCTGTTTGGAGTTTGTCGTCGAGCCTCAGCAGGCGGCCTGCCCATATTCCGCAAAGGTTGTTCCTCGGTGATCCCATCGCGGCGAGGCCGAAAAGAGGTGGCGTTCGACGGAGTCCAGGCTGATGCGGATCTTTTCCGTAGACCGGATGAGGCGCAGAATCCCGTAGCGTCGGTCATCCGTTAAAACCGGCTTCAGCTCACATAATCGCTCAATACCACTACGCCGATGCCTGGGATCTTGAGTCTTCGCAGTCGGTGGTCATTGAGGTTGGCCATCATTTGCCCGCACGCCAAGCATTTTTGAAATGGCTTCTACACACCCGGGCGCAGTAGGTATCGGCGGGTTACTTGCCCTGATGCCACCGCGACCGAAGTTGCACGATGACATATACAATGCCAAAGGATACGGCGCCACTCAACGCGATGGCTCCTGATAGACGTAAACTACCCGTTAAGAGATGAGCAATCACAAGACTTCCTAAAAGGAATGCCGCCGTCCCCACTAAAGCTCCTAACCAAAGGGCACGCCAACTTCTCGAAGGCATCGCTCACCTCCCTTTAGCAAACCCGACTACAAATATAATCGCACCCAAGAGCACACAAGCCGCCACAGGCTGCTCCACAAATAGTCCCACAAATTATCGCGCAACAAACATTGACAATTCCACAGATAAGAAGGCAAGCCAATCCACACCCTAGCCCGCAAAGTCCACCGCAAAGTATGCCGCAAATGATATTACACCAATATCTACAATCACCACATTGTTGCAGCAATACCGCCGATTGGCCAGCTTGGAGAGGTTGCACAATTCCCCCCTTAACCGTCAATAGCTTTATTCCCTCTTTCTGAGGCAGTGTCCCCCCGACCCACCGCATACCATTTTTTTCGATTCCAAACACAGCATGGGCAAGAGTTCCGTCTTCGGACTGGTGAGTGGTGTAGACCACAGTCCGGGCATACTTGCCAAATAGCCACACCTGTACGACATTCGTCGCATGAGGGAGAGGAGTAAAGCCTTCTTCCTCCAAAAAGCCCATCATCGTGACGAAGTCCGGATCATCGAAAGCCATTTCCAGAAAGCGATTCCTTTCTTGACCCGCCAAATCGAGTAATTGGACATGTTCTGCTCCTTCGATGAGAAGGACTCGTCCTCTGAGAGAGAGCAGCTTGCCACTTGAGCCGGGAGGGTTCAGCCACGTCGAATGGGTCTCATGCTCTCCTATCCTGACGTATGGTGGCATCGGCAATGCCACTGTCGTTCTCGAAGGCGGAGGACCCGGCCAGAAGACCAACACCGAGATGGCCACGCTCATGACCCGCTTAATTCGTCGTCCGACGGCGCCCATCTCTTCACCTCCTTCTTTTGGGAATTCTTCTTCGCTGTTTTTGCAGTATACCCTCTGTCTGTCTGTCAAGTCCCATATTGGCGGGCTCTCTCACGGACGACATCATCGAAGCTTCGGTCAGTGACGACCGCTGTCTCAGAGCTCTCTGCGTCTTGGGGTGAAGGCGCTCACGGCTGAGGCGCAAGGATCGCCGAGGAAGATCAGTGCCTGCAGGACGGAGATCGTTCCCTGCGCTCTTCGGAGTATCTGCGGTGAGAACCTCCTCCGCCGAGAGGGCGGACTGAGTCTACGAGCATCCGGTCGCTCAAGCAGGGACTAGAAGTCATTTCAAAATTTTTGTCTAAGCAGATGAGAATGAACGTCAGGACGACAAAAGCCCAAGAGACTTCCACCGATCGCTCATAGCGAACGACGAGGCGACGAAAATGCCCCAGCCCGCTGAAGGTGCGTTCCACGACCCAGCGCGAGCGGTAGGGCGTCGGGTCGGGCTTCGGGCTCCGGCGTCTCCGACATCGCCGCGGCATATCCGGCCACTGAATTGGCTTCAGCTCACATAATCGCTCAATACCACTGCGCCGATGCCCGGGATCTTGAGTTTCTGCAGTCGATGATCTTGATAACTATCCCCGGCTAAGGTGGGGGGCTTGTAGCTCGCTCGCCATCATAGGCCGGTTGACAGCGACCCTTTCCGGGTAGGCATGCCTCCGGGAAATCGCCCATGTGGCAGTGAGATTTGCGGCCAGACGATAGCCGCAGAGGACGACACGAAATCTGCCCTGCTTCGAGAATTTTCGGTTACTGCGCCGCACCTGGAGCACGCGCGGCCGGCGTCCTCCGCCGGGAGCGAGATAACCTGGATCCGAGGGCGCTCGGCCTTATACCGGATCATCGCCTTCAACCCAAGGAGGACCTTTTCCGACCGATGCCGGTCCCGATTGATAACGGCTCACCGCAAGAGTTGTTCCACGGCATAGAACCGTCCCCGGTAGACGACCTCCCGTAGCGTCCGCAACCGGCGCACATCGGTCGTCGGGTCCTGAGCGAGGATCACGAGATCGGCAACATACCCCGGACGCACGCGGCCAATGGGCATGTTCACTACATGACCGGCCTCGGCCGTGGCTGCGCGCAGCGCCTGAAGCGGCGTCACGCCAGCGCGTACAAGTGCCTCGACTTCGTGGATGAGCCCCGGTCCGTGATAGACGTCCGGATTGCCCGCATCGGATCCCGCCACGAGCGGGATGCCCGCGTTCACCAGCCGCTTCACGTTGTCGTATGCCGTTTGCAGTTGCTGTTCGACGTGGGCTGACATGCGATCCCGGATCCATGGCCGGTACTGTTCCGGAATCATCTCGATCCGTCGGAAGCCCCCACCCCGGTCGAGCCGCGCGCGTAACGGCGGCAATAACCGTTGCCGGATGAAGTCGTCCACAATCCGCATCCCTCCCCATTGCCTGCGGAATCCTTCGATGACGAATACGGTCGGGCACACGATCGTACCCCGGCGCTGCATTTCGGCCAGCGTGACGTCATCGATGGGGGCATCCAACGGAATGTGCTCGATCATGTCTGCGCCGAAGAGAACGGCATCGCGCAGTTCTTCCAGTTTGGAAATGTGCACGGCCACGCGCAGTCCCGCGCGGTGTGCCTCTTGAATCAGTGTCTGCAGCGTCGGGCGGGATAGTCGAGGCAACGTGTGAAACATCGTCGGGTCTCCCGCATCATAGACGATTTTGATCCAGTCCGGACGGAACTCCCGCAGGAGTGCCTGAAGTGCCGTACGTGCTGCGTCCGGATCGGCGACTTCGACGACCCGCCGTTTCCGAAATTCCTCGGACATCCACTGAAATACGGGAAGTTCCAGTGGATGGCCACCCGGTGCGGTAAGAATGGGGCCTGAGATGAGCAGTCGCGGATACGGCCGCAGGCCGGCTTCGGCGATCTCGCGCAGTTCCAGCAACCTCTTGAAGTCATCCCCGAACGAACGGACGGTCGTGATGCCGCTACCGACGTATCCGGCGATGAGGTCGTGCCGCAACCGGTCTTCCTCAGAAAACGTCGGATCGAATACAGGGATCACCGGTGATTCCAGATGCGCGTGCAGGTCAGCCATGGCAGGCATCACCCAGGCATCGCGCAAATCGCGAATGCGCGCCGATCGCCATCCGTCCGGGACGGAGGCGGAGACGAACACAATCCGTTCATCCTGGATGCCGATGTATATCGGACTATCCGGCAGCACCCGGTCGCCGTCAAAGACGTGACCCGCCGCGATGATGTACCGTGGCGTGAGCCAGCTACGCAATTGTTGGACGGACTGGCCGAGCGAGATGCCCACCCTCGGGATGACAAAGATCAAGGCCAGCGCCGTAACGAGTTGAACTTTTTGCGTCTTTCCCAACCGCTGTTGCGGGTCCCAGCGATATACCGCCACGGCCGCCATGTACCCACCGATGCCCACGAGTGCGATCGCGATGCCGTAGATCATTCCCATCATTCCCAAGGGGCGGTTTTCGGTTAGACTGCGAAAGAACTCCAGCATGGCATACGAGGGCATAACCCTACCGATGCGTTGCAACCATTCCGGCATGAAGAACATGGGGATGGACAGGCCTGAAAGAAACAGCATCGGAAAGAACAACGCATTGGCCCCCATGGCGAGTCCCTCCGGACGCTCGACAATACTCGCCAGTACGAAAGCGATACCGGCTATCGCAGATGCGCAGAGCAAAAACAACACCCAGAGGGCTATGGCACGATGGGCAATCCCGGCGTGAAAGACCGCTTCGAACACGCCGAGCACGATGACAAACGTCAGTGAATTGATGAGCAGCCAGGCAGCGAGCACGCCCGACAACACGGCATGTTTACTCATAGGCGTCGTGTACAGGCGACGCAGCACTCCCTTCTGACGGATCATCAACAGCAGATTGCCCAGCCCGAACAAACCGTTGGCGATCACGATCATGGTGAACAGTTGTGCCGCAACGAATCGGATGCGCGCCGGATCGTCGCCGCCGAAAATGTATCCAAACGCGAACACGAAGATCAGCGGAAAGGCAAATGCGAAAAACAAGCTGACTCTGGACCGCAATGAACTCATGACCATCATCCGCGTTAATGGCCACCAGCTTCGCATTGGCGTTTCCCTCCACGAACTGAAAAGTATCAGGGCTCCGGTGATGGGATACCGAACCGGCCGGTCAATCCCGGAAATGGCGACCGGTTAACTGCAAAAACACGTCTTCCAGGGTCGGCGTGCGGATGCCCACCTGTTCCAGGCGGACGCCGCGCTCGCGCGCCATGGCGAACAGCGCTTCCAGGGTGTGCCCGGCATCCGTACTCCAACAAACCCAGGCATTCCCTTCCCGCAGCACCTCGGTAACGCCCGGCAACCCGGCAAGCGAAAGGTCTCCGTCGGAGCACGTGAATTCGATCCGCGTCTGTCCGCCGAACCGTGCAACTAGTTCCCGCGGGCAGTCACAGGCAATGACCTGCCCGTGATCGATGATGGCCACGCGGTCACACAGTTTCTCGGCCTCCTCCAGGTAGTGGGTCGTCAGAATCACCGTTTTACCCGCGGCACGGATCTCCCGGACGAATTCGTGGATCTGCTGGCGTGCCTGCGGATCCAGGCCCGTGGTCGGTTCGTCCAGGATGACGAGTTGCGGGTCGCCGATGAGCGTCAGTGCGATGTTCAATCGCTGCCGTTGGCCTCCGGACAGTGCCTGAAACCGTACGTTCAACCGATCGCTCAGCCCGAGGCGTTCGAGCACCCGGTCCACACGGTCGCTGGGGGCATTCGGATACAGCGCTCCAAACAGGCGAACGATCTCCCGCACGGTGACGTTTTCCACGAAATCGAAATGCTGTGGTTGCAGGGCCATGCGCGTGATCAGTTGGGCCCGGTGGCTTTCCGGGTCGAGGCCGAACACCCGTACGTCTCCGCCGTCCCGCGCACGCAGTCCGGCGAGAATCTCCACGGTTGTGGTCTTCCCGGCGCCGTTCGGTCCCAGCAGGCCGAAGATTTCCCCCTCCGCAATCTCCAGGTCCATCCCGCGCAGGGCTTCCACATGACCGTAGCGTTTGACCAGATGATGCAACTCCACAACGGCCATGCGTTGACCTCCAGATATTCCGCGTTTCGGCATCCGATGTTACCGTACGGTGTAGCCACAACGGGTGTTCCGAAAAAGTGTAAAAGAGCTATGCTTTCTCCGGCCTGCTAACCAGCAGGCACACTTCCCCCCTCGACATCAGCTAGGCGATGATACGGCTGAACTGAATCAACCCCACCACCGCCGAGGCCACCATCGGGAACGACCCCAAGGGCAGCCGATATTCATCGCGCAGAATGCGCCATCCCTTGACCCGTCGAATCCCGTGTTCCACCACCATCTGCTGTAGGAATCGAACAAGGACTTCGGCCGATGAGGGAAGATGCGCGAAGACGCTCACCGCCGTGAACCTCATCCGGCACGGGTCCCCTCGATCCCCCTTAAGGAAATTTCGCCCAACGTAAGGAAGATTACAGTGGCCCGTCAGAGCAAAGCATAGAATGCTCGGTGCACATTCAACACAGGGGAGGAAAAGCATGAAGAAACTGTCTGCGATTGGATGTCTCGTCGCGCTTTCATGTGTCGCGGCCTTCGCTCAACAGCGGACCTTCATCGGCAAGATCGGCGATAGCCAGTGCGGATTGAAGCATCCGATGGGCATGGGCAGCGACAAGGAGTGCACGCTCAAATGCGTCCAGGCGGGCGGGAAATTCATCCTGGCCGACCTGAAGAACAACACCGTCTACCAGCTCGATGACCAGAAGACGCCGGAGAAATTCGCCGGGCAGATGGTGAAGGTCACCGGCACGCTCGACCGAAAGACCAAGACCATCAAGGTCGCGAGCATCGAGCCGGCTCCGGAAAACCCCTGCAACCCGTGCGCGAAGAAGCCGGGGAAGTCGCAAAACCCCTGCAATCCGTGCGCTAAAAAGAAAGGCCAGAACCCGTGCAATCCGTGCGGGAAGAAAAAACCATAGGGACGCGTCACTCGAGTATAGAGCTTTTGCCGAGAGGGCAACCGACCGTGCCCCCTCGGCACGACCACGGTCGGTTGCAAAAAGGAGGTGTGTCTCATGGAAGCTGAAGGCGGACGATCGCATCGGGCTCACGGGCTCCTCATCCTCGCCGGCCTTCTTGGATTGACGATGGTGATCTGGATGGGGCTGTCGCCGCGCCTGCGGCAAGCCATGTCAGGAGGGCAGCAGAGCCGAGAGCCCACCGCTCCTGCTGGGATGAAATTCTTACCCGGCGGGCGCTTCGAGATGGGGAGCCCACAGGCGAGAGCGCACCCGGCGATCCACGATCACGCTGACACGACCGGCGCTCCCGACCCCGCTCATGAGATTTATGACGACGAAGGCCCGGTTCACGAGGTCGCGCTCTCGCCCTTTTTCATTGACCTTCACGAAGTGACGAATGCGGAGTTCGCGCGGTTTGTTCAAGCCACCGGGTATAAGACGGACGCCGAGCGCAAAGGGGAATCCTGGGTCTTTCGCCAGGGCGCCAGGGATTGGGCGCTCGTCCGAGGCGCCGACTGGCGCCATCCCCTCGGGCCCGACGACTCCATCGCCGATCGCATGGATCATCCGGTCGTGCACGTCTCCTGGAACGATGCCTTCGCCTATTGCCGATGGGCGGGCAAACGACTGCCGACCGAAGCCGAATGGGAATATGCCGCCCGCGCCGGCCATCGGGGTCAGACCTACCCCTGGGGTGATGAGCTGAAACCCGGAGGCAAGCTCATGGCCAATTTCTGGCAGGGTCACTGGCCCGACAGGAATCTGCTCGAAGACGGCTATTACTACACGGCGCCGGTCTGTTCCTTCCCGCCGAACGATTTCGGCCTCTGCGACATGGTGGGAAACGTGTGGGAATGGACGGCCGACTGGTATGCCGAGGATTACTACGCCCACAGCCCCGTTGTGAATCCCCAGGGTCCATCATCGGGCGAGATGCGCGTGGCGCGAGGAGGGTCGTGGTTCTGCTCGCCCAACTACTGCGGAGCCTATCGCGTGGCGTTCCGGGGCAAGAGCCCGCCCGACGCGAGCTTCAACAACGTGGGATTTCGCTGCGCCAAAGATGCCAAAGCGCCTTAATGCCGATAATCGCGAGAGCGGTCCCGTCGGTGTTCCTCTGCTCCAGGTCTACGTGGCGCGCCACTGTCCCAGTTGTGAAGAAGCGCGGCGACTGGCCCGTCTGGTGGATTCGCTTTTCCCCACCCTCACCGTGCACGTTATTGATCTGGACGAATCGCCGGCCGATGCGGTGGACGTCTTCGCCGTCCCCACTTATGTGTTCAATGGCCGCGTGTGTTTCCTCGGCAACCCGTCGGAAGAGGAACTGTGCGAGGTGCTCGGTCGCTTGCTTGAATCCTCACTCGAAGATGCGGTAGAGTGAAGCTCAGCTCTTTGAGAAAGGAGGATCATGCCATGCCGCCAAATCCCATCGCGTCCCTCGCCAGAAGGATCACCGGTCAACGTCGCGCATCGCCCGCTGCCGTCGCCACCGAGGATCACACGGCGCGAGCGCGATTGAGCGACAAGCTCGGATACTTATCGGCGATGAAGATTTTTCAGGACCTCAGCCGCGAGGAGCTCACGGCCATCGAGCGGGCCACGACGATGATCACATGCCCGGCCGGTCGCGTGTTTTACATCCCGGGAGAAACCGGCGAAGTTCTTTTCCTGCTCAAGCGGGGGCGCGTTCAGATCTATTGTCTTTCGCCGGATGGGCGCAAACTGACGGTGAAGATCCTGGAGCCGATGACGTTTTTCGGGGAGATGGCCATTCTGGGCCAAGGGATGTACGACACGTTCGCCGAGGCGATGGATGAGTGCGTGATTTGCGTCATGAGCCGCCAGGACGTCATCCGGCTTCTTCTCAGCAAGCCACAGGTCGCCGCGCGCATCTGCGAAGAGCTGGCGCATCGAATGAGGGAGACCGAGCAGCGATTAGAGGAGCTGGCCTTCAAGAGCGTGGACTCACGGCTGGCCGGCTTGCTGATCCGCCTCGCCGGCCAGGGAGACGAACTCGTCGGTTATAGCCACCAGGAGCTGGCGGAACTCCTCGGCGTGTATCGCGAGACGGTCACCTTGGCCTTGGATCGGTTCAAGGCCCGAGGACTGATCGAAATCGGACGCCGGCGCCTCAAGCTCCTGAACCGCGCCGCGTTGGCCGAGATCGCCAATTCCCCATGAGGTTCCTTCGAGCAGGCGACCGGGAGGAGGCGCAACACTCCATACTGCCCCTGTCCCTCGCGGGAGCGTTCGCTGAATCGGCGGACAATGCCCGCAATGGGTCAGGACACTGAAAGACCTCCTCCGCCAAACAGGGCGCTCCATCGGCGACGACGCAGCGAAAACCAATCCCGCTCCCCCTTCCCCTCACCGATCCCCGGGCGCCCTCGAAGGTCCCCCACCATCGAGGTCGAAGCCTCACGACTGGCCGTACGAGCGATCCTCCCGCAGGGGTCCCTACGTGGTGGGGTGCCAATACAACCCCACCCGAACGCCTCTCCCGAGCCGCACCGCACGTCGCAGGGACAGTTCCCCAACTGGCTCAACCTCCCCGCGAAGGCTCCTCGGCGCGGACGGGGGCCACAGCAGCGTCCGAACGAGCCGGAACGTGCGCGGTGCCGCCCATCCCCGGCGAGAGGAAGTTGTACGCGACCTCACCGTGCAACACCAGATCCAATCCCGCGATCTCTTCCTCTTCGGTGACGCGGAGCGGGGTCACCAGAGCGACCACCTTGAGGATCAGGAAGGTCATCGCAGCGGCCAGAACCCAAGTCGCGACTACGCCGATGAGCTGAACGAGCAGTTGCCCGGGGTTTCCGAAGAGCGCCCCATCGGCTCCCAGGGGATTCACAGCGCGACTGGCGAAGAGTCCCGTCGCCAGCGCCCCCCACGTCCCGCATAAGCCGTGAACGCCGAAGACATCCAGGGAATCATCATACCCCAAGCGCGGCTTGAGGATGTTGACGCCCCAGTATCCGATCACCCCGGCTCCGATCCCGATCGCGAGGGCCGAGAGGGTCGAGACATATCCGGAAGCAGGGGTGATCGCGACTAATCCCGCAACGGATCCAGTCGCCGTCCCCAAGACCGTCGGCTTGCCACGGTGCTTCCACTCGATGAAAGCCCACATGAGACCGGCCATGGCGGCCGCCGCATGCGTCACGGTGAAGGCCGTTGCCGCCAAGCCATTGGCAGCCAGAGCGCTCCCGGCGTTGAACCCGAACCATCCGAACCAGAGCAGCGCCGCCCCCAAGATCGTCAGCGGCAGGTTGTGAGGAGGAAGAACCTTCTCCGGATACCCCCGACGCCGACCGATGACCAGAGCCGCCACCAACGCCGAGACTCCGGAGCTGATGTGAACGACCGTTCCACCGGCGAAGTCCAAAGCGCCCAGCTTCCCGAGCCATCCCCCGCCCCACACCCAGTGCGCCAGCGGATCATACACCAGAGTCGCCCACATCACCGCGAACAGCACAAACGCGGTGAAACGAATCCGCTCGACGAACGTCCCGGTGATGAGCGCCACGGTGATGACGGCGAACATCCCCTGGAACATGACGAAGGCCAGATGTGGAACGTTCATCCCCGCATTGGGTTCCCCACCGACCCCCTTGAGTCCCCAATACGTCAAGCGACCGATGATCCCCCCAAGATCGGGGCCGAACGAGAGGCTGTATCCCAACACCACCCATTGCACGCTGATCAGACAGAGGAGGAAGAAACTGTGCATGAGCGTCGAGAGCACATTGCGCTGACTGACCAATCCGCCGTAAAAGAGCGCCAATCCCGGCGCCGTCATCAGCATCACCAGCGCGCTCGCCGTGAGCACCCACGCCGTATCGCCAGCATCCACCGTCGGTGCTGAAGTGGCTTGCGCCCAGACCGTTGGCCCCATAAGCGACAGGAGGCCGATCCCCCACAGCACCTCACGACTCCATCGCCGATGCAGTCCCCTCATCGCCATCCCTCCTTATGGAAAATGCTCAGTGCCCGTTCACACGGCCGACTCCCCGCGCTCGCCCGTTCGAATGCGAATCGCTTCCTCCACGGGGAAGATGAAGATCTTCCCATCGCCAAACCTTCCGGTTCGCGCCGTCCGGAGGATGACCTCCACGGCGGCCTCCACAAGCTCATCGGGAAGCACAATCTCGATCTTCACCTTGGGCAGGAAGTCGGTCGTATACTCGCTCCCCCGATACATCTCCGTATGCCCCTTCTGCCGACCGAAGCCTCGAACTTCGGTCACCGTCATACCCATGACGCCGATCTCCTGAAGGGCATTCTTGACGGCATCCAACAGGTGAGGTCGGATGATGCTCTCGATCTTCTTCATCATGACCCTCCATACGGCGTCCCCATGCGATCCGGAGATCGCACGGGGCCCTCTGATTCATCCGACGGAGAGCGCCTCGGCGAGCGCGCGCTCGACCTCGGCGATGAACGCCGGTGTGAGCTTTCGCCCCTCGGCATCGGTGACGTAAAAGACATCGAGCGCCAGACTCTTCTCCGTCGTCACCTTCGCCAGGACGATCGTGAGGCCAAGAGCTTGAAGCGTGCTCGCGATCCGATACGCGAGCCCAGGCTCATCTTCGGCCACGACCTCGAGGACCGTGCTCGTGAGGGAGGCCGCATTGTCGCACCGGATGAGCGGAGCACGACGATCACGCGCCCGAGGTCGAAGACTCCGCCTCTGCCACTTGGCGACGGCGCGGGCGACATCGTAACAGCCGTCCACGGCAGCCCTCACGTCCGCTTCGATCGCCGCCCACCGCTCGGGAGAGACAGGACACGCCGACCCGATCTCGCAGACCCGAAACGTGTCAATGATGATCCCATCCGCGCGCGTATACGCCTCGGCGCTGAGGATATTGAGGCCGTGCGCCCAGAGCGTTCCCGCAATGCGCGCGAACAATCCCAGCTGATCGAAGGTGCTGAGGGTCAGCTCCGTGCAGCCCCCCTCGCGAACGGTGCGCCAGCGGACGACGACGAACTCCTCGGGCACGCGACGCACCAAACGCAGGTGCTCGGCGATCTGCTCCGGCGGCGTCGCACGCCCATAGCGCGGAGGCAACTCAGCCAGATGGCGCTCGATCTCCGACCGGGAGAACTCTCCATCCAACACGCGCGCGATCTCCTCAATCGGCAGCCACTCCCCCTCCCCTTGACGCGTGAGCCAGCGGCGCGCCCGCTCGTAAAGCTCCCACAGCAGAAGGCCCTTCCATTGGGTCCATACCCCCGGCCCCACGCCCGCTGTATCCGCATAGGTGAGCAGCAGCAACATATTGAGGCGTTCAAGCTGATCGCCCTCACCGAGAGCAGCCACGAGTTCCGCGATGACCCCCTCCTCGGTCACATCGCGCCGCCAGGCCAGATGCGACATGAGCAGATGGCGCGCGACGAGGAAAAGGACCGCCTGCTGCCGCTGCGGCCCCAGCCCCAGACGCCTCAGAGCTCGACGGGCCAAGCGCACGCTGCGCGGCACATGGCCGTGACCTCGCCCCTTCCCAAGATCGTGAAACAGCAGACCGAGATAAAGGGGGACGGCATCGGTGATCTCGCTGAAGACCTGGCGGAGGCGCGCCTGCTGAGCGTCGGCGGGGTTCTGCCAGACCCGATCCAACGCCTCAAGAGCCTGGAACGTATGCTCATCCACCGTATAGGCGTGATCCGGGTCGTGCTGCACCAGAAAAGTGAGACGCCCGAACTCCGGAAGGAAACGTCCCAAGACCCCGGTCTCATGCATCAGGCGAAGCACGCGGGCGACCTCACCACGATGGCCGACGATCTGCAGGAAGAGCTGCCGCGCTTCCGACTTCTGACGCAGGATGCGACCGAGCACCGGAGCGTGTTCCCGAATCGTCCGCCGCAGCTCCTCGCTCAACGTGACGCGCTCGGTTTGAGCCACCCGAAAGGCTTCCACAAGCAGAAGCGGATCCCGTACGGGCGACACCTGGGGCTGCTCTCGCTCTTCTCTGAGAAAGAGCTCTCCCTCCGCGATCTCAAAAGCCCCAAGGCGCCGATGCCCGCGAAATGCCCACAGGCGCCTGCGCGTGATGTCCCTCCAGGCGCGCGCCAGAAAGCCGCGAGCGATCTCATGCAGGCTGTGCGCTTGATGATAATATTCCCGCATGAAGACCTCAGAAGCGCGCAATCCGCGCCAAGACGGATACCCGAGACGAGCGGCCAGCATCAGCTGGAGGTCCACGGTCAACCGATCCGTCTTCCGCCCCGTCAGGAAGTGCAACCCGTTCCGCACGCGAAGCAGGAAATCGTGAGCGGAACGGAGCACGGCGTACTCGGCGCTGCTCACATGGCCCTCCGCACAGAGGGCCTCTATGCCCGCACTCCCATACCGGGCGCGCCCCACCCATCGAATCGCGTGGAGATCGCGAAGTCCTCCAGCACCTTCCTTCACATGAGGTTCTTGCACACCGATGATCTCCCCCATCCGGGCATATCGTTGTTCCCACTCACGGCGCAAGGCTTCGAGAAACAGCAGCCTCTGCCGCCGATCCTCATAAAGGGCAGCCTGGAGAGATTCGCGGAGCTGGCGGACAATCGCCGGACTGCCCCACAAGTACCGGGTCTCCTGAAGCGCCGTAGCAACGCGCGGGTCCTCGCGCGCCACGTGAACGGATTCGCCGATGGAACGAACACTGTGCCCGATCACAAGACCACCATCCCAGAGGAGCCGTAAGACCTGCTCGATGAACGCGCGAAGCTCTTCCGGAGCCCGATCCACGTGGACGAAGGCCAGATCCACATCGGAGAAAGGAGCCAATTCGCACCGCCCATATCCCCCCACCGCCACAAGAGCGCAGGCCCGAGCGATCTCCATTCGAGCGCTCACGCGCGCGCTCGCCCACTCCGCCACCTGACAGACGATCAGATCCACGACGGCGCTCCACTGATGGACGACTTCGCTTCCCCGAGCACAACGACGGTGATGCCGCTTCAGCCGCTCCCTCTCAATGGCGATGAAAGCCCGGATGCCACGAAGCAGCTCCTCCCGATCGAGGCTCGACCCTCCAATCCCGAGCCGCTCC
>BEHM01000008.1 GCA_002923315.1 bacterium HR10
CACTCGATCATGGAAATTCAGCAAGAGCAACGCGATGCGGCGTTCGATGAGGACCCGGTCCGAACGAGCCCCCTGGGTCTCCGAGGGCTCATCAAGCGTGGCCCGGGAGACGATGATGCGCACGCCCCGGCGCATTCCGCGCACGCGGACTCGCATCCCCGTCCGCGCGGAGAGCAGCGCAGAGGCCTCCCCATGGAGCCGGAAGCGCTGCAGACCGCGACGCAGGACATATTGCGGGCGGGCCCAACCGAATCCATCCTCCATGAGGACCTCCAATTCCCCTTCGATCTCGCGCTCCTGTGCCTGCCTTCCCCACGACGTGTGCTCCTCCCCCATCGCCGCACTAGGGCCAGCCCACCGCGCATCGCCCCCCCTCAGTAGGATGAGGCCAATGACGAGAGCGGATCCCCACCTTCCCCCACGCGCGCCGTGGCGCGACGAACATCGTCTGAACGCCATGCCCTCCCCCTCAAGGCGCGATCAAGGGAGGCTCTCCAGATAGGTTCGCGCTCGCGCACGTGCTCTCCTCAGGTGCCCGACGACGATACTCCCGCGCGCGACCCGTCACATCACCCGCGTGAGCCCGTTCACCGACACGGAGCGGCTCGCCCGCGCTCTTCGAATCAGCACCGAATGCCCCATTCCTCCCATGACGACGCCCTTATTGTACGTGTCGCCCTCCTCTCGCTCAATCGGGCCAATGGCGGATTTCGCTCCCGGAAAATCTCGGATGGGGGTAGGGGGCGCGCTCGCTCCCATGACCGTTTGCAGAGCGTCAGACAAAGGGGTATGCTTGGAGAGAAATCGTGAGCCGGGGCATTGCCGCTCAATGACCGACGAGGACGTGCCCTGTGGGAAGCGCGCATGAAAGCCCTGGCCGAGAGTGAAGGGATGCACGGGGAGACATGAGCACCTATCGGGTGATCACGCAGACGGCTGAGCTGGAGGCCCTCCGATCGCGATTGCTCGCGGAACCCGTGCTCGGCGTGGATACGGAGACGACGGCGCTGGATCCGTATCAGGGGCGCATTCGCCTGCTTCAGATCGCGACGCCGGAGGACATCTTCGTGCTGGACCTCTTCGCGCTAGGGCTGCAGGCGCTGGACATTCTTCGCCCAGTCCTGGAGGGCGAACAGCCGGTCAAGGTCCTGCACAATGCGAAATTCGATGCGAAGATGCTGCGGCATCATGCCGGCATTGAGCTGGGCCGCGTCTTCGACACGATGCTCGCTTCACAGCTTGTGGCGGCTGGAGATATGACGAAACGGCATGGGCTCGCGGACGTCGCCCAGCGGTATCTCCGCGAGCGAGTGGAGAAAGCCCCGCAATTGAGCGATTGGAGCGGGGAGCTGTCGCGCGGGCAGCTCGAGTACGCGGCCCGCGACGTCGCGATCCTGCTGCCGCTGCGGCAGGCGCTCATTCAGCAGCTCAAGGAGCTCGGGCTCATCCGCGCCGCGAAGCTCGAATTCGAGTGCGTGCTCCCGACGGCCGCCATGGAGCTGGCTGGAATGCCCTTCGATGTCGAGCGCTGGCGCGCCTTGGTGGAGGCGTGGGAACAGCGGCGGGCCCACCTGGAAGAAGCCTTGCAGAGCGAACTGGCGCCGGTCGCGACGCAGATGGACCTGTTCGGTCGCGCCGAGATCGCGATCAACCTGAATAGCCCGCATCAGGTCTTAACCGGATTGCGCCGGCTCGGCCTCACCGTGGAAGGGACGAGCGAGCTGGACCTGCTGCCGTATCGGGACCATCCCGTCGTTCGCCTGCTGCTCGAATATCGCAGCGTGCAGAAACTGCTCAGCACCTTCGGACGCGGCTTCCTCGAACATCGGCACCCGGTGACGGGACGGTTGCACGGCGATTTCCATCAGATCGGCACGCCGACGGGGCGCTATAGCTGCAGCGATCCGAACATCCAACAGGTCCCGAACCTCCCGGAAATCCGAGCGTGCTTCCGCGCGCCCGCGGGTCGGCGGTTGATCGTGGCTGATTATTCGCAGATCGAGCTGCGCATCCTCGCCGAATTCTCGCAGGATCCGAAGATGCTTGAAGCCTTCTTGAACGGCCTGGACCTGCATCGGATGACGGCGAGCTGGATGTTCAAAGTCCCGCCCGAGGCGGTGACGAAAGAACAGCGCGCCATCGCCAAGACGATCAACTTCGGTCTGATGTACGGCATGGGGGCGGCGAGCCTGGCCGCGCGAATCGCCGAGGTTCGCGAACGGACCGACATCTCGCTGGCCGAGGCCGAGGCCTTGATCGCCAGCTACTTCGAGATCTATCGGAGAGTGGGCGAGTGGTTGCGCGCGGCCGGCGACACGGCCGTCTCCGTCCGGCACAGCCGCTCGCAATCGGGACGACTCTGGCGGTTCCAGTTCGATCCCTCGGACCGCGAGCAGGTGGCAGCGATCCAACGATTGGGGAAGAACTTCCCCATCCAGGGCACGGGTGCCGATATTCTCAAGCGCGCGATGCGCCTGGTCTATGACGCCCTTCGCCCGTACAAGGCGCAGATCGTGAACTCGATCCATGATGAGATCGTCGTCGAGGTCGCCGAAGATCACGCGCCGGAGGTCGCCGAGCTGGTGCGCGAGCGCATGATCGCTGCCGGCCGTGAATTCATCAAGACGGTGCCGATCGAGGTCGAGGTCGTGATCTCCGAAGCGTGGACGAAATGAACGGCCTCGACGTGAGGCTCCGAGTGGCCTCCCCCTCGCGCAGAGCAGGAGGCGCTCGGCTTCATGAGGAGGCGGTGAGACAAGATAGACGCAAGGGGGGACGCGTATGCGGATCTGCACACAGTGTCGCTCTGCCGTAGGCCCTGATTGGCGCTTCTGTCGCTATTGCGGGGCGCCCCTGGATATCGCTTCGGCATCCCCAACAGCGCGGGAGATGGAAGAGGAGCCGGAGACCCAGCTTCTGGAATCACGCGAGACGGCACCCGCGTATCTCCCACCGGAGTCCGGTCCGGAAGCTCACCCCCCTCCCAGACGCCGATTTCGACTGCTGGCCCTTGTGCTCATCGGCGCGCTCGCGCTCGGAACCCTCGGCAGCGCGAGTCTCTTCCTCTGGCACGAAGTCGCGCGATATTGGAGCCCCGCGCGCCTCTCGGCGCGCCAAGGTGCCGAATTCTCCCGACGCCTGCCCCTCCCCTTCGGGAGCGAGGTCACCCTCGTGAATACGAACGGGAACGTGACCGTCACGACGTGGGCGCAGGAAGAAGCCGCGATCGTCGCGCATAAGCGAGGGAGCGCGGATCGCGATCTCGCCGATGTCCACATCGAAGTCACCCGGGAGGGAAATGCGCTCTCCATTCAAACCCTCCACCCGGAGGGCTCGGATGCCGCTGTGGACTATGAGCTCATGCTCCCGCGTCGCGTGAATCTCTCAAACATGCGCATCGTCAATGGGCGCGTCCATATCCGAGACATCGAGGGCGTCGTGCGGGTGCAGGTCGTCAATGGACGGATCGAAGCTGAGGGGATCGCCGGAGCCGTGCAGGCGGAGACGGTGAATGGGAGGATCGAGGTCGCCTTCACCCGATGCGCGAGCGATCGGGACACGACGCTCCGGGCCGTCAACGGTCGGATCTCGGTGACCCTGCCGGAGACCTGCGACGCGCGCCTTGAAGCAGAAACACTCCGCGGAGAGATCGAGGCCGATGATGAACTAGGACTGACGTTCTCAGAAGGCCGATTCATGGGACGACGCGCGGAGGGGCGACTCGGTCACAGCGAGGCGATGATTCGCCTGAGCACCCTGAACGGGACGATCCGCATCAGGCGCTCTCACGAGTGAACCTGCGCGAAGGAGGGAAGGATCATGAGCGAGAATCGAGACACGGCGATCGCCTGGAAATATCACGAGGCGACGAAACACTCCTACTGGAGCGTGCGCACGAGCGCGCACGTCCTGGATTGGGAGAATCAGCCGCTTCCGTTCAAGATCTACCCGGAGCTGGAGGTGCTGCCCCTGCCGCGCGAAGTGCCGGAGACGGGCGTCTCCACCTTCCAGGCGCTCGGCGAGCGCATGCCCGTACCAGGCCCTGCGGCGGATCCGATCCCGGTGCATCCGACCATGGCCACGCTCGCGCACATCCTCTTCTACTCGGCGGGGATCACGAAGAAGAAGACGTATCCCGGCGGCGATTTCTTCTTCCGCGCGGCCGCGTGCGCCGGAGCGCTTTATCCCATTGAGGTCTATGTCGTCTGCGCGGACTTGCCCGATCTCCCGGCCGGCGTCTATCACTTCAGCCCGGCGGACTTCGGACTGCGTTGCCTGCGCGTGGGCGATCACCGACCCGTTCTCGCCGCTGCCGCGGCATACGAACCCTCGTTGCTGTGGGCGCCTCTGGTCCTCGTCTACACGGCCATCTCGTGGCGAAGCGCGTGGAAGTATCGCGCCCGCGCCTATCGGTACCACTTCTGGGACTGCGGGATGATCCTGGCCAATGCGCTGGCGGCGGCCACCGCGTGGCGATTGCCGCACAAGGTCATCCTCGGCTTCCAGGACGACGTGGTCAATCATCTCGTGGGCGTGGATGGCGAGCGCGAGATGAGCCTGGCCCTTTTAGCCCTCGGGCAGACGGCGCACCCTCTCTCGATTTCGCGGGAGATCCCGGAACTCCCGAAAGTGACCTGGGCCGTCGTTCCCCTCTCGCGCGAAGAAGTCCCGTATCCCCTGATTCAGGAGATGCACGCGGCCTCGCGACTCCGAAGCGCGGCCGAGGTCGAGGCCTGGCGCGCGCGCGCGTTCGTGCGGCGAGAATCGGAGCCGAGGGCCTCGCTCATCCCCCTCGATCCCATTCCCCCCTCCGCGCTGCCCGATGAACCCGTGGAGTCCGTCATTCGGCGCCGCGCGTCCACGCGACGGTTCGCGCGCAAGCCGATCTCTTTCTCCGAGCTCTCCACGATCTTGGAGTATGGGACGAGAGGATTCCCCTGCGACGCTCTCGATGGCCAGCTCAATGATCTTTACGTGAACGCGCACGCCGTGCCCCCACTCGCTCCCGGCGCCTACGTCGTCCATCGCGACCGACGCGCGCTGGAGCTGCTCAAATCGGGCGATTTCCGCCGCGATTCCCGCTACCTCTGTCTGGAGCAGGACCTGGGCGGCGACGCGAGCGCGACGGTCTTTTTCCTGGCGGATCTTCAGACGATCCTCACGCACTACGGGAATCGCGGGTACCGGCTCGCGCAACTGGAAGCCGGCATCATCGGCGGAAAGTTCTACCTCGCCGCGTATGCTCTGCGGCGCGGCGCGACGGGTTTGACGTTCTACGATGACGATGTGACGGAATTCTTCTCGCCTCACGCCGAGGGGAAAAGTGCCATCTTCGTGATGGCGCTCGGCGTCGCTGGCCCCCGCCCGCGATGGTGAAGAGAGCGGTGCGGGGGATCGAGAAGGAGGACCAGTCATGAGCGAGCAGCTCATCACCGAACAAGCGAACCCGCGCACGCGGGATATTGATGAGCGGAGCACGTTGGAGATCCTGCAGCTCATGAATGAGGAAGATCGGCTCGTGGCCGAAGCCGTCGGGCGCGAGCTGGAGCGCATCGCGGCCGCCGTTGAAGTGATCGTGGAGAGCTTGCGGCGAGGGGGACGCCTCTTCTATGTCGGGACAGGCACGAGCGGTCGTCTGGGCGTCCTCGATGCCGTCGAGTGCCCGCCGACCTTCGGCGTGCCCCCGGAGAAAGTTCAGGCGATCCTCGCCGGCGGCTACGATGCCTGCTATCGCGCTGTCGAGGCCGCCGAAGACGATCCCATGGCCGGGGCCACCGCCATCGCCGAACGCGGCGTGAGGGCCGGGGACGTCGTCGTGGGCGTGACGGCGAGCGGACGCACGCCCTTCACGCTCGGCGCCTTGCAGGCCGCGCGCTCGCTGGGCGCCATCACCATCGCCATCGCCTGCAACCCGAATCCGGAAGTCGCGCGCGTGGCCGATCTCACGATCGCGCCCATTGTCGGGCCGGAGGTGATCGCCGGCTCCACACGTCTGAAGGCGGGGACAGCGCAGAAGATGGTCCTCAACATGCTCAGCACGGCGGCCATGATCAAGCTCGGCTACACGTATGGGAATCTGATGTCGAACCTGCACCTGACGAACGAGAAGCTTCGGCGACGCGCCATCTCCATTCTCGTGCAGGAGTTCGCTCTCTCGGAGGAGGAAGCTCGCCGTCGCCTGGAGGAGATGGGATGGGATGTGAAAACGCTCATCGTGATGTTGAAGGCGGGCGCTGGTCCGGAGCAAGCCCGACGCGCCCTGGAGGAGGCCGAGTTCTCCATCAAACGCGCGATTCGGAAGCTCACCTCGCCAGCCTGAACCGCCGGGTCTGCGATCGCGGGAACGCGCGTTCGGCCCTCTCGGACGGTCGAAGCAGTGGGCGGTGCACCCGATTCGTCCTTCTGCTCTTCTCCGCAAAGCTCGCGCGAGTCCTCTTCCTCCTCCTGCTGCTCATCCCGGGAGCGGAGTGCCGCCGTTCGCCCACGACGAGTTCGGAGCCGACGGACCGCACACCGAGGCGCGGTCCCGCCTCCCCTTCGCGCGAGGCCGAATCGGACGACACGCGGTCCGCCCCCGCCTCACCGAAAGAGTTCCCCCCAGACGTGCCCATCTACCCGGGGGCGATCGCGCTCGTCGGCCGTCAAACGGCGACCCAGCTCACGATGACCTTCACAACCGAAGATGGACTGCCACACGTGCTCGCTTTTTATCGCGAGCGCTTGCGGCGAGAAGGATGGGCGGTGCGCGAACAAGAGGCACTTGAAGGCGCGCCGATCCTGGACGGGCGAAAGGGCTCGCGAACGTGTCGGGTGGAACTGACCGAGGATCACGCGCGCACGTACATCACGGTCGTCCTCTCACTCCAGCCCGGCGTCGTGAAGGAGTGAGCGCCTATGAGGACAGCCCTCCCTTCCCGCTGGTTGACGCGAGGTGTCCTGGCCATCGGATTGGCCAGCTTCTTCTCCGACCTCAGTCATGAGATGGCGACGACGGTGCTGCCGGCTTTCCTCGCCCTGGAGATCCGCGCGACTCCGCTCGCCCTGGGAGCGATCGAAGGCGTCGCCGACGGATTGGCGAGCTTCTTCAAGCTTGTGGGCGGATGGTGGACGGATCGCCTCGGGCGACGCAAACCGATCGCCGTCTCCGGATATGCGGTGACGACGCTCGCGACGGCGAGTTTCGCACTGGCAGCGAATTGGACGACGATTCTCCTGGGACGCGCCCTCGCCTGGATGGCCCGAGGCTGGCGGACTCCCGCCCGCAATGCCCTGCTAGCCGACACGGTCCCGCACGAGGTGTACGGCAATGCCTTCGGCTTCGAGCGCGCCATGGACACCATCGGCGCGCTGGTCGCCCCGATTCTCGCTCTCAGCCTGCTTCAAATCGGCGCCAGCTATCGCCAGATCTTCGCCCTCACCCTCATCCCGGGGACGCTCGCTACTCTCGCCATCGCGCTCTTCGTCTCTGAGGCCAAGCGCCCGCCGCAGCCGGAACGAACGCTGCTCACGGACGTGCGACGTCTCCCCCGGCCTTTCGTTCTCTTTCTCCTCATCGCCGGCGTCTTCGGACTCGGGCAATTCGCGCCGACGCTGCTGGTGCTGCGCGCGACGGAACTGACGGGAAGCCCGGAGATGGCGATGGGGCTCTACGTGCTCTTCAACGGCGTGCAGGCAGCGAGCGCTTATGTGCTGGGAGCGCTGGCGCGGCGCCTGGGGAGCTTGAACCTGCTGGGGATGAGCTATCTTGCTTTCGCTCTGACGGCTCTGGGATTCGCCTTCGTCCAGGAGAATGTCCCCGCGTTGATCCTGCTCTTCGCGCTGGCCGGTTTAGCCGTGGGCGGTATAGAAGCCATGGAGCCCACCGTATCGGCCGAGTTGCTGCCGTCGGCAGTCCGCGGCACTGGGTTCGGAGCGCTCGGCGCGGCCAACGGGCTTGGTGACCTACTCTCCAGCCTTCTGGTAGGAGCCCTGTGGAGCGCCTACGGACCCGGGGCGGGCTTCGGATTCGCCGCCCTCATGAACGGTGCGAGCGTTCTTCTGCTCGTGCTCTTGAGAGGGAGAATGACGCGTGCCGTGTGGGAAGCCGTCCCCCCTCACTCCCCATGAGCGAGAATCACGCGCGCAGCGTCACTGAGCGTACGCACGATGGGGCACTCAACCCCCGCAGCCGAGTCGGCGAGCTTCCCGGCATAATCCACGAGCACCGGTCGCACACCCGCGGCCAATGCTCCCAGATAGTCGAAGACGACATCGTCCCCCACATGCCAGGCGCGAGCCGCTTCGACCCCCACCAGGCGCAGCGCATAAGCGAAGATCTCCGGATCGGGTTTCTCGACCCCCACCTGGTACGAGGAGACCACGCACTCGAAGTAGCCTCGAATGCCGAGCTGTGCGAGGAACAGCTCCAGCGTATCATCCCAATTCGAGAGGACGCCCAACCGACATCCGGCAGTGCGGAATCGTTCGAGCGCCTCAATCGTATCCGGGAAGAGCCGCAACCAGCGCCCCGAGCGGTACTCCTCCCAGAGATGCTGAGCGACGCGCTCCGCGCGTCCATGAACCCCCACCTCCTCCAACGCCAGCTGCACGAAGCGCCACCACCACTGCCGATACGCGCGCAGGTCGAGCGACGTCGGACGCGGCGGATCTATCCGTTCGAGCGCGCGCGCGATCGCCTCCCGGAGCGCCTCCGTCTGGACCCACACCCCCTGCTGCGCGCACGCGCGAGCGAGGATCTCCTCCAGGTGTGGTGTGCGAATCAGCGTCCCACCGGCATCGAGGAAGACGAAATCCGGTCTCGCCATCTTCTGCTCCCCTGACCGTCAAGAGCGGGATGCTCGTCCCTCACTCACCGAACGGGAGCGATGCGCAGCAGCCGATCATCGCCCGATCTCGGGATGCCGCGCCCATCGCGATTACTCGTCGTCACGTACAGGAACCCATCGGGTCCTTGCACGACGTCGCGCAATCGCCCGAACTCTCCGACGAACAATTTCTCGAATCGCTCCACGCTTCGGAGATCCGGCGACCGCAAGGTCACCCGCCCGAGGTGCTGTCCGCGCAAGGCGGCGAAGAAGAAGCGCCCACGCCAGGACTCCGGCAACTGATCCCCGCTGTAGAACGCCGCTCCCGAGGGCGCCCACGTGTCCAATCCCGACTCAAGGATCGGATCCACGAATCGAGGATCGCCGCGGATCCCGAAGACCGATGGCCATCCATAATTCTGTCCGGGCTCGATCACGTTCACCTCATCATGGCAGCAATTAGGCGGCAGCCCCGAAGGCCCATGCTCCGTGCTGAAGAGCGTGCCGGTGACGGGATGCCACGCCAACCCCTGCGGGTTCCGATGCCCGTAGCTCCACACAGGAGAATTGGGGAACGGATTATCCGTCGGGATCGAACCATCGGGATTGAGGCGCAGGATCTTTCCCGCCAGCGACGCGAGGTCTTGCGCCGAGGTCGGAACGTTCGCATCCCCAGTGGTGATGTAGAGCTTCCCATCCGGACCGAACCGAATGCGCCCGCCATTGTGGATCGTGCTCCCAGGAATGCGGTCGAGGAGGACGACGAGGTCTTCCCCTCGCCCCTCGCGATCCGTGAGCCGTGCGACGCGGTTCCACAGGCGGGTCCCCTCTCGATAGGTGTAGTACACGTAGACGAAGCCATTCTCCGCGAAATTTGGGTCAAGGGCGAGACCGAGCAATCCGCCCTCTCCCTCATGAGCAACGGGGATTTGCGCCCACGGCTCCGATTGCAGCTCCCCATCACGGATCACCCGAATGCGCCCGGGTCGCTCCGTCAGGAAGAGGCGTCCATCGGGCGCGAAATCTATGGCCCAGGGGATCTGCAGACCGCTCGCCACGACGTCCACGCGCACATCCTCAGGCGACGTGTTCTCCGGCTTCACACACCCGGAGGATGGGGGCAACGCGCCGAGGATCACGAAGGCGAGAACACCAGCGCACCACCCCATCGGTGATGTCCCCCTCGCTCGCCTCATCACCTGACGACCTCCAGCTTCGTCACGTCTCCAGCGAGGATCGCTTCGATGCCCCCGCCTTCGGTCTCCACAAGCAATGCGCCCGCGGGAGTGAGCCCACAGGTTCGCCCCCGCACGCGGCGGTCGCCGCAGAGCACATTCACCCATTGGCCGCGCACGTAGCTGGAGAGCGCCATGTAGCGCTCGAGGACGCGCGCCTCCCCCATCGTCTTCCACACCTCATACCACTGCTGCAATCGCGCGAAGAAGCGGCGTCGAAAGCCCTCCGGATCATAGGTCATCCCGGTCTCCCGACGCACCGACGTCGCCGCATCGGCGATCTCCTCGGGAAAGCTCACCTGATTGATATTGACCCCGACGCCGAGAATGATGTAGCGCACGCGATCCTCGTCAGCCTCCAACTCCATGAGGATGCCGGCGACCTTTCGCCCGCCGATCATCACATCGTTGGGCCATTTGATGTCGGCGGCGACGCCGTATTCCTCCCGCAACGTCTCGGCGAGCGCGACTGCGGCGACCGCGCCGAGCAGCGGTGCGCGCGCCGGAGGGATCGTCGGACGCAAGATGATCGAATGATACAACCCCTCTCCCTTCGGGGAATGCCAACGCCGCGCGTATCGCCCTCGTCCTGCCGTCTGCTCGGCCGCGACAACCGTCGTCCCTTCTTCGGCCCCCGCCTCGGCCAATTCGCGCGCCACGTCATTAGTGGAGGTGACGGAATCGTACCGATAGACGATCTCTCTCAACATACTCCCAGCGCCTCACAATGGTGCCACCTCGCCTCTGGCCTCGTCAAGCTGAGAGCCCTCGGACGCTGGGATCGGGACGGGCCCGATGACGGTTCCTCGATTTGAGCCCCCTCGACTCGATCGCCTATACTTGGGCGAGGTGAGGATCGAAGAGCGAGCGGAGCGACGGAGGGGGGATGTGCCGGAGAGCCCCCGGTTCCCTCCATGGGGATATCGCGAAGCCGTTCAGCGCGTCCTCCGCCGCGTCCTCATGCTGAACTTCGTGGTTGTCGTGGGCAAGCTCCTCATCGGTTGGCGCGCGCACTCCCTCAGCCTCTTGAGCGATGCCGCACATTCCTCCGTGGACGCCATGAACAATATCATCGGTTTGATCGTCATCCGCTACGCCACCGCCGCTCCCGACGCCGGCCATCCCTACGGGCATCGGAAGATCGAATCATTGGCCGCGTTCGTCCTCGGCGGCGTGCTCCTGGCCACATGCATCGAGATCGTGAGCCGCGCGATCCACCGCCTGCACGATCCCTCGCTGATCCGCGTCCGCATCGAATGGTCAACCCTCGCCGTCCTGATCGGGACCATCCTCATCAACCTCATGGTCTTCGCCTACGAGCGGAGAAAAGGGCGCGAGCTGGGAAGCCCATTCCTTCTGGCCGATTCCCTGCATACGCGGAGCGACATCCTGGTGAGTGGATCGCTCCTCATCGGCCTCCTCTTCATCCGGTGGAAGCTCCCGATCCTGGATCCGCTCCTGGCCCTTGCGATCTCAGCCGCGATCGCGGTCAGCGGGTGGCAGATCTTCGCGCGCACCGTGCCCATCCTCATTGACGCGGCTCCCATCTCGGCCGAGCGCATCGAGGCGATCGTGCGCACGGTGCCCGGCGTCGAACAGGTCCGCCAGGTGCGATCGCGCAGCGATGGCGAGCGCATCTTCCTGGAGCTGACGCTCGTGCTCACGCCCGGGGACGTGCGCACGGCTCACGCTATCACGGAGCAGATCGAGGAGAGGCTTCGCGAGGCTCTCGGCCCCTGCCACGTGGTGATCCACGTGGAGCCCTCATAGCCATCTGGAGGGATCGGTGCGCGTGAGGAGATAAAATCCCCGCCCCTCTTCCTCAACGCGGAAGAACTCCTCGGCGATATATCCGGCTGCGAATGCCCGGAGGAACGCGCGCTGCACGCTCTGGCGCCAGCGGCGCGCTGCCTCCAGATCGCGTTGTTTCAAGGCAGTGATGTCCAGCGGGATCTCCACCAGGACTGGATCCCCTCCGAGCACAGCCTCCAGCTCCCGCTCAACGGGCGTCTCCGAAGTCGCGGCAGCCGGGTTCGCGATCGGCCACTGCCGCCACAGCTCAGGCGGCTGCGCGCGCGCGCCGCGCTCCACGCGCTCCAACCGTTCGACTACGCGCGCGCTCGCGATCGGCCAAGTGACCCAGAGCCGATCCGTCCCCAATCCCTGATGGAGGAAGCTGGAGCTGGCCTCTCCGTAGAAATCCACCTCGTACCGATCGGCATAGACGCCGAGCTTGGCGAAATTGAAATGGGCATTGCGCGCCTGAAGCGGATCGAACGTCCACGTGATCCGCCGAATCCCGCGCTCGAGCGCGCGCTCCCGCTGCGCCCGCTTGAGGAGGAAGCCGACGTTGTGCCCCTGATACTCCGGCCGCACGGCCAGCATGTGCGAGTGCACCGTGAGCTGCCCGTGCTCTAAGCCGATGAACCCATAGACGAACCCGATCATGCGCTCGCCCTCGAAGGCGCCGATGAGGATGCCGCCCACCTCTTGCGCCGCGCGCAGATGAGTGCTCGGCACAATGTCCAGGTCCGCGAAGCCCCACACGTCCCGCTGCAACTGCTCAACGGCCTGCAGTTCGGCCACGCCCTCCACATCTCGAATCACAATGGCCATGGTCCCTCACGCCTTCGGATGCGCTCGATCGTAGACCTCGATCAGCTTCTCCATGGAGACGTGCGTGTAAATCTGCGTCGTCGTCAATCGGGCATGCCCGAGCAACTCCTGAATGGCCCGCAGATCGGCGCCCGCATTCAACAGATGCGTGGCGCAGGAATGGCGCAAGCTGTGCGGGCTGATCTTCGGCGGGATGTCCGCGCACATCTTCGCATATCGCGCGATGATCCGCCCGACGCTCCGCGTCGTCAAACGCGTCCCCTGATAGTTCAAGAAGAGCGCGCGCGGATCGCGCTCCTGCTCCGGCGCTTGAATCAAGAGCTGCCCCCGAACCCCCAGATAGGCCTCCAGCGCCTCCAGAGCCTTTCGCCCGAACGGCACGATGCGCTCCTTCCGCCCCTTGCCCCGAACGCGAATCGAGCGATTCTTGAAATCCACATCATCGAGATTCAAATTGACCAGCTCGCTCACGCGCATGCCCGTCGCGTAGAGCAACTCCAGCACGGCGCGATCGCGCTTGCCGAGCACCGTCTCCGTATCAGGAAGTTCCAGGAATCGGAAGACCTCCTCGACCGAGAGGAACTTCGGCAGCTTCCGCTCCAGCCGAGGGGTCGCCACCAAACTCGCCGGATTCATCTCCAGGACCTGCTCGCGACAGAGGTACTTGAAGAAGCTGCGCAGGGTCGCCAGCTTGCGCGCGATCGAGGTCTTCTTCTTCCGCTTCGCGTAGAGCGAGGCGAGGAATTCTCGAATGGTGATGTGATCAATCTGGCGAATGTCCACCGGACGACGATTCCCCGTCGCGTCGGCCGGCGCCAGATAGTCATAGAACTGCAGCAAGTCAATGCGGTAGTTGCGTAACGTGTGCTCAGAGACGTTTCGCTCGTACTTGAGGTGGTCCAGGAACGCGTCAATATACTCCTGCATGGCGTCTCCTCCGGCGCCTATCTCCGCGGCGCGTAATACCCCTCGCGCGCGCGGGCGATCACCCCCTCGCGCTTGACGCGCACGGTCAATCGGCGGAAGGCGCCATCCCGCGCCTCGTTCGTGCTGTAAAATCCGAGGACGTACTGCGTCCGCAGCTGCTCGGTCACCCGCGCGAAGATCGGATCCAGTTCCTCAAGTTGCGCGGGGGAGAAGACTTCACCCCCCGTCTGACGCGCCAGCAGCTCCAGCGCCGTCTCGCCGATCAACTCCCGAACGTTCGCCGAGATCGGCTCCTCCACGTTGATCGCGTAGACGGTCGCCCCCACCTCTTGCACGCGCCGCAGGGCCTGACCGAGGGTCGCGCGACTGACCGTATCCCGCCCATCGGAGAGCAGCACAATGGCGCGCCGCCCCTCGACCGAGGCCAAGAATTCAGCCGCCATCACCACCGCATCATAGAGAGCCGTCGCCCCTTCCGCCTTGAGCCCGCGGACGGCAGTGACGAGTTGAGCGACATCCCCAGTGAAGCCCTGCCGCAAGATGGCTTCCGTGCTGATGGAGATGAGCGCGGCCAGATCACGCGGCCGCATGACGGAGCGGAAGAAGCGGGCGATGGCCTGCTTCTCGAACTCGAGCCGACCCTTGACGCTCAAGCTCGTATCCACCAGGACGACGAGTCGAAGCGGGAGTCCCGCCTCACCGCTGAAGAAGGCGATCCGCTGCGGGACACCATCTTCCAGGATCTCGAAATCCTCCGGCCCCAGCCCAGTGAGCCATTCGCCGCGTGGCCCCAGAACGTTCACCGTGACGAGCACCAAGTCTGAATGCAGCGAGATGACCTCCGCAGAGGAGACTGGAGGCGGCTCCTGTGGGGGGGGGACCGGCGGCCTCTCCGCATCCGGCGGCGCGGGCCGATGTCCCGGCCGGACGCGCCGCGCCTGGGTCTCCTCGTGGGCGTGCGCGAGTGCGCCCCCCAGACTCAAGAAGCCTCCGATCACCACAAGCGCGCCCACGATACCAATGGCACGAACCCCGCGCTTCATGTCGCCTCGGAAACCGGAAGTCCTGCGACCGATTCCGCCCTCACACGCCGCGGCGCGATCCAAGAGTCGAAATCCCGCAGCGCCCGCTCGACCTGCCGCTGATGGCGCTCCGCCTTGGGGAGCTTTCGCGCATTCTCCTCATCCAACGGCGGCAACAGGGCGAAGGTGATGTTCCCCGGTTGGAAGTTCTCCGGATCACTGTGCGCGACGTAATGCAGGAGACTGCCGAACGCCGTCGTGCGCGGCGGCGGGACGGGCTCGCGCCCCGCCAGAAGATCCTCCACAAAGAGCGCGACCATCAACCCGGTCGCGATGCACTCCACATATCCCTCCACGCCACAGATCTGCCCGGCGAAGAAGATGCGGGGATCAGCGCGCAACTGCAGCGTCTCGGTCAAACACGCCGGGCTATTGATGTACGTATTGCGATGCACCATGCCATAGCGGATGAACTCGGCGCGCTCCAGCCCCGGGATGAGCCGGAAGACGCGCTTCTGTTCCCCCCACTTGAGTTGCGTCTGAAAGCCGACCAGATTGTAGCTGTCAGCCAGCAGATTCTCCGGACGCAATTGGACGACGGCATAGGGTTGGCGTCCGGTGCGCGGGTCCACCAGCCCCACCGGCTTCATCGGCCCGTAGAGTAAAGTCTCGCGCCCGCGCCGCGCCAGCTCCTCGATCGGAAGACATCCCTCGAAATAGCACGCGCGATCGAAGTCATGAAGCGCCACCCGCTCGGCCCGCATCAAGGCCTCATAGAACCGATCGTACTCCTCGCGGGTCAGCGGGCAGTTCAGATAGTCATCCCCACCCTTCCCATACCGAGAGGCGCGAAAGACCACATCGTAATTGATCGTCTCGGCGTCCACAATGGGACTGATGGCATCGTAGAAGTAGAGATGCTCCCGACCGGTCAGCCGCCGAATCTCCTCCGAGAGCGCGTCCGAGGTGAGCGGCCCCGTGGCGATGATGACAATGCCCTCCGAAGGGATGCGCTCGACTTCTTCCCGAATGAGCGTGATCCGGGGATGCGCCGCGATGGCGCGCGTGATCCGCTCGGCGAACACCTCTCGGTCCACAGCGAGGGCCGTCCCCCCCGGGACGCGACACGCCATCGCGATGCGGATCAGCAGCGATCCCGCGCGCCGCAGCTCCTCCTTCAGGAGATAGGGAGCGGTCCCGGGCTCGTCCGATTTCAAGGAATTGCTGCACACCAGCTCCCCGAGCCGATCCGTCCGATGCGCGGGCGTCATCCGCTGTGGGCGCATCTCGTACAAACGAACGGGAATGCCTCGCTCGGCCAATTGCCAGGCCGCTTCGCTTCCAGCCAATCCCCCGCCGATGATGATCACTGGAGACCGTGGATCGAACATCGCTCTATGAGTGTAGCACCACCCGCGCGCCGCCGACAATCGGAGGTTCGACGCCGGCTTCGACCGACGCGCCGAATCATTCCTCGGAGAATCGCTCGGGATGGTCTCGATATGCCAGCGCCCGACGCCGCGTGCGCAGGAAATTCACCGCCGCCCACAGGGCGGTCACGGCGAAGAGCAAATAGAGGGGCATGTTGAAGACGCCCATCGGCTGCCAGAACGCATGAATGAGCGCCAGCAGATTCGTCGCGCCGATCACCAGAGCGATGACGGCGAGCGCACCGAAGAGGTGGGCGCGCCGAGTCAGCGCCGCCTGCTGATGGCGCCACTCTTGATCAGACGACCTCATGGCGACCCTCCCGTGTGCAACAACTCCTCGATCACCTGCCGAAACGCCCCATAGGGATGCGCGCCGCGCAGAATGCGCATCACGCGAACCTTCCCCCCGGGCTCGGCGAAACCAAAAAAGAACGACGGCGTACCGCGCACGCCGGCGCGCCGCCCCTCCGAGAGATCGCGCCGAATCCGCTCAGCGAATCGCCCGCTCTCCAGACACCGTCGGAACCGCACTGTATTGAGGCCAACGGCCTCCGCATGCGCGATGAGGTCCTCCGGCCCGAGCGCAGTCTGATGCGCGAAGAGACGATCATGCATCTCCCAGAACTTCCCCTGCTCCCCGGCGCACCGCGCCGCCTCCGCCGCCCGAAACGCCTGTGGATGGATCGCCTCCAGCGGGAAATCCCGGAAGACGTACCGCACTTTCCCCGTGCGCACATACTCCCGCTCGATCTCGGGCACCGTCTGGCGAACATGGCGCGCGCAGAACGGACACTGATAGTCCGAGAACTCCACAAGCACCACCCGGGCCTCCTTCGCCCCTCGGGATGGCGCATCCGCGATCTCCAGCACGATCTCTGAAGACGGCGTCTCGGCCACCGAACGTGGGGTGGGTGAGGGCTCAGCCGCCCCTCGCGCGGATGGCGGGGCCGAACGCGTCGCCTTCGTCACCGAGTGTCGAGCGGACCGCCCGAAATACCCAATTCCCCCGACGATCACCAACCCGATGAGGATCAGGATCACCGGTGCGAGGACCTGATCGCGCGTCGCTGTCGGCTTTCTCCGGTTCATCGCCGGCTATTTTATGGGGTCGCGCTCGCGACGTCAACCATCCCCCCCTCATGGCCGCGCGCGCGGCTCGTCGGTCTGAAATGTCGCGCGCGGACGCGGAGGATTCACGTAGGCGGCGACGAGGCTCTCGTTACCCTCTCGATCCACCGCCTTCACGCCGAAGGTCACTGCATCAATGGACACCCCTTCGAGCACATATTCGTTCACCGGCCCCACGAAGATCTCCCGCTCCCAATCCGGCGCCGTCGTCGCCCGCATGACAACGACGTATCCGGCCAGGTCCGGCTCCGGATTCTCGTGGCGCCAACGCAGATGCGCAGCATAGCCCGAGCGTCCGCGCCCGAGCAGCGGCATCCCGCGCTCGGTCGCCACCACGGGTGGCTTCGGCGCGAGCGCGAGACTGGCGGCCACAGCCGCATTGATCCGCGTCACGAGCGTCGTGTACGCGGGCGAAGCGTTGGCGAATGTATCCGTGGCCGAATGCTGATGAGCGAAGTTCTCGCTCGGTGTCGTCAGCCGCACGGCGGCATACCCCTCGTGATTGAAGGGGATGTGGTCCCCGCCGCGTCCGAACCGATCCTGCCGGAAGATCAGCTCCACGCGCATGGCGGGGACATACAGTTCGCCCACGCGCTTGACATAGCGCGCCAATTGCCGCGAGGGCGAATCCGCCGGATCCTCCGAGAAGACCCACACGACGCGATTGGCCGACGCCCCATCGCCCGCGACCTCGGTGCCGATGATGTCGTTATTGAGCACGGCCTCGATGATCTGCCCCTCCTGCCGCGCTCGCTGCGCGTAGAGCGTGCTCCCGACCAACCCCTGTTCCTCACCCGCGAAGGCGATGAAGACGAGCGTCTTCTCGAATTCGTACTGACTGAGCACCCGAGCCAGTTCCAACACGGCGGCCGTGCCGCTGCCATTGTCCGTGACCCCGGGAGCGAAGACCTCCGTCTGCGTCCAATCCACCTGCCCATCGGGCCCGCGCACGATCGCCAGCGAATCGTAGTGCGCGCAGATGACGATACGGCGTTCGGGCTGGCGCGTCCCCGGTAAGACGGCGACGACGTTGCGCAGCTCGACATCGCGCACAAGGCGCTGGCCCTGCTTCTTCACGAAGTGCGTGTCGAAGCTCACCTGCAGGCGAGGACTGTAGCTGCGCAACTGCTCGAAGATCCACGTCCGCGCTGCGCCGATCCCCCGCGTCGGATGCGTGGGATCTGAGAGCGTGTGTCGCGTCTCAAAGCTCTCAAGCTTCTTCAGATTCTCAGCGATCCGCTCCTCGGAGATCGCCGCGACGATCTGCTGCACGATCGGATTCACCCGCATGTAGGGCTCCGGAGACATCCGGGGAGACGATTCCCCTCTTGGATACCCGAAGACGGAAAGGCTCACGATCACGGCGACGATCCGCGTCATCGGCGCCTCCTCTTCATGAGGATTGATCACACGAGGGCCGATTTTATCATAAACCGACGCGCGGACGCCTCGCCCGACTTCTCACCCGATGGCCGGGCACCGGATGGGCCGAACGGGAGTCGCGCGAGCATCAAGCGAGGGCCCAAGATGCGCTCCTCACAAGGAGCGTTCGCGAGCGATGGCGCTCGTCCGCCGCGCGGGCGGATGGCGCACTGGGGATACGGATGAATCGGCGCGACGGCTCCGACCACGTCCTTCCCTATCGGCTTCCAGGCTGGGAGCCCGCACGCGCCTTCAGGCTCTCGATGCGCTGCCGAACGGATTCCACACTGGGAAGATCGCTGGGGAGAGCGAAATCTTCGACGCCCGGCGCCAATCCCTCGCGCGCTTCCTCGGCGAGCATCTCCGCATGAGCACTCACGATCCGGATGTAGGTCTCAAACTGAGCGATCGCTTGGGCCCACTTCTGCTGCCGCTCGTAGACCTCCCCGAGAAGATAGTGCGCCAGCGGGAACTCAACGGGCGCGCTCACTTCGATCGCGCGCTGAAGTTCGGCTTCGGCCCGCTCCCATTCCCCCTTCGCGAGATACGCGCGCCCCAGCTCCGCGCGAACGGCTGGCGTCTCATATCCCTTTCGGAGGGCTTCGATGAGTTGAGCGATCGCTTCGTCGAAGAGTTCGGTTTCGATGAACACCTGCGCCAGCTCGACGTGGACGGCCGGATGCGAATACCCTTTCGCTATGGCCGTTTGAAACTCGGCGATCGCTCCTTTCACATCGCCGAGGGCGTAAAAGAGGACCTGCGCGAGCCGATAATGCGCATCGGGGAAATCCGGCTTCAATTCGATCGCGCGCCGCAATTCGGCTGCCGCCAGCTCATACTGGCGTTCATTGAGCAAGCGCTCCGCGCGCGCATAATGATCCTCGGCGCGCGGCGCGAGGGCGCGACAGCAGCAGAGGACGCTGAGCAGAACGAACCCACACGCGAGCATCACCCCGTGCGGAGCGCTCGCGGGAGCTGCTCTCTCCTCGACCTCATGGAGATGACGTTCCACGCGCCCACGGCAGGGTCTCTCGACCACCGCTCACCACCCGTACGGCGAGTAGTACGGGTTTCGCCCGGCCGCATGATCGGTCGTGTCGAAGATGTTCCCGACCTCCGGAATGTGCTCGCGAATGATCTCCTCGATCCCCATCTTCAGCGTGATATTGGCCGCGCCGCATCCCTGGCATCCGCCGCCCATTCGCAGGAAGACGTCCTGGTCAATGACATCAATCAGCTCGACGAATCCCCCATGCGCGGCGACGGCCGGGTTGATGTAGTTGTCCAACAGCTCTTGCACCTTCCGGCGAATCTCCTCGCTCGACGCGCGACGCGCCCGCACCTCCTCGGAGACGGGGGGAACGCCCGAACGGAGGACCTGACGAATGGCCGCGCCGATTTGTCGGGCCACCGGCACCCAATCCTCGAAATCCTCCTTGGTGACGGTGATGATGTTCCCCGAGATGAGCACCGCCGAGATCTGATCGCTGACGGCGAAGATGGCTTCCGCCAAAGGCGATCCCCTCGCTTCCTCACGACTCCGGAAATAGGCCGCGCCCTCGTACACCGGACGGTCTACCGTGAACCGGCACTTCGATGGGTCGGGCTGAATCTCCGCCATGATCTTGATCTCATCCATAGCTTCCCTCCGAACTCACAGACCGGAGCCCAGTGACCTCAGGGCTCCGATCCCATCCGCTGCCCCTCTAACGATAGCCGATTTTCGAAGAGTGAACAAACCCGTGCGACATCCGCTCCCACCGAGAGCGACCGCTCATGAGCGGCACAGGGTGAAGATATAGCGCAGGATGTCTTTGATCGAGACGACGCCCACAGGACGGCCATCGGATCGGACGACCGGGAGCCGACGAAACTCGCCGATGGACATCTGATGCAGGGCGAAGGCGAGCGTGTCGTCCTCGTGCAGGACGACCGGGTCGGGCGTCATGACCTCGCGCATCCGCAGCGTCTTCACGTCCGCTGACGTGCCGACCAACTGCAGGAGTGCCCCCCGTTCGGTGAAGATCCCGACGAGCTTCCCTCCTTCAACGACCAGGACGCTCCCGATGCGATGCTGCCGCATCAGATCGAGGGCTCGGCCAACCGGATCATCAGGAGAGACCGTCACCGGAGGTCTCAATGGGAGCACGTGGATGGGGTCTTCCATCAGGTGCTTCTGCAACCCCTCTCTCGGTTGCGGCAGGTCGAGCCCCATGAGATCGTGAAGGCACTGCTCGCAGACTTCCACGCCCGGCAGATTCTCGTGACCACAGCTCGGACAGCGCATCGCGCCATCTCCCCATCAGGGATCACTCGATCACCCAAATGTCACCGCTGCGCAGAAGCTTCTCCAAACTCCCCGGCCCGCGCTCGGCGATGGCCGTCTCGATCTGCGCGTTGACCAGCTCATCGTAGGTCGGCTTCTCCACGGCGCGGAAGACGCCGACCGGCACCGGATACTCGGGATAGTCCATTCGGGCGAGCAAGAACGCGATGGCCGGATCCGGTCGCTTCTCATCGTGCACGAGCAGGTCAGCTTCCGTGATTCCATCGCCGAGAGTGACCACCTCCAGCGTCGTGCCGTTCAGACGAATCCCCTTCTCCCGATTCTTCCCGAAGATAAGGGGCTTCCCATGCTCGAGCACCACCATGCGATCCTCTTTCACCGACCGATCTGCGAAGGGCTCGAACGCGCCGTCGTTGAAGATATTGCAATTTTGGAAGACTTCGACGAAGGCGACCCCCTTATGCCGAGCCGCGCGCTCCAGGACATAGGCCAGGTGATCCGTATGCCGGTCCACCGAACGCGCGACGAACGTCGCCTCGGCCGCCAGCGCCAGACAGATGGGGTTCACCGGCGGCTCGACCGTGCCCATCGGCGAGGACTTTGTCTTCTTGCCGAACTCCGAAGTGGGAGAATATTGCCCCTTGGTCAACCCATAAATGCGGTTGTTGAAGAGGACGATTTTGATGTCCACGTTCCGGCGCATGGCGTGGAGCAGATGATTCCCCCCAATGCTCAGTCCATCCCCATCGCCGGTGACGACCCACACCGAGAGATCGGGATTGCAGACCTTGATCCCCGTCGCGATGGCCGGCGCGCGCCCGTGAATCCCATGAAAGCCGTAGGTGTTCATGTAGTAGGGGAAACGACTGCTGCAGCCGATGCCGGAGACGAAGACGAATTTCTCGCGCGGAATGCCCAGCTCGGGCAAGACCTTCTGCATCTGCGCCAGGATGGCGTAATCGCCGCATCCCGGACACCAGCGGACCTCCTGATCCGAGACGAAGTCTTTCTTCGTCAACTTCACGACCGTCCCCTGTCCGTCGCCACCATGCGTCATAGCAACTCTCCAATGCGATCAATGATCTCGCTGATCTTAAACGGCCGCCCCTGCACCTTCGAGAATGGGATGGCATCCACCAGGAAGCGGCCGCGCAGAAGCAGCGCCAATTGTCCCAGATTCAGTTCCGGGACGAGGATTTTCTCGAACCGAGGGAGAATCTCCCCCAGGTTTCGCGGGAAGGGGTTCAGATACCGCAGATGAATGCTCGAGACCGGCGCGCCCTTGCGCTGCCAATGCTCCACGGCTGAGGTGATGGCGCCATAGGTGCTCCCCCACCCCACGACGAGCACCTTGCCCTCCGGCTCCCCGAAGACCTCCAGCAGCGGGATGTCCTCGGCGATACGGGCGATCTTCTCGGCGCGCAATTTCACCATGAGCTCGTGATTCTTCGGATCGTAGCTCACGTTCCCCGTGATGTGCTGTTTCTCCAGGCCTCCGATGCGATGCTCGAGTCCGGGCGTGCCCGGGATCGCCCACGGACGCGCCAGCGTCTCCGGATCTCTCAAGTACGGGTAGAATCCATTCGGATCCGTGCGGAACCGAATCTCGATCTTCGGCAGCTCCTCGATCGAAGGGAGTTTCCACGGCTCCGCCCCATTGGCGAGATACCCGTCCGAGAGCAGGATCACCGGCGTCATGTACTTGGTGGCGATGCGGAAGGCCTCAATGGCCATGTAGAAACAATCGGCGGGCGTCGCGGGCGCGACGACGGCCACAGGGCTCTCGCTGTTGCGTCCGAATAGGGCCTGGAGCAGATCACCCTGCTCGGTCTTGGTGGGCATGCCCGTGCTGGGCCCAGCGCGCTGAATGTCGCAGATGACGACAGGCAGCTCCGTCATCACGGCCAGATTGATCGCCTCCGACTTCAGGCACATGCCCGGGCCGCTGGTGCCCGTCGCGCCGAGATATCCGGCGAACGCCGCGCCGATGGCCGCGCACATCGCGGCGATCTCGTCCTCGGCCTGAAACGTGCGCACGCCGAAGTTCTTGTGAACGGCCAGCTCATGCAGGATGTCGCTCGCCGGCGTGATCGGATAGCTCGCATAAAAGAGCGGACGTCCGGCCAGTTGCGAAGCCGCGATCAATCCGAGCGCCAACGCCTCGTTGCCCGTGATCTTCCGATAGACGCCCGGCGCGATCTGCGCGCGCCGCACGCGATAATGAACGGTGAACATCTCCGCCGCATCCCCATAGGCGTAGCCCGCGCGCAGCGCCGTCGCATTGGCTTGCGCGATCGCCGGATTCTTCTTGAACCGCTCTTCGATCCAGCGCAGCGTCGGCTCCAGGGGCCGATCGAAGAGCCAGTAGACCAGCCCGAGCGCCCAGAAGTTCTTGCACCGCTCCTTGTCCTTGGCCGGCAGATCAATCTCGCGCAACGCGCTCAAGGTGGCCGTCGTCATCGGGATCTTGTAGACCCGATACTTCGCCAGCGAACCATCCTCCAGCGGATTGCTCGTGTAGCCCGCCTTCTTCAGGTTGTACTCGGTGAAGGCATCCACGTTGACGAGGATCATCCCACCCTCGGGTAAATCCGGCAGGTGCACCTTGAGCGCCGCCGGATTGAACGCGACCAGCACGTCGGGCTGATCCCCAGGCGTTCGAATGTCCTGACTGCTGAAGCAGATCTGATAGGCGCTCACGCCGGGCAACGTGCCCGCTGGCGCGCGAATCTCCGCCGGATAGTCGGGGAATGTCCCCAAGTCGTTCCCCACCAGAGCCGTCGTGTTCGTGAAGAGCGTCCCCGTCAGCTGAATCCCATCGCCGGAGTCTCCGGCGAAACGGACCGTGACCGTCTCCAGCTCGACGATCTGATGTCTGACTTCCGACTCGACCGTCGTGAGTGTGCTCGCCCTCTCTCTCATGTCCTCCTCCATGATCGCCTACGCTCCTTCGGGAGCCTCGAACACTTGCCGCGAGCGTGGAGGGAGATTGAACACCTCCGTCGGGAAATGCTCGGCCAGAAAGTTGATGATGTCTTGAACAGAGATCACGCCCGCGACACGTCCGTCCTCGACGACGAGCGGGATGTGCCGATACCCCCCCTCGTCCATGAGCCGCATGGCCTCCCACACCCGATCCTCGGGATGCAACGTCACCGGCGACGGCGTCATGAACGATTCGATCGGCGCCCGCAGGTCCACCGGCAGGCCCAGGATCTTATTCACGACGTCTCGCTCGGTGAAGATGCCGCGCAAATGCTCCCCCTCGCAGATGAGCACACAATGCGCGCGCCGCCGCTTCATCAGCTCGAGCACCTCGCCCACCTGCGTCCCCATCGCCACGCACACCGGCGGGGAGAGCGGTAGCTCCCGAATCTTCGCCTCTCGCAATGCGTCCTCGACCGACATACACTATTTCAGCCGCGTGGCCGGAAGTAACAATTATAAGCGCTCGTCCTCAGATTGGCCAGCAGTGCGGATCGCCCGAGATCCGCGCACGCGGAGCCTCCCGAGGGGGAGAGTTCCTCCCGTCAGGCGCCCGCTTCCCCTCAGGATGGCCTTTCGGTAGAATGAAATCGCCTATGGAAGAGCGCAAGCGCATGCGACGTCGTTCGGTCGCCGTCAACGTCGGGGGGGTCATGATCGGAGGCGATCATCCCATCGCTGTGCAATCCATGACGAACACGGATACGGCGGATGTACCGGCGACGGTCGAACAGATCCTCGCGCTCGCGCGGGCGGGATCGGAATTGGTGCGCATCACCGTCAACACGGAAGCCGCCGCACGGGCCGTTCCGGAGATCGTCGCGCGCGTGCGCGATCGAGGCGTCCGGGTCCCCATCATCGGCGATTTCCACTACAACGGGCATCTTCTGCTGGCGCGCTATCGCGAATGCGCGCGCGCTCTGGACAAGTATCGCATCAACCCCGGAAACGTGGGCGTCGGTCGCCACCAGGACGAGAATTTCCGCCGCATGATCGAGATCGCTCTCGAATATGAGAAGCCGATTCGCATCGGCGTGAACTGGGGCTCGCTCGATCAGGCGCTTCTCACACAGCTCATGGACGAGAACGCGCGACGCCCCGACCCTCAAGATGCGCGCGCCATCGTGCGCGAGGCTATGATTCGCAGCGCAGTGGAGTCCGCCGCGCGCGCGGAGGCCTACGGGATGCCGCACGACCGCATCATTCTGAGCGTCAAGACGTCCGATGTCCCGGACCTGATCGAGACGAATCGTCGGCTCGCCGCTCGCTGCGACTATCCCCTGCACATTGGTCTGACCGAAGCGGGAATGGGGATCAAAGGCATCGTGGCGTCGGCCGTGGCGCTCGGCATCCTCCTCGAGGAGGGGATCGGGGACACGATCCGCGTGAGCGTGACGCCGGCGCCTGGCGGCGATCGGTGCGAGGAGGTTCGGATCGCGCAACAGATCTTGCAATCGCTCGGCCTGCGCCACTTCGCGCCGCAAGTCTCCGCCTGTCCCGGCTGCGGGCGCACCACGAGCACCTTCTTCCAGGAGATGGCCGCCGAGGTCCAAGCGTACATCCACCGGATGATGCCCGAATGGCGCCAGCGCTATCCGGGCGTGGAGAACCTCCGCATCGCCGTCATGGGCTGCGTCGTCAATGGTCCGGGCGAATCCAAGCATGCGGATATCGGGATCTCGCTCCCGGGCGCGGGCGAAGAACCGAAAGCTCCCGTCTTCGCCGATGGTCAATTGGTGGCCACGCTGAAGGGACCGACGCTTGTGGCCGACTTCCTCCGTATCCTGGACGACTACATCCGCGCGCGATTCGATCGGTCCTCGGAAGCGCCCTCCTCTGATCGAACCTGAGTCTCGGATGGACACGTCACCCCTTCAGGGCGTACAATGAGCAATGGGCGCAAGCGAGGCGGGATCTGAGAAAGGAGGTGTCACCATGTCAGCCAAACGGGCGCTCATCCTCGTAGATGTGCAGAACGACTTCCTGCCGGGCGGATCACTCGCCGTCCCGGACGGAGATCGGATCATCCCCGTCCTCAACCGATATATTGAGCTGTTTCACCGCGCGGGCCTTCCGATCTACGCGACGCGAGACTGGCACCCGGAGCAGACGCGACATTTCCAGGCCTACGGAGGCCTGTGGCCTCCTCACTGCGTGCAAGGCACGCGAGGCGCTGAGTTCCATCCCGACCTGAAGCTCACCCCGGAGACGATCATCATCTCCAAAGGGATGGATCCGAACGAAGACAGCTATTCCGGCTTCCAGGGTCGAACGGCCGACGGCGTCGCATTCGCTGAGGAGTTGAAGCGGCGCGGGATCGAGCACCTGTACGTCGGCGGGGTGGCCACTGATTACTGCGTGCGCCATACGGTCCTGGACGCGCGGCGCTTGGGGTTTCGCGTGACCGTCCTCGAAGACGCGATTCGCGGTGTGGACCTCACACCGGGCGACTCCGAACGAGCCCTGCGGGAGATGATGGAAGCCGGAGCCTCTCTGGCGCGCTTCGAAGACGTCGCGCGTGAGATGAGCGCCCCGGCCGAGGCGGCGCCCCGGTGAACCGCCGGCATGGTGCCCCACGTCGCTTGACAAAGCCGAAACCGAGATAGTAGATTTTGCACTCGCATTGTCGGCCATCCCATGGGCATCAATGCACGCAACGACGACGAGCGAGGGACGAACGCGATGGATGTGAATAATATGGAGCAACCGGTGACCGAAGCCCAATCCTTGGGCGTATCTCCGGCGCCGACCGAACCCGAAGCGATCCCCACCAGCGAGAGCTTCGGAGACCTCTTGGGCTCTTTGGATGAACAAACGACGACGACCCTGGCGGTCGGCCAGATGCTCACAGGCAAGGTGCTCGCGATCGGCGAGGACCTGACCGTGATTGACATCGGCTACAAGACCGAAGGTGTCATCCCCACCGAAGAGCTGCAGATCAGTCTGAAGGAGATCACCATTGGCGACGAGATTCCGGTCATCGTGAAGCATCTCGAGAGCCCGGATGGCTATGTGAAGCTCTCCTACGCCGAAGCGCAACGCAAGCTGGTGTGGGCGGCGATTGATCGCGCGTTCAAGACGGGCGCGCCGATCACCGGGCGCATCACCGAACGCATCAAAGGCGGATTGAAGGTGAATCTGGGCGGCGTGGAGGCCTTTCTCCCCGCGAGCCAAGTGGACCTGCGCCAGGTGCGAAACCTCGAAGCCTGGAAAGGGCGCGAGATCGAGGCTCGTGTCATCAAGGTCAACCGGCGACAGCAGAACATCGTCCTCTCTCGTCGTGCCCTCCTCGAAGAAGAAGAAGCGCGACGTCGCGCCCAGATCCTCAGCCAACTCGAGGAAGGCTACATCGTGGAGGGGCGCGTCAAGAGCCTGGCCGACTATGGCGCCTTCGTGGACATCGGTGGGATTGATGGCCTCCTCCACATCACGGACATCTCGTGGAAGAAGATCGCCCATCCCAAGGAGGTCTTCACCGTCGGGGAGGTCATCCAGGTGAAGATCCTCAAAATTGACCGCGAGACGGGCCGCATCAACCTCGGCTATAAGCAACTCTGGCCGAATCCCTGGGACACGCTCGCGGAGCGACTGCCGCCGGGCTCTCGCGTCAAGGGGAAGGTCACGCGCGTCACCGACTACGGCGCCTTCGTGGAAGTCGAGGAGGGGATCGAGGGACTGATCCACGCCTCCGAGCTGACGTGGGAGAAGCGCCCGAAACATCCCTCGAAGTACGTCAGCCCGGGAGACGAAGTCCTCGTGGAAGTTCTACAGGTGGATGCGCAGAATCGGCGACTGAGCTTGAGCCTGCGGCAACTGCAGCCGGATCCCTGGCGTCTCTTCGCGGAGACGCACTCCATCGGTGCGCGCGTGCGCGGCCGCGTGCGCGGGATCACCGACTTCGGCGCCTTCGTCGAGGTCGAGAAGGGGATCGAAGGCCTGGTCCATGTCTCCGATATTTCGCGTCGGCGTGTGAAGCACCCCTCGGAGGTGCTGAAGAAAGGCCAGGAGGTCGAGGCGATCATCAAAGAGCTGGATCTGGCCGCTCGCCGCCTGGGCCTCTCGATGAAGGAGCTGGAGCCCGACCCCTGGGAGGAATTCTTCAACACGCATCGCGTCGGGGACATCGTCCGCGGAAAGGTCGTCCGCTTCGCCAGCTTCGGTGCCTTCGTGGACGTCGGCGGTGTCGAGGGCCTCTGCCATATCTCCGAATTGTCCGACGAGCACGTCGAGAAGCCCGAAGACGTGGTCCAGATCGGCGAAGAGTTGGACTTCCGCATCCTGCGGCTCAACCCCGAGGAGCGGCGCATCGCGCTCTCGGCTCGCGCCGCCCGCCACGATCGCGAACCCGCTTACACGATCGGCGAAGATACAGGCCGCATCGCGAGCTTGGGGGAGATCGCCCGACAGCGGGAAGAGTAAGCGCTCTTCCGACCCCTGCTGGGCTGATCGCAAGACGCTGAGAAGAGACCGCGGTTGTACCTGCAAAATCTTGCCGCTTTCTTCAAGTAATTGCATGCATCGGAATTTTCGAGGCCTCATTCCTGACCCACTTGACTTGGCACAGCGATTGCACTATATTACGGCCCGGCAAGCGACACACTCAAACTAAGGAGGGCGAGCAATGCGATACTCATGTATTCGAACACGCTACGTGAGCGTGCTTTTGGCCATTGGGATGATCACCCTTGGCCCTCCCTTACAAGGATTGGGGCAAACGGCAGCGACGGCGACCATCACGGGGACCGTGACGGATCCCACGGGAGCTGTCCTCGCCGGAGCCTCCATCGAGCTGGTGGACCTGGCCACCAATCAGGTGCGCAAGCAGACGACCGACGACTCCGGACGCTACATCTTCACGGCGGTCCTACCTGGGGTTTACAAGATCACGGCCAGTATGGCGGGCTTTCGCCAGGCGATTATCCCATCGCTCAAGGTAGACGTGGCCAAGTCCTATCAGGTGAATCTCACATTGGAAGTCGGCCAGATCGCGGAGGTTGTCGAGGTCACGGCCGGAGCCGGCGTTGAGTTGCAAACCCTAGATGCGACCGTGGGAACAACGATCGGAGGTGAGCAGCTTTTGCGCTTGCCCACGATCAACCGGAGCTCGATCGCTCTGTTCACCCTCCAACCGACCGTGCAGCCCCATCGCGGGGTCGGCGTGAACTTCGGCGGCCAAGTGGCCGGAGCCCGAAGCGATCAGAGTACGTTCAATCTGGACGGGGCAGACGCCACGGATCTCGTCGCCGGAACGAGCAATTACACGGCGGGGGCGATCGATTGGGTTGGACCGACGCCCATGATCCCAGTCCCAGCGGAGAGCATCGAAGAGTTCCGCGTGGGCACGACCAATCCCAACGCCACGTTCGGACGCTCGGCAGGCGGTCAGGTGAGCCTCGTCACCAAGCGCGGCACCAATGAGTTGCATGGGTCGGCGTATTGGTACCACCAAAATGATCAGCTGAACGCGAACCGGTGGGAGTTCAATCGCGTGGGCATTAAGGAGCCGGAATTGAAGGACAATCGGTTCGGGTTCTCAGCCGGTGGTCCCATTGTGAGGGATCGAACGTTCATCTTCGGCCACTATGAAGGGCGGCGGTTGCCTCAATCTGTGAGCGTTCTGCGCATGGTCCCGACGGCGACGCTGAGGCAGGGAATCTTGCGCTTTCGCGACGCAGCGGGAAACGTCGTGAGTTACAACGTGAGGGATTTCGATCCCCGCGGCATTGGGATGAGTCCTGTCGTGCGCGAGCTGTGGAATCGTCTGCCGGAGGGAAATGACCCAACGGTGGGCGATGGGTTGAACACCATCGGGTTCCGGGCGGCAGCCCGTGCACCTCTGACGATGGATTTCGCGGTCGTTCGCTTGGATCACCACTTCAATCCCAATTGGCGATTTTATGGGACCTATCGCTATAGCTCCCAGGAGGTGTTAGATGTCACGCAATTGGACATCGCGGGCATCGTCAAGGGAAATCCGCGCGGACAGGCGATCCCCACGGCTTCGACTCCGGTGGAGCCTCGATTCGTCAGCGCTCGACTCACGGGGCAGATCACGCCGACGCTGGTGAACGAATTCATCTTTGGCTTCGCGCGCAACTGGTGGGCCTATAAGCGCGTGGCGCCCTTCCCCCAAGTCCCAGGGACCAGCGGGGCGCTGATGATCGCCCTAGGGGATCTGGATCAAGGGATCGATGTGGACACGCAGCGGGCGCGAAGTCGCGTGTGGAAAGATCATGTGTGGCAGTTTGGGGATAACGTGACCTGGACCAAAGGCCCGCACACCCTTCAATTTGGCGGGACATGGCGGCGCATGCCGGTTTTCCATCAACGGGATGATAAAGTCATCGGTTCGCTCACGTCCCTCGTCTACGAGTTGAATGCGCGAACGGCCGTCACGGTTCCCGCCGCCCACCGTCCGCCGACCTGCGGGGGGGACGTCACGACGAACTGCTTGCGCTCGGGCGACGTCGGGCGCTGGAACGATCTGCTGGCCGGCGCCTTGGGCGTCGTGGATAAGGCAGGTGTGCTGATCGCGCGGGACGGGAATTTGAACCCGCTGCCCATCGGGACGCCGCTCTTCATTGATTCGACCTTCCACGCTGTCGAGTTTTACGCCAATGACACGTGGCGCGTGACCCCTTCGCTCACCCTCTCGTTGGGCGTGACGTACAACGTGCAAACGCCCCCACGGGATAAGAACGATAAGCAGACGCTCATCATCGACCGGGATACGGGCGAACTGCTCTCGGCCGAACTCTACTTTGGCCGCCGGCGGGCAGCGGCTCTTCAGGGCCAGGTGTATAACCCGACGCTCGCTTACTTACCCATTGCGAAGTCCAACCGCAAGTACATCTACGACATTGACTGGAATAACGTAGGGCCTCGCGTGGCAGCAGCGTGGAATCCCTCGTTCACGGATGGGGTGCTCGGAAGACTCTTTGGAGATCGCAAGACGGTGTGGCGCGGCGGGTACTCCCTGACGTTCGATCGCGTTAACGGGGTCGGTGTGATCATGATCCCCATCCTGGGCGTCGGGTTTGCTCAGACAATTACGTGCATCGGACCCCGACGAGATGGGACGTGTCCGGGGAGCAACGACCTGACGAACGCCTTCCGGGTCGGCGTGGATGGAGCGACCGTACCGCTGCCTGCGGTCGGACCGGCGACCTCCCCGGTGGTCCCGAGAACGCCCTTCGAGGAGACGCTCTCCTTCTCGATCGATCCGAAGTACACGATCGGCAAATCGCACAGCCTGGACCTCACGATGCAGCGTGAACTGCCGGGCAACATGATCCTGGAGATCGGATATGTGGGACGCCTCGGCCGTAATCTCCCCCAGAGCGTGCAGCTCAGCTCCGTTCCCTACTTCATGAAGGATCCGGCTTCGGGGCAGACGTTCGCTCAGGCGTTTGACGCCGTCGCGCAGCAACTGCGGGCCGGGATCGCACCGAGCGCGGTGACGCCACAACCTTGGTTCGAGAATCAACTGCGAGGAAGCGCCCTGTGTCCCACTCCGGGCACATGCACGGTGGCTCTGGCGACAGCGCGAGCTACGGCCTTCCAACAAGGGCAGTTGAACGCCCTGTTCAACCTCATTAATCTCCGACGTCCGGCCGGTCCCATCACAAATATGCAGGTGCTCGATCTGTGGGTGCGAATCAGTGGTGGGCGCTCTAACTATCACGCGGGTTTCATCAGCGTGACGAAGCGGTTGTCCCATGGGCTCACGTTCTCGGTGAACTACACGCTTTCACAGGCGCTCGATCAGTATGGTCTGAATCAAGAGTATATCGGCGTCAACTCGAACGGATTCGATCTCGACCTGGATTATGGTCCGGCGCTCTTCGATCGCCGTCACACGCTCAATGCGTTCTGGACCTATGATCTACCATTCGGTCACGGACGGCGATGGAGCGCGGCCGGAGCGGCGGACAAGCTCATCGGTGGATGGTACCTCTCGGGCATTCTCACGGCGAGTAGCGGCCTGCCCTTGACAGTCGGACAGCACGCTCAGGTCTTCGGAGGAGACCCACTGAACTTCGCGATCACGGCGGGAGCGATCCCCATTCGAAAGCCGAACTTCGGGAATTCCGTGCACCGCGGAGTGAAGGGCTCCGGCGGCGTGGGCGTGACCGGGGATCCGGCGCGTGGTGGCTCGGGGCTTAATCTCTTCGCCAATCCAGAGGAGGTCTTCCGGAGCTTCCGTCATGTGCTGATCAGTCAGGATGGCCGCCATGGACGTGGCGTGCTACGTGGCCTGCCTCGGTGGAACGTGGATCTCTCGATCGGAAAGAAGACGGCTGTTACAGAGAGCGCGCGGATTGTCTTCTCCTTCGATCTGATCAATGCTTTCAACCACGTGGAGTTCAATGATCCCGGTTTGAGCCTCTTGAACCCGGCCGCCTTTGGCGTGCTCACCTCGCAGTTCGCCGGACCGCGCGCCATCCAGTTCGGCTTCCGATTCGAGTTCTGAGCCTCTCGGTGGCGAGGAGTCGCTCTTCTCCTCGACTCCTCGCCCTCTTCCACTTCACCGGAGGCAACCTTTTCGTCCGTCTCTGTATCTTAATGAGCGACCACGTACCACCACGATACCTCCTTAGTTTGGGCGGGGTGAGCCAGAAAGACCGGCTCACCCTATCTTCTTCCGCCCGAGAGCGGCAGGAGCCGCACAACAATTCGTCATGTTCCGCAAAATTACGTGCTCATCCATTACGCGCCACCACGGCGAAGGCGGCCGTGAGCGCAGCGATCAGTTCATCAATGTGATCCTTGGTGGCGATCAGTGGTGGGCCGAGGCGAATCACATTCCCGTAGAGTCCTCCGCGGCCAATGAGGACGCCCCGCTTCTTCGTCTCCTCGAAGACCCGTTGCACGGCCTCGGGGTTCGGCTCCTTGGTCTTGGGGTCTTTCACCAATTCGAGCGCTTGCATCAACCCCATACCGCGCACATCCCCGATGATTTGCGGATACGCCTCCTTGAGCGCCTCCAACTGCTCGCGCAGGTAATCGCCGACAATACGCGCGTTCTTCGGCAGCTCCTCCTCCTCGATGACCCGGATCGTAGCCAGGGCCGCGCGGCACGCGACGGGATTGCCGCCGAACGTCGAGAAGGTGAGCGAGGGGTAGGCATCGGCGATCTCCGGCGTGGCGATCGTCGCGCCGATGGGCGTCCCATTGGCCAAGCCTTTGGCGAAGGTCATGATGTCCGGCTCCACCTCCCAATGCTCGATCCCGAACATCTTCTCGCCCGTGCGCCCCCATCCCGTTTGCACCTCATCGCAGATGAAGATCCCGCCATAGCGGCGCACGATCTCGACGACGACTTTGAAATACTCCTTCGGTGGGACGATGAAACCGCCGACGCCCAGGATCGGCTCGGCGATGAGCGCGGCGATGCGGCCGGAGGTCGTTGTTTGAATCACCTCCTCCACATCGCGCGCGCAGGCCAGATCGCACGCGGGATAGGTGAGTTTGAACGGACAGCGATAGCAGTAGGGCGCGACGGCGTGCACGACGCCAGCGACGTAAGGCGTCCCGAGCTTCCACGGTGCCTGTCCACCGACGCTCATCGCCAGAGCTGACCGGCCGCTATAGCCATGCCGCAGTGCGATGATCTCTTGCCGTCCCGTATACAGCCGCGCCAGGACCAATGCCGTCTCATCGGCCTCGGTGCCGCTATTGGTGAAGAAGCTCTTCTGCAACCGGCCCGGTGTCAGCTCGGCCAGCTTCTCCGCCAACTGCACTTGCGGTTCGTTGATGTAGAGCGTAGACGTGTGCGAGATCTTTCGCACTTGATCCGTGATGGCTTCGACGACCTTCGGATGCGCGTGCCCGACGCTGATCGTCAGCACGCCGCCGAAGCAGTCCAGATACCGACGCCCGCGATCATCCCACACGTACATCCCTTCCCCGCGCGTGATCACGAGCGGTTCCCGATAATATGTGGAGACGCATCGAAAGAGGTATTCCTTCTGCTTGCGCACCAGTTCCTCGTAGCCCATCGTCGCCGACTCCTGGCTGATGTCGTGGGGAAAGCTTACTGCGGAAGCCTCGTCGGCGCAATGGCGACGCGCGCTGGAGCAGGCCGCTGCCTGGCCCCTCCGTCTCCTCGCGGATCGTTCGGCTCGGGAGTTGCTCCGGTGTGCCGCGAGGTGATAAGCTGGTGGGCTTGAGAAGCGCGTTCACGCGAGAGGCGTCAGATGTCGGCGAAGATCACGGTCATCCTCTATATCCTCGTCTATTTCGAGCTGGGTGCCATCCTCATCGTGGCCCCCTGGACGTCGTTCTGGAGCGATAACGTCTTGCTGGCGTACCTGGTGCAACGGACGGGCTCGGCCCAGCTCCTGCTCACCCTCAACAGCACGGCGGTGAAAGCGGGCGTCACCGGACTCGGCGCGCTCAACGTCCTCCTGGGCCTGTGGGAGGCCTCCCGATACCGGGATCTTCTTCGACTGATCGAAGAGGGCCGGCGCCGGCCCTCACCCCCGGAGAGTGAGCGATGAGGGCGCTCGGCCACCCCCCACTGCTCTACCTCATCACCGACCGAACGCTCTGCGGGACGCGATCCGTCCTGGACCTGATTGAGGAAGCGGCGCGCGCGGGGGTGGATCTGATCCAGATTCGCGAGAAGGACCTGCCGACGCGCCAGCTCTGCGCGCTCGTCGAGGAGGCGGTGGCGCGGATCGCGGGGACACCGGCGCGTCTTCTCGTCAACGATCGCGTGGACGTCGCACTGACCTGCGGCGCTCACGGCGTTCACCTCACGACGCAGTCGCTGCCCGCTGCGGTCGTGCGCGAGATCGTCGGCCCAGAGGTTGTGATCGGCGTCTCAACGCACTCGCTCGAAGAAGCACATGCGGCGGAGGCGGGTGGAGCGGATTTTCTCGTCCTTGGCCCCGTCTTCGAGACACCGAGTAAGAAACCCTATGGCCCCCCTCTCGGTTTGGAGACCTTCGCCCGTATCGCGGCGAGGCTGCGCATCCCCGTTCTCGCCATCGGGGGGATCACGCCGGAGAATGCTCCCGCGGTCCTGGCGCATCATGCAGCAGGCGTGGCTGCCATTCGGATGTTCGCTGAGGCCGAAGAGCTGGCGCCACTTGTCGCGCGACTCAAGAGCAGCCGATGACTTCGCCAAAGGCCGCGTTCCCTCGATCGCTCACAATTCGGCGACGCCCTTGACAATGAGCGCCAACGTCAACTCTCCTCCAGCCGTCGTCTTCACCGGGGCGACAAGAAGCGTATATCGGGAAGCCAATTCCACGACCGTCGGGGCGGTCTTATACCCCCCCGCCGAGCGCAGACTGAGCCCGGCCGGGTGATTCGTTCCCGCTGCCTTCGCGCTCAGTTTCACCAGCTCCTCGAACGAATACCGGGCTGCCACATCTCGGTCCAGATCCGCGGGGACGAGCAAGAGGAAATCGCGATTGGGCGCGATCCCCATGTGATTGCCATCGGCCGGATGCAATGCGTAGCGCAGCGTATATGCCCCCGCCTTGATCGCCTGCCCTCGATAATCGGTCGTCGGTTGCGGGAAGACGATCACCCCCACGAGCGTGGACTCCTCAAGCCCCGCATAGACGACATCTGGTTCTGCCGCCCCCCCTGCGCGCAGAGGAATGGCGGCGCGGAACCACACCTCGCACACGATGCGTCCATCGGTCTGAACCACACGGTATCCCTGTGGCTCCAGAGCGCGCCGCACGGACTCCGGCACCGATGGCTCCGTCAAGGGACCGATCATCTCCACCCGACCCCCTTGGGCGAAGACGAGGTCTGCGAAGAGAAGGGCGAGGATGACGTAGGCCGTATGAGACCATCGCATCGTTTCGCCTCCTGAACAAAACAGGCGCAGCAGGATTCCGCGCGAGATCATGGGAGCCATCGCCGGATGCGGTGATGGCTCCCATCTGATGGGCTTCTTCACCAGCAGATGACGCGCGCTCACCGCGCGAAGTGACCGACGAACGCACTGCGCTTACCGCTGATCGTCCACGTGACGCCCAACCCATCCCCGCGGAACTCATTGAGCGCAGCGACAGCCGGCATCGCGTGTTGAACCGGAGCGAGCGGAGGATAGAAGACCTCCTCATTGCCGCAGATGTGATCCTGTTCGCTCAAAGGGCGCGTCTCGATCCGCGCCAGATCGCCCGCGCGCACGATCGCCCGCGTCGCATGTTCGCCCGCATCTCGAAGGTCGAAGCGGATGGGCGCGGCCACAACGCGCACGACATTCTGGAGCAATTCGCCCGCCATCGCCTGAGCGAACCGCAGGAGCGCCTGTCGTTGCGCCTCCGTCGCGCGCTCATCCACGATCACAACGGCCTTCGCCGGATAGGGATTCCCGTGAGGGTCTCCGAGCGTGGCGCGCGCCTTCACGATGCCGACGACGCTCAATCCATCCAAACGCACGCCGTCCCAGTCGCCCCGCCGAATGCGCCAGGCGAGAATGGCCTGATCGCCCATCAGGCCGGCCTCCGCATTGGCGAAGCAGGGACCGGTGTAGACATCGGCGCTGCGCGTCTCGACATAATCGCCGAGAATCTGTTGCGCGTGCGCGCGACCATAGAGCCCAACGAGCACCAAGATCGCGATTCCGATACCTCGCCTCATAGACCTCACCTCCCCAGAGCATCTCCCAGCGCCCGACCGACGATCGCGTCTTCGGCCGAGCTGCTGCACTCGTTCGGTCGAGGATATCTTACCGCACCTGCCCTGTCCCATAACAGGTGCGGCCGGGAGAGGCGCAGGATTCGGGCTCCACCAGCTCACCATCCGGTCCCAGACACGTCTGGGTGAACGCGCACCAGAAGAAGCCGTCATCGGGAGGTGATGGCGGAGCCGCGGGCGTCTCCACATAAAATTGCGTCTTCCACCGCAAGTGCGGACAGAGCGTCCAGGAGATCTCCGCGAATCGCTCAGCGTCCATCATCATCGCGCTCCTTCCTGCACAGCGCGCTCGATCGCCCGGCGCACGGCGACGCGAGCGAGCTGAATCTTGTATCCGTTCTTCCCCAAGCTGCGCGCCTTTTGCAGGGCGGCATCGGCGGCTGCTTGCGCGACCTCGGTGGTCACGGTCTTTCCCACGAGCGCGCGCTCGGCTTCCGGCGATGGCCAGGGGATCGGCGCGACCTGCCCGAGCACGACGCGCGCCGAACGCACGCGCCCCCCGTCGAGCACCAACGCCACCGACGCCGTCGCCAACGGCCAATCGAGGGCTTCGCGATGGCGCACCTCGTAGGTCGCGCTCACCATGCCCGCCGGAGGCGGAGGCACGAGAACTTCGGTCACGATCTCATTCGGCTGCAGATCATATTCGCGTTCGGCCTCGGTCTGGGGGATGCGGAAGAACCGTTCGACCGGAACTTCGCGCGTCCCGCGCGGGCCGAAGATGCGAAGCCGCGCGCCGTAGGCGATGAGCGCCGGTGCCAGGCTCGACGGATTCACGAAATAGGCCGGCCCCTCATTGCCCAGAATCGCGTGGTACCGATTGTCTCCCTCCAGCACGAGCGAGCGCCCCGTCTCATCACGGGCCAGCAACCCGAATCCCGCGCGGAAATACCAGCAGCGGGGGCGCTGGCACAGATCCCCGCCGATGGTCCCCATGTTCCGAATCTGCGGGCTGGTAATACCGAGCGCTGCCTGCACCAGAGCCGGATAGTGGCGCGCGACATCGGGATGAGCGAGCAACTCCTCGAGCGTCGCCGTCGCACCGAGGCGCAATCCCGCTCGCGGGGAGAAGCTGATCCCCCGCAGCTCCGCGATCTCCTTGATGTTGACCACGCGCCGAGGCCGCACGACGTCGTCCTTCATGAGGGCGAGCAGATCGGTGCCCCCCGCGAGGACTTCGGTCTCCCCCCACTTGGAAGCGAGCAGGGCGACGGCCTGCTCCTTCGTCGTCGGACTCACGTACTCAAACGCGCGCATGGCTCCCTCCCTTCTTCGCCAGGGCGTCCAGAACCCGGTCCGGCGTGAGCGGCAAAAACGGAACGCGCACGCCGATGGCGTTGGCAACCGCGTTGGAGATGGCCGCTCCAGGGGAGATCACCGGTGGCTCCCCGAGCCCGATGACCCCCCGCCGATCGTACTTCTCGCCGGTCATCATGTGCACGACCAGCTCGCCGACGTCGGCCAGACCCGCCAGCTTGTAGAACTCCATGTTGGGGTTGAGCATCCGCCCGGTGACCGGATCCAGGATCTTCTCCTCAAAGAGCGCGTAGCTGATGCCCATGATCATGCCGCCGTAGCACTGACTCTCGGCCGTCTTCATGTTGATGATCAGCCCGCAGTCTTGAACGGCGACCATCTTGTTGATCCGCACAATGCCCGTCTCGATATCCACGGAGACGTCAGCCATCTGCACGCCGGCCGCTCCGGCCGTCGTCAACTCGCCCGGTCCGGGATTCTCTCCCCGCACCGTGAGCGGCATGCCGTTGAGGCGCGCGCAGGCCTGCTCCCAGGCGATCGAGCGGCTCGGATCGCCCTTGACGCGGATGCGCCCCTCCCACGCCTCCAACTGCTCGGGCGCGGCATTGAGCAGCGGAGCGACACGGGCGAACATCTGATCCAAAGCGTCAAGCGCCGCGCGACGCGCCGCCGAGCTGACGCCGCCGATCGTCGTGCTGCCACCAGACCCACCAGCTGGCGGATATTGGTTATCCCCGATGCGCACCCGAACGGCGTCCAGCGGGAGCCCCAGCGTATCCGCGACCACGATGGCGATCGCCGTGCGCGTTCCTGTGCCCAAGTCCTGCGAGCCGAGCTTCACCTCGACCGATCCATCCGGATAGATGGTCAGATCGCATCGGCACGCATGGCCGCGTCCGGGCCAAGTGTGAATCGAGACGCCGAGCCCGCGCTTGATGGGTCCGGGCGATGGATCGCCTCGCGGATGCCACTTCTTCTTCCACTCCATCAATTCCGCCGCGATCTGCAACTCCTCGCGATAGACGTCGGCGCGCTCGCCTGCCAGCCCGATGTTCTTCAAGAGCAGATCGAGCGGATCCATGCGCAACTCGGCCGCGAGATCGTCGAGCGCGGCCATCGTGAGCAAACAGGCCTGCGGGTGCAGCGGCGCGCGCCAGGCTCGCGCCGGCCCACTGTTGGTCACAATGGCGATATGTCGCTTCCGCTGATTCGGAATGCGCAACACGTACGGCAGCGGCAGCGCGCTCGTTGGGGGGATGCCTCCCGTCCCCCACGTCTCGGACTCCCAGGCGATCACCGTCCCATCGCGCTTCGCTCCCACGCGCACGCGCCCGTAGTACGACGGTCGCGCTCCGGCGACCATCAACTCCGCATCCCGCTCGAGCATGATCTTCACCGGCCGCCCTCCGGCCATCTTCGAGAGCCGCGCGGCCGCGATCCCCCAACTATCCGGACTGAACTTGCTGCCGAATCCCCCGCCGATGTGATCCTGCTTCACGCGGATATTGCTCGCGGGAACACCCAGCGGCCCGGCCATCTGCCCCGCGATCCCGGAGACGGCCTGCGTCGAGATATGGACGAGCACCTGATTCTCTCCCTCCCACTCGACGACAGACCCGTGCGCCTCCAAACAGCAGTGCGTGATGAGCGGCATCCCATAGACGCCCTCGACGACGACCTCCGCCTCGCGAAACGCCGCATCGGGATCCCCCTCGATCTGCTCGGCCGTCGGACGCGCCCGCTCGCCCGCTGCCTTCGGATCCGTGTCCAGAACGTAGTGCGGGAGCTTCTCATATTCGACGACGATGGCGCGAATGGCGTCCTCGGCCGTCGGTTCATCCACGGCGGCGACGGCGACGACCTCATCGCCGGCCCACAAGATCTCATCCCCCACCTTCTTCAAAGGGAGCACGGCCCGGACGCCCGGCATCTTCTCCGCCGCGCTCGTATCCAGACGCACGATCCGCGCATGCGCATGCGGGCAACGCAGGATCTTCCCGGCGAGCATCCCCGGACGATTCACATCGTAGGTGTATTTCGCCCGCCCCGTCACCTTCTCCGGACCATCCACGCGCGAGACGCGCGTGCCGATCAAGCGCCGCCGTTCCGGCTCCGGCCATTTGTACTCCGCGACCTCCACGCGATTTCGCTCAGCCATAGCTCACCCTCCTCTCTGCATCCGCGCGGCCTGCGCGATGGCCGCTCGAATCCCCACATAGGTCCCGCAGCGACAGAGGTTCCCCCCCAATCCCCGCACCAGATCTTCCGGCGTGGGATTGGGCGTGCGATCCAGGAGCGCCTTGCACGCGACGACGAATCCGGGCGTGCAGAAGCCGCATTGCAACGCGTCGTTCTCGATGAACGCTTGCTGAATCGGATGCAACCGCCCCTCTTGCAGGAGTCCCTCCACGGTGGTGATCGCTTTCCCTTGCGCCTCGATCGCGAGCACGGAACAGGCATAGACGGGCTTCCCGTCCAGAAGCACCGTGCAAGCCCCGCACGTCCCGCGATCGCACACACGCTTGGCGCCCGTCAGATCGAATTCATTCCGCAGCGCATCGAGCAGCGTCACGCGCGGCTCCAGTTCCGCGCGATACGTCTTCCCGTTGATGGTGAACGTCATGGGGACTTTCCCGGGGCCGAAGACTTTCACCTCCGCTCCGGCGACCCGGAGCACGCGCGGCCCCGCGATGAGCGGGACCGTGAGCGTGATCCCCGAGACCTTCAAGAAATCGCGTCGAGAAAGGCTCCCCGTCTTCACGTCCGGCACTTCTTTCCCCATAGCTGTGACCTCCTCTTCTCGACCTCCACGTCCTCACTAGGTCACGGGAGTCTCCTCAAGCGCCAACTCTTTCTGGCAACATGGGCATGGGCCCGGCACGGAGGACGTGATCTGACACACATCGCACACATAGGCGATGTCATAGAGCCGTCCGTCTCGAATCACACGGACGCGAACGCTCTCCAACCGATCCCCGTCATGACGAAGGGCTGTGACCTGCAGCTCGCGAGCGCGCAGGCGCGGATCCGCGTACAAAGCGACCGCCAGATCGTTCGGGAGGAAGACGAAGACCCGGCCGTTCGCCGTGCGAATCCCCACGCGTTCGGAGGGGCATGAGCCCTCGCGCTCAGCGGCCGAATTCACGCAGACGAATCGCCCACGAACCGTGATCGGCGGGAGAGCCGCCGAAAGCGGGAGAGCGAGGCTCAGGGCCAGCACGCCCGCGCCCAGACCAGATCTTCGAGCATGTGCGCTCACCGTCCCCCTCTCCCCTGTCAGCGTGCGGTGATCTTACCGAAAGAGGGCGAACGCTGTCAATGTGGCAGCTCAACGCGACACCGCAGCTCATGAGGGCGGAGCCTCCGGACGCAGATCCTCGAGCGTGAGGTACCCGACGATATACCCCTCCGCATCGAGTACCGCGCTGGCGCCCAATCCGTTCCCGCGCAACACGCGATGCGCATCCCAGAGCGATGTCTCCGGGTGAACGAACATCGCGGGGCTGACGGGCCACATGACCTCGCGAACCGTCGTCTGCGCCCATCGCTCGCGCGGGAGCGCGTGAAGCGAGGGGACGAGTAAGATCCCATGCAACCGCCGGTCCCGGGACACGGGAAACGTGCGGCTCCGGTGCGCGGGCAGAACGCGCGAGACCACTTCCTCGATGGTCATCTCCGGGGGCAACAGCGCGGGAGGAGCCGTCATGACATCGGCGACACGAATCCGCCGCATCTGTTCTACCCGCGCGAGCGAGAGCCGACTCGTCTCGGTCACGTCTCGCAGGAAGATCCCGATCAAGATGGACCACGCTCCGGCGAAGATATCAGCGCTCGTTCGCGCGCGCAACACCCAGACGATGCCCAGGCCAATGAGCAGATAGGCGATGCCCTGTCCGACGCCAATGGCCCACCGGCTGGCCCGCCAATAATCCCCCCACCGTGCCCACAGCCAGGCGCGGAAGATCCGCCCCCCATCGAGCGGAAATCCCGGAAGCAGATTGAAGAGCGCGAGAATGAGATTCGAGAGGGCCAGGTAGTTCGTGATGAGCGCCGCCGGACGCGAATCGAAGAGGTGGATGCTCACCTGATTGAGCAGGAAGAACGCGACGGCATAGAGGAAGCTCGCGCTCGGGCCGGCGACGGCGATGCGAAATTCCGCGCCTGGCGTGTGCGCCTCATGCTCGAACCGAGCCAATCCCCCGAACAGATGCAGCGTGATGTCAGAGATGCGCAGGCCCTCCGCGCGCGCGACCAAGGCGTGCCCGACTTCATGGCCGAGCACCGAGAGGAAGAGCAGGAGTGTCGTGATCCCCCCAAGCGCCCAGTATGCGAGCGGATGAAAGCCATGGAGATGCCGCGGGAGATAGAAGACTGAGACGGCATACACATGCAACACGACGACGGGAATCCAGCCGTAGCTCACCCGAATCGGGATGCGGAAGAGTGTCGCGATCTGAATGGGTCTCAGCCGCACCATCTGCCTCCCCATGGCTCACGGACGAGGGCAAGAGGCTATGACGAGGGAGGCGATCGAGGGACCGAGGGCGCCGAAGAGCCGTTCGAAGAGGCCGCCGGATGCAAGCCCAATCGGTAGAGCGCCTGCGCCGTCGGGTATCCCGTCACTTCGATCCCCTCGGCCTGCTGAAAGCGCTTCATGGCCTCGACCGTACGCGCATCGTAAACACCCGTTGGGGAGCCCTCCAGGAAACCTCGTTCGATCAAGGCCAGCTGGATCTCCCGCACGCGCTCGCGAGGGATCAAGCCTCCGGGACGCAAGACGAGACGGCGCGTCGTTCGCCGGCGCGCGGAGGCCCGACTCCGCCGCGTGGTGGCGCGCTGCGACCGCGTCGCGGACGCGCGCGAGCGCGCCACCGGCTTCTGCGAGCGCCGCGCCTTCGAGCGCGCGCTCTGTCGGCGTTGGGCGAGCGCCCCCTCCCCAGGCCACTCCCCCATCGGGATCCCCGAGGAGAGCACAAGGACCACCCCGAGGCCCGCTGCGATTCGGGCGATCGCTCTCATCACACCTCCCTCACGGAATCGTCCCCGAGAGGACGGATCGGCTCGGCCCCAGACCGCGATGGGCGCGCGCGACGATCATCACCACATCGTCGCCCGACTTCAGCCCTGCGAAGATCCGCGTGACGTCCTCCGGCTTGTGGATCTCCTGCCGATTGATCGAGAGGATCACGTCGCCCGGCATGAGGCCGAGCGATTCGGCGAAACTCTCTTCCTCGATGTCGCCGACGACCGCCCCGCGCGTCGCCCCCAGCTTGAGGACCTCGGCCACATGGGGCGTCACCGGCTCCAGGGTCGCGCCCAGGCGCGGAGGTCCCGCTGACTTCTCCTCCTCTGGCGGTTGACCGTTCCTCCCGCGAGGCTCCTCCCCGCGATCGGCGAGCGACGGGCGAACGCCGAGCTTGACGCTGGTCGTGTACTCGCGCCCGTCGCGAATGTACTTCACCCGCACCGTACGTCCCACCTCCAGTGAGGCCACGCGCCGCGTGAGATCGCGACTGTCTCGCACCGGCTCGCCATCAATCTCCACGATGATATCGCCCGTCTGCAACCCCGCGCGCGCGGCCGGACTCTCCGGATCCGTGACGCTCTCCACGAGCGCGCCCTGCGGCTCCTTCAACCCGTTCATCCGCGCGATCTGCGGCGTCACCGGCTTCACGTAGACGCCCAGATACCCCCGCGCGACGCGACCGCGACGGACGAGCTGATTGTAGACCTCCACGGCCAAGGATGACGGAAGCGCGAACCCCACGCCGTTGAAATAGCCGGTGCTCGTCGAAATCTGCGTGTTGATGCCGACGACTTCCCCCTTCAGATTGACGAGTGGCCCCCCTGAGTTCCCGGGATTGATCGCCGCATCCGTCTGCAAGAAGCGCTGGAAGGGCGCATTCTCCCCATCGGTGACGCGATCCTTCGCGCTGATGATGCCCGCCGTCACCGTCTGTTCCAGACCGAAGGGGCTGCCGATGGCGAGCACCCAATCGCCGACCCGCAGCTTATTCGAATCCCCCATGCGGGCATAGGGGAAGGGTTCGCTTCGCGTGATCTTGATCACGGCCAAGTCCGTCTCCGGGTCCACGCCGATCACTTCCGGCGTGTACGTCCGACCGTCGAACGTCTTGACGCGAATCGTGGACGCGCCCCGGATGACGTGATGGTTGGTGAGGATATACCCCTCCGGGTCCACGATCACGCCCGATCCCGTCCCGCGACGCGGCCGACTGCGAGGACCGAAGAAGAAATCGAACGGATCGTCCGCGCGCCGCCCCGCTCGCGCCGCTTCCGTCTCGATGTGCACGACCGCGGGCTCCACCTGGCGCGCGACGTGCGCGAACGCCTCCGAGAGCGCGAGCGCCGTGGCGAGCGCGCCCGTGGGCGGGACACTCTCATCGCTCACCTGCAGCAGTCGCGCCGACTGCCGAGCGGACGTCCCACCGGAGATCCACACCCCCAATCCCACGCCGAGGATCACACTGAGGCTGAACCCAATCGGCATCGCCCAGCGCCGCTTTGGCGAAGGGCTCACAGATATGCGTTCCATGTTCGCCTCCCTCGCGTCATGCTCGTGCCCCTCCATTATACCAGATGCCTTCGGAAGCACACATGCGCGCGCTCGGTGCGCGTCGAGAGCGGGATTTGACAGGCGCGCGCCCCATCTGGTAGCTTGCATGTTTCGGCAGACGGTGAACGCGGGGCTCTGCAAGAGACTCGGCAAAAGTGGAGCGATCGTCCTCCTCGCGTGGGGATTCTTGTTCAACATCGGTTGTGGTCTGATCTCGCGTCAGGTCACGGTGCCCCAGCTGGTCGCTCCGCTGAGCACGGCGACGCCGGAGGACCTGCTCGCGCGTTTGAACGATTTCCAACGATTGCGCACGCTCTCGGCGCGCGTGGCGATCCAGTTCCAAACCGAGGCGCCGGAGGTGGGGCTTGGCCGGCGCTACCGCACAGCCGATGGCCGATTGATCCTGGCGCGCCCGGCCCGCGTGCGCCTGCTCATCCAGGCGCCGCTGGTGAAGACGACCATCGCCGAATTGGCCTCGGATGGTCATCGCTTCCAACTCCTCGTCTATCCGGAAGACCATCGCCTCTTCGTCGAGGGCTCGAACGATCGCGACTACGCCGAGCGCGAAGAGGCGCTGCAACGCGACCCGCAGTGGCGCGACGTCGGATCGCTCCGCCATGTCCGCCCGCAACATCTCACCGAAGCGCTGCTGTGGGAGCCCGTGGATGCCGCCGATTCGCACCTCCTCATGACCATGGAGGAGTTTCGACAGATCGAACAGGAACGCCCGCCGGGACAGAAGCCGCGCGCGGTCATCCGCAGCTACTACATCGTCTCGCTGCTGGAACCGGTGGGACCGAACCGCGCCCGCATCCGGAGGAAATTCTGGTTCGATCGCACGCGCGGCCTGCTCCTGGTGCGCCAGCAGGTCTTCGGCGACGCCGGCGAGATTCGCAGCGAGATCTCCTATGAGGAATTCGCGACCATCCCGAACGCCTCATATCTCATCCCGACGGAGATCCGGATCGCGCGCCCGTATGATCGGTATTCCGTCCGCCTGGGATTGGATCGCGCGAGCCTGGTGGTGAACGGCGAGGTCTCGGACGCGCTCTTCCGACTGGAGAAGCCCGCCGAGTGGGGGGATTCGGTTCGCGTCATTGACCTCGATCGAAGAGGGAACTGAATGCGACAGAGCTTCGTCCTGGCCAACCTCCTGGCGCGCCCGGCGCGGACGATCGCCAGTGTGTTCGGGATCGCCCTGGGCGTCGTGTTGATCCTGGTGACCGTGGGATTGGCGCGCGGCATCCTCTACGAGACCGGACAGCGAGAGAAGAACGTCGGCGCGGAGATCATCTTCCAATCCGCCGGCACGCTGGGAGCGAGCATCACGGCCACGCCGCTGGCGCTCCCGGTGGCCTACGCGCAGCGCCTGCAGAAGATCGAAGGGGTGCGCGCCGTCACCCCCCTTGGGCGATATATCCGCAGCGGCGCTGGCGGCATCGGCTTCGAGATGATCGAAGGGATCGTTGATCAGCCGACGGACACCTATACCACCTATGCGGCCATCAGCGGCATTCGCATCGTCGAGGGCCGCCCCCTGCAGCGCGATGACGAGATCATCGTGGATCGCCACTACGCCACGACCAAGAAGATCGCTCCCGGCGCGCGCGTGGAGATTCTCAACCACACGTTCACGGTCGCCGGGATCTACGAGCCCGAGAGCGGCGGGCGCGTGAAGATGCGCCTCTCGAAGATGCAGGAGTTGCTCGGCGCGCCCGGAAAATGCTCCTCCATCCTGGTGAAATGCGTGGATCCCGCCGAGCAGGAGCGCGTCGCCGAACGGATCGAAGCCGCGCTGCCCGGGAATCAGATCATCTTCACGCGCGACATCCCCAGTTACTACGATCGGGGGATTCCGGCGCTCAATACGTTCCTCCGCGTGGTCGTCGGGCTGGCCCTGGTCGTCAGCTCGCTCGTCATCTTGCTGGCCATGTACACGTCCATCACCGAGCGCACGCGCGAGATCGGCATCCTCAAATCGCTCGGGGCCTCGCGTGGCTTCATCGTCGCCGTGATCGAGAAGGAAGCGCTCACAATCAGTGCCCTCGGAGTCGCCGTCGGCTATATCGCTTCATTCGTCGCCAAAGCGGGGATCATGCGGTACACGTCGCTCATCGTAAAATTCGAGGGGAAGTGGCTGCTCACGGCGGCACTCGTGGGCTTGCTCGCCGGTGCTCTCGGCGCCCTGTACCCGGCAGTGCACGCCGCCCGCCAAGACCCTGTTCGGGCGCTCGCTTATGAATGAGGGGGTGAGAGGCGATGTCGGTCATTCTGAAAACGGTTGATCTCCACATGATCTATCGCATGGGCAAAATCGGCGTCCATGCCCTGCGCGGCGTGAACCTGGAGGTCGAGCGCGGCGAGTTCGTCGCCATCATGGGGCCCTCCGGATGCGGCAAATCCACCCTGTTGCACATCGTCGGCGGCTTGCTCACCCCCACCTCGGGCAAAGTCTACGTGGATGGCCTCGAGATCACGAGCCTCTCGGATGCCGAGCGGACGGAATTGCGACGGCGCAAGATCGGCTTCGTCTTCCAACGCCTGAATCTCTTCCCCACCCTCACGGTCGAGGGAAATCTGCGACTCGCCGAACGCATCTACTACAACGGGACCCGTAACGTCGAGGGCGATCCCGAACGCCGCCGCCAGATCCTTCGCCTGCTCGGCCTCGAGGATAAGCTCACGCACAAACCGAACGAGTTGAGTGGCGGCGAGCAACAGCGCGTGGCCATCGCCCGAGCCATCATCAACCGCCCGGCCATTCTCCTGGCCGATGAACCCACGGGCAGCCTCGATTCCGAGAATTCGCAGATCGTCCTCCGCATGCTCAAAGAACTCAACGCCCAATTCGGCCAGACGATCGTCATGATCACCCATAACCCCGAGGCCGCCGCCATGGCCAATCGCATCATCCATATGCGCGACGGCAAGATCATCACTCCATGATGCGGAGTGCTCCCCCCCTTGTCACTCTCCCTCGCCCTTTTGATATAATTGCCCCTTGCGTGCGGGGATGGGTACGAAGGTGCTCATAGCGCTCAAGAACGTTCTCCTCTGGTCCTACGAGCGGGGGACCTGGCAGTACGATGTGTTGTGCCTGCTGATCCTGGCATTCATCTTCCTGACGCCGAGCAGCTGGTTCAATCGCTCGAATGCCGGTTCGATCCCTCAGCGCGGGATGGAACAGCGCGAGGCGGCGTCGCGACCGCCGCTGCACACCAACGCCCCGAGCTCGGAGCGGAAGACCGAACGGGCCCACATCTCTCCCGCACCGGCCATTGACAAGTAGCGCAGCGCCCGCCTATTCTATGGCGAACGCCGTATGTGGGTGAAGCGCGCGAGATCGAAACGATGGACGAACGTCATCGTAGGTGTGGGGGCGATGCTCGCCCTGCTGGGGTTCCCCTCCTCGCGCGGGCGCAGTGCTCCTGATTCGGGGACGAGCGTCACGCCCATCCTGGAGCAGATGGCACAGGCCGTGCGGCGCATGCGCACCCTACGCGCGGCTCTCAGTCAGGAGAAGTTCTACGCGCAACTCGGCCTCAAAGACCCCCCGGAGAAGGGCGTCCTCTATATGAAGCGGAGGGGCGAGCGCGACCTCTCCCTTCGCATCGAGATCACCGTCCCCGAGAAGCGCATCATCACGGTCACGGGCAACCGCTTCCTCCTCTATCAGCCGCGCATCAATCAGGCGATCGAGGGCGTCATTGACCGAACGTCCGCGCGCGCGGCCGCCGGTTTCCTCGCCTATCTCTTCAACGGCCTCACTCAAGCCGCCGAGGATTACGAGATCACTCTCGCCGGATACGAGACGATCCAAGGTCGCCGCGTCTCGCATCTGGTGCTCACCCCCAGACCGAATCGGCGCGGTGTCTATCGGCGCGTGGACCTCTGGGTGGATCACCAGCTCTGGCTCCCGACGGTCCAAAAGATCGTCGAGGCCAATCGCGATGAGACGCTCCTGAAACTCGACGAGATACAGCTCAACGTGAACCTCCCCGATGGCCTCTTCGTGCAAAAACTCCCGCCCGGCGTCCAGCGGGTCAGAGGCTGATCTGTTCTGTGACGCATAGTCGTCTCCTTCGCCCAAGCGGGTGATAGAGACAACCGGCCACTTCCTGCTTCCTCGACCCGTGGCTCGTAGACCAGGCTTTCGCCTGTTCCGCCGCCAGAGGGATCTCCACAGGCGTCACTTCCCGAGGAACTCTCGGTAGGGCCTTTCGGGGCGGCCAACCCATAAAACCGCAAATTCAACGCCGCGTTCAAATCCCGGTCCAGCTCCAACCCGCAAGCCGCGCAAGCGTACACCCGCCGATGCAAGGGCAGTCTCCCATTCAAATGACCGCAAGCGCTGCACAGCCGTGTGGATGGGAACCCCCTAGGCGCGATGATGAGCCGCGCCCCATACCACCGGCACTTGTATTCCAGCATCCAGCGGAATGTCCCCCAACCGACGTCACCGATGGACCGGGCCAACCTTCCGCCGGCCAGGGCCTTCACCGCAAGGTCTTCCACAACAATCACTGGCTTGGTTCTCGCCAGCTCCGTGGTGACCTTGTGGAGGAAGTCCCGACGAATGTTCCTGACCCGCCGGTGCAACCGGGCCAACATGAGGATGGCCTTGCGGCGATTCTGCGATCCCCTCCGCTTGCGCGAAAGCTGTCGTGACCGACGGCGGAGAAGCCGCAGCATCTTCCGAAGCGGCCGGGGAGCATTCACTCGCGTCCCGTCAGAGAGCACGAGAAACGACGCAAGGCCCAGGTCCACGCCCACTGGCTCCCCCTGCCGCAACTCAGGATCGGGACGCTCCACCTCACACGCGAGGCTTACATACCAGCGATCAGCCTCGCGAGCGATGGTGGCCGAGAGAATGCGAGCCTTGCGCGCCTCAAGCAGCACGAGAAGCTTGTCCGTCCGCTCCTTGGTCCGCACCTTGCCGATGCGAGGCAGTTGCACATGCCGCGGGAACACCCGGATGGAGCCCGTCAAGCGGGCCTTGTTGTCAAGAAGGAGCTTCTTCCGCTTGAATCTCGGCTTCCGCGCCAACCTTCGCCACCAACTGCGAAACGCTCGCTCCAGGTCACGGAAGGCCTCTTGCGGGGCGCATTTGGAGACCTCCGTCCACCAGGGAGCATGCTGCCGCTTCCACCGGTTCCACTCCTTATGCAGACTGATCGCCGACGGAACCCGCCGGCCCTGCTCGATCGCTTCCAGGCAGCGCGCCAGGCCCCAGTTATAGGCAAAGCGAGCGGTTCCCACGTGTTTGGCCAAGGCCACCCGCTGCGCCACATTGGGGTCCAGCTCGAAGCGGAACGCCTGCGTTACCCGCATCCCATCGCCTCCAGCGCCCGCCTGGCATGATCCGGCGCCCGTGCAGCCGTCAGAGCGCTTCATGCCTGAGATGAATGACAACAAAAGCGGCAGCTGCTGTCAACCCCCATCCGAGAGAACCATCTTGACGGTGCCCGACCGACCTGATATAAGTGACCCTGGCCATGAGCGAATGCGCGAGGGCAGTGGGATGAGGAGACGTCGTTCTCCGAGCGCTCTTCGGAAACGCCTATGGCCGCCCCAAGCGGCTCGCTCATCGGCTCACCGGCGAAAGGATGACACAAGGGAGGTCTTCGCATGTCTGGGCAAACGATTCGACGCGTTTCTCTCCACGCTTTGGTGTGCGTGATGCTCGTCTCACTCGGTCTTCTGCTCGGCGGCTCGTGGTTCGCGGCGCGGTCCTCGGAGCCGCACGAAGACACCGCGCCCGCGGCCCTGGATCTTCAGCAGGGACCGGACCTGATGCTCGTCGGCATGAACGCCGGAGATGGTATCACCGTGGACGCAGTCGGTCAGATCTCGGGCAACATCATGGCCATCGCCGCTGATGTCAATGGTGACCGCGTGAATGACCTCATCGTGGGCGTCCCCTATAACGACGGTCCGGACGGAGCGCGATCGAACTGCGGGGCCGTATTCATCATCCTCGGACGGTCGGGGCAGCGACTGCCGCTTGTTCGCGATCTGAACCTCCAAAGGCCGGATGTGATCATCTACGGAGCTGACGTCAATGACCGCTTGGGCTCCAGCGTGGCCGCCGGCGATGTCAACGGTGACGGAGTGGCCGATGTGGTCATCGGCGCTCCGAATGCGGACGGACTGAATAACACGCGCCCCAATGTGGGTGAAGTGTACATCTTCTTCGGAGGAGCTTCGATCGCCTCCGTTGCCGTACGCGACCTGCGTTCGTCGCCGGCCGATGCCACGATCATCGGCTGGGGAGGACCGGCCGGGAAGAATGTGCAGGACCAGGCGGGCACCGCTGTGGCCGTCGGTGATGTCAATGGCGATCAGATTGGAGATGTCGTCATCGGCGCGCCGGGCGTGAAGGGACCGGATGGGAGCCGAACGACAAGTCCACAACTTGGACTCCCTGTCTCAGCAGGAGCCATCTACGTCCTCTTCGGATCCAACGCCTGGACACCGGGGGTGCTCAGAGACATTGGAAGCAACCCGGCTTCGCCCTCGGCAGACATCGTGATTTTCGGGCGGACGGTGTCGTTCGCCCAGATTGTCCGAGTCGGTGTCGGTGAAGGTCTCGGGAATGCGGTGACCGTGGGAGATGTCAACGGGGATGGAATCGGAGACATCATCGGAGGAGCTCCCTTCTATACGGCGGGGAATGACATCAGCCAGGGACGAGCGTATGTCTTTTTCGGAAGCCGCACTCCGACCAGTCGGCGCGACACGCAACAGACCTCCGGCGCTCAAGCCCCAAACATGACGATCAATGGGATTGATGCTGCCGACCTTCTAGGAGGCATCATTGCGGCGGGCGATGTGAACGGAGACGGCATTGATGACCTCATCCTCGGCGTTCCTCAGGGAGCAGGCCCTGGGAATGCGCGTCTGAGTGCAGGGGAAGTGTATGTCCTGTTCGGCGGCGGCTCTCTGACCGGAACTCGGGATCTGGGGAAGAATCCGCCGGACGCGCTCTTCTACGGTGCGGACCCTGGGGATGCTCTCGGATTTGCCCTCGCCGTGGGCGATTGGAATGGAGATGGCCGCAAGGACCTGATCCTCGCTGCTCCCGCTGCGGATGGCCCGGGGAACCAGCGCGATGGGGCGGGCGAGATCTACATCATCCTCGGAGGAGCGAGTTTTCCCCGTGGCACAGTGGATTTCTCGGAGACGCCGCCCGATTCGAACCTGACGATCTACGGGGCCACGATCGGTGATCAGGTGGGATTCTCCCTCTACGCCGCCGACCTCGACAATGACGGGAGGGCCGACATCATCGCCACCTCACCCTTTGGCGATGGGCCTCCGGAGATTCGCCGTCCGAAAGCCGGCGTGGTCTACGCCATCCGAGGCCGATAGGATAAAGCGGAGGGGCGAAACGCTCTCACCGCCCCTCCGCTCTTCCCCCTTCGACCGAAGGCGCCTCCTTCACCCGATCGAAGATGAGGCGGCCGCGCGCGAAGACGGCGCGCACCGTGTTCACCCCGAAGAAGTAGGGGATGTGCCGATAATCCGGCACATCGAAGAGGACGAGGTCCGCTCGTTTGCCGACTTCGAGCGATCCCACGCGATGGCCGCGATCGAGGCTGTAGGCGGCGTTGATCGTCGCGGCCGTGATGGCTTCGGCGGGCGTCATCTGCATCTGCGTGCAGGCGAGCGCGAGGATCATGGGCATGCTCGGCGTGGGTGAGGTGCCGGGGTTGAAATCGGTGGCCAGGACCACGGGGACACCCGCTTCGATGAGCTTTCGCGCCGGCGGATACTCCCGGCGACCGAGATGAAAACATGCGCCGGGAAGCAGGACGGCCATCACCCCCGCTGCGGCGAGCGCCGCGATGTCCTCCTCCGCGATCTTCTCCAGATGGTCCACCGTCTGCGCGCGCAGTTCGGCCGCCAATCGCGCGGCGCCCGAGCGGGTCCATTGCTCCGCGTGCACGCGCAGCTTCAACCCGTGAGCGCGAGCGGCTCTCATCAGCGCCCGCGCCTCCTCCACGGTGAAGGCGCCCTCATCGCAAAACACGTCGTGATACTCCGCCAGACCCTCGCGCGCGACCTCCGGCAGAAGCTCTTCAATGATCATTCGAACATAGGCCGAGCGATCCGCGGCGTACTCGTCAGGGACGACATGAGCGGCCAGCAGGGTGGGGACGATCTCCACCGGACTCTCCTCACGAAGGCGTCGGATCACGCGCAGGATTTTCAACTCCTCATCCCGGCTCAATCCGTATCCGCTCTTGGCCTCGAGCGTCGTCGTCCCGTGTTCGAGGAACCAGCGCAGGTGGCGGCGCGCCACGGTCACCAGTTCGTCCTCCGAGGCGGCGCGCGTCTGGCGCACGGTCGTTCGGATTCCTCCCCCTCGGCGCGTGATCTCCGCATAGCTCAGGCCGCGCGTTCTCCACTCGAACTCCTGCACGCGATCGCCGGCGAAGACCAGGTGCGTATGCGCATCCACGAATCCCGGCAGCACGACCATACCGCGCGCGTCCCATCGCTGCACGTCGTCCGGGAGCTTGGCGGCGACCTCATCCGTCGGTCCGACGGCGGTGATGACGCCGTCTGCGATCAACACGGCGCCGTTTTCGATCACTCCCAACTCCTCGAGCTCCCGACCGACGCGCGGTCGGGGCGGCCCGGCGAGCGTCACCACTTGAGCCGCGGAATGAAGGAACAACGGTCGGGACCTGGGCGCCTCCCGCTCACGCATCGCTTCTCCCCTCCCGACGCACCTCGGCTGGACATCTCCATCGCGCCTCTCTAAGGCTACCGCTCCTCATCAGCGCGCGGCAACTGTTGGCCCTCAAGTGGAGACGTCTTTGCGCGATGCCCCGCGATCCGGTATACTGCCATGCGATCATGTCCGATCAGAACGAGCGAAGGGAAGGCGAGCCGACCGTTGATCGCTTCGAGGATGTCGTGCGCGCGTATGCCGCGCGCGTCTTCGGCCTGCCGGCGGGCGCCATTCGCGCCGAGAGGCTGGCGGGGGATGCCTCGATGCGACAATACTTCCGCATCGTCCTCCCGGACGAGCGCCGGTATGTCGTCGCGCGCTATCCCGAGCCGTTCGATCCGGCCACGCATCCTTATTGCGACGTGACGGCGCTCTTTCTCAAAGCCGGATTGCCCGTGCCCAGAATCTTCGACACCGATGGCGAGCGGGCGCTGATGCTTCTGGAAGACCTCGGCGACGTTCGACTTCAAGATTGGCTCGCCACGGCGGAACCCGAAGCGCGACGATCCGCCTATCGAGAGGCCGTCCGATTGATCCTCCGGATTCAAGATGCCACGCGCCTGGCTCAGGAGTGCGGATCCGTGGCGGCGCGCCTGGCTTTCGACGTGGAGAAGCTCGATGGGGAGCTGCGCTTCTTCTTCACGAACTTCTTCGAGAAGTATCTCGGCCTCTCACTGGATGCCGAGCATCGGGAGCGCCTTCACGAGGAGTTTCGGGAGATCGCGGCGGAGCTGGCGGCGATCCCGCGCGTACTGACGCATCGGGATTTTCACTCGCGCAACCTGATGTGGCATCGGGGCCGACTCTACATCATTGACCATCAGGATGCGCGCCTGGGGCCGCCGAGCTACGACGTGGCCTCCCTGCTGGGCGACCCGTATGTGGAGCTGGAGGACGCGCTCATCGAGGAGATGATCGCATTCTTCCTCGAGGAGAAAGCGCGGGCGGATGCCGCCTGGTCCTCCGCGCGATGCCGAGCCTTTCGACGTGAGCTGGACCTGATGCTGCTGCAGCGGCTCTTGAAGGCGACGGGCACGTACGCGTATCAAACGGCCGTTCTCGGCAATCCCGTGTACATCCCGTACATCCCTCGAGCGCTGCAGCGGGCCGCGCGCGTCCTCTCTCGGCTCGGACGCTTTCCAGCGCTGCAACGGGCGTTCGAGGAAGTCATCGCGCCCGCCTTCGCGGAGAAGGTGTGAACGTGGGCGCCGCCTCAATTCTCGGCGAGAACGAGGAGGCCTTCATGAGCGAGACGCGTCACACGAATCGCTTGATCCACGAGACGAGTCCCTATCTGCGCCAGCACGCGCATAACCCCGTGGATTGGTATCCGTGGGGTGAGGAAGCGTTCGAACGCGCGCGGCGGGAAGATAAGCCGATCCTCCTCAGCATCGGCTACTCGGCCTGCCACTGGTGCCACGTCATGGAGCGCGAATCGTTCGAGAATGAGGAGATCGCGCGCCTGATGAACGAGCATTTCATCAACATCAAGGTGGATCGAGAGGAGCGGCCCGATCTGGATGCGATCTACATGAGCGCGGTGCAGGCGATGACGGGGCATGGGGGGTGGCCGCTGACGGTCTTCCTCACGCCCGAGGGGGTCCCCTTTTACGGAGGGACGTACTTCCCTCCGGTGGATCGGCATGGCCTGCCGGCTTTCCCACGCGTCTTGCGCGCCGTCGCCGATGCCTATCGCACGCGTCGCGGGGAGATCGAGAAAGCCGGACGCGAGCTGCTCGCCCACGTGCAGGCGATGAACGCCTGGCGGCCATCGGAGCGCGAGCTGACGCCCCAGGTGCTCGACACGGCTTACCGCGCGCTGATCGAGCAGTTCGATCCGACTCACGGCGGATTCGGGCGCGCGCCGAAGTTCCCGGCCCCGATGGTGCTCGAATTCCTGCTGCGCGTGTACCTGCGAACAGGGGACGCGTACGCGCTGCAGATGGTCGAACAGACGCTCGTGCGCATGGCGCGCGGGGGGATCTATGATCAACTGGGCGGCGGCTTCCATCGGTATGCCGTGGACGCGCAATGGCTGATCCCGCACTTCGAGAAGATGCTCTACGATAATGCGCTTCTGGCGCACGTGTATGTGATCGCGTATCAGCTCACGGGGAACGCGTTCTATCGGGAGATCGCCGAGGAGACGCTCGACTATGTGCGGCGAGAGATGACCGGCCCGCACGGCGGATTCTACGCCGCGCAAGATGCCGACAGCGAGGGCGAAGAGGGGAAATTCTACATCTGGACGCCCGCGGAGATCCGCGCCGCGCTCGGCGAGCGCGAGGGCGAGATCGTCTGCCGCTACTTCGGCGTCACCGAGTGGGGGAATTTCGAGGGGAAGAACGTCCTCAGCGTCCCGCGCGATCCCGAGGTGATCGCGCGGCTGGAGGGGCTCACCATATCGGAACTGATGGCGATCGTCCGGCGCGCTCGACGCGTGCTCTACGAGCGGCGGCAACAGCGCGTGAAGCCGCATCGCGACGAGAAGGTCCTCGCCGCGTGGAACGGCCTCATGCTGCGCAGCTTCGCGCGCGCGGCCGTCATCCTGGAGCGGGATGACTATTATCAGGTCGCGCGTCGAAATGCCGAGTTCCTCCTCACAGCGCTTCGCCGCGATGGCGCGCTCTGGCACACGTTCGCTGAAGGCGTGGCCAAGATCCCGGCCTATCAGGATGATTACGCCTGCGTGATTGATGGACTGCTCGCGCTCTACGAGGCCGATTTCGATCCGCGGTGGTTTCGGGAAGCGCGGGCGCTGACCGATGCGATGCTCGAACGCTTCTGGGATGCGGAACAGGGCGGTTTCTTCTACACGAGCGCCGAACACGCGGATGTGATCGTGCGCGTGAAGGAAGCCTTCGACAACGCGACGCCCTCGGGGAATTCGGTGGCGGCCGAGGTCTTCCTGCGACTGTACCACTTCACCGGGGAGGCCGCGTATTGGGAGCGAGCGCGCGCGATCCTTCGCCTCTTCGCTGAGGCGATGCAGCGCCATCCCTACGGCTTCGGGCGCATGCTCTGCGCTCTGGACGTCCTGCTCGCCCCTGCGTCGGAGATCGCGCTCGTGGGGGATCGGCAGGCGCCCGAGACGCGCGCCATGCGACGTCTTCTCGCCGAGCGGTACATGCCTCACGCCGTCGTGGCTTTTCGTCCTCTGGACGATGACGAAGCGGCGCGCGTCATCCCGCTACTCCGCGATCGCGAACCGCTGCGCGATCCCGAAGGACGTCCGGCCCCGTGCACGGCCTATGTGTGTGAGAACTTCACCTGCCACCGACCGGTGACGCGCCCCGAGGAGCTGGAAGACCTGCTCCCGCCGAAAGGGCCGGCGACGCGCGCCTGATCGCCGCGCGGCTAGAGAGTGAAGCGGTGCGGATCGTGCAGATTGGAAAATTCTACGCCCCTGTCCCCGGCGGCATGGAGGCGGCCCTGCAGCATCTGTGCGAGGAGCTCTGCCGGCACGTGGATCTGCAGGTCTTCGTCGCCAACACGCGACCGAAGACAGTGACCGACGTCATCAACGGCGTGCGCGTGACGCGCGTCGCCCGATGGGGGCAGATCGCCTCCGCGCCGATCTGTCCGTCACTCCCGCGCCTGCTGGCCGACTCCCGCGCCGACATCCTCCACGTGCACGAACCCAATCCCATAGCCACGTTCGCCGTGCTCGCTGCGAATCCATCGGCGCGCGTGATCGTCTCCTTCCACAGCGAGGTCGTTCGACAACGCGTGCTGCGGCATGTCTACAGCCCGCTCCGCGAGCGCCTGCTGCGGCGCGCCGCTCGGATCATCGTCGCCGCGCCCCAGCATCTGGACTTCCCGACGCTTCGCCCCTATCGAGAGAAATGCGTCGTCATCCCCTTCGGGATTGATGTGGCACGCTTTCAGCTCGATCAGGCGCGGCGGCCACAGGTCGAAGCGCTGCGCGCGCAATGGGGACCGCGGATCGTCCTCTTCGTCGGCCGGCTCGTGTACTATAAGGGCGTCGAACATCTGATTGCCGCCATGCCGCGCATCCCGGCGCGTCTGCTCATCATCGGGCGCGGCCCACGCGAGCGCGCCTTGCGGCGGCGCGTTCGCGCTCTCGGACTGGAGGGACGGGTCGTCTTCCTCGGCGAGGTCGCGCAGGACCAGCTCGTGGCCTATTATCACGCGTGCGATGTGCTGGTTCTCCCATCCATCCACGCGAGCGAGACCTTCGGGATCGTCCAATTGGAAGCCATGGCCTCGGGGAAGCCCGTCATCAGCACGCAGCTGCCGACCGGCGTCTCCTGGGTGAATCGGCACGGCGTGACTGGATTGCTCGTTCCCCCCTCGAGCGCCGACGCCCTGGCCGAAGCCGTGAACCGCGTGCTCGATGATGAAGCGCTTCGTCGGCGCATGGGAGAGGCGGCCCGCCGATATGTGCACGCGCGCTTCACCCGTCAGCGGATGGCGCGCGCCGTCCTGGAGCTTTACGAAGAGGTCCTCTCCGCCACGACGCGACCCGAGCCCGCGCGCCCATGACCCACTCGGCGCGGCCTCATGAGCATCGCGAGCGAGGGGGCAAGCGGCGAAGGATCTCCTCAACGATCGCCTCCGGCGTCAGCCGTCCGGTCTCCACTCGCAGATCGGCTTGCTCATAGGCCGGACGGCGCGCGCGCCAGAGCTCCCGCATCTGCTCGGCCGAACGATAAAGGGGACGATCCGTCGTCCCCGCCAGCCGTTCCAGAATGACCTCCAGCGGACAATCGAGCCAAATCGAGATGCCCAATCGCCGCACCTGACGGCGATTCTCCTCGCTCACGAACGCTCCCCCCCCGAGCGCGACGACGACCTCGTCCCACGCCTCAAGCCCGCGCAAGGCGCGACGCTCCATCTCACGGAAGGCGGCCTCACCCATGCGCTCGAAGATCTCGCGGATCGAAAGGCCCACCTGCTGCTGGATCCACTCGTCGAGGTCCAGGAACGCGTATCCGAGCCGTTCAGCCAGCAGGCGTCCGATCGTCGTCTTCCCCGCGCCCATGAACCCGACCAGGAAAATGCGCGTCATCGTTCGACGATCTGCTCCAGCATGGAGAAGAAGGTGGGGAAGGAGACGGCCACGACTTCGGGGTCCCGAATGATCGTCTCCCCTTCGGCCCACAGGCCGGCGATGGCGAAGGCCATCGCGATGCGATGATCGCCGTCAGGCTCGATCTCCGCTCCGCGAAGCGCTTGGGGTCCCGCGACGGCCAGCCCATCCGCGCGCTCGACCACCTGCGCGCCCATGCGCCGCAGATTCTCCACGGTCGCGCGAATACGATCGCTCTCTTTCACGCGCAGCTCACCCGCGTCGCGCACGATGATCCCCCCCGGCATGCGCGTCGCCAGGACGGCCAGAAGGGGAATCTCATCAATCACCGCCGGGATGAGCGCCCCCTCGAGCACGAGCGGCTCCGCGCGCGATGTCCAAGTCGTGGGCCTTGAGGTCACTCGAATATCTCCCACCGCTTCTCCATGCCATCGGCGTGGATTCTCGATCACCACATCCGCCCCCCACCGGCGGAGCACCTCGAGGAAGCCCGTGCGCGTCGGATTGAGCAGAACGTCGCGAACGAGCAGCTGCGAGCCCGGAAGCGCGAGCGCGCCCGCGATGAAGAAGGCTGCCGAAGAGATATCTCCGGCGATCCGATACTCGCGAGCGCGAAGTCGCGGGCGTCCGCAGACGGAGATGGCTCCGCCGACCGCGCTCACCTGAGCGCCGAACTCAGCGAGCATGATCTCCGTGTGATTCCGCGTCGGCACGGGCTCCTCCACGGTCGTCATCCCTGAGGCGAAAAGCCCCGCCAACAGGACGCAGGATTTCACCTGCGCGCTCGCGACGGGAAGTCGGTATCGGATTGGACGCAATGTCCCTCCACGGATCGTCAGCGGCGCGTACCGATCCTCGCGGGCGTGAACCGTCGCCCCCATGAGGCGCAGCGGATGCACGATCCGATCCATCGGCCGACGCCGCAAGGAGGCATCCCCCGTGATCGCGCTCTCAAAGGGTTGCCCGGCCAGAATCCCCGCCATCATGCGCATGGTGGAGCCGGAATTCCCGGCATCGAGCATGTGCGCCGGCGGCGTGAACCCCTCCAGTCCCACGCCGCCGACGGTGACCGTCATCCCCCCCTCGATCTCAATCGGAACACCCAGAGCGCGGAGACAGGCCAGCGTACGCTCGCAGTCGAGACTCGGAGAGAAGTTATGCAACCGGGAGACGCCCTCGCCGAGCGCGGCGCACAACGCCGCCCGATGAGAGAGCGATTTATCGCCCGGCAGGCGCACCTCTCCGGCGATGCGCTTCGCCCTGCCGATCACGTAGCTTGACATAGAACCCCTGCTATGTTACATCATTCCCTCCGAAGATGCACATAATCAGCTCCGCGAACAGAACAAGCGCGCGCTCAAGCGATGTCTCTCCCGAACACTTCGCTTGGCCCCGTCGCTCTTCGCGCGCGCAGGAGGGGGGATGACGGAACGCGCTGCCCCGGAGACCTACAGCATCAGCTTGAGCGTGGCGAGCGGACTTGAATTCGTGGAACTCGCGGAGACGGTGACCGCGACCTTGGCCCGCCTCGCCGGCTTCGATGAGGAGACGGCCATGTGGATCAGCATGGCCGTGCGCGAGGCCGTCATCAACGCCATCAAGCATGGGAACAGAGAGGATCGGCAGAAGCGAGTCGAGATCCAATACGCCTTCGACCACGATGGCCTCAGCATCCGCGTGACCGATCAGGGGAGCGGCTTCGATCTCTCCCAGGTGCCGAACCCGCTGGATCCGGAGAATCTGTTGAAGCCGACCGGGCGCGGGATCTTCTACATGAAGGCCTTCATGGACGAAGTGGACATCCGATCCGCTCCCGGCGAGGGGACGACCGTTCGCCTGAGAAAGAAGATTCGTCCGAGGAGCGCGTAGATGATCCGCATCGAGCACCGCACCATCGGCGACGTCCACCTCCTCGACATCGAGGGGCGCCTCACGATCGGCGAGGGAACGGCAGGCTTTCGTGAGGCGATTCATCGCGTGATTCAGCTCGGCGGGCGACGGCTCGTGCTCAATCTCGCGGGCGTCACGCATATGGACAGCTCGGGCATCGGCGAGCTGGTGAGCGCCTATACGACCATGAGCCATCTCGGCGGCCGCGTGAAGTTGCTCCATGTCCCCCCGCGCATTCGGGAGGTCCTGACGATCACGAAATTGGCCACCGTCTTCGAGACCTTCGATGACGAAGCTGCGGCTATCGGGAGCTTCCAGTGAGGCGGTGAGTCTCACGGCGAGAGATCGCGCAGACTCTCGCGAAGCACGGCGCGGACGAGCGACGGGGGGACATCCTCGCGCACGGTGACCCGACCGATCCGCACCGGGAGCACGAAGGTCAACCGACCTGCGCGCGCTTTCTTATCGTGGCGCATGGCGGCCAGGACCGCTTCGGGATCGAGATCGGCGATCGAAGGGAAGCGACCGCAGGCAATGACCGCGCGACGAAGACGTTCCGCCTCTTCCGAGGACAAAAGACCCAGGCGCACCGCCAGACGCGCGGCCATGATCATCCCGTAGCCCACGGCCTCCCCGTGCTTCAATCGGCGATAGCCCGTGACGGCCTCCAAGGCATGCCCGAAGGTATGCCCGAAATTGAGGATTCGGCGAAGCCCCGATTCGCGCTCATCGCGGCGCACGACATCGGCCTTGATCTCACAGCAGCGCCGGATCACCGGCACAAGGGCCGCCGCCTCGCCCGCCTTCAACGCCTCCACGCGCTCGACGATCCAGTCGAAGAGCGCGGCATCTCGGATCACCCCGTACTTGAGCGCCTCGCATAAGCCCGCCGCCAGCTCCCGCCGCGGCAACGTGCGCAGAGTCGAGACATCGGCCAGTACGAGTCGCGGTTGATGGAAAGCGCCGACGAGATTCTTCCCTTGCGGCAAGTTCACCCCGGTCTTCCCTCCGACCGAACTGTCAATAGCGGCCAACAACGTCGTCGGGATCTGCACATAGGCGATCCCCCGCAGGAACGTGGCCGCCACGAATCCGGCGACGTCGCCGACGACGCCTCCCCCCAAGGCGATGATGGCGCTCGCACGATCCAGATGCTGATCGGCCAATTCCTCGTACAATCGCTCGACCGTGCGCACCGTCTTGTAGCGCTCGCCATCGCCGATGAGGTGCACGGAGACGGAGAAACCCGCTCGCCGAAGACCGGAGCGAAGTTTCGCCCCATAGAGGCCGAACACCCGCGCGTTGGAGATGAGCGCGAGCCGTGGCGCCTCTCCCAGCGCCGCACGCACCAACTCGCCAGCGCGCGCGAGCACCTCCTCTCCGATCACGATGTCGTAGCTGCGCTCATCGAGCGACACACGGACGCGCGCCAGGCGGCTCATCTCCTCCTCCGGCGTCGTCCCAATGCGATTTTCACCTCGTCCAGAAGCGGCTCGATCGTGGGCGCACTCGCTCCGATCTGTCGGATGATCTCCTCGGCCGTGTAGCGCTCCCCGGTCTCCCACAATTCGATCAAGAATCGCCCGGCGCGCGGATGGCGCCACCACCGATGCCCGAACTTCGTCTTCACGTAATCGCGCAGCCACACTTCGGCGACCCAAGCCCGCCAATAATCGGCCGCGTAAAACCCATCATCCACGTCGCTCAGAAATTCCTCGGGTGGATACGGAAAACCCGTCGCGCGCGTGAGCCGTTCGGCATATACGGCCGCGACCTCCTCCGGCTCATCCGCCGCGTGCAGGAGCTGCTCATACTCGCACTTGGCCGCATATCGGCGAAGGAGGAAGAGTCGCTGCCCCGCCATGAGCTTCAGGAAGTGCTCGCTCGCCGGGAAGTGAAGCGCGTCCTCGAGCCATCGGGGCTCCCGAAGCAACGATTCGAGGAGGAAGGCGTACATCTCACTCAGGGCGCGATCACCGGCATAGCGGAATTCAGGAAGGAGCGCGGCCGAGGTCCACGCGTAATGCTGCGCGTGTCCGGCCTCGTGAAGCAGCGCCTGATAGTCCGGCACGCCGCCCGTGGGGGCGATGACGAGCTTGATCTCCTCGGGGATCCGAATGGGCGCGCAGAAGGCGCGCGGATGCTTCCGCGGCCGCGGCTCGTCATCCATCTCGACATTCTTCTGCCGATCCACCTCGATGCCCAATCCCTGCAGCACATCTTCATAGATCGCTCGCAGCCCATCCCGGGGGAAGACATCGGCATATCGCTCCAACCGAAGGAACGCCGGGATGTCGGCGCGATGCGCCTCCTGCGGGCGCAAGCCCAGTTCGCTCCACAGCGCCTCTTGCAGATGCGCTTGATAGAGCTCGTCCGTCTCCTCCAGGAACTGCGCCCACTGGCGACCGAGCGCCTCGAAATCGAGCGCTCTCAGGGCGCGATACACCGACCGATAGTCCGGATGACCGAATCGGCGCGCCGCGCGGTGCACCTCGCGCCACCGCTCCGCGCGAAGCTCGTTCGTCCGCCGGATGATGTCCAGACACGCGGCGTGTAGCTCGCGACGTCGAGCCGGACTGGACTCCGTCGCCAACCGTTGCTGCGCTTGAGCGAACGTGAGCACTTCCTCATCCCACGCGATCTCCGCCTCCGCTTCCGCGCGCGCGATCTGCTCCGTCAGCGGGCGCACGGCCATCTCCAGCGCGCGCTCGGTGGCATCGGCGATCAGCAGATCGAGCGCGCGCCGCGCCGTCTCGAAGGCTTCCGGGATCGCCTCGCGCTCGCGCCGCAGGGCTTCAACGGCCTCGGGAGTGAAGAGATGCCCATACTGATCGTAGATCGGCTCCAGATCGAGCGCGTCCTTCCGCCCGGAATAATGCTCATACTCCTCGCGCGCGAGCGCTTCGTGGAAGCGGGCCAGCTCCTCTCGGTAGGTCTCGAGCATCGCCACGCCTTACAACTCAAGGATGATGGATCGAGGACTTCGGAGCTGTCAAGCTCATGCGACCGACCGCCTCTGCGGAGCGCGCCCGCGCTCACGGAGTCGCGTTTCTTGACAGGTTTTCTCGAAGACCGGTACGCTTGTCTTCCGACGATCGGCCTATGGGCGAGGAGCGCTCCATCACGGTCGCCGTCACGGGAGCCAGCGGCGCCTGCTACGCGCAGCGCCTGCTGCAGCTTCTGGATGCGAGCCCGCGCGTCCGACAGATCAATCTGCTCATCAGCGAGAATGGACGCCGCGTCTTCGCCGAGGAGCTGGATGTGGACATCCCGCATCCGCTGAATCCAGAGGTGGCGGACCGGCTGGGGCTCTCTCGGCATAAGCTCGTGTGTTTCCAATTGAACGATCTGGGAGCACCGATCTCCAGCGGTTCCTATCCGGTGGATGGCATGGTCATCGTCCCGTGCAGCGTCGGGACGCTGGGAGCGATCGCCACGGGCGCGACGACCAATCTGATCCATCGGGCCGCCGATGTGATGTTGAAAGAGGGGCGGCGCCTCATCCTCGTCGTGCGCGAGACGCCGCTCAATGCCATCCACTTGCAGAACATGCTGACGCTGCGGCAACTCGGAGCGGTGATCCTGCCGGCCATGCCCGCGTTCTATCACCGCCCGCGCACGATTGAGGATCTGGTGAAGCACTTCGTCTATCGCATCCTGGATCATCTGGGGATTGAACACCCGCAGGAGACGATGTGGCGAGGAGGTCGCGCATGGACATGAGGGCGACGTCAGAGCTGTCTGCGCCCCGCTCTCTCGGAACGGCGCTTTGGCGGAACACGCGCCTGACGCTGGAGATGATCAAGATCGAACACACCCTCTTCGCCCTGCCCTTCGCGCTGCTGGGAGCGATCCTCGCTGCCCGCGGGCTTCCCGATGGGCGCACGCTCTGGTGGATCCTCGTCGCCATGGTGGGGGCGCGCAGCGCCGCGATGGCCTTCAATCGGCTCGTGGATTGCGAGTTCGATCGCCAGAATCCGCGCACGCGCGAGCGCGCGCTGCCGGCCGGACGGGTGAGTCCGGGCTACGTTCGCGCGTTCGTGCTGGTCTCCGCAGCCGTGTTCGTGCTCGCGGCCGCCATGCTGAATCGGCTCACGCTGCTGCTGGCGCCAGTGGCGCTGGCCTCGATCCTCCTGTACTCCTACACGAAGCGGTTCACCGAATATTCGCATCTGGTGCTCGGCTGGTGTCTCGCCATGGCGCCGACGGGCGCATGGATCGCCGTGCGCGGCGCTCTGGATGAGCCGCTGCCGCTCGCGGTGAGCCTCGCCGTCATGATGTGGGTGGCGGGATTCGATGTGATCTACGCCTGCCAGGACGTGGAGTTCGATCGGCGCGTGGGCTTGCGCTCGCTGCCGGCGCGATTCGGCATTCGGCGGGCGCTGTGGATCGCGCGGGGATTTCACGCCCTCGCCTTCGCGAGCTTGGTGGTCGCCTTTCGCCTGGCCGAATTGCGCGGGCTAGGGGGCCTGGGACTCGCGGCGACGCTCGGGCTGCTCATCCGGCAGCATCGGTTGGTCCGGCCCGACGATCTGTCGCGGGTCAACGAAGCCTTCTTCACGACCAACGCCTTTGTGAGCCTCATCCTCCTGCTCACGATGGGGGGAGAGGTGTTGCTGCGATGAATCCTCGTCGCCGGTGGAGGGAGCAATGGAGACCTATATCGCGCGCTCGGAACTGGCGCCGATCGCCGAGAAGGTCTTCGCCGGAGAGCGCCTCACGTTCGACGATGGGGTGGCGCTCTATCGGTCGAACGATCTGCTGACGCTCGGCGCCCTCGCCAACTACGTGCGGGAGAAGAAGAACGGCAATGTCGCCTACTACATCATCAACCGCCACATCAATCCGACCAATATCTGCTTCGTGGACTGTCAGCTCTGCGCTTTCGCCCGCAAGGTCGGAGAGGAAGGCGGATGGACGATGAGCATCGAGGAGGTCGTTCAGACGGCCGCGCGCGGCTACACCGAGTCCGTGCGGGAGTTTCACATCGTCGGCGGCCTGCATCCGTATCTCCCCTTCCAGTACTACGTGGATCTGCTGCGCGCGCTGAAATACCACTTCCCGAACGTGCACCTGAAGGCCTTCACCTGCGTGGAACTGGACTATCTGGCGAAACTGGCGGGGAGATCTCTGCATGAGACGATCGAGATCCTGAAAGACGCGGGGTTGGATTCGGTCCCCGGCGGCGGCGCCGAGATCTTCGCCCGTCGCGTGCGCGACATCATCTGCACGCATAAGATCAGTGGCGAACGCTGGCTGGAGGTCGCCCGCGCCGTCCACGAGTGCGGCTTGAAATCCACGGCGACGATGCTCTACGGCCACGTCGAGACCTACGAGGAGCGCGTGGATCACTTGCTGCGGCTGCGCGCCCTTCAGGATGAGACGGGTGGATTCACGGCCTTCATCCCTCTGGCGTTTCATCCTGAGAACACGCGGCTGAGCCACCTGCCGTGGACGACGGGCGTGGACGATCTGAAGAACATCGCCGTCGCGCGGCTGCTGTTGGACAACTTCGATCACATCAAGGCGTACTGGATCATGATGGGGCCGAAGCTGGCGCAGGTCGCGCTGCGATTCGGGGCGGACGATCTGGACGGGACGGTGATCGAGGAGAAGATCTACCACATGGCGGGCGGACAAACGCCGCAGGGGCTCACCCGCGCGGAGATCGAACACCTGATCCGACAAGCGGGCCGCGTCCCCGTCGAACGCGATTCGCTCTATAATCCCGTGACCCCGGCGGTCGCCTCCGCCTGAACGGAAGATCGGGTTGCCAAACCGCGCGCGCTCTCCTACAATGCATCCGCACAGGCGCGGTGAACGAGACCAAGACGATGGACATGGAGAAGAGGCGAGCGAACCATGAAGTGTGAATACTTCGTCTGGACGGACCGGACTCGTCTCCCCTCGGTCGCTGAGGTGATCGCCAAGCTCACAGAGAGCGGTTACGCGTGCCGCGTTCGGTCACGCGGCGAGGAGGCGTCGAACGCCACCTACTGGACCGCGCTGGACGTGGAGGCCCAGACGGATCGCGGCGTGGAAGTCTGCACGATCACCGTCGCCCATCCTTCGGCCGAGGAGATCGAGGAGCTGCGGCAGACGTACGAGTCCCTCCCTCTGCAGGTCAAGAAAGCGGCGCGCAAGTTCAAGGTCGAGGCCGAAGCCGACGAGTACGGTCAACCGACCGACTTCCACCTGAAGGTCATCGCGACGCTCGCGCGCTTGACCCATGGGGTCGTGGATGACCCGCAGGAGAACGGGCTCATGTTGCTGGAGGAGTTCGAGGCTTACATGAGCTGATGCGCGGATGCTCCACCCACGATGGCGAGGGAATCCACGACACGCCCACTGAGGATCGGGATCACCTGCTACCCCACGTATGGGGGCAGCGGCATCGTCGCCGCCGAATTGGGGAAGGAGTTGGCGCGGCGGGGACACACGGTCCACTTCGTCGCGGCCTCCCTGCCGATGCGGCTCACGGAGCTCTCGGACCGCCTCTTCTTTCACGAGGTCGAGATGCTCGAGTATCCGCTCTTTGAGCATCTCCCGTACGACCTGGCGCTGGCGACCAAGCAGTTCCGCGTCGCCTGCGAATACGGGTTGGACCTCTTGCACGTCCATTACGCCGTCCCCCACGCCATCAGCGCTTATCTGGCGCGCGAGATGCTCCGCCCCTATCGGTATCTGCCCGTGATCACGACGCTGCACGGGACCGACATCACGCTCGTCGGGCGCGATCGCTCATATTTACCGATCACGCGCTTCGGCATCGCGCAGAGCGATGGGGTCACGGCCGTCTCTCAGTATCTGCGTCGAGCGACCTGCGAGATCTTCGGACTCTGCGACATCCGGGTCATCCCGAACTTCATCAATGGCGAGGACTACGCGCGCCGCCCACGCCCGGAACTGCGCGAACGCTTCGCGCCCTCCGGGGAGAAGATCCTCGCGCATATCTCCAACTTCCGCCCGATCAAGCGGGCTCCCGACTGCGTGGAGATCTTCGCGCGCGTGGTGGAGCGCGTCCCCGCTCGGCTCCTCATGATCGGTGATGGGCCGGACCGCGCGCGCGTCGAATGGCTCGTCGAACGCTATGGACTCACCGGACGCGTCCATTGCGTGGGGAAGCAACCCAATATCGCGGAGTTCCTCTCGATCGCCGATCTGCTGCTTCTGCCGAGCGAGATGGAAGCGTTCGGGCTGGCGGCGCTCGAGGCGATGGCGTGCGAAGTCCCCGTCATCGCGAGTCGCACCGGCGGCGTGCCCGAAGTCGTCGAGGATGGCGTGACCGGATTTCTCCTCCCCTGTGGCGACATCGAGGCGATGGCCCAGGCCGCCATCGCCCTGCTGCAGGACGACGAGCGCCGCCGCGAGATGGGACGACGGGCACGGGAACGCGCGCTGGCCTGCTTCTCGAGCGAACAGATCGTCCCGATGTACGAGGCCTATTACCGCGAAGTCCTCGCCCGCGCTTCGGAGGAGAAGAGATGAGCGAGCGTTCGACGGACCTTGGCCACCGCGCTCCGGCCGAGATTGAGGACGTGATTCCACGGATCATCAAGCGCCTGGAGGCGACGTATGGCCGGCCTCGACGTCGCCGGGATCGCGATCCCCTGGACACGCTGATTGAGACCATCCTCTCGCAATCCACGAACGATCGGAATCGCGACCGCGCGTTCCTGCAGTTGAAGGCGCGTTTCCCCACGTGGGAGGCCGTTCGGCGCGCTTCGCCGCAGCAGATCGCGGCCGCGATTCGGGTCGGCGGACTGGCGCGGATCAAATCCGCGCGCATCAAGCGCGTCCTGCAGGAGATCAAGCGGCGCACGGGCGCGCTCGACCTCTCCTTCCTCAGGCGCGTGCCGACGGTCGAAGCGCTGCGCTTCCTCCGCTCGCTCGACGGCGTCGGCCCGAAGACGGCCGCATGCGTCTTGCTCTTCGCCTGCGGGCGACCGGTCTTCCCCGTGGACACGCACATTCGGCGCGTGGCGGAGCGGCTCGGCCTGATCCCTCGGAGATGTTCCGACGAACGCGCGCACGAGCAGCTCGGCCGCCTCATCCCCGCCCGCCATTGCTACGCCGCCCACATCAACCTGATCCGCCTCGGTCGCGACGTCTGCCGTCCGCGACATCCGCGCTGCGAGGCTTGCTGTCTGGCTCCCGATTGCGCCTACGCGCGCGAGAGAGGACGGATCTGACCCGAGATGTCCTCTCGCCTGTGGACGCGCGCTCTGCTAAGCTTCCCTGTTCAGAGCGCTGGGAGGACGCCTATGAACGAGACGATCGCTCGCATCCAAGCCGCTCTGAGAGAAGCCGGTGTGGACGGATGGCTCTTCTACGATTTCCGCCACTCGGATCCCATAGCGTATCGCATCCTGAAGCTCGACGAGCGGCGCCTGGGGACGCGCCGATGGTTCTACTTCATCCCGGCCGACGGCGAACCCGTGAAGATCGTCCACATCATCGAGTCAGAGCAGTTGGACGCCCTTCCGGGAGCAAAGCTCATCTACCTCCCGTGGTCGCAGCTCCACGAATACCTGCAGCGCGTGCTGCGCGGGCGCCGGCGCATCGCCATGCAGTACTCCCCGAACAACGACATCCCGTACATCTCGCGTGTGGATGCCGGGACCATTGAGCTGCTCCGCCGCTTCGGCGTCGAGATCGTCTCCTCGGCCGATCTCGTGCAGCACTTCGAGGCCGTCTGGAGTCCGGAGCAACTGCGGACGCATCTTGAGGCGGAACCGAAGATGCGCCGGATCGTGGACGAGACCTTCGCCGAGATCGCCCGATGCGTCGCCTCCGGGCGCCCGACCGATGAGTACCGCCTTCAGCAATTCATCCTCCAGTGCTTCGAACGCGAGGGGCTCGTGACCGACCATCCCCCCATCGTCGCCGCGGACGCGCATTCGGCGAACCCGCATTACAGCCCGACGCCGGATTCGGCTTGGCCGATCCGCGAAGGGACGTTCATCCTCATTGACCTCTGGGCGAAGTTGCGCGATGTCCCCCGCGCTGTCTACGTGGACATCACCTGGACGGGATTCGTCGGCGATGTCGTGCCCGATCGCTACGCGCGCGTCTTCCACGTCGTGCGCGAGGCCCGCGATCGCGCCATCGCGTTCGTGCGGGAGGCCGTGCGGATGCGGCGCCCCATTCACGGATGGGAGGTGGATGACGTCGCGCGCGAGGTGATCCGGCGCGCCGGGTTGGGCGACTTCTTCATTCATCGAACCGGCCACTCCATCGGAGAAGACGTGCACGGCAACGGCGCCAACATGGACAACCTGGAGACGCGCGACGATCGCCGCATCCTCCCGCACACGTGCTTCTCCATCGAGCCGGGGGTGTATCTCGAAGGTGAATTCGGCGTGCGCAGCGAGGTGGATGTCTACGTGGGGGACGAAGATGTGATCGTGACGGCGCGCCCGATTCAGACGGAGATCGTGCCCATTCTGACGCTCCTCTGACGCTATTCGCGCAGCACGTATCCAACGCCGCGGACGGTATGAATGAGCCGACGCGCGAACGGGCGATCGAGTTTGTTGCGCAAAGCGTTGATGTACACGTCCACGACATTGGTCAGCGCGTCGAAGGTCTCCCCCCACGCCTCCTGCGCCAACATGGCGCGCGTGAGGACCTGATTCGGATGACGCATGAGGCATTCGAGCAGGGCGAATTCCTTGGGCGTCAGGGCGATCTCCCGACCGGCACGCGTGACGCGCCGCGTCACTGGGTCCAAGATGAGGTCGCTGACCTGCAGCCGCAGATCCACATGCTCCCGACGGCGCAGGAGCGCTCGCAGACGCGCTAACAATTCGGCGAAGGCGAAGGGCTTGGTGAGATAATCATCGGCCCCACCCTCGAAGGCTTCGACCTTCGCATCCACATCGTCCCGAACCGTCAGCATGAGAATCGGCGTCGGCACGCCGCGTCGGCGCAACTCCCGGCACACCTGGATCCCATCCCGCTTGGGGAGACGAATATCGAGGATGAGGAGATCGTACCGCCGTTCGCTCCCCAGGCGGAGGCCCACCTCTCCATCCGACGCGATCTCCACCAGATACCCCTCCTCCTCCAAACCGCGCCGGAGGGCCTCGGCCATCTTCGGCTCATCTTCCACGATCAAGACGCGCACCGGTCTCCCGCAACCGCTTGGGAAGAGTACGCCTCAGGGATGCGCGCGACGGAACAGTCCCTTCCGCTCCGCCGGAAATGAGAGGCGCTCACCAGCCTCTCGGAGATCGAGTGCTCACGTTCACTTCTTGAACAACCGATCGAAGGCCGCACGCGGGTCCTGAATCTGCATGGGCGAAGTGGTCGTCTCCCGCTCCACGACTCTTCGTGGTTCGAAGAACTCGCACGCGTTCCGAACATCCTTCCGCGGGATGCGCGCCGGGATCGGCTCGGTGCATTCGAACCGACTCCGCGGATCGAAGTGGAGGCAATTCTTGCACGTGTGCAGATCCGCGTGACACTTCGGGCACTCGCCGTCAACGGGGATGCCGATCTCCACCGGGACGACGGCGCCGCAGATCGCGCATCGGAAGACTTCGCGAACGGTCAGCAGGTTCGGCTTCGGGAAGTCCCGCGAGCGTCGAACGGCGTGCAGCCACTCATCCTCCAGACGCTTCTGCCTTTCGCTCATACTCACTCCTTACGCCTCTCCTCGGGATATTGAACTCAGGGACGTCCAGTCCTTCGACCGGACACCGAGAACAACACCAGGCTCCATTATAGACCGGCGCGCGCGTCCTGACAATTCTTCACGCCCACACCTGGACGCAGCGGAGACGGCGCGCCGGCCGATCGGGACGTTCTCATCTCAATCCGGAGACCCGCTCCGGCCGGATCTTATAGAGGACGCGGACCTCTCCCGGCTGGCGATACGGATACTTCTCCACGCCCAAATACTTCTGCGCGAGCCGATCAATGTGCTCCTCCGCCCCATCCTCGGTGATCTCAACGACGCGCCCCCGAACCTCCAGATAGCGATACGGATTGTCCGGGTCCAGGATCACAAGGGCGACGCGCGGATCGCGCCGCATGTTGCGATCCTTCACGCGCCCGCGCGCTGAGTTCACGAGCACATGCGTCCCATCAAAATCGCACCACACAGGCGTCACCTGCGGGGAACCATCGGGCATGAGCGTCGCCAAGACGGCGAACGCTCGCTTCTCAAAGAGGTCGAGATACGCGCTCGGAATCGTCTCCGGCATCTTCGTCATCCTCCTGATCGCGAGTTCGACGGTGAAGTGAATCAGTGTATCGAACGCTTCCGAGATTCGCAAATGTGCATGCGTCCCCTCCAACTGCATTGACGCTGGCGCGGTTTTGTGTATCATTCTCCGTATGATGGTCAAATGCCCGCGATGTGGGAAGCGCGTCCCGTGGGAATCGAATCCGTACCGGCCGTTCTGCTCGGAGCGGTGCAAGCTCATTGATCTGGGGATGTGGGCTTCGGAGGCCTATCGGATCGCCGGCCCTTCGGTCGCGCTCTCCTCGAGGAACCGCTCGGATGCCGAGTCCACCACCGGCGAGGATGAACATGGCGACGACGAAACGAACGCCTGATCGTTCGACCCGATCCGCCTCGGCGCGTCTGACGGCACTGCTGGTGATCGCGGGAATGGTGGCGGCATGGGCCGTCTACGCGGTCTTCTTCAGAGGTGGAGCCCGCCCTTTGACGGCTGCCATTGATGGCCTGCCGTGGGCACCGGAGGGTCATCGGCGCGCCCCCGATTTCCGTATCCGCACGCTCGATGGTCGCGAGATCACACTCTCGGACTTTCGCGGCCGAGTCCTCATCATTGATTTCTGGGCGACGTGGTGCCCTCCTTGTCGGGATGAGATCCCGGTGCTCGTGGACTTGAAGAACGAGCACGGCGATCGCGGGCTGGAGATTTTGGGACTCACCATCGAAGACCCGGAGCGCGATGCCGATGGCGTCCGGCAATTCGCCCGAGAATTCGGCATCAACTACCCCATCGGCTTCGCCCCCGAAGGCATGTTCGAGGCCTTCGTCGGACCGGGCGACCACCCGATCCCGCAGACCTTCGTCTTCGATCGCGAGGGGAAGCTGCGCGATCATTTGGTGGGATACGCTCCGATGAGCGACGCCCGGCGGCTGCGACGCACGATCACCCGACTATTAGCAGAGTGAACGGGAGCGAGAGCGCCGCCTCCCCGAGGCGCTCGCTCACGCGAGGTGCCGTTTCCACCACCGGATGCCCGTGGAAATCGCATCCTGTAGTTCAGCGCCGGGCTTGTCCGAGGACGAGGAGTTTCGGTATATTTCTTCGCTCGATAGAGGGCCATGAGCGGTGACCGAACGAGGTGGGGAGTACGCGCGGGAGTGCGATGGTGCGCCGTGCTCATCGGCAGTGTGGCCGTATTTCTCGGCGCGACGGCCACGCTGTTGGTGACGCGCGAGCGCGCGTCGGGTCTCATCAACATCGCGACCGACCCCCCGAAGGCGACCGTCTTCATTGATGGCCGACGGATCGGACAGACGCCGCTGGTGGTGGAACTGACGGCCGGAACACATCACGTGGTCATCCGCAAGGAGGGGTATCGGCCGATCGAGCGCGAGATCTTCACCGACCCTTCGGAGCCGGAGGCCAACTACGATTTCGCCTTGGAGCCCGCGATCCCCTCGGAGATCTCCGGCGATCGGCAGGAGCGCATCCGGCAACTCAAGCGCCTCGTGGAGGAAGCGCTTCGACGCGGAGACTACGTCGCCCCGGAGAATGCGAATGCGCTCTACTACCTCAATCAACTGAGACGGCTGGCGCCGGATGACCCCTTCGTCTCGGAGATGCGCGAGCGCATTCGTCACATCCTCCGCCAGCAGGCGGAGACCTCCCGTCGCCGAAGGCACCTTTCCTAGATCGGAAGCCCGCCGCGGGTCTTCACGACGATCCGCAACACTCAGGGGTGGGGCGGGCGCTCCTGCGCGCGAATGAGCTCCCGCAATCTCTTCACCCGCTCGCGAACCTCAGCAGCGTTGGCCGCGTTTGGGACTTCCTCGAGATATTTCTCCGATTGCTCCAACGCGCGCGCGTATTCTCCCCGCCGCAGGAAGAGGTTCGCCAGGTGCAGGCGCGCGATCGAAGAGGTCGGAGGCGGGCCGAGAGAGATGGCCCGCTCCAACTCCGCCTGCGCGCGCTCCAGATCCCCCGTCTGCATGAGCGCGATCCCGTGGAGCATACGCGCGGACCAATTGGTCGGATCAAGCGTCACGGCCTGCCGCAGCGACGTCAGCGCGGCCTCCGGCTCCCTCTGGAGCAAATGCAAAAATCCGAGGTTCACATACGGATGCGGCGCCTGTGGATCCACCTCGATCGCCCTCTGGAAAGCGGCGCGCGCTTCCGCGAGCTGATCCAGGCGGAGATATTGGACGCCGAGATCGTTGAGCGCCTGGACATAGTGCGGGTACAGCGCGAGCGCTCGCTGAAAGTGCGAGATCGCCTTCTGCGGATTCCCCTTGCGCGATTCCCTCGCGCCCTTCTCGTATTCTTTTCGTGCCGCTTTCGGGATCGTCTCGCTCAACCGCGCCAGGGAGATCGTCCCACTGGCGCGCGGCTTGGCGTCCCCTCGCTCCTTCTCCCGCAAGAAGACGTTCTGCGTGAAGACGCGCGCGATTCGGCCGAAGACCTCGACGCGCTCGACTTCGGTCTCGTATCGGTCGTTCCCCCAGACGACGATCTCATAGGTCCCATTGGGGACGGCGCGGAACTCGAAGTTCCCCAGCGAATCCGTGAAGGTCTCGCTCACAACGTTCTGCGCGAACGTGCGCAAGGTCACGCGCATCCGCTCCTCCACGGGAGCCCCTGTGGGGAGATAAACCCGACCCCGCACCTGGTGAAGCGCGCCGCCGGGTGCCGGACGTCCTGACTCCCCCTGCTGAGCCCATGCCCCCCCGCCGAGAATGAGGATCGCGAAAATCGCATGAAGGATGTGGATCATACACCACCACGTCTCCTCCCCGGGAGGAACGCCGTCGAGGCGCGCCTCATCGGAACGGGACATCCACGAAATGCCCTTTCAGCTTGCGATACGTCGTCTCCAGATCCTCGGGGAGAACGCGCGTCTCCGCGATGACGGTCGTGAAGTTCGTATCGCCGAACCATCGCGGCAGCACGTGCAAGTGAAAATGGTCGGCGATGCCCGCTCCGGCGGCTCGCCCCAGGTTCATCCCGAGATTCAATCCATGCGGGCGGTAGACCTCCATGAGCACCTTGCAGCAATACTTGGCCAGATCGGTCATCTCATCAGTGATGCTCTTGGGAGCTTCCGCAAAAGAGGCCAAATGCGCGTAGGGAGCGATCATCAGATGGCCCGTCGTGTAAGGGTAGAGGTTCAGGATGATGAAGTTCTCCCGCCCGCGATAGAGGATCAACGCCCGCTCATCGTTCAGCCGAGGAGCCTCGCAAAAGACACACTCCTGCTGCTCCTCGGCGCTCGAGACGTACCGGAACCGCCATGGACTCCAGAGGAAATCCATGCTACTGATTGATCAACTCCTTCAGCTCCTTCCCCGGCTTGAAATAGGGCAGACGCTTGGGGGGGACATCCACCACCTCGCCCGTCTTCGGATTCCGCCCCCGACGGGGACCGCGCTCGCGGAAGCGGAAGGAGCCGAAGCCCCGCAGCTCAATTCCCTCGCCGCGCTTCAGCGCGCTGACCAAGCTCTCCAGCACCGTCTCCACAATGACCTGCGAATCTTTCCGAGCCAACTCGGCCGCTCGAGCGACCTCCTCGATGAGATCGGCCTTCGTCAACGTCTTCTTCTGCGACGACACCGTCGCTTCGATCGGCTTCTCCGCATCTCTGTCCATAGCTTCCCCCCTCACCGAGAACACGCGCTAAGGTAGCAAATCTCCCCCCGCGGATCAAGATTCGGCGAGGGATTGCTCGAGCCACTGCAGATAGCTCGCCGATCCCTCCACGATGGGGAGGGCGATGATCTCCGGCACCTGATAACTGTGCCACTGCTGGACGGTGGCCATGAGCGCCGGCCACTTCGCTCGACTCGTCTTCACCAGGAGCAGCGCCTCGCGATCTCGCACGACCCGCCCCTCCCATCGGTACACGGACGCGACCTCGGGCACCAGCGTGACGCACGCCGCCAGGCGCTGATGGACGAGCGCTTCCGCGATGCGCTCCGCCTCTTCCCGACTGCCCGTCGTGATGAGTCCCACGCAATATTCCGCCGCCATACGTCCCCCCTCGCTCAGATGAAGTACGAGTAGATGTTCATCGAACGCGTGAGCAGCGCCACGGGATCCTCGACGTTCAGCGCCTCGCGCACGAGGAAGGCTTCTCCGTGCTCGACATCAATGAGCGCCCCGTAGTAGCGCTGCCGCGCTTCCACGCGCCGCAGGAAGCTCTCGGCGCTGATCCGCGTCTCCGGCTCCGGACGCGAGGGATCATAGAGTTGCGAACGATGCGCGCGGATCGCCCGCAGCTTCTCCTCGGCGAAGGCCGTGATGTCCACGATGAAGCTCGGTGGGAGCGTGCGCGGGAAGAGGAAATACGCGAGGGCGTTCGGCCGATGCCGCGCGTGCCCCGTCTCAGGATCATACTTCGGTAGGCCCGCCAAGAAGGCCGCCTCGCGAACGATCCGACTCGTCTGCGCGTGGTCCGGATGCGGATCTTCCCAATAGTGCGTGAAGATGACTTTCGGTCGGAGCCGACGCAGCACGCGCACGAAGGCGCGCCGCGCCTCCTCATCGCAGCGGACGCGGCTGTCGGGCAGCCCGAGCGTCTCGCGCACGACGACGCGCAGAAGGCGCGCCGCCTCGCGGGCTTCGCGCGCCCGCTCCTCGGGCGTCCCGCGCGTCCCGGCCTCTCCGCGCGTCATATCCAGAATGCCCGTGCGATATCCCAAGGACGCCAGCTTGAGCAGTGTCCCGCCCATCGCCAGCTCCACATCATCGGGATGAGCACCAACGGCCAAAACGTCTATGGTCTCCTCAGCCATCACTCCTCCCCCTCCTCGATCAATAGCGCAAGAAGGCGCCGATCCCCCCGGCGGCTTCTAATCGCTCCGCCGCTGGGCCCCGCACCTCTTCCACGCTGCCGCCCAGCGCGAGCGCGCGCTCCAAGACGCGATTGAGGAAGCCGGGGACAGCTTCCAAAGTCCCCCCGCAATACCAACAGGTCGCGCGCTGCGGCTCCCAGAAGAGCGCGCCGCATTGCGCGCAGGCCGAGCCCGTGAGCGTGCACTGGCCCGCGTAGACGAGCCGCCAGACCCGCCCCTCATTGAGCGCCTCTAACGTCGCCGTCGGCCCGACGACGGCCCGATCCCCCTTGGCGGCAGCCGTCAGCAGCGCTTCCACCATCTGCAGCTCGGCCTGGCGCTCGACCTGCTCTTCAATGCGAATCACCTCGGCCAGGACATCCTGAGTGGGAGCCGTGACGGGGAGAGAGAGCGTGCCCGCGACGCGCTCGCTCAAGCGCTTGGGCAAGACGCGCATCAACTCACCCACAGCCTCCACCGTCCCCCCGACGATGAGCCGATCGAAACGATACCGGTCCACCAACTCCCTCAACCGCTCGGCCACATGCACGGCATGCCAATGCACATGCGCATCGTGATGCCGCTGCAGGTTCTTCTGCGACCACAGCCGATCCATGCTCGTCGTCACCGTGCGGCGCGGCACGTCATCGAAGACGGCCTCGTGTTCCTGGATCTCGCCCATATACACGGTGAAGAGTCGCGCCTTCTCCTTGTCCATGAGGACGACGCCGTAGCGCTCATATTCATCGAGGGCCTCGATGAGCGGCCGAAGATATGGGGCGTTCTCAAAGCGCGCCACGCTCGGCATGGAGACCGGCAGATCGCGGTCCCACCAGAAATCATGTCGCGCGTCGCAGAAGACGACCAGGCTCTTCTTCTTCGGCTCGTAACTGCGAAGGAAGCGCAACAGGCGCGCGCGATTCAGCTCGAACTCCTCGCGCGCCCGCTCCTCCACCCCACGCTCGACGTCTCGCAACAGATTATGCACCACCGTCTCGAAGCCGCGCTTCAGATTGCTCGCCTTCGATTGATCCACATCCAGATACAGGCTCAACACCCATCCATCGCCCTGCGGCACATAGGCCTTCAGCATCTCGATGTCCTCGTATGAGACCATAGGCGTCCCTCCGAGCTGAAGATGCCCGCTCATTCCTCACGCCCCACCACCGCGCGTCCACCCTCCCGAATCCGTCGAACGGTGAAGCGCGAGATCCGAGCGGGCTCATCCGGTCGAATCCCCGCCTTCATCCGCGCGTAACGGAGCTGCTCCTCGACCGTCTCGATCCCAGGCAGATCCGGCAACAACAGTCCGCGCCGCCCGTCATCCGTCTCCACAATGACCCCATAGCGCTTCGGATCCAGCCCCTTCGGGTCCGCCACCGGCTCCGGCGGTGAGAGGATGTCCACCGAGAACACCAAATCCTCCAGCTCCTCCTCGCGCACCGGGTCAAACCGCGGATCCCGCGTGGCCGCAGCGATGGCGTTGTGAATGACCTCGCGGGCGACGTTCTCGTGGACCGGCTCGATGGTCCCGATGCATCCCCGCAATTGCCCCTGGCGCGTCTTGATGCTGACGAAGACGCCAGCGCGCTCGGCCGCCACCCCCTGAAGGTGCAGCGGAGGATCAAGCACGCGCCTCTCCCTCACGTAGGCCTCGACCGCGCGCCGCGCGAGCGCGGGCAACTCCGCCTCACCCACGCGCTCACCCAGTCCATCCCCCGTCGAATAATCGGCGAGGATGGCTGCCATGTACCCGACGCCGAACGGCCCCTCGTAGGAGAAGACCTCCGGGCGATGGAGCGTGCGCCCCAAAGCGCCGTAGGCGATCAGAAGCGACCGATAGATGTCCTCGCCCGCTTCCTCGCGCAGATCGGGATCAATCCGCAGGATGCGCTCGAAATCGCCCGCGCGAATCGCCTCGACGATCGCCTCATCGTACCGATGAGCTTCGGGATGATACCCGGCCGGAGCCCCGGGTTTCAATCGGTGGCTCATGTCACCGCTGGCGCAGAGCGCCACGCGCAAGCCCAATTGCTCGGCCGCTTCGGCCACGCACTCGCCGAAGCGCATGTGGTCCTCAAACGGGCGCAACGAGAGGCCCACGACCAAGACGCTCGACCGCCATCCCGCTTTCAGCAAATAGTAGAGCGGGACCATCGTGCCATGATCCAATCGGCGTCCGGCCGGCACGAGCCACATCGGCAATCCGCGCTCGTGCGCCACGGTCACCAGGCGCGACAGCAACACCACGTGATTCGGGACATCGAATTCGACCTGCGGCGCGCCGAAATCCCACAAATCCCCGCGCAACCGAGGGCCACTGTAAGCGCTGAAACTCTGAGGATCGAGCGGCGCATGCGGGCTGATGATGACCACGACATCCGGCCGCGACGCGACCAGACGCTGCATCATCCGCTCGACGCCACGCACCGTCGCTTCGACGTCCTTCACATGTCGGCCCCCGACCTCCGGGATGATGATCGGAGGATGCGGCGAGACTCCGGCGAAGATCACAGCCGATCGCATAGCGCACCTCGCTGCCTCTCCCCTCGGGCGAGAGATCTTCGCCCGAGATGACTCGACCTCACTCGACCGACGCGGGAGCCGCGATGGCCATCCCCTCGCGCACTAACTGCTCCAACTCCTCGCGCTCCAACGTCTCGCGCTTGATCAGCTCCCGCGCCACATGGCGCAATGCCGCCTGCTTCTCTTGCAAAATCCTCCGCGCGCGCTGATAGGCTTCGGCCACCACGCGTTGCACCTCCTCATCAATCGCGCGCGCCGTCTGTTCGCTGAAATTCCGCTCCTCATAAGCGGGGAGCGCGCCCTGCAGGAACTGCCCCGACCACGGACGACCATACGTCAACGGCCCCAAGCGCTCGCTCATGCCGAAGCGCATGACCATCTGGCGCGCGATCTCGGTCGCCTGCTCCAGATCGTTGTGCGCGCCCGTGGAGATCTCCCCGAAGACCAACTCCTCGGCCGCGCGCCCCCCCAGCAGCACGACCAGGCGATCTTCCAACTGCGGCTTCGTGAGCAGATATCGGTCCTCCATCGGCAGTTGCAACGTGGCGCCGAGCGCCCCAATCGTGCGCGGGATGATCGTGACCTTGTGCACGGGATCGGCATGCGGCACCGAGAGGGCGCAGAGCGCATGTCCGACCTCATGATACGCCACCCGCTCCTTCTCCTCGGGCGACATGATCCGCCCTTTCTTCTCCAACCCGAGCAGGACGCGATCAATGGCGTCATCGAAATCGCGCATCTCGACGGCTTCGGCGCCGCGCCGCGCGGCCAAGAGCGCCGCCTCATTCACGATATTGGCGAGATCGGCGCCGACCATCCCCGGTGTCCGCGCGGCGATGACGCGCAAGTCCACGTCCGGTGCCAGGCGAATCTTCCGCGCATGCACGCGCAAGATCTCCTCGCGCCCCTTCAGGTCGGGCTTATCCACGACGATCCGCCGATCGAAGCGGCCGGCTCGCAACAGTGCCGGATCGAGGATCTCCGGCCGATTGGTCGCTGCCATGATGATCACGCCCTTGGACGAATCGAACCCATCCATCTCCACGAGCAGTTGATTGAGCGTCTGCTCCCGCTCATCGTGCGCGCCGACGAGTCCACCGCCGACGGCCCGCATCTTCCCGATGGCATCCAACTCATCAATGAAGACGATGCACGGCGCTCGGCGCTTCGCCTGCTCGAAGAGGTCGCGCACGCGCGCCGCACCGACGCCCACGAACATCTCCACGAATTCCGACCCCGAGATGGCGAAGAACGGCACGCCCGCTTCGCCCGCCACCGCGCGCGCCAGCAACGTCTTGCCCGTCCCCGGCGGCCCGACGAGCAAGACGCCCTTCGGGATGCGTCCCCCCAGGCGCTGATACCGCGCCGGATGCTTCAGGAAATCCACGATCTCCATGAGCTCCGCCTTCGCCTCATCCACGCCCGCGACATCGGCGAAGGTCACTCGATTCTCGCTGCTCGTATCGTAGATCTTCGCCTTGCTGCGGCCGAAGGTGAGAGCCCCGCCTCCGCCCTGGGCCAGACGACGCATCCCATAGCCCCAAAGGGCGCCCAAGATGAGAAGCGGCAGGATCCACCAGAGGAAGAGCTGCTCCCACCACGACATGCGCTCGATCACGCCGGAGAATTTCACTCGGCGCTCCTCCAGCTCCTTGAGCAACGCCGTCTCCTCAATCCCCGGCACGCGCGTGGCGACGACGATTCGCCCATCTTCGGAGAGGCGCGCGCGAATCTCGCTCTCGCTGATCCACACCTCCGCGACCTTGCCTCCCCGAAGGGCCTCCAGGAATTCGCTGTACGGGATGCGCTGCGGCCTCACGCGCGCATACTGGTGGAGGGAAAATAAGACCCCCACCATGAAGAGCACATAGAGGCCGCTGAAGACCCACTTCCGCTTGGTGAGTTGATCCATACCCACCTCCCCCGCAGCTCCGACGCTCCGCTCACACCAGGAGCGCGGTCAGGCCGCCTTCGGAAGCGTCGCCTCCCTGAAGACGTCTTCCGGCGTGAGCTCGCGCCCGGTCCGCAGATCCGGATCTCGACTGTCCACGAGGAAGAACCGGATCGGACGATCGCCGAACCGCCGCCTGAGGAAGCGCTCATCTGCAGGCGCCGAGATGTAGACCATCAAGTCAGGGTTCGCGCTCTTGCTGCGGCGCACATCGCGCTCGTCCGCCCACACGGCGATGTACGGGACGCCGTTCACCTCGAGCGTGAAGACATCACCATTGGCTTTGCGCAGGATGTAATAGGTCGCCATCGCCGCTCCCTCCCCACAGAGGAGATCGCTCATCCCCGCGGTTCGAGGACAATGAGCAGGCTCCCGCCCTGACGCTGACTGTAGACGCGCAGGACCGCGCGGCGCCGCCCGACCTCGGCGACCATACGGCGGAAATCAGCGACACTTCGGATCGGTTGGCGATTGATCTCCTGGATCACATCCCCGGGCATCAGGCCCGCCTCCGCCGCCGGGCTCCCGTCGGCCACATCCACAATGAGCACGCCCGTGATCTGACGCGGGATGTCATAGCGTCGCTGCAAGGCCGGCGTCAGCTCCTGCACCTCGAGGCCGCCCAGCGTCATCCCGCGCTCGGACTCTCCTCCCCATCGCGTGCCCGCTCGCTCTTCCTTCAGCTCCCCCACCTCGACCGTGAGCGTGTGCTCGCGTCCGTCGCGCAGGACCTTGAGCGTCGCGCGCGTCCCGGGCGCCGTCAGCGCCACCATGTTGCGCAATTGCTCGCTCCCGGTGACCTTCTGCCCGTTGTATTCGATGATGATGTCATCACGGCGCAGACCGGCGCGATCAGCCGGGCTGTCGGGCACGACTTCGAGCACGATCGCCCCCCGACGTCCCTTCACCCCGTAGACTTCGGCCATCGCCTCATCGAGCGTCTGGATGTTCACCCCCAGGTACCCGCGCACGACGCGCCCGTACTTCAGGATGCGATCCATCACCTCGCGCGCCATGTTGATGGGAATGGCGAAGCCCACACCCGCATTGGCCGGCGCGCCGCGCGTGAAGATCGCCGTGTTGATGCCGATCAACTCCCCGCGCATGTTCACCAGCGGCCCGCCGGAATTGCCGGGATTGATGGCCGCGTCCGTCTGGATGAAGTCCCCATAGTCGGCGATGCCCAGACTCCCTCGCCCGGTCGCGCTCACGATCCCAAAGGTCACCGTATGCTGAAGCTGAGCGCTGAACGGACTCCCGATCGCGATGACGAAATCTCCCGCTTGCACGCGGGAGGAATCCCCGAAGACGGCCGCCGGCAGCTTCGTCGCCTCGATCTTCACCACGGCCACATCCGTCTTCGGATCGGTCCCAATGACGCGCCCCCGGAATTGGCGCCCATCGAAGAGCCTCACGGTGAGCTCGCTCGCATTCTCGACGACATGATGATTGGTCAGGATGTATCCGTCCGGGCTCACGATCACGCCCGAACCGAGCCCTTGACGGTATTGCTCTCGCCGCGGGACTTGAGGCCGCCCGAAGAACCAGCGAAAGAACGGGTCGTCGAAGATGTCAAACCCCGCGCGATCCGGGATCTTCGTCTCGATCGTCACCACCCATTCGCGCGCCGCGCGCACGATCGGGGCCAACCCCTCAAGGAGCGAGATGTTCCCACTGACGGGCGTCCCCGTGGCCAGATAGATGGGAACCCGCGTCGCATTCTCCCTGCCGGGGAAGGGCGACCAATCCGTGCGCGCTGTGATCGCCGATCCGGCGAGCACGCCCAGGAGCACGAGTGCGATCGCCCCGCCGATCCGCCCGAGGCGCTCGCGAAGTCTGGGGCTGATCTTCCTCATGATCGCGTTCATCTCCCCTCCTCCCGAGAGCGAAGGTTCACGAGGTCACCGGCACCGCCCTCGGCTGTACGGCGAAGGTGAGCCGGCCGCCCTCCTCATCCACAATCACGAGGGAATTATCTCGCACCTCCCCTTGCAGGATCAATTTCGCCAGCGGCGTCTCCACCTCCCGCTGGATCACCCGCTTG
>BEHM01000009.1 GCA_002923315.1 bacterium HR10
GAGAGGACGAGACCTGAAGCGGCTCGGCTTCGCAAAGTCTCTCCGTAGAGGTATCCCAGCGGGAGTCGCTCCACGCACCATTTCCCCCCACTGTTGTTCGCGCGCTGTTGCGCCTGAGCCATCGGCATCACCTCCTCGTCTCTCAAAATGGACATATCCTATATAATATAGGATATGCTTGACTGTCAAGCCGCCCTATGGCATAATTCGCGCCTCTGGCGCCGGTCCGTGCGCTTTGAAAACGCGCAGCTCTGAGAGAGGAGAGCTCTTGGAGAGGGCATAGGAGCAGGAGGGAGAAGATGGACGGGAAAGTCGATGCGGCGGGAAGGCCGGTGGGGATCGTGCGCAAATCATTAGCGACGGAGGTAGCCGACAAGCTTCGCGAGAAGATCCTTCGAGGGGAGTTGAAGGAGGGGGAGCAGTTGCGTCAGAAGGCACTGGCCGAGGAGTTTCACGTCAGCCAGATTCCCGTGCGGGAAGCGCTGCGGCAGTTGGAGGCCGAGGGATTAGTGACGATCATCACCCATCATGGGGCGATCGTCTCCTCGCTCTCTCCTGAGGAGATCGAGGAGCTTTTCGAGATCCGCGCGGTCCTGGAGTGCGCGATCCTTCGCCAGGCGATCCCTCGACTGACGGCTGAGGACTTGGCGCGGGCCGAGCATATCTTGGATGCGTACGAGCGGGCGTTAGACGCCGCGGACGCGGAGAGCTGGGGGGAGCTGCATTGGCAATTTCATTCGACGCTCTATGCGGCGGCCGATCGCCCGCGCTTCATGTCCCTGATTCAGATGACGAATGTGAATGCCGATCGGTACATTCGCTTGCACATTCGGTTCTCCCTGGAGATGCATCGACAGGTCAAACGGGAGCATCGGTTGCTGTTGGAGTATTGTCGGGCGCGGGATGTGGAAGCCGCGACGCAACTGCTCCAACGGCATATCCTCAATGCCGGGAGCGAGCTGAAAGAATACATTCGGCAGTATCGGGAGAGGAGATGAACGATCCTCGTAGGAGGGAGGAGTATGTCGAGGCCAACGACGTTCGGCGTGATCGTCGGGAATCGGGGATTCTTCCCGGCGCATCTTTGTGAATCGGGGCGGCAGGAGATCTTGCGCGTCTTAGAGGAGGAGGGATTTCGCGCGATCATTCTTCCCCAGGACGCGACGAAATTCGGCGCTGTTGAGAGCTACGAGGATGCTCAAAAGTGCGCCCAGTTGTTTCGGGCGCATCGCGAGGAGATTGATGGGATTCTTGTGACGCTGCCGAACTTCGGCGATGAGCGAGCCGTCGCGGATACGATTCGATGGTCCGGGCTCGACGTCCCCGTCCTCGTTCACGCTTTCGGCGATGAGCCGGGGAGGATGACGATTCAGTATCGCCGTGACAGCTTTTGCGGCAAGATCTCCGTTTGCGACAACCTGCGTCAGTATGGGATCCCCTTCTCGCTGACGCAACGGCATACGGTTCATCCCTCGGACCCCTCGTTTCGCGCGGACTTGCGCCGCTTCGGAGCGACGTGTCGGGTCGTCCGGCGTCTGCGGGGGGCGCGCATTGGAGCCCTGGGGATGCGACCGGCGCCCTTCAATACGGTGCGGTATAGCGAGAAGTTGCTGGAGCGTTCGGGGATCACCGTCGAGAGTATTGATCTGTCCGAAGTCATCGGGCGTGCGAACCGGTTGAGCGAGGCGGATCCTGCCGTCTCGGACAAGTTGGAGGCGATCAAAGCTTACACGGAGACGGCGGGGGTTCCTCAATCGTCCTTGATCAAGATGGCGAAACTCGGGGTCGTCATTGATCAGCTCATTCAAGAGCGACATCTCTCGGCCACGGCGATTCAGTGCTGGACGGCTCTTGAAGAGTACTATGGCGTGGTCCCTTGCACGGTGATGAGCATGATGTCGAATGCGCTGTTGCCGAGCGCTTGCGAGTCGGACATCACGGGGTTGGTGAGCATGTATATCTTGCAAGCAGCCTCAGAGAAACCAGCGGCGTTGCTCGATTGGAACAACAACTATGCGGATGATCCGAACAAGGGGGTCCTGTTTCACTGCTCGAATCTCCCGAAGGCCTTTTTCACCGACACGAAGATGGGATACCAGGACATCATCGCAGGGACTGTGGGGAAGGAGAACACCTATGGGACGATTCTCGGTCGGATCGCGCCGGGGCCCTTCACCTATTGTCGGGTTTCCACCGATGACCTGGAAGGGTGCGTGAGGGCGATCGTCGGTGAGGGGCGGTTCACGGACGATCCGTTGGAGACCTTCGGGGGATACGGGGTTGTGGAGATCCCGAATTTTCAGAAGCTCCTGCGCGTCATCTGTCGCCGGGGGTTCGAGCATCATGTCGCGGCTACGCGAGATATGGTGGCCGAAGCCGTTGCCGACGCCCTGAGTACCTACATGGGATGGGACGTCTATCACCATCAGTAGGAGATCTCGTCCGGAGGGAAGGTGGGTGGCCTTCTGGGACTGGTTGATTGTCGCGTTGTATTTCGTTGGGCTGCTGAGCCTCGCGTGGTGGGTGATCCGAAGAGGGAGGGAGACGGCCGACGATTATTTCCTGGCGGGTCGAAACCTCGGCTGGTTCATCGTCGGGGCTTCGATTTTCGCCTCGAACATCGGGTCGGAGCACTTGGTCGGCCTCGCGGGGTCTGGGGCGACCAGTGGAGTCGCCATGGCGCATTATGAGCTGCACGCTTGGTGTCTATTGGTCCTCGGATGGGTCTTCATCCCCTTCTACATGCGCTCACGGGTCTTCACGATGCCGGAGTTCTTGGAGAAGCGGTACTCTCCGGCGGCGCGGTGGATCCTCTCGCTCATCTCGCTCGTCGCCTACGTGCTGACGAAGATCGCCGTAGGGATCTTCGCCGGTGGAGTCGTCTTCAGTACGCTTTTGCCCGAGTTGCGTCTCACTGTTGGTCAGGCGACGTTCGACAGCTTTTGGATCGGCTCGGTTCTGGTCATCGTGTTGACTGGTATTTACACCGTCTTAGGGGGCCTGCGGGCTGTGGCGTACACGGAGGCTGTGCAGACGCTCATCCTCATTCTCGGATCGGTCCTGCTGACTCTCTTTGGCCTCGCGAAGCTGGGGGGATGGAGTGAGTTGCGCGCGGCGTTGGATCCGGACATGTTCAACCTCTGGAAGCCGCTCGTCCCTCCAGGGATGGAGGGGACGTGGGAACCAGTGAAAGAGTCGAATCGAATCGCATGGTATTTCAATGGAAACTATCCGTGGCTGGGAATGGTGCTGTGCTCGCCGGTTATCGGCCTGTGGTATTGGTGTACGGATCAGTACATTGTTCAACGCGCCCTTGGGGCACCTAATGAGCGCGAAGCGCGCCGCGGCGCGATCTTCGCGGCGTATCTCAAACTCCTTCCCGTCTTCATCTTCATCATTCCGGGGATGATCAGTGTGGCGCTCGCGAAGACCGGGCGAGTGCCCGAATTGACCGTGATGGTGGATGGCAACGGGGAGGTCATCCCGCACGCGGCTCAAGCGGCTTTTCCGCTTATGGTCAAGCACGTGTTGCCGGTCGGGGTTCGGGGGATCGTCGTCGCCGGGTTGCTCGCGGCGCTGATGAGTTCGCTGGCCGGGGTCTTCAATGCCTGCTCGACGCTCTTTACGATCGACTTCTATCAGAAGTTCCGGCCTCAAGCGTCGCAACAGCGGCTCGTCTGGGTCGGGCGCGTGGCCACGACGATCATGGTGATCATCGGATTGCTCTGGATCCCAGTGATTCGAGGAGGGAAGGGGTTGTACGACTATCTGCAGGGAGTTCAAGGATACCTCGCGCCTCCGATCTTCGCCGTCTTCTTCCTGGGCGTCTTTTTGAAACGGCTCAACGGGAAGGCCTGTTTGGCGGCGCTGATCGTCGGCTTCGCCTTAGGACTCTTTCGACTGCTCGTGGACACGCCGGTGGCGCTCAAGTTGCCCGGCTTTGAGAATGGCTACCCCGAAGGGTCGTTCTTCTGGATCGTCAACAACATCTACTTCCAGTATTACAGCGCGCTCATCTTCATCGTGTCCATCCTGGTCCTGGTCGGCGTCAGCTATCTGACGGAGCCGCCCTCTGAAGAGCAGATTCGCGATCTCACGTATGCGACGGTGACCACGGAGCAGCGGCGGGCATCGCGCCTGAGCTGGAACAAGTGGGATGTCATCCATTCGGGGATCGTCTTGAGTGTCATCACGCTCGCCTATCTCTATTTCCGAGGATGAGAGCGATCATGCGGGGGAAACGGTACGCCATCGGGTTGGACTTCGGGACGAATTCGGTGCGCGCTCTGGTCGTGGATGTCTCCAACGGACGGGAGGTCGGAACGGCCGTATGGAACTATGAACATGGGGAGGCGGGCGTCCTCCTGTCGCGCGATCCGAATCTCGCGCGGCAGCATCCGGCGGATTACGTCAAAGGGACGGAGATGAGTATCAAGAAGGCCCTGGCTCAGGCCCGCCGAACCGTGCGGGGCTTTCGTCCGGACCAGGTTATTGGCATCGGCGTCGCGACGACCGGAAGCACACCGATTCCGGTTGATGAGAATGGTCGCCCTTTGGCCTTTCGCAAGGAATTCGCGCGGAATTTGGCGGCGATGGCCTGGCTGTGGAAGGATCACACGGCGGTCGCTGAGGCGGAGGAGATCACGGAGCTGGCGCGGCGGATGCGCCCTCACTATCTGGCCAAATATGGCGGGGTCTATTCGAGCGAGTGGTTCTTCAGCAAGATCCTTCATTGTCGGCGCACGAGTCCGGAGGTCTTCGATGCGGCATACCTCTGGGTCGAGCTCGCCGACTGGATCCCCGCGATGCTGACGGGGACCGAGCATCCGGATCGGCTCATGGTGGGCATTTGCGCAGCCGGGCATAAGGCGATGTATAACGAGGCCTGGGGAGGGTATCCCGACACGGAGTTCCTCGCCGCGCTGGACCCGAAGTTGGCCGAATTGCGAGCGCGGTTGCGCCCGAAGGCATATCCAGTGGATCGAGCCGTCGGTGGGTTGACCGAGGAATGGGCGCGGCGGACGGGGCTGCTCCCGGGTATACCGGTAGCTGTCGGAGCCTTCGATGCGCACTTGGGAGCCGTCGGGGCCGGCGTCGCTCCCGGCACGCTGGTGAAGATCATCGGGACAAGCACATGCGACATCACGGTCGTCCCGACGGACCACGATCTGCCCGATATTCCCGGGCTCTGTGGCATTGTGGAAGGAAGTGTGATCCCGGGCTACTATGGTCTTGAGGCCGGTCAGTCAGCAGTCGGGGATATTTTCAACTGGTTCATCCGCTACATTCGCCCGCTCGGGCGCGCGGGCACGCACGAGGCGTTGGCGTCAGCCGCGGCGCGCTTGAAGCCGGGCGAATCCGGACTTCTCGCCCTCGATTGGAACAACGGGAATCGAACGATCCTTGTGGATCAACGCCTGACGGGATTGCTGCTGGGGCAGACGCTCTACACGACGCCAGCCGAGATCTATCGCGCCTTGGTCGAAGCGACGGCCTTCGGCGCGCTCACGATCATCCAGCGATTCGAGGAATACGGAGTGACGATCGAGCGGGTGATCGCCTGCGGGGGGATCGCTGAGAAGAATCCGTTCGTCATGCAAATCTACGCCGACGTCTTCGGGCGCCCGATTCGGATCAGTCGCTCCGCTCAAACCTGCGCGTTGGGAGCCGCGATCGCGGGAGCCGTGGTCGCAGGGAAGCGAGCGGGGGGATACGATTCGATCCCTGAAGCTCAGCGCGCGATGACCGGACTGAGGCCCAGGGGATTCCAGCCGAATCCTCAGGCGCACGCGGTCTATCGAGAGCTGTACCCCTTATATCGCACGTTGCACGACGCGTTCGGAACAAAGGAGTGGCACGGCAATCTCCACCATGTGATGAAGCGCCTCATTGAGATTCGGAATCGCGTTCGGCAGTAGGAGGGGGTGATGCTCGAGGAGCTGAAAGAGCGAGTCTGTGAGGCGAATCTGCGATTGGTCCGGGAAGGGCTCGTCCTCCTGACGTGGGGGAATGCCAGTGGCATCTCTCGTCAGGATGGTGCCTTCGTCATCAAGCCGTCGGGCGTCCCTTATGATCGGATGAAGCCGGAGCACATGGTCGTGGTTTCGCTGGAGACCGGAGAGGTCGTCGAGGGCGCACTGCGCCCGAGCTCGGATACGCCCACGCATCGCGAATTATACCGCGCATTCCCTAACATCGGCGGAATCGTGCACACTCACAGCCTCTATGCCACGATTTGGGCCCAAGCGCAGCGCGACATCCCCCCTCTGGGAACGACGCATGCGGATTACTTCTATGGAGCGATCCCTTGCACTCGTCCCCTCACGCCGGAGGAAATCCTCTCCGATTATGAGGTGAACACAGGGCGCGTTATCGTGGAGCGCTTCGCGACGTTGGATCCGCAGTACATGCCGGCCGTCTTGGTCGCCGGGCATGCCCCGTTTACGTGGGGGGCGACGGTTGAAGCGGCGGTCGAGGCGGCCATCGTCTTGGAGTACGTCGCCCGGATGGCTCTGGAGACGCTCTCTCTGAATCCCGCGTGCCGGACGATTCCCGCGACCTTGTTGGAGAAGCACTTCTTTCGCAAGCATGGGCCGGGAGCTTACTATGGACAGCCCGGGTCTTCCTCCGCGCGCGCGTCTTGAGGGGTCACCCTCCCGCTGAGGTTTCGGTCAGCGCGTCCTTAACCCTATCCCAAGGCCTTAAGATCGTTCAAGACAACGCCGTCGAGTTGGTATAGGGTGCTCCCGCATCAGGAGGTGAGACCAAACGAGGGAGGATCGAACGATGATGGTGAGGTCTTTCACCTGGCTCGTCTCCCGCATCATTCTCGTGGGGATCGCCGTATGGGGATCCGGTGGACCACTGGCGTTCGCACAACTGCGGATCGTCGGGGCGATCTCCGGGACTGTCGAGGACCCCACCGGCGCTGTTGTTCCCAACGCGAAAGTGATCTTGAAGGACACGAAGACGGGGTTGACGAAAGAGACCGTCTCGAGTCCTCATGGGACATTCCTCTTTCCCGATCTGGCGAGCGGTGTCTATGAGATCACGGTGACTGCGCCCGGATTCCAGACGGCTGTCATCTCGAATGTCTCCGTCTCCACAAGTCAGACGACGGATGTGCGCGTCAAGTTGGAGGTCGGTCAGATGACAGAGACCGTCACCGTCGTGGGGCCGTCCGAGGGATTAGAGACGTCGTCTCAGCTCGTGGTGAGCACGATCGCGAAAGAGACGATCACCAAGCTGCCATTGGCCAATCGCAGTAACGTCTTGGCCCTCGCTCGACTCGCTCCGGGAGCGGCTCCGGCTACGGGAGGCAGTACGCGCTACAACAATTTGGCGGGCGGTGCTCTGAACGTCACGGTTGATGGCATCAACAATGCGTCTAACGGCTTCAAAAGTGGTGGCACGGTTTTCTTCATGACCGTTCCGGTGCGTTTGGGGGCCGTCGAGGAGGTCTCCATCGAAACCGGTGGGCTCGGCGCGGATTCTGGAGCCCAGAGTGGCACGAACATCAAGTTCACGACCCGGCGGGGGGGCAGCGAGTACCACGGCAGCCTCTTTTATGAGCCTCGGAGCGAGAAGTTCAATGCCAATACCTGGGCGCGAAATGCTCAGGGTTTGCCGCGCCTGCGCTCGCGCTCGCATGACTATGGCGGGAATTTCGGAGGCCCTCTTTTGCCTTTCGGTCCCTTCAAGAGGAAGATGTTCTTCTTCGTCAACTTCGAACGTCGGTTTCAACCTCTGCGCGTGGCCCGTACGGTCGCCGTGCTGACGCCCGAGGCCCAGCGGGGAATTTACACATACGTGGTCGCCGGCACGACCAATCAGGTGAGGACGGTCAATGTCCTGGAGCTGGCGGCGGCGAAGGGCTTGCCGACGAAGCCGGATCGCGTGACGCAGGCGATCCTCGCACTGCACAATCAGGTCCCCAAGTATGCCACCCCAGTCCCGGATAATGATCTCAACCGCGATACCTACGCGTGGGACGAGGAGAATAATCTGTATCAGTACTTCCCCACCGTCCGATTCGATTATCACATCACGCCGAAGCAGCAGTTCATCTTCACATGGAATTATTACCACAGTTGGCAACCAGGACAGCGACGCTTGCCCGTACCGGGGTTGAGCCGGACCAATCCGTTTCGCTTGGGATATTTCATCTACTCCATGGCGTTGCAATCCACCTTCTCCCCTCGGACATTCAATGAATTTCGCTACGGGGTACAGCACAGCGGGGACACAAATACTCGGGCGGAATATGGCCTCTACTATCAATTCGACGGGACCCCGCTGCGCATCGGCACCACGTTGCCCTTCAATGTCGTTGTCCCCTTCATTGATCAGCAGAACGTGACGGGGCGCCATTTCATCACGACGGTCTACGACACGCTGACGCTGACGCGTGGGGAGCACACCCTGACGTTAGGGGGGAGCTTCCGAAAGACCGTGTGGAACGATACGGCCGAGGTCTTCCCGCTCCCCACGTACGCGACGGGCACGCCGTCTGGGGATCCGCTGCAAGCCTCAACAGCCTTCACGACGGCGACGATCCCGGGGATCAACCCCACTCAATTGGGCGAGCCTCTGGCGCTTTATAACCTCTTGACCGGTCGTGTCGCTGCGGCGAATTTCGTGCGCGTGGTCAATCCGGACACGTTCCGATACGACGGGTTCATCAATTTCACCTGGACGAACTCGCTCATGGGCGGTGTCTACGTGCAAGACCGGTGGCGGGTCACGCGGAGCTTGACCGTGAACTACGGATTGCGCTGGGAGATTCAGGGCCCTATGAAGGACGGCAAGGGGATCACGGCCGTTCCCGATTTGGCGAGCATCTTCGGGCCCTCGCGGCGCTTGTTCGCCCCGGGCGAATTGAGCGGGAATAACAATCCGACGCTGCATGTGGGTCGAATCCCGTATCGGACCGATTGGCGTAATCTCGCGCCGAACTTCGGGTTCGCATGGAATCCCTCTCGGCTCGGTGGATGGTTGGGCAAGTTCTTCGGAGAAGGAAAGACAGTGATTCGCGCCTCGTATGGGATCATCTACTACGACGAGGGCACGCAGTTCTTCGCCGCGAACCTCGGTCCCAACGTCGGGAAATTCGTCAGCGCTATCCCGCTCATCCCGGGGCAGCCGGGGAAGACGGCGCTGCCCGCCTTTTACACGCTCTCGGACATCGTCGCCAATCCACTCACGCTCTCGTCGTTCGATTTCCCCACGACCGAGTACAAGCGGGTCATCAATCAAGCGGATCAAACGTTCGCGCGCACTATCAACGGCTTTGATCCCACATTGCGCGCTCCGTATACGATCAATTGGAATTTCGGTATCCAACGCGAGTTGTGGCGAAACTCCGTATTGGAGATTCGATATGTGGGGAATCAATCGAAGCTCTCCTGGCGCACGAGCAATTTGAACGAGGTGAACATCTTCGAGAACGGGTTCCTGGCGGAGTTCTTGAATGCGCAGCGGAATCTCGCGATCAATCAGGCGGCCGGAGTGAACAGCTTCCAATATCGAGGGCTTCCCGGACAAGTCCCGCTGCCCATCTTCGATGCCGCTTTCGGTGCGCGCGGGGGAGTGCCGCCGATCGCGCCTGGCTCTGGGTATCAATCGCCGACCTTCATCACTCAGTTGCAGACGGGAGCCGTCGGCGCTCTGGCCACGACGCTGGCGACGAATCCCAACTATGTGTGCCGGATGTTCGGCAGCGCCTTCAGCCCCTGTTTGCGGATTGATCCACGCTACAACGTCCCCGGACCGTATCCGATCAATTTCTTCCTCCTGAACCCATATGTCGCCGGTCGCCTGAACTATGTGGACGATACGGGATGGCACAGCTACAACGGGCTTCAGATCCAGCTCCGGCAGCGTCTCACGCATGGCCTGACCTGGACGACGAATTACACCTGGAGCAAGAGCATGACGAACCTCGCCGTGGACAACCAGAACCAGAGCCTCGACTTCACCACGCTGCGGAACATTCGCTTGGACAAGCGGGTTTCTCCGTTCGACCTGCGTCATGTCATCCAATCGTTCGGGACATATGATCTGCCGATCGGGAGAGGGCGGTGGGTAGACCTCAACAATCGCGTACTCAACGGCGTGTTCGGAGGATGGACCTTGGGTTCGATCTTCGTATTCCAAACGGGAGCGCCCATTCAACTGACTGGCGGATTTCAGACGGTCAACAACACGAACAATCCGGCCGCGAGCGGTGTCCGACTCGCTCCCGGGGTCACGCTCAAGCAGATTCAGGAGATGTTCAAGGCCCCGTTGAGACGTCTGACCGGTCGAGCCGGCGTGACCGATTTGCAACGGCTCGCCGTGGATCCCCGGCTGATTGGCCCCGATGGTCGGGCCAACCCGCAGTTCCTGCTCCCCAATACGACTCCCGGAGAGTTCGGGCAGTTGATCTTTCTGCGCGACCGGAATACGTTCCAGTGGGACGTCTCGCTCACGAAAACTATCCCGCTGGCCGAGCGCACGCACTTGGAGCTCTATGCGGCATTCAACAACGTCCTGAACCATCCGAGGTGGGGATTCCCTAACGCCAACGTCTTCAGCACGACGTTTGGCGTCGTCGGGGCTCCGACGGGGAACCGCACCATCAACCTGCGAGCCACGCTCAGCTTTTAGCCCTGAGGACTGGAGGTCCGGTCCTCCGGCGAAGGAGGCCGGGCCTCATTGATCCCGCAGGGCCTCACCCTAATCCTGTTCAATGACCCTAAGAGCGTTCAAGACAATCAGCTCGCGGGCGCGGCATAGTGGTGAGGGGTCAGCGTATGGGAATGCCAAGCCAACAAGGAGGTCGCAAGATGCGGACGTCACTGAGATGTGCCTTCGCCATAGGCGTCATTGTCCTTCTATTTGGGAATGTGATGCCAGGGAGCGTTCGCGCCCAACAGCAACTGGGGACCATTCAGGGGACGATCGTTGATCCCACGGGGGCCTTAGTTCCGGGTGCGACCGTGACGGCGACGAACAAAGATACCGGAGAGACGCGAACGGTTCTCTCCAATGAGAGCGGATTCTACCGGATCGTGAACCTTCCCCCGGGGCGCTATGACGTAACGGTGGAGGCCAAGGGATTCCGAAGGGCCGTGCGCACCGATGTCGTCCTGTTCGTCGGCGCGACCCTGGGCGTGAATTTCGAGCTGGAGCCAGGCGTATTGGAGGAAGTCATCGAGGTGACGGCGGGACTGGCGCAGCTTCAGACGGAGAAGGCGGATGTCTCGGCCGTCGTCGAGCGGAAGAAGATCGTGGATCTGCCGCTTCAGCTTCGAAATGTCTTCCAACTGGCCGCGCTGCAGCCGGGGATCACGGGATTGGCGACGGGCGCCGACTTCCTGACGCCGGAATACGGGATCGGCATCAACGCGAACGGTCAGCGGGGATCCGGAAATAACGCCTCGCTCGATGGAGCCAGCATCAATGGGAATCCCTGGGGGGGGACGGTGCTCATGATCCCCAATGTCGAGTCGGTGCAGGAGTTCCAGGTGATCACCAACAACCCCTCGGCCGAGTATGGGCGGAATTCGGGCGCCATCATCAGCATCGTCACCAAGTCGGGCACCAACGAGTTCCATGGGTCGGTCTTCTTCTTCCACCGCAACGACAACCTTCGCGCTCTGAACATCTTCGCGCGCGGCGCGCTCCGCCGAGATGCGACCAAGGAGGAGCGACAGCGCGTCGCCCCTGAATTCCGGCGGAACGATTTCGGCTACAGCCTCGGAGGTCCGATCCGTCGGGATAAGACGTTCTTCTTCACCTCATATGAGGGACTTCGGGCGGCGACCGGTCAAGCGTTCGTGACGACGGTGGAGACGAAGGAGTTCGTGGACTTCGTCCTGCGGACACGTCCTAATTCGATCGCGGCGTATCTGTTGAAGAACTTCCCGCCGTTGGCGTATCCGACGACCGGTTTGCGCGACTTGGGGAGTCCGGTCCCCGGAGCCACGCAGATCGGTCCTCCCGATGGGATCCCGGATGTCGGGAGCGTCACCGTCGCTCCCTCTGGCGTGCGCAATGGCGATCAGTTCAACATTCGGATTGACCATCTCCTCTTCGGGGGCAACGGGCGACTGCGCGGCACGTACTACCGGACGAAGCTCGATCCTGTGGACGTCGCGGTGCGACCGAAGTTCCGACAACCCTTCCCGCATCGGAACCAGTTCCTCAATCTCGCCTACACGCACATCATCTCTCCACGTACGGTGAATGAATTCAGCTTCGGGTACCTGCGCATGCACGGTCGCGCGCCGGATTTGAATCCGGAGTCGCCGACGATCACGATCTCCGGATTGGGCGCCGGATTCGGCACCGCGTTCTGGATGCCGATTCGCTTCGCGCAGAACGTCTTCGAGTACAAAGACACGCTCACGATGAACCGGGGGAATCATGGATTGAAGACAGGCTTCGAGATTCGTCGCGTGCAGGACAATCACGACTTCCATCACTGGGAGCGGCCGAACTATACGTTCAACAGCATCCTGAACTTCGCCAACGATGAGCCCTTGACCGAGCTGCGCGCCGTGGATCCTATGACGGGATTGGCGACGGGGATCTCGGCGGGCTATCGCAACTTCGAGTTCGCCGCGTTCATCCAGGATGATTGGAAAGTGCGGCGGAACTTCACGCTGAACATCGGGTTGCGATACGAGAACTTCGGCACGCCGAGCAAAGTCGGGTGGAAGTTCCAGAACATCATCTATGCGCCGGGGCGGAACGTCTTCGAGCGGATCGCCAATGCGCGCATGGCCTACGTGGATCAGCTCTTCAAGTCGGACAACAACAACTTCGCGCCGCGCTTCGGGTTCGCGTGGGACGTCTCCGGGAGAGGGAAGCTCGTGATTCGAGGCGGGACTGGGATCTCCTATAACCGGCTCAACAACACCATCTACACCGATGAGAAGATGAATCCGCCACGATTCGCCGCGGCCTCGACGGATGTGCGCACGCCGGGAGCTCCCCCGATCGTGTATACGCTGGGGCCGAAGTATCCACCCAATCCGGCGCTCGCGCGCGGTTTGGACGAGCGCGGGGGCATTCGCGGCACACGGGTGAACTTGAGGGTCGTGGATCCCAACATCACGACGCCGTACGCGCAGAACTGGTTCCTCGGCATCCAGCGCGAGTTGCCCGGTGGGCTGGTGGCGGAGATCAACTACATCGGCTCGGTGGGGCGACACCTCCATACGGGCGACGGGCCGGGTGGCGAGAACTATAACCGCTTCGCCGGAGACCTGCTCGATGGCCGATTGGATCGGTTGAACCCGAGCTTCGGCAGCATCAGCCTGGGCGAGACGGCGGCCAGCTCCAGCTTCCATGGCGGGACCATTCAGGTGAGCCGGCGGTACAGTCAAGGCTTCGCGTTCCAAGCCGCCTTCACCTTCGGGAAGGCTTTGGAGACGCCGGGCGCGGCCATGGAGGTGACGCGGCGCGACTTGGATCGCTCGGTCACCGGGTTCCATCGCGGGAAGAAGTTCTCGCTCAACCTCATCTGGGAGATCCCGTTCTGGCGGGAGCGTCCTGTGCTGCGGCACATCATCGGCGGGTGGCAGCTCAATGCGATCACGCAGATTCAATCGGGCGCGCCGTTCAGCGTTTTTCACGGAGCGCCATATCCCCGGGGTGACTTCAATGCGGATGGCCAGACGGGCGATCGGCCGAATACGCCGAGTTGGGGGAATACCAAACGCGATCTGAGCCGCAGCGATTTCTTGCGGGGGATCTTCACCGCCGCGGACTTCCCGTTGCCAGCTCCGGGGACCTTGGGGAACCTCGGGCGGAACACGTTCCGCGGTCCGTGGTATGCGAGCACGGATATCTCGCTCTTCAAGAACTTCCGGGTGACGGAGACGGCGACGGTCCAATTCCGCGCCGAGTTCTTCAACGCCTTCAATCGTGTGAATCTGGGGACGCCCGTGGCGGATTTGAATAGCCCGCTCTTTGGGCGCTCCACCGGTGCGGGAGATCCTCGCGACATCCAGCTTGCTTTGAAAGTCCTGTTCTGACGCGCGGAGAGGAGCGGAGGAGACTTCTTCCGGGAGGTCTCCCCGCTCCATGTCTCTCTTCCACGAGCGGGCGATGGGACGAAGGGGGTATACGCGTCGCGCATTTCTCGGATCGGCGGTCACCGGGGCCGTGTTCGCGCTTCTGCGTCCTTCGCGTTTCGATCGGCACAGGGCGGCCTTGTGGGGGGCGCCGTCGGCGGTGGATTCCCGGATCGAGGTCCTGTTGAACGAGCCGATCGCTCGCATTGCTCCGGAGATCTACGGGCACTTCATCGAGCACCTGGGCGGCGTGATTTATGATGGCGTTTGGGTCGGAGAGGACTCGCGGATTCCCAATATCGGAGGCATTCGCAAGGCTCTGGTGGAGGCGATGCGCGAGATCAAGCCGGGCGTTGTGCGCTGGCCGGGTGGGTGCTTCGCCGATGCGTATGATTGGCGCGATGGGATCGGGCCGCGCGAGAAGCGTCCGCGTCGAACGAACTTCTGGGTGGACAATCGCGAATGGCGGGATGTGGGCATCGTCCCGCAGAGATATGAGCCGAATCACTTCGGCACGCACGAATTCATCCGCTTCTGCCGGTTGATCGGCGCCCAACCCTACATCGCGGCGAACGTGCGGACGCTACCGGCCAGCGTCTTCCACCAGTGGATCGAGTACTGCAACTCGCCGGCCGGCAGCACCACGTGGGCGGACGTGCGGGCCGCTCACGGAGATCGTGAGCCGTTCAACGTCCGCTACTGGGGCGTGGGCAACGAGTCATGGGGGTGCGGGGGGAACTTCACGCCGGAAGAATACGCAGCTGAATTTCGTCGCTTCACCACCTGGGCCGTGCCTGATTATGGTGTTGGGCTGCGCTTCATCGCCGCCGGGCCGAGTGGTCGGGACCTGGAGTGGACGCGCCGGTTCTTCGCGAAGATCGCTGAGCGCCGCGCCTTCGATCGGCTCTGGGGATGGGCGTTGCATCACTATTCGAGCTTCTCCGGAGGGGAAGCCATCAACTACGATGCCACGGGATGGTATGAGTTGCTGCAGAGCGCCGATCGCATGGAATCGCTCATCACCGCTCATTGGCAGGTGATGGGGGAGATGGATCGCGAGCGTCGCGTCCGACTGGTCGTGGACGAATGGGGGGCGTGGTATCGCATGACGACGAATATCCATCCGACGCATCTCTTCGGCCAGCAATCCACGATTCGAGATGCTGTGGTCGCGGGACTGACGTTGGACACATTCAATCGGCATGCGGACAAGGTCGGGATGGCGAACATCGCGCAGCTCATCAATTGCCTCCACTCGCTCTTTCTGGCGCACGAGGAGAAGTTCGTCCGAACGCCGACCTACTACGTCTTCGCCATGTACGCCGACCATCAGGAAGGACAAGCCGTGCGGGCGATCTTCTCCGCGCCGCGCGTGAGCTGGACCGATCGGGCGAATCGGCCGCAGTTCTTCTGGGGGCTCAATGGATCAGCTTCGGTGAAGGGGAATATCGTGACGCTCACGGTGACCAATCCCCATCTCTCGGAAGCGCGTGAGACCGAGATCCTCGTTCGGGGGGCGACGATCGCCTCCGCGCGCGCGACGATCCTGACGGCTCGGAGCATGCACGAGTGCAACACATTCGAGCAGCCGCAACTTGTCGTCCCGAGAGAAGAGGAGATCACCGTTCGAACCCCCGTCATGGTTTATGCGTTTCCTCCTGCCTCAGTCGTCAAGCTTCGCCTTGTACTCTCCTAGGGACGATGTCATGAGCAAGTGCGCATTCGCTTGCTCGGCCTCAGGACTTCGGAGGGGGACTTCGATGAGATCCTTTTCCCTTTGGCTCATGGTCTTTCTGATGAGTTCGTCGGCTTGGCCTCGGTCTTCGAATTCGTCCGCACCGCCGAACGATTATCCCATCACGGCCGTCTCATTCACCGACGTTCAACTGGAACCGGGATTTTGGCAGACGCGGATCGAGACGAATCGGATCGCGACCGTTCCGCATATCCTGCGGCAATGCGAAGTGACCGGACGGGTCGGCAATTTCCTGAAGGCAGCCGGAAAGATGGCCGGGTACTTCGACGGTTGGTGGTTCAACGATTCGGATGTGTACAAGTCTATCGAAGCGGCTTCCTACAGCCTCATGCTCCACCCCGATCCGGAGTTAACGCGATACCTGGATGACCTTATCGCGAAGATCGCCGCGGCGCAGGAGCCCGATGGGTATCTCTTCACCCCACGTCGAACAATGGCGCCGAATTATCGGTTCGCCGCCTCTGTGGGGCCGGAGCGCTGGTCGAGACTGGGATCCAGTCATGAGCTGTACTGCTTGGGCCACCTCTTCGAAGCGGCCGTGGCGCATTATCAGGCGACGGGAAAGCGCTCGCTTCTGGAGGTCGCTCTGAAGAGCGCCGATCTTTTGGATCGCGTGTTTGGGCCCGACAAGAAGCGTGATGTCCCCGGACATCAAGAGGTCGAAATCGGATTGATCAAGCTCTATCGGGTGACGCGAGACGAACGGTATCTCCGCCTGGCGAAATTCTTCCTCGATGAACGCGGGCGCCCTCACGGGCGTCGGCTTTATGGGACGTACAGTCAGGACCATAAGCCCGTCATCGAGCAGGAGGAAGCCGTCGGCCACGCCGTCCGCGCCCTCTATATGTACATGGCGATGGCGGACGTCGTCGCTCTGTTGCGCGATCCGGCGTATGCGCGAGCCTTGGACCGGCTGTGGGCGGATGTCGTCGGTCGGAAGATGTATGTGACGGGTGGGATCGGGGCCGCCGGAGGGCACGAGGGATTCGGCGCGCCATACGAGTTGCCGAATCTCGCGGCTTATTGCGAGACGTGCGCGGCCATCGCTTTCGCCCTGTGGAATCACCGTATGTTCCTCCTCACTGGGGAGGGCAAATACGTGGACGTGCTCGAACGTGTCCTCTATAATGGGCTCCTCTCCGGCGCCTCGCTCGATGGGCAGACGTTCTTCTATCCGAATCCCTTGGAGTCGGACGGTCGTCACGCGAGGAGTCCCTGGTTCGCCGTCGCGTGTTGTCCGCCGAATATCGCGCGATTCCTATTCCAGGTCCCGGGGCTGGCCTATGCTCATCGCGGAGATCAGCTCTATGTTAATCTCTTCCTGTCCAGCCGCGCGACCATTCGCATGGCGGATCAGACGGTCTTCATCCGCCAGGAGACGAGATATCCGTGGCACGGAGAGATCGCGCTCGCCCTCGAACCGGAGCGGCCGGGGCGCGCGTCCACTCTGCAGGTGCGCATCCCTGGCTGGGCGCGCAATGAGGCTGTGCCGAGCGATCTCTATCGCTTCGCCGAGACCGTCCGAGAGCGACCCACGATTCGGGTCAACGGGCGCTCGGTCGCCTACACCGTGGATCGCGGATATGCGACTCTACGCCGAAAGTGGCAAGAAGGAGATGTCGTGACGGTGACCCTCCCTATGCCGGTGCGGCGCGTGATCAGCCATCCCCAGGTCGAGGACAATATCGGAAAGGTCGCTTTGCAACGAGGACCCATCGTGTATTGCCTTGAATGGCCGGATGTTCCCGGAGGCCATGTCGTGAATTTGGTCCTGCCGGATACAGAGCCCCTGCGTGCGGAATTTCACGAGGATCTGTTCGGGGGGATCTCCGCCATCCGAGGAACAGCCATTGGCCTTCGGTGCGTGGATGCCCAAGGGAGATTGCAGCGAGAACGTGTGCCCTTCCTGGCGATCCCGTACTATGCGTGGGCTCATCGCGGTCGCGGCGAGATGGCCGTCTGGATCGCTCGGGTGGAGTCGGCGGCGCGCCCCTTGCCGTGTCCGACGATCGCCTTCCGAGCGAAGGCCAGCTCCTCCGGTGGCGATGCTCGGGCCTTGAACGATCAACGCGAGCCGCGACGCTCGGCGGATCGCTCGAATCGGTATCTCCACTGGTGGCCGCGCAAGGGGACGACCGAGTGGGTGCAGTACGATTTCGAAGCCCCGACGCGCGTCTCTGCCGTTGAGGCCTACTGGTATGATGATACGGGTATCGGCGAATGCCGCGTCCCGAAATCGTGGCATCTGCTCTATCGGGAGAACGGGGAGTGGAAGCCGGTGAGGAATCCGAGCGGCTATGGGGTCGAGAGAGATCGCTATAACCGCACGACGTTCGATCCGGTGATCACCGATGGGCTTCGCCTCGTCGTCCAGGCGCAGGAGAACTTCTGCGCTGGGATCCACGAATGGCGCGTGTATTGAGAAGGTGCGTTCGTGGGCGATGAAAGCGATCGAGGAGGCATTCCGATGCGGGTCCAGGTCTTTCTTCTGGTTTTGCTCCTGGCGGGACCTGTGGGAGGTAGTGATCGAAGAGGCTCGGCGATGGTGAGGAAGGAATTCTTCGGAAGGACGCCGGAGGGAGAAGTGGTGGACCTCTATACCCTCACCAATTCCAGGGGCATGGAGGTCAAGATCACGAACTATGGGGGGATCGTCGTCGCCCTTCGCGTCCCGGACCGGCAGGGTCGGCTCGAAGACGTCGTCCTCGGATTTGACCGTCTGGAGGATTATCTGAAGGGGCATCCCTATTTCGGAGCCATCATCGGTCGGTACGCGAATCGAATCGCGGGCGGGCGCTTCACGTTGAACGGCGTCTCGTATCAACTCACGCTCAATGAGGGACAGAACCATCTTCATGGGGGGCGGAGGGGATTCGATAAGGTCGTCTGGAAGGCGCGACCGGTGCGGTCGGCGTGGGGTGTCGGGGTGAGGCTCACTTACCTGAGCCGGGATGGGGAGGAAGGGTATCCGGGGAATCTCTCCGTCACCGTGACGTACCTTCTGACAGAGGAGAACGAATTGCGAATCGAGTACGTCGCCACGACCGATCGCGACACGATCGTCAACCTCACGCACCATTCGTACTTCAATCTGGCGGGACAGGGCCGCCGGGATATTCTCGAGCATTTGTTGCAAATCAATGCGGAGTATTTCACGCCGATTGATGCGAATCTGATTCCGACGGGGGAGATCCGCTTCGTGCGCGGGACGCCGTTTGATTTCACCAGACCGACGGCCATTGGGGCTCGGATCGAGCAGGAGGATGAGCAATTGCGGTTTGGTCGCGGGTATGATCACAACTGGGTTTTGAGCGGTCCGCCGGGCACGTTGCGCTTGGCCGCTCGCGTCGTCGAGCCCGGTTCAGGGCGTGTCCTGGAAGTGTGGACGACCGAGCCCGGCCTTCAGTTTTACTCCGGGAATTTCCTCGATGGGACGATCACGGGGAAGGAGGGCCGGGTCTATAGGCATCGGTATGGCTTCTGCTTGGAGCCACAGCATTTTCCCGATTCGCCCAATAAGCCGCATTTCCCCTCCGTCGTCCTCCGGCGAGGCGCCCGGTACCATACGACGACGGTGTACAAATTCTCCGTGCAGTGACCGGGTGCTCCTCAAAAGGGCGTCGCTTCGTCTCTTCTCCGGACGGGGCGCATGATCCTTATGGCGTCAAGCGCATCCGTCCTTTTTCGCCGCCGGATCGTGCTGTGTTAGAATTTTCGATCTCTTTGGAGGAGAGCGAGGCGATGAGCGAACGCATTGAGTTCGATGTATTGTTCGTGGGAGCTGGGCCGGCGAGCTTGAGCGGAGCGTTGCACCTGGCGAATCTCATTCGGCGGCATAATGAGCAGGTTGAAGCGGGGCGCCTTCAGGAGCGGCGATTAGATGTCAACATCGCGGTCATCGAGAAGGGCCGAGAGGTGGGGGCGCATATTCTCTCGGGCGCTGTTCTCGATCCTCGCGCTCTTCGAGAGTTGGTCCCGGACTTCATCGAGCGCGGGGCGCCCCTCTCGACGCCGGTCATTGAGGATCAGGTGTGGTTCCTCACGCGGCGCAGGAAGATCGCGATGCCGATCATTCCTCCACCGCTGCGCAATCACGGGAACTACATCATCTCCCTCGGTCAGTTGGTGCGGTGGTTGGCTGGCTTGGTTGAGCAGGCAGGTGTGGACATCTTCCCGGAATTCCCCGGTGCTGAGTTGCTCATTGAGGATGGGATCGTCGTCGGTGTGCGCACGGGCGATCGAGGGGTGGATCGCGCCGGCCAGCCAAAAGGGAATTATGAGCCGGGCGTCGAAATCCGCGCGAAGGTGACGGTTCTGGGGGAGGGCGTTCGGGGATCCCTGGCGAAGGTCCTCATTGAGCGCTTCGGCTTGCAGGCTGGGAGGCAGCCGCAAGTTTATTCCTTGGGCATCAAGGAGTTATGGGAAGTCGAACCGGGACGCGTGACCCCCGGGACGGTCATTCACACACTCGGATATCCGCTGGATGCGCGAACTTTTGGCGGGGGATTCCTCTACGCGGGAGCGGATCGCCTTGTGAGCGTGGGATTGGTCGTCGGGTTGAGTTATGAGGACCCGTGCTTGGACCCCCACCGGCTCTTCCAACAGTTCAAGACGCATCCGGAGGTGGCGCGCATCCTGAAGGGAGGGAAGCTCATTCGGTACGGGGCGAAGGCGCTGCCCGAAGGGGGGTATTATTCGATCCCCCGCCCGTATGTGGGCGGGGCGCTTCTGATTGGCGACAGCGCCGGATTTTTGAACTCGCAGCGCTTGAAGGGGATTCACCTCGCGATGAAGTCGGGGATGTTGGCCGCCGAGGCGATCTACGAAGCCTTGCGAAAGGGCGATTTCTCTGAGCGGCAGCTGGCTCGCTACGAGGAGCTGATTCGAATGAGCTGGATTCACGAGGAACTCTATCGGGTTCGGAATTTCCACCAAGCGATGGAGCGCGGATTATGGTCGGGGCTCCTCCAGGCCGGGCTTCAGATGCTGACCGGAGGGCGCGGATGGCGGGATCCTCTTCCAGCCATCGCCGGGCATGCGCGGATGCGGAAGCTGGCCGAGTTTCAGGGGAGGCAGCAGACGGGATGTCCGCCTTCGGATTGGAAGCCTGATGGTGTTCTGACCTTTGACAAATTGACCGATGTGTATTACTCGGGAACCTCCCACGAAGAGGACCAGCCGTGTCACCTCAAGATCGCCGATTTCGACATCTGCCACACGCGGTGTCCGGTCGAGTACGGGAATCCCTGCGAGCGCTTCTGCCCGGCCCATGTGTATGAAATGGTGATGACCCCGGATGGACGGAAGCGCTTGCAAATCAATGCATCTAACTGCGTCCACTGTAAGACATGTGATATCATGGATCCCTATCAGATCATCACTTGGGTGCCTCCGGAAGGCGGCGGTGGGCCGAATTACCTCATCCTGTAAGCGGGTCTCATGCCCCAGGTCACAGGGGGGATGAGCCTCGGAGCTTTTCTGGACTTCCCTCTTCAGGCGGTTTCGGGTAAACTTACACTTACAGCGAATGTGAGGTCATGGTGGCGAAGGCCTTGACGATTGCGGGTTCGGATTCCGGTGGGGGAGCGGGGATTCAGGCGGATCTGAAGACCTTCACGGCGCTTCGAGTGTACGGGCTCTCGGTGCTGACGGCGATCACGGCGCAGGACACATGTCGGGTAGCCGGGGTGATTGAGGTGCCGGCGGATTTCGTCCGCCTGCAGTTAGACGTGGTCATGTGCGACATCGGAGCGGATGCGGCGAAGACCGGAATGCTCTCCAGCCCGGAGATCATCGAAGCGGTGGCCGAGGGGATACGGGAACATCGGATCGAGCGATTGGTCGTGGACCCGGTGATGCGGGCGAAGTCGGGGGATCGTCTTCTGCGCGCGGAAGCGGAGGAGGCACTGGTTCGGCGATTGCTCCCGTTGGCGTACCTGGTGACACCGAATATCCCGGAAGCGGAAGCGCTTGTCGGGTGGCCGATCCGATCGCTTGAGGACATGAGGAACGCAGCGCGACATATCTTCGAACTGGGGCCGCGAGCGGTGCTCGTCAAGGGGGGACATCTCGACTCCGGGTCGGAGGCCGTGGACATCCTCTATGACGGGCGGGAGTTTCACGAGGTCGTAGCCGAGCGCATTCCGACGCGGAATACGCATGGGACTGGATGCACGTATTCGGCCGCGATCACGGCCTATCTGGCGAGAGGGGAGGGCCTGCTGGAGGCGGTTCGTCGAGCGAAGCACTATGTGACGATGGCGATCCGGTACGGGTTCCCCATCGGCCGAGGACATGGTCCGCTGAACCACTTCTGGAGAGAAGGCGAGGCGGAATAGCGCGCAGATCGCCCACCTGAGAGATTGCCGAGCGAACAGACGTCCGCGAAGCGGACCGCGCCCGTGGAGTGAGGGCATCGTCAAGAATATGCGAACCTCGAGGACGAGGGATCGCATCTAAGAAGGTGGAGTCCACAATGAGGGGAAAGACAATGGTCGCCAAGGTCGCTAAACAGGAAATCGCTTTGAACCTGCCGCGCCGCCCGACGACGGTCGAGCGATATTTGAAGATCGTCAAATTCGCGCTCGGCCGCGATCGCGATGTCGAGGCGGTGGCGAAACATTTCGGGTGCTCCCCGGCGACGGTGCTCAATGCCATCCGCGCGTTCGGGGTGACCTATGATCAAGTGCGGCGGCGGCGCACGCTCCCGCAGTTGAAAGTGGCGGAGGAGTACATTAAACTCGAACGGCGCTTGAGCGAGCGGGATCAGAAGATCATCGAGATGTACAACAGTCCGGAGGCGCCGACGCTGGAGCAGATCGGGCGTGCCTTCGGCTTGACGCGCCAGCGTGTCCATCAGATCCTGAAGAAGGCGAAGGCGCTCGGGGTGAAACTCGTCGAGCGCAAGACGCCGCCGGAGGGTCATTGGATCGAGCGGTGTCAGCTGTGCAAGCGGCTCCTCCAGCTTCAGGAGGAAGAGCCCTTGCTGACGCGTCGTCAGATCGCCGCGCGATTGGACATCCCCATCTGGGTCGTCCATTGGCACTTGAATCGGTTGAAGGCGCGCGGGCTCGTGAAGCGGCATTTCGGGTATTTCCGGAGCGAGCGGTTGATCGAGGCGATCAAGCTCTACAACAGTGATCCGGAGGTGAGCGCGTGGAAGCTCGGGCGAATGCTCGGATACAAGAACTTGCCGGGCATCTTCTGCGAGTTGGAGAAGCGCGGCTTGGGGTATTTGCTGCGTCCCCGTCGGCAGCGTTCAGCGGGGCGACGTCGAACATCTCAGGCGGGAACGGTGATTGACGCCAAGCAGGCATTCCGCCAGCGGCGTGAGGGGAAGCGGTGACTGTCGCGGTGGCGCGCAGGGCGGAGGGGGCCGGTGACTCCGGGGAGGCCTCTCTCGATCGCGCGTGCATCGGTCGCGAGCTGCGGGCTCACGATCTCGCGCGCATCTGGGCCTCGGGGAGCCGTGATCCCCTCTTCCTGGCGGTCATCCGAAGGGTGAATTGTTCCCATTCGCCGACGCGAGGGCGTTGACCGACGATCCGAGGGGGGCGGGAATGGAGAAGCTATGGGGAGGGCGGTTCCGCGAGGCGCTGGATCCGGAGTTCGCTCGCTTCAATGCCTCGTTCCCTTTTGATCGCCGGCTCCTTCGCGCAGATATTCGCGCCAACGTCGCTTATTGCCGCGCTCTGCGGCGAGCGGGTGTGCTCTCCGAAGATGAGGAGGCGCGGATCCTCGAGGGCTTGGAACAGATTCTCGAACGCGCGGAACGAGATCCCAGCTATCTGGAGCGTTTCCCTGCGGAGGATGTCCATGGGTTCGTCGAGGCGCGCCTGGCCGAGCTGATCGGGGAGACGGCTTATAAACTCCGCACCGGGCGAAGTCGGAACGATCAGGTCAGCACGGATCTGCGGCTCTATCTCCGCGAACAGTGTGATCTTCTGCTTGAGGAGCTGCTGCAGTTGCAAACGGCCTTGCTCGATCTGGCCGAGCGATATGCGGACGTCGCGCTCCCCGGGTATACGCACCTGCAGCGCGCCCAACCCATTGTGTGGGGGCATTATCTGCTCGCATACTTCGAGATGTTCGAGCGTGATCGGGAGCGGGTGCGCATTGCGCGCGCGCGGGTGAATGTGCTTCCTCTCGGCTCGGGAGCGCTCGCGGGGACGAACTTTCCTATTGATCGGGAGTGGTTGGCTCGGGAGCTGGGATTCGAGCGCGTGGCCGGCAATAGCCTCGATGCCGTGAGCGATCGCGACTTCGTCCTCGAAGTCATCTTCGCCGCCGCCCTGCTGCAGATGCACCTCAGCCGCTTGGCCGAGGACTTCATTCTCTATGCCACTTCGGAGTTCGGATTCCTGACGCTCGGCGATGCCGTCGCCACCGGGTCCTCGCTCATGCCGCAGAAGAAGAATCCTGATGCCCTGGAGCTCATTCGGGGCAAAGCGGGGCGCGTCTTCGGTCATCTCATGAGCGCGCTCACGATGATGAAGGGCCTGCCGCTGGCGTACAACAAGGACATGCAGGAGGATAAAGAGGCCGTCTTCGATGCGCTCGATACCGTGCGCGCCTGCGTGCGAGTGGCGACGGTGGTGCTCCGACATGTGGAGCTGCGGCCGGAACGCATGACTCAGGCGGCACTCGAGGGGTACACGAACGCGACCGAGCTGGCCGACTATCTTGTGCGAAAGGGCATGGCCTTCCGCCATGCTCATGAACTCGTCGGGCGCATCGTCCTCTATGCCGCTGAGAAGGGGAAGGGCTTGAATGAGCTTTCGCTGGAGGAGTATCAGCAGTTTGCTCCTCAAATCGAAGGGGATGTCTATGACGCCCTCTCGCTCGAGCGCGCGCTGGCTTCAAAGCGGACGATCGGCGGGACGGCTCCGGAGTGCGTCCGCCTCGCCCTCTGTGAAGCGCGAGAACGCCTGCAGGGGCCTCACGGGGGATGACGTGGGCCCGCTCAGACGGCGCTGATCATCGTTCCAGACCCCGCATCCGTGAAGATCTCTTGAAGCAGGGCGTTTCGCCGACAGCCGTTGATGATGTGCACAGTCGTTTGTCCGCGCGCGAGCACGCGCCGGATCGCATCGGCTTTCGGGAGCATGCCTTCTGTGAGCCGTCCGCTGGCGAGCAGCTCCTCGAGCTGCGCGAGCGTCAGGCGTGAGAGCTTCGTCGTCGGATCGTCCCTCTTGAGGAAGATCCCGTCCACATCCGTCAGGAGGATGAGCTTCTCGGCTTCGAGCGCGAGGGCCAGCTCCGCCGCCAGGGTGTCGGCGTTGATGTTGAAGATGTTCCCTTGATCATCGGCGGCGAGGCAGCAGACGACCGGGAGATACCCGTTCTCCAAAAGGAGTTGCAGGAGTTGGCCGTTGACGGTCTCGATGTCGCCGACGTGACCGTAGTCGATCGTCTGCTCGCGCCCTGTGGCGGGATCCATCAGGCGTTGAGGCTGTCGGCGGCGGGCGCGGACGAGATAGCCATCGAAGCCTGTGAGTCCGACCGTGGGGAGTCCCGACCGATGCAGAGCGGCCGCCACTTCGGTGTTGATCTTCCCAGCGAAGATCATCTTCGCGATCTCCAGCGTCTCATCATCGGTGATGCGCCGTCCGAGAACGATCCGCTGTTCGACGCCCAAGCGTTGGGCCAGATGCGTCACCTGATTCCCGCCGCCGTGCACGACGACGATCCGAATGCCCACTTGATGACAGAGAGCGATCTCCTCGGCCAGCGATTGCCGCGTCGCCGGATCCTCGGTGACCTTCCCGCTCAACTTCACGACGAAGGTCTTCCCTTTGAATTTCTGGATGTACGGGAGTGCTTCGCGCAGGAGCTCCAGGCGATCGTAGGTCATCGTGCGTTCCTCTCCTTCCCCGCGCATCCTCGTCCTCTCAAAGAAGCATGGAGAGAAGGGCCTTCTGAACGTGGAGGCGATTCTCGGCCTGTTGGATCACGAGGGAGCGCTCGCTGTCGAGAACGGCGTCGGTCACAACCACGTTCCGCCGCACGGGGAGGCAATGCATGAAATAGCCCTGGGCGGTCAGGCGCATCAGCGCCTCGTCCACGATCCACTCGCGATACCGCTCGCGCACTTTTCGTTCCTCCTCCCATCGCCCGTAGTAATGGCGACTGCCCCAGCTCTTGGCATAGATGACCTCCGCGCCTCGGCACGCTTCGCGCCGGTCGTGAAGGACGCGCACGGAGGCACCGTTGCGGCGGGCGTGCTCGCGAATCCGCTCCATGAGCTCGGGATCCAGCTCGTATTCGGGAGGGCACGCGATCGTCAGGTCCATCCCGAATTGCGCGGCGATCAAGGCGAACGAGTTCGGGACGGCCATCGGGAGGGGCTTCGGATGATACGCCCAGCAGAGGACCACGCGGCGCTGATCCACGAGCCCGAAGGTCTCTCGAATCGTCATCACATCGGCCATCGCTTGCAGCGGGTGGAACATCGCCGATTCCATATTGATGATCGGCACGGTGCTGTAGCGGGCGAAGCTGCGGAGGACGGGATCGTGCCGCTCCTCCTCGAAGGAGCGCAGAGCGGGGAAGCTGCGCACGCCGATGGCCGCCACATATCGTGAGAGGACGCGCGCCGCCTCCTTGATGTGTTCGCTCCTGTCGCCATCCATGATGACGCCCTCGCGGTACTCGAGCGCCCAAGTCCCCTTCCCGACGTCGAGCACGACGGCCTGCCCGCCCAATTGCTGGATGGCGATCTCCATCGAGACGCGCGTGCGGAGCGAGGGGTCGAAGAAGAGGAGGGCGACGGATCGACCCTGCAGGGGGCGTCCGTGCCCGAGCGTCTTGTACTGGATCGCCAGATCGAGCACCTCGGATAACTCTTCTCGCGTGAAGTCCTCGGTAGTGAGGAAGCTCCGCCCTTTGAGCGTCGCGCGCGGCGTGGGTGCGTGTTTCGTCGAGATGGCCATAGGTCGACTCCTCAGGGATGGCTTCCCGGCCATGTCAAGCCCGTCGTCTCCGCCCAGCCGAACATCACGTTCATATTCTGCACGGCCTGGCCGGCTGCGCCTTTGACCAGATTGTCAATGGCCGTGAAGACGATCGCTCTCGTCCCTTGCACAGCCCATCCGATGTCGCAGAAGTTCGTGTGTTTCACCCAGGTGATGTCCGGGGAGACGTTCGGTCCCAGCAGGCGGATGAAGAAATCCTCCGCATAGAATCGGCGAAAGAGGTCGCCGATCTCCTCGGCCGTCATCGGCCCTGCGAGCGTGAGATAGAGCGAAGCGAAGATCCCGCGCACGACCGGCGCCGAGTGCACTTGCAGAAGGAGGCGTTCGGACCAGCCGTCTGCTGAGAGGCGCGCGAGGGTCTCGGCGATCTCCGGCAGGTGCTGATGGACGAACGGCTTGTAGGCGAAGAAGCTGTTGGCCCGTCGCGGATGGTGCGTCGTCTCCAGGGGCTTGGCCCCAGCGCCCGAGGATCCGGTCTTGGCATCGGCGATCACCGGGCCGACCAAAAGCCGCGCGGCCACTAACGGCGCGAGCCCAAGGAGAATGGCCGTCGCGAAGCATCCCGGATTGGCCACGCGTGACGCCCGGGCGATCTCCGCGCGGTGCAGCTCCGTCAATCCGTACACGAATTGCTCGAACTGCTCCGGCGCGCGGTGTGGCTTCCCGTAGTATGTCTCGAAGGCCTCGCGATCCTTCAGCCGAAAATCGCCGGCCAGATCAATCACCTTCACATTGTTGGGGATGTGCGGGACCAGCTCCATGCTCCGCCCATGCGGCAGGGCGAGGAATATGCACTCAACTTCCTCGGCGAGCCGCCCGATGGATTCTGGCGTCGGCATGGGGAGCAACGGCAGCTCCGTCAGCCGACGGAGGTTGGGATGGACGTCGGCGACCGATCGCCCCGCGTGTTCGTGAGCCGTCACCCAGGCGATCTCCACATGAGGATGGAAGAGGAGCAGTCGGAGCAGTTCACCGCCTCCGTAGCCGGATCCGCCGAGGATACCCACCCGAATCGTCATCGCCCCTCCGTGAGGTCGAACGCTCGTCCGGCACGAGACGTCGCGTCCCGAGCCGCGAGGACTTTCCTCTCCACAAGCCGGTAGAGTTTCTCGCCGTTCCTCAGGGCGTTGGCCGCCGGAATCCCCCATTCGCGCTCAATGAACTCGCGCCCCATGGCGCTATCGGTGACGGCGCCGGAGATGACGGTGATCGGCACGCCCTGGGCTTCGAGGAACCGTATCCCTCCCCATGCGCCGACGAAATCGCTCGCGCAGAAGACCGTCGCCGCCGTGAACCGCATCAGCTCTGGATCCTCGAAGAGCACATGCACGTTATATCCGCCGATGATCCCGTCGCCCAGCTCCAGGACGATCACATCCGGCTCGACCGTGTTCAGCTCGGCGATGAGCGCCTTGGCGATCGCCGGGAGATGAGGAACGGAGACGGTCGAGGGATATCCGCAGTCGAGGAACGAGAGCGTTCGTACCGCTCCGTGATCCTCCATGTTCAGCGTATCCCGAAGGCAGGCGATGCCGGTGAGCTTGGCCGCGGCGACGCGGTATCCGGCGTGCGTGAAGTGCTTGATGAGCTGCGTGGCCGCGAACGTCTTCCCCGAATTCATGCACGTCCCCGCCACGAGGACCAATGGGCACGAGCGCTCCAGGTGCTCGCGAGGCGGGAGGGCGTTCTTCGCGATGTTCAAGATGGCGGGCGAGCACACGCCCTCTCCATCGGCGACCATGCCGAGCAGCTCGACCTCGATGGCGTCGCCGAGCTCGTTGTAATGATCCAGGCAGCGCCCGATCACTCCCCCCAGGTTCAGAATATGCAGTCGGTCTCCCGGGGCGAGCGTCGGGGGGACGTCGCCCACGAAACCTTTGAGCGCGCGCCGCTGGCCGAGGACGCCGACGATCACGTCATGGCGATTGATCTTGCACAACCGCCCGGTGGGGAGCTCCAGATGATTATAGGCGGCGTTCTCGGTGAGGACCCGCACGACAACCACATTGCCGATGCGCGCCTCGCATCGCCTCGTCACCGGGACCACGTGCGGGAGTCGCAGATTCACCGTCGCCGATCCGATTTTATCCACCCGCATGAGTCGAATCGCCGACGCCTCCGAATCTTCGGGAGCGTGTCCGCAGGCTGTCTCCATCGTGCGCTCTCTCTCGTTCACGCGTCCAGTCCTCCTATCGCGAGATGATGGCTTCGGCCGCCTCGCGCATCCCATGAAGCCGGAGTCGCAGGGCGTTCAATCGGATGAAGCCCGCCGCATCCCGCTGGTCATAGACCTCATCAGCTTCGAACGTAGCGTACTCCGGCCGATACAGCGAGCACGGCGATTTGCGTCCGAGGATGATGACGTTCCCCTTGTACAGCCGCAAGCGGACCGTCCCCGTCACGTTCTTCTGCGTGTGATCAATGAACGCTTTCAGCGCTTGAAATTCCGGCGAGTACCAGAAGCCGTAGTAGATCAGCTCGGCGATCTTCGGCAGGAGCGCATCGCGGAGTCGGCCGAGTTCGCGATCGAGCGTGATGGACTCCAGCGCGCGATGCGCGACGTGCAGGATCGTGCCCCCGGGCGTCTCATACACCCCTCGCGACTTCATGCCGACGAAGCGGTTCTCCACCATGTCCACGCGCCCGACGCCATTCTCTCCGCCAATGGCGTTGAGCGTCTCCAGAAGCGCCACGGGATTCAAATATTCTCCGTTGACGGCGACGGGCACGCCCTCCTCAAAGGTGATCTCGATCGTCGTCGGCCGATCGGGCGCTCGTTCTGGGGAGACCGTCAGCAGGAACATGTCCTCCGGCGGCTCGCGCCAGGGGTCCTCCAGAATCCCCCCCTCGTAACTGACGTGCAGGAGATTGCGATCAATCGAATACGGCTTCTCCCGGGTCGCGCTCACGGGGATGCCATGTCGCGCCGCATATTCGATCAGGTCGGTGCGCGATCGGAACTCCCACTCGCGCCAGGGGGCGATCACGCGGATGTCCGGGTCGAGGGCATAGTAGGTCAGCTCGAACCGCACCTGATCGTTCCCTTTCCCCGTCGCCCCATGCGCGACAGCGTCTGCTCCCTCCTGCCGTGCGATCTCGATCTGCCGCTTCGCGATGAGCGGTCGCGCTAGGCTCGTCCCCAGCAGATAGAAGCCCTCATAGACGGCATTGGCCTTGATGGCCGTGAAGACGAAGTCGCGCACGAACTCCTCGCGCAGGTCCTCGATATAACATCGGCTCGCGCCCGTGGCGAGGGCCTTCTCCTCGAGGCCTTTCAGTTCATCCCCCTGGCCGATGTCAGCCGTGAAGGTGATGACCTCGCATCCGTAGCGGTCCTTGATCCATTTGAGCATCACTGACGTGTCGAGCCCTCCCGAATAGGCGAGCACGACCTTTCGAATCGTCGCGTCCGTCATATGCCCCATCCTCCCATGTTCTCAATGACCGAGAGCGGCATCTTATGCGCTCCGGGACGGTCGCAAGGTGAAGAGCTGACTGATGCGCGCGATCGCTTTGCGTTGCGCTTCGCGGTCCCTCACGGCGATGAAGACCGTGTCATCGCCGGCAACCGTCCCCACGATCTCCGGGAAGTTCGCATGGTCAATCTTCAGAGCGACGGGGGAAGCCTGGCCCGGTTCGGTCTTCACCACGATGAGGTGATCTCCGGCCGTATCGAGATCGAGGATCTCCAGAACGCCGGCGATCGGATGCACAAGACGCGGCAGGGTGTAGTAGCCGTTGATCTTGACCGCCCCGAGCCGCGCCAGATCGCGCGAGACCGAGGATTGCGTGGCGCGGATCCCCCGCCGACGCAACTCCTCGACCAGCTCGGCTTGCGTCCGAAACCGTTTGGTCCGAATCAGCTCGAGCACCTTCTGTTGGCGCGTTCGCTTCCGCATAATATGCAAAATTTCTGCATTCTTCGAAAATGGCTGCATATTTATAGGCGATCTCTCCTCGCTTGTCAATCCCCTCGCCGGACGTTGAGCCGTTCTTCGACCCGGGGGAGCGAGGCCATGGCCACAGCAGAATGGAGGGATGGTCTCGAACGGACTTGTCAGAGGTGGGGATTCCTGGTACGCTGAAGCATTCTCGACGTGGAGGAGAAGCATGGGGAGAAAACGACAGGACCTCGCTATCACGCTCATCGAGCTTCCGGCGACTGTGGATGGGACGCTTGATGGAAAATTGGCCAAGGACGTCTATTCGCTCCTCGATTATCCGGCCCGAGGCATCCCTCTGCTCACGGCGATCCTGAAGAAGGCTGGATATACGGACACGGTGGCCATCAATCCCAAGTACAATCGTCGGACCCGAGGGCATTTGGATCGCGGGGATTGGGCGCGGCTGCTCTCGTCGGATGTCGTCGGCATCTCGGCCATCACGCGGACGGCGCCGCAATCGCTGGAGTTGGCGCGGCGGTTGAAGGAGGCGAATCCGCGCATCCGGGTCGTCTTCGGGGGGCCGCATCCCACGGCCCTGCCCGAAGAGGCGCTGCAGGTCGCGGACGTCGTCGTCCGGCATGAAGGGGATCACACGTTCCCGGAGCTGCTCGACCGATTCCGGGAAGATCTCGAGCGCCCTTTTCTGGACGATGTCTTGGGCATTGCGTATCGAACGTCCGAGGGAGAGATCCGGCTGACGCCGAATCGGCCCTTTCTGACCTCGGAGCAGCTCTCGGCTCTTCCGTTCCCCGAGTATACGGAGGGCGAGCGGCGCGGCGTCACGCATCTGGTGGTGAACACCTCGCGCGGATGTCCGTTCGAGTGCGAATATTGTTCGGTGATTGATAATTTCGGGCGTCAGTTCCGGTTCCTGGATGATGACACGACGATCGCGCTGATCCGGCACACGCTCGGCGTGAAGCGATGTCCGATCTTCTTCGGCGATGACATCTTCAATGCGAATCGGGCGCGGGTGAAGCGCATCCTGGAGCGCCTCTTGCGCGAGGGGATTCGGATCCCGCGGTGGTTCGCTCAGGTACGGGTGGAGGCGGCCAACGATCCGGAGCTGCTGCGCCTGATGGCGCGAACCGGATGCGCCTGCGTCTTCATCGGGCTCGAATCGGTCAACGATGAGACGTTGCGGCTCTATCACAAGCATTCGACCCTGGAGAAGAATCGCGCGGCGATCGAGGCCTTCCATCGGGTGGGGATCCGCGTGCATGGGATGTTCGTGCTCGGCTCGGACGCTGACACGGTCGAGACGATCGAACAGACGTTCCGCTTCGCGAAAACGATGAATCTGGATACGGCGCAATTCTTCGCGTTGACGCCGGTCCCGGGGCCGCCGCTCACGGCTCGCTATGCGCGGGAGGGGAAGATCATCGCGCCCGGACAATGGCACCTCTACGATGCGCAGCATGCCGTCATCTGGCCGGCGAAGATGACGCCCTATGAGCTGCAGATGGGGACGATCCGCGCATCGCTCGATTTCTATTCCTATCGCGAGGCGTGGCGGCATTGGCGAGAGGGACGCGGCCTGTTCAACGCCATGATCCGGATCAAGGGACGGAGATTGGCTCGGCAGATCATTCGGGACAGTGCCCCGTATCTGGCGGCGCTCCGGCAGTTGGATGTGTGGTGGAAGCACCTGGAGCGGGAGCGCGCAGCGTGGAGCGAGCGCGTGAGGCGTCTGGCCGAGGACCATGGGGTGCGACTGGAGGAGAAGCGCGCGCGAATGCGAGACCTCGTGGACGACATCTGCGCACAGATCCGCGCCAGTGCCGAATCCCTCGCTGCGGAATTTCGTCCGTATATCCAGCAGCTCGCGGATCGGCTCTCGGCGGCGCTTCAGCGAGAATTTGAGGAGCTCGTGGGGATCCAGAGCGCGTCCTCACCCACTGTGGCGGTCGGATGACCCCCGTGGGAATCAGGGGAGGAACTGCCGGATGTGCGGATCGCGCGCGTTCCAGAAGAGCTCGTCCGCTCCGTCGAAGATCACGCGTCCCTCGGCGAGCATGAGGATCTTCGTATTGATCAGGCAGAATTGATCGCCTTCGCGGCGGAAGAGGAGTCGGCCATCAGTCGTCCGCTCGTAGAAGTGGGAAGCCAGGTATCGGACCTCGTCCATATTCTGCGTGATCCACATCGAGGTGACCCCGTGAAGATCGCGCAGGCGCATGGCGAGTCGGCTGATGCGCCGACCGATCACGGGGTCTAAACCCGAGAGGGGGGAATCGTAGAGGATGATCTCCGGGTCGCCCACGAGCGCGCGGGCGATGGCCGTGCGCCGACTCATTCCTCCGGAGAGCTCGCTGGGCATCATCCCGTAGGCGTGTTCCAAACCCACCAGGCGCAGCGTCCGTCGCACGTCGTCTTCCACGTCTTCGAGCGCGTATCCTTGTTCGAGGAGGCGATAGGCGACGTTCTCAGCTACTGTCAATGAGGTGAAGAGGGCGTCTTCCTGAAAGACGACGCCGATCCGTTGCCGGAGCTGCAAGATCTCCTCTTCGGTCATGGCGGTGATCTCTTGACCGTTCAGGAAGATCTGTCCTTCATCGGGGCGCAGCAGCCCGATCGTCAGGCGGAGGATCGTGGATTTCCCGGAGCCCGTTGGTCCCAGGATGATGCGCATCTCGCCCTTGTAGACTTTGAAGCTGATGCGGTCCAGGACGCGTCGCGGCGGATCATCGAAGGAGATGGAGACTTCTCGGAATTCGATGACGGGACGATCCGCGAGAGGGGATGGGGGGCCTGCCGAGCCGGTGTCCTGCGTAGCGATGTCGTGGCGACCGAGAAAGAGCGACCGCATCATTCGCGCATGAGCTCCTCGAACACCTCTTGCTCCTCGATCTCCTCCAGAGCGCCGATGAATTCCCGAACGTAGGGATCCTCCGAGCGGCGAAGCTGCTCCTCGGTCCCGCTGAAGTAGATGCGATGGTGGCGCAGGATGAGGAAGCGCGTGTTGATGAGCGAGAACGCGTCGTCCTCCCGATGAAGGACGAGGATCTCTCCGGCAGCGTTGCGGGTATAGAGGACCGAGGAGAGGAAGCGCACATCATCCATGCGATGGGTGACGAAGATGGAGCTGACGCCTTGCAGATCGCGATACTTGGCGGCCAGCTCGCAGAGCGTGCGGGCTGTCGGGGGATCGAGTCCGGCCGTGGGTTCGTCGAAGAGCAGGATCTCGGGACCGCCGACCATCGCGCGCGCGATGGCGACGGCGCGGCGCATGCCCCCGGAGAGTTCGCCGGGGAGGGCGTGGACGTCCCCCTTGAAGTCGATGAACGCGAGCTGTCGCATCACCTCTTCCTCGATCCGATCTTCCGGCCATCCTTCTTCGCGGAGCCGATAGGCGACGTTCTCATAGACGCTCAGGCTATCGAACAGGGCGCCGGATTGGAAGACGATCCCGATCTTCCGACGCACCTTCAGAAGCTCCTGCTCGGTCATGGAGGTGATCTCCTGACCCTGGATGAGGATCTCCCCATCATCGGGGCGAATGAGCCCGAGCGTGAGGCGCAGGATCGTTGATTTTCCGCTCCCGGAGCCCCCGAGGATGACGGTCATCTCGCCCGGCCCCACCGAGAACGAGATGTCCTCGAGCACGAAATGCTCGCCGTCGTAGGAGTGCCAGACGTTTCGGAACTCGATGACCGACGGCATCGCCATCTGCACCCAGCGCGATCGTCGCCAGTGACTCTTGTTTATATCACACGATCGGCCCATCGGGCCATAGGGAGGGCGGGTTCGGCGATTGACACAGGGGGGTGCAGCCGAGTATAAATCGGCGCGAGCGATCGCGGTGTTGGATTCGCGACAAGGTGCGGGGTTGAGGGAGCCGACGTGGAGCAGACGGGAGCGTACGTCTACTGCAATCGCTACAGCGAAGTGAAGTCGGTGCTGATCTGCGCCGTGCGGTGTCCGTATGCGCTCGGGTGTCGGGATTGGGCGGGAGCGCTGGCCAGCGATCGGCGCGAGCGCATCGAGCGGGAAGTGCGCGCCTATGCGGAGGCGAAGGGCCTCATCCTCAATCCCGAGGTATGGTATCCCCTCTCGGGACGGCGGAAGCGCAAGAGGAGCTCGCCGCAGGCGGTGGATACGGGTTCGCTCTCATCCTCGTCGCCTTCGGGCGCGACGGGGTCATCTTCCCGGTCACACATCGAGGATTCTCGGAGCGGGGAGGGAAGACGCATGGGAGGAGAGAAGAGCGCGGACGTGAAGCGGACGGAGCCATTCGCCATCGCGCGGGAGAGCGAGTCCCAGTCCGCGAAGCGCAAGAAAGGGGCGAGGGCTTCCTCGCGCCGGAAGAAGCGGGAGGCGCAACCGGCGGGGACGATCTTCCTCATCCTCGATCGGAATGGGCGATATCGGGAGGTCAAGAGTGAGGAGGAGATGAAGCGCATCGCCATCGAGAGCGCGGGGCGGAATAAGAAAGGATTGCGCTTCGCGCGGGCGACGCTGCTGGAGGTCGAGGTCACGTTTCGCCCGGTCCGATGATGGCGATGCGCCCCGGAGGGGGCGCATCGCGCGGGGGCGGATCATCCGAGGCAGAATCCGACGTTCACCAATCCGACGCCGATGGGGACGACGAACCCCAAGCAGGGGACGATCTTGAAAAACGGCGGCGTATTGGTGAGCACGACGTTGAACCCGATGGCGGGGCCGATGATCCCCAGCAGGGATTGCGCGGCCTCGACGCTGGTGGCCGAGGCGCGCTTCGGAAGTGGCGTGAACTTGTATTCGCTGGCCGGGAGGCTCGCGACGACATTGCCGAACCGATCGCGGAGATTCAGGGAGAGGCGCCGCGTCTGCGGATGGCCTCCGATCTCGAGCGTGTAGAGGCCAGCCGGCAGCGTCTTATTCTGCACGGAGAACGCCTTCCCGGCCTCGAGGATCCCCACCGTGCCCAGGCGTCGCGGATCCCAGGACGAGGCGGGCGTCAGTGTCACCGGCGTATCGCCGATCTGCAAGAGCTTCGCCTGACTGGAGTCCACCGTCATCCCGATCTCCACGGCGCGATTCTGGACGAAGAGGTCGAGCGTCTGAAAGAGGCTCGGAACGTCGAGACCGTTCACGCCCGCGAGGTCTTGGGGAGGTTCGGAAGCGGTCGTGAGCGCCGCTTCCCGGGAGGAGGGGAAGGAGAGAGCCAGCAGGAACGCGATCATCATCATCGCCGTACGCATCTTCATCGTCTTTCGCCTCCAGAGAAGATCACTTCGCGCACGACGCCGTGAGGGTGCCGACCTGGGCGCTCTCTCGCGCTCCGCTCGGTGACCTCTTTTCGGCGTCGTTTCCCTTGTCATCCGCCAGATGGGACGGCGGGCGAGCGAGCGAGTGTTGTATGGATTTTTAGGGGGGAGGCGCACGTCATCGCCGAACGTGCGCTTTCGAGGCGAGGCGCGCGTCTTGTCCCCTCTCCCTCGGGTCGAGTACAATGCCGCTTCCACGAACACGTGAGGAGAACGCTTGAGGAGGGGGAGACGTATGCTCGGACGCGCACGGGGTTGGTCGAGTCTTCTGCTCATCATCTTGACGGTCGGGGGAGCGCTTCCGGCGCAGCGGGCCATTCCTTCCCCGAGAGAGTATTTGGGGTTCGACATCGGGGAGGATCGCCGACTCGCCAGTTGGCCGCAGATCGTCGAATATCTCCGGCGGTTGGACGAAGCCTCGGATCGTCTGCGCGTTGTGGAGCTTGGGCTGACGACGGAAGGGCGCCCCTTCATCATGGCGATCATCGCGGCTCCGCAGACGCTCGCTCACCTGGAGGAGTATCGTCAGCTCCAGAAGCGGCTCGCCGATCCGCGCGGCCTCTCCGAGGCGGAAGCGCGGGCGTTGATCGAGCGGGGGAAGGTCGTCGTCTTGATCACCTGCAATATTCATTCGACGGAGGTGGCCAGCGCGCAAACGGCGCTTGAGTTCGCGTGGCGCATGGTGACTGAGGATTCGCCGCGCGTGCGGGAGATCCTGGAGAATGTGATCCTGCTGCTCATCCCCTCGCTCAATCCGGATGGGAATCAGATGGTCTACGAGTGGTATCAGCGGACGCTCGGCACGCCGTATGAAGGGACGAGTCCGCCGTGGCTCTATCACAAGTACGTGGGGCACGACAACAATCGGGATTGGTACATGTTCACGCAGGTGGAGACGCAGCTCACCGTGGAGAAGGTGCATAACGCCTGGCACCCGCAGATCGTCTACGATGTCCATCAGATGGGAGCCTATGGAGCGCGCATCTTCGCGCCGCCCTGGATTGATCCGATCGAGCCGAACATTGACCCGATCCTCGTGCAGGGGATGAACTGGTTGGGCATGAAGATAGCGGCCGATCTCACAGCGGAAGGGAAGACGGGGGTCGTCGTCAATGCGATTTACGATCTCTGGACGCCGGCGCGGTGCTACCAGTGCTATCATGGGGGCTTGCGGATCTTGACCGAATCGGCGAGCGTGCGCATCGCCTCGCCCATTGAGATCCCTTTCGAGCGGCTGCAGGGGGGACGCGGTTATGATGCGCGACAACCGAGTTGGAATTTCCCTCAGCCCTGGCCCGGAGGCGTTTGGCGCTTGCGCGATATTGTGGACTATCAGCTCTCGGCCTTCTTCTCGCTCTTGCAGACGGCGGCGCGGCATCGGGATCACTTCTTGTGGAATTTTTATCGGGTCGGGAAGCGGGCGGTCGAGCGGCAGGGGCCGCCGTATGCCTTCGTCATCCTGGCGGAGCAGAGAGATCCGGCGGCGGCCCGCGTGCTCATCGAGACCTTGCGCTTCGGACTCGTAGAGGTCTGGCGAGCGCGAGCGGCGTTTCAGGCGGACGGGCGGATGTTCTCGGCCGGCAGTTATGTCATCCCGTTGGCACAACCCTATGGCGCGTTCGCCAAGGCGTTGCTCGAGCGGCAGCACTATCCCGATCTGCGGGAGTACCCGGGGGGACCGCCCAAGCGCCCCTATGACGTGACCGCACACACGCTCCCGCTGCTGATGGGTGTGGACGTGGTGGAGATCGCTCGCCCCTTCTCTGCCGAGCTGGAGCGCGTGGAGCGAGTGGATGAACCGAGAGGGGGGATCGTGGGCGGACGGTCTCCGCATGGGTATCTGATTCGGCCGGAGGGGCATCATGAGATCGCTGCGCTCTTTGAGCTGCTCAGGCGAGGAGCGCGTGTGTATCGGCTTCTGGAGGCGTCGGCTTTTCCCCCGGGCACGGCGTTCATCCCCTCCGGACAGGAGGCGCTTCTTGAAGAGGTCGCCCGACGCTTCTCGATCACGGTGCATGCGGCGCGCGAACGTCCGCGCGGGGCTGCTCTTGAGTTGCGACTGCCGCGCGTGGGGATATATCGGAGCTATGTCCCCTCGATGGACGAGGGGTGGACGCGGTGGGTCTTCGACCGCTTCGGCATCCCGTATGAGAACGTCTACGATCGCGATGTGCGAGCCGGGAATTTGCGCGCGCGCTTCGATGTCCTCCTCTTACCCGATCACGCGCCACGCGCGATCGTGGAAGGGCATCGGCCGGGTACGATGCCCGAAGAGTACACGGGAGGGCTTGGCGACGTCGGCCTCGCGCAGTTGCGCGCCTTCGCTGAGGCGGGGGGAACCCTCGTGGCGTTCAATCAGGCTTCGACGGTCCTCCTGCGAAGCGTTCATCCCGCTGTGCGCGATGTGCTCGCGGGCGTTTCCGAGCGAGAGTTCTATGGACCGGGTTCGATCCTGAGAGCCGAGTTCGATCCCGCGCATCCGGTCGCCTTCGGCATGGACCGCGAGGCGGCGATCTGGTTCGAGGAAGGACCAGCGTTCGAGATGGGGGAATCGGCGGTGGCCATCGCGCGGTATCCGTCGGGCGATCCGCTGTTGAGCGGATGGCTGCTGGGTGGGGAGCGGCTCTCCGGGAAAGCCGCGCTCGTCGAGGTCCCGATCGGTCGAGGTCGCGCCATCCTCTTCGGGTTCCGACCGCAATATCGGGGACAGTCTTACGCCACGTTCAAGACGGTCTTCAACGCGCTGCTCTATGCGGCTTCGGAGCGAGTGACCTGGTGAACCAAACGGCGGGGTGACTCGGCGGACGTGCGGCGCCTGCGGTGACGCTCACAGCCGGGCGCGGCGCCGATAGAGCGCGATCAGCCCTTGCGTCCCCTGTTCGCCGAGTCCCTCGGCGACCGCCTCGCGGAAGAGGCGGAAGGCGAGCGCCGCTCCTGGAAAGATCTCCGGCTCATCCTCGAGTGCTCGCCCCGAGATCTGCTCGATGGCTTCGCGCACCAGGCGCAGGTCTTTCTGTTGAAGAGCGATCTTGAACCCCGGCGCGAAGTCGTTCTGCATGATCTTCGGGACAAGCGTCGAGAGCATCCAGGAGGCGGCCGCTCCACCAGCGACGGCGCGGAACGTCGTCTCCAGGTTGAGCCCCAAGCTCTCCGCCAGGTGAACCCCTTCGACGACGGCGATGATGGTGAGGGCGCAGATGAGCTGATTCACGAGCTTCGTCTTCTGACCGCTTCCGCTGGGTCCCGTGTAGATGATCGTCTTCCCCAAGGCGCGAAGGACGGGCAAGCATCGCTGGAAGGTATCTTCTCGGCCTCCGACCATAATGGCGAGCGTGCCCTCGATGGCGCCACGTTCTCCGCCGCTGACGGGGGCATCGAGCATCTCGCATCCTCGCTCGGCGAGGCGCCGCGCGAACGCTGTGGCGGCCTCCGGAGCGATCGTGCTCATCTCGATCACGGTGCTCCCCGGGCGGATGCCCTCCCAGACCCCTCCCGGACCAAAGAGCACGGCTTCGACATCGGGCGTGTCCGAGAGCATGGTGAGGACGACTTCGGACGCTTCGGCGAGGTCAGCTGGGGAAGGCGCCCACGCGGCGCCCATCTCAAGGAGCGGCTGGGCCTTGCTCGCCGTGCGATTATAAACGGTCAGGGGGAATCCCGCCTTGAGGAGATTCATCGCCATGGGGCGTCCCATCGTGCCGAGTCCGATGAATCCGAGGCGCATACGTTCCTCCTCATCGTGTCGTCGTCAGGCCATGTCCGATCGGATAGGCGCCGGGCAGGCTGATGGGAAGTTTCCCGGTGAAGGGGATCTCACCGAGAATGGCTCGGAGCGCCGCGCGCTCGGCCTCCGGATAGTACTCGTAGGTCAGGATGTAGGTCGGCAGTTCGGGGACGACGGAGAGCGCGTAGGGGCTGCCGAAGAGGGTGAAGACGAACGGTTTCTCCAATGTCGAGAGGAAGCGGAGCAGGTCCAGCTGCCCCTCGGTCAGATCAATGGAGCCTTTGTACGCGGCGACGCGGATGAAGCCATTGGCCAGAATGACGTCGCAGAGACTGGCCAGTTTCTTGATGACTTCGATCGTCTCGCGCGATGTCCTCTCGTCAATCGTCACTTCGACCACATTCTGATGGCGCTTGAGGAGTTCTACGCGGAAGGCGGCTCCGGGCGGACCTTCGCGCCATCCCTCCCGCGCGTCGAGGATTGTGAGCAACAGGACGCGTTGCGCTTCCTGCAGCGAGAGCGGGAGGACGCGGCGCTCATCGCGCACCAGTGTGATCGCGCGTTCGATCATCATGCGCGCCCATTGCTGATGGTCGTGCTGACCGACGATCGCTTCGATTCGGTCGAGGTCCACGTACCGATTCCGGTGCAGGCCGAGCCGCGCCTTCGCCTCCAGAAGCCGTCGCACCGAAGCCTCGATGCGCTCCAGGGGGATCTCGCCGCGTTCGACGGCGCGGCGGAGCGCCGTGAAGGATCGCTCGATGTCCACGGGGAAGAGGATCACATCGGCTCCGGCGCGTACGGCGCGCAGCGTCGCTTCCTCCGGCGTGAAGTGATCGGCGATCCCCCGCATCTCCATGGCATCGGTGAAGATCAGCCCCTGAAAGCCCAGCTCCCTCCGAAGGAGCCCGGTGAGGATCGCGGGCGAGAGCGTCGCGGGTACGCCCCGCTCCGGCTCCAGGTGAGGCAGCGCGATGTGAGCCGTCATGATCGCCGCCACGCCCGCGCGGATAGCCGCGCGGAAGGGGGGGAGCTCCACCTGCTCCAGGCGATCGCGCCCGACCGTGATGACGGGCAGCTCCAGATGCGAATCCTGGCTCGTATCGCCATGGCCGGGGAAATGCTTGGCCGTCGCCAGTTGTCCGTTCTCTTGCGCGCCGCGAATGTATGCTTGACCGAGCCGCGAGACGAGCGCGACGTCCTCGCCGAACGATCGGATGTTGATGATGGGGTTTCTCGGATTGTTGTTGACATCCAGGACTGGGTAGAAATTCACGTGAATTCCCATGGCGCGCCCCTCGATGGCCGTGATCTGGCCGGCGCGATACGCCAGCTCTTCGCTCCCAGTCGCGCCCAGAGCCATCGCGCGCGGCAGACGCGTCGCTCCGCGAAACTGGTATCCCGGTCCGCCCTCCAGATCCGCCGTGATCAAAAGCGGGATCTTCGCCAGTCGTTGCATGCGATTCAACAGGGCCGCCAGGGCGACGGGATCTCCGCCGAAGGCGTGGTAGCCGCCAACGTGAAAGTCCACGATGTTCCGCTCGATGCGGCGAAACTCCTCGCTCTCGCGATTCATGAAGACGGGAGACATCGCGGGGATGAGCATCTGTCCGATCTTCTCCTCCAGCGTCATCTCCCGGAGCGTCTCTTCGACCCAGGCGCGATCTTCCGGACTCAAGGGGCGTGAGACGTCCTGTCGCGCGATGACGGACGTCGTGAACGAGAGCCACAGGACGAGTGCGATGATCCCGGCTCGTTTCATCTTCCCCCCTCCCCGCGAGATTCCGATGAATCGTGAGTGTAGCGTTCGTCCGGTCCGCTCCGCAAATCCCCGGATGGGAGGAGCTGCGGACGCTTATGGTTCGGGCGCTCTCGGGTCCTCGGATCGCTCGATCGGGCGCGCGGGGTCGGTGATCCATTCGCTCCAAGAGCCGGCGTAGAGTCGGGCCTCGCCGAGGCCTGCGTGCGCGAGCGCCAGGAGGTTATGTGCGGCCGTCACGCCGGAGCCGCAGTAGAAGATCGCGCGCGAGGCCGGGACACCGCCCAAGATCCGCTCGAAGCGCTGACGCAGCTCGGCGGCTGGGCGAAATCGGCCTCGGGCATCGAGATTTTCGAGATAAGGCGCGCAGATGGCTCCCGGGATGTGGCCGGCCACCGGATCAATCGGCTCGTACTCACCGCGATACCGCTCCTGGCTTCGCGAATCAATCAGCCGGATGTGGGGATTGCCCAGGGCCGCCAAGACATCCTCGACACTCGCCACCAGTTCCGGGCGGGGGCGGGGGACGAAGCAGCGGGGAGAGCGCCATTCGCGCCCACGACGGAACGGGCGGCCTTCGGCGCGCCAGCACGACCAGCCGCCATCCAGGACGGCGACGGCCTCGTGCCCGAGCCACCGCAGCAGCCACCAGAGGCGCGCGGCCACGGAGCCACCGCTGTCATCATAGGCGACGACCTGAACGGTCGCCGCGATCCCCCACGCGCTGAATCGTTCGACCAGATGTTCGATGGGCGGGAGCGGATGACGTCCGGTCTTCCCCGGAATGACCGGGCCCGTGAGGTCTCGCTCCAGGTGCGCATAGAGCGCGCCCGGGATGTGTCCCTGTTCATACGCGCGTTCGCCTCGCGTGGGGTCCTCCAATGCGAACCGGCAGTCCACGAGCACCCAGGCCGGATCGTCCACATGCTGCTGCAAGACTTCGGTCGAGATCAGCGTGCGAGAGATCATCGAGCGCACTCACCCTGAGGTCTCAGGAATCGAGCTTCGAGTTGGCGGAGTTTCTCCAGGCGACGACGATGTCGTTCCTCACCGCTGAAGCGCGCGTTCAGGAACGCGCGCACAAGTTCTTTCGCCAGCTCCGGACCGATGACGCGCGCGCCAAGGACGAGCACGTTGAGGTCATCGTGTTCGACGCCCTGGCGCGCGGAATACGTGTCATGGCACAGCCCCGCGCGAATCCCCGGCACCTTGTTGGCGGCGACCGAGGCGCCGACGCCGCTCCCGCAGATGAGGATGCCGCGCTCGGCTCGCCCTTGCAGGAGGGCGTCGGCGACGGCTTCGGCGTAGTCGGGATAATCCACCGGATCCGCGCTCTGGGTCCCCAGGTCTTCCACGTCATGTCCGAGCTCGCGCAGATGGGCGACGAGCATCTGCTTCAGCTCGAAACCGGCGTGATCGGCTCCGATGACGATGCGCATGTTCGGCCTCCGCAGCTCCGGATTCGGGGAAAGTGTACCAAAGGGGCGTCGCTCGGGGGAAGGCGTGGTTGCGGTCTATAAGGGGAGATGATTTCGGCAGAAAAAGAATAAATTTTACAAATGCCGGGGTGATCGCTACACTATCTCTCTCGCGAGGGGAAAGGAGAATGGGCGGTATGAAGAGAATGAAGGGGACGGAGATCTTCGTCGAGTGTTTGCGGCGAGAAGGCGTGGAGGTGATCTTCGGGCATCCGGGTGGGGCGATTCTGCCGATCTACGATCGGTTGTACGATGCGGAGATTCGACATATCTTGATGCGGCATGAGCAAGCGGCGGCGCACGCGGCCGACGGATATGCGCGGGCGTCGGGGCGCGTGGGAGTGGCGATGGCGACTTCGGGGCCAGGGGCGACGAATCTGGTGACCGGTATCGCGAGCGCCTTCATGGATTCGGTGCCGATGGTGGTCTTCACGGGGCAGGTGCCCTCGACGCTGATCGGGACCGATGCGTTTCAGGAAGCGGATGTGGTGGGGATCACGCGGCCGTGCACGAAGCACAACTACTTGGTGTTGCGGACGGAGGATTTGGCGCGCACCATTCGGGAGGCGTTCTATCTGGCGCGGACGGGGCGGCCCGGTCCTGTCCTGGTGGACCTGCCCAAGGACATACAGCTGAGCGAATGCGAGTTCGAATACCCAGAGCAGGTGCATCTGCGGGGATATCGGCCGGTCCTGGACGGCGATCGAGAAGCGATCCGGCGAGCGGCGGTGGCGATCCTGGAGGCGGAGCGCCCGGTCATTTACGCGGGCGGTGGGGTGATCGCCTCCGATGGGGCCGAGGAGCTGCGTCGGTTGGCGGAGATAGGACGCATCCCGGTGGCGACGACGCTGATGGGGTTGGGGGGATTTCCGACGGAGCATCCGTTGTCGTTGGGGATGCTGGGCATGCATGGGAGCTGGTATGCGAACACGGCCATCAGTCGGTGCGATCTGCTGATCGCCCTGGGCGTGCGATTCGATGATCGGGTGACGGGGAAGCTCTCGGAGTTCGCGCCGACGGCGCGGAAGATTCATGTGGATATTGATCCGGCGGAGATCAACAAGAACGTGCGGGTGGACATCCCGATCGTGGGGGATGTGCGACGCGTGCTCTCGGTCTTGAACGCAGAGATGGAGGGACTCGTGAGCACGCATGGCACGGCGGCGTGGGTGCGGAAGCGACAGCAGTGGCTGGCGCAGATCGCGGAGTGGAAGCGGACGTATCCGTTCCGCTACGAATACGACGAGCGGGTGATCAAGCCGCAGTGGGTGATCGAGGAGATCGCGCGGATCACGCAAGGGGAGGCGATTCTGACGACCGATGTGGGGCAGCATCAGATGTGGGCGGCGCAGTATTATCGGTTCAAGCATCCGCGGACGTGGATCACGTCGGGGGGATTGGGAGCAATGGGATTCGGATTGCCGGCGGCCATTGGGGCGTGGTTCGCGCGACGGGATCGGCCCGTGATCGCCATCTGCGGGGATGGGAGTTTTCAGATGACGATGCAGGAGCTGGCCGTGGTGGCCGAGCATCGGATCCCAGTGAAGGTGGTGATCTTGAACAATTTCTTCCTGGGGATGGTGCGGCAGTGGCAGCAGATTTTCTACAACGGCCGATATGCGGCGAGCGATCTTCGGGTCTCGCCCGATTATGCGAAGATCGCCGAGGCCTATGGGTTGCGGGGGCACACGGTGCGCCGGCCCGAGGAGTTGGTGGGGCTTTTGGAACAGACGTTGCTCGCGAGCGAGCCCGTGATCCTGGATGTGCAGGTGGCGGCGGAGGAGAATGTCTATCCCATGGTGCCGCCCGGAGCGGCGATCACGGAGATGATCCTGGGGCCGTTGGAGACGACGGCTGTGGCCGACAGCAAGGAGTCGATCGCCTGAGATGTTGCGGACGTTGATCCTGCGGGTGGAGAATCGGCCGGGGGCGTTGGCGCGGATCACGGGCTTGTTCAGCGCGCGGGGGATCAATATCGAGAGCCTGACGGTGGCGCGGACCGAGGATCCGACGCTCTCGCACATGACGATCGTGGTGGATTTGGACGATGTGGCGTTGGAGAAGTTGGTGAAGTTGCTGGACCGGCTGGTGGATGTGGTGACGGTGACGGTCGTGGACACGCGGGAGGCGGTCGAGCGGGAGCTGCTGCTGTTGAAGGTGCGACAGGAGCCGGGGCAGAAGCTGGAGTTGCTCAAGGAGGCGGAGCTGTTCCGAGCGCGCGTCGTGGACGTCGCGCCGCACTCGTATGTGTTGGAAGTGACCGGGGATGAGGATAAACTGGAGGCGTTCATTCGGGTCTTCGAGAAGTATGGGATTCTCGAAGTGGTGCGGTCGGGGAAGGTGGCCCTGGCGCGGGGATGAGCGCGGGGCCTCCCCAGGATATGTGAGGAGGAGGAGACGATGGCGACGATCTACTACGATAAGGATGCCGATCTGCGAGTGTTGGCGGGGAAGACGATCGCAATCGTGGGCTATGGGAGTCAAGGGCATGCGCACGCGTTGAACTTGCGCGATAGTGGGCAACGCGTCGTGGTGGGGTTGTACCGAGGGAGTCGGTCGTGGGCGAAGGCGGAACAGGAAGAGCTGACGGTGCTGCCGGTGCGAGAGGCGGCTGAGCGGGGGGATGTGATCATGCTCCTGGTGCCGGACCCGGTGCAGCCGGCGGTTTACGCGCAGGAGATCGCGCCCGCGCTGAAGCCGGGGAAGATGCTCCTGTTCGCGCACGGGTTCAACATCCACTATGGGCAGATCGTGCCGCCGCCAGAGGTGGACGTGGCGATGGTGGCGCCCAAGGGGCCGGGACACCGGATGCGGGAGTTGTTCATCGAAGGGCAAGGAGTTCCGGCTCTTCTGGCCGTGCATCAGGATGCGTCGGGACGAGCGAAGGAGCTGGCCCTGGCCTATGCCAAAGGAATTGGGGCGACGCGCGCTGGCGTGATCGAGACGACCTTTCGGGAGGAGACGGAGACCGATCTCTTCGGAGAGCAGACGGTGCTGTGCGGGGGGGTGACGGCGTTGATCAAGGCGGGGTTTGAGACGTTGGTGGAGGCGGGGTATCAGCCGGAGGTCGCCTACTTCGAGTGCCTGCACGAGCTGAAGCTGATCGTGGATTTGATCTACGAGGGGGGATTGGGTTACATGCGCTACTCGATCAGCGACACGGCCGAGTATGGCGATTATACGCGGGGGCCGCGTGTCATCAATGAGTCGGTGCGGGCGGAGATGCGACGGATTCTCGCGGAGATCCAGGATGGGACTTTCGCTCGCGAGTGGATCCTGGAGAATCAGGCCGGGCGGCCGAGCCTCACCGCTCATCGGCGGCGGGAAGCCGAATTGCTCATTGAGCAGGTGGGCCGAACCTTGCGCGAGAGGATTCTGGGGCTGAAAGCCCGCTCGACTTCCGCTTGAGCAAGGGTGGGGAGGAGCCATCCCCCCGGCGAAACGGCCTTTCATTCCTTGCTGTGAGAGCGATCTCCGTCTAAGGTATCTCCCTTCGGGGCGAGGCGGCGTGCTCCGTTCGTCTCTGAGAGATAAAGGGGGAGGAGCCTATGGGCATCCTTGATGAAGACGTCGCTCGGTATCTCGAAGCTCTCGCTCCCGATCGCCTCGACGTCCTTCGCGAGCAGGAGGAAGTGGCGCGTCGGCGGCGCATCCCCATTGTGGGGCCGATCGTGGGGCGGTGGCTGCACCAATTGGCGCGCATGATCGGCGCGCGGCGAATCTTCGAGATGGGATCGGCGATCGGGTATTCGACGATCTGGTTGGCCCTGGCGGTCCCAGAGGATGGGATCGTGTACTACACCGACGGCGATCCGACCAATGCGCGGGAAGCGCTCGGGTATTTTCAGCGCGCGGGGGTGGCCGATCGCGTTCAGATTCTCGTGGGGGATGCGTTGAAACTGCTGGATCAGGTGGAGGGGGAATTCGATCTGATCTTCAATGACGTGGACAAGCACCAGTATCCGGACGTCTTTCGGAAAGCGGTGCCGCGTCTTCGACGTGGCGGTCTGCTGGTGGCCGATAATGTGCTGTGGGGTGGGCGCGTGGCTCGTGGGGAGACCGATCCCGATACCTCGGCCATTCGCGAGTTCAATCGGTTGATCTTCTCGGCGCCGGATTTGGTGACGACGATCGTCCCCTTGCGCGATGGCATCTCGGTGAGCTTGAAGCTGTGAGGGGGTGCGGAAGTGGACTCATGCGGTGGCGAAGAGCGCGGCGGCGCCGAGGATCCCGACGTCCGCTTCCAGGCGCGCGGGGACGATGGCGATCTCTGCCGCGCGCGGCAGGATCGAATAGGTGGGCGTGAGCTGACGCAAGCGGGGGAACAGGAGGTCGCCCCATTGGGAGACACCTCCGCCCAGGATGATGATGTCAGGATCGAAGACATTGATCATGCCGCCGAGCCAGATGCTCAGAAAGCGCGCTGTCTCCTCGACGATCTCCAGCGCCACGGGATCGCCCCGGCGCGCGGCCTCGCCGACGACAATGGGCGTGATCGCCTCGATGTCTCCGGCGACCAGCTCCAGAATCTGCGAACGTTCTCGCGTCGCGCGCAGCTTCTCTTTAGCCCGCCGTGCGATAGCGGTGCCCGAGGCGAACGCCTCGATGCATCCCCGGTGGCCGCAGTTGCACAATGGGCCTTCGTGATCAATGGTGACGTGCCCGGCCTCGACGGCCATTCCCGTTCTCCCGCCGTAGATCTTCCCGCGCAGGATGACCCCCGTTCCAATGCCGGTGCTCACGGTGACATAGAAGACGTACTCGTATCCCGCGCCGGCTCCGAAGAGGGCCTCGGCGAGTCCGGCTGCATTGGCATCGTTCTCGATGAGAACCGGACGGCCATAGCGCTCGCGCATCAGGCGCGCCAGAGGGACATTCCGCAAAGCCGGGATATTCGGCGAATAGAGCAACTCTCCGGTTCGTGGGTCGAGCGGACCTGGAGCGACGACGCCGATGCCGCCGATGTCCTCAGCGCGACGCCCCGCGCGTTCGAGGACGAGGTCCACGGAAGCGAAGACTTGACGGAGCACGTCCTCCTGGGACCGATCCGCCAGCGTGGGCAGGACGACGCGCTCCACCACGCGTGTGCAGCGAACCAAGCCCGTCGCGATCTTCGTCCCGCCGATGTCCACGCCGATGACTTCCCGTTCATCGTTCATGCTCGGTCCCTCCTCTGCCCGGAGGCGTTCGCGCGAAGACGGGCATCGTAAGCCGCGCGTGGCGCGTTTGTCAATGGAGGGTTCGCGGGAGGCTCCGGGGAGGGCGTGATCTCATCCTCGGGAGCGGCCCTCGACGATGAAGACGGGCTCCGTCAGCAGGAGCGCGCACAAGATGCGCTCGGTCCATCGTTGCACTTGCTCGGGAGAGGCGGCGTGCGTGAGATCGAGGCAGTGCGTCGCCGAGAGAAGGTAGCGACGTGTCGAAGGCGCGACGGCGCGCTCGCGATCCAGCAGGCGCGTGAGTATCGCCGGGGCCTCTGCGGCCGTCGTTGTGGTGATCGTCGCTTCTTCCAAAGCGAAGACGACGTTCCCCTCTTTATCACAGGCACACAGTTTGGGCTGTGCTGTCTCGCGCCAGCGGAGGAAACGGCGACGCGAGGCGCGACCTTGGTAGATCTCAAATCCTTCGGTCTCGGCCACAAGTTCGACGTGATCTTCTGGGATGGCCATCACGGTCGCAGCAAGGGCCGCGCGTTGATCCGGCGTCACGCGCAGGGACGGGCGCTCGGGATGTGGGCTCAGGCGCCCCGTCACTGTGAGGCGCGCGCGCTGCGTTACCGAATCCCGGTGAACGGTCGTTCGGAGCGAAGCTCGTTCCGCCCCCCACTTGAGCAGCGTTCGCTCGGCTTCCTGGCGCCAGCGCTCCAGCTCTTGCTCCTCCGAGTGCGCGAGCGAATGCTCGATCGTCTCTCGCAGATCTGCCGTGGCGGCGCCGAGAGCGCTCATCATCTCCCCCTGTTCGAGGAGGGTGGACCGCAACCCGAGCCGTTGCGCCAGCAGCGGCAGCAAGAGCGGAGCCGATGTTCCCATTCCGATCAGTGGCGGAGCAGGATCTCGGAAGTGTCGGCGCAGCGCTTTTTGAACCATATCGGCGAGCGCACCGATCGCGCGCTCCACGATCACTTCGGCCGCGTCTTCGGGCGTGAGCGCGAATCGCACGGCCAGCCGCTCGATGGCCTTGCGAGCGATCGCCCTTCGCTCCTCATCGGCCTCGTCGAGTCCCAGGCACAGTGCCGCATCGCCGACCGTGAGCGCGTAGCGGTGGCCGTCAGGTGTAGCGATCGCCAGGAACTCTTCGGAAGATCCGGGCACCGGGTGAAAGGCGACCACGCGCGCGCCCTCAAGGGCTTCTCCGGTGGCCCTTTGGGCCGGAGCCATCGCGAGCGTCGAAGCGCTCCAGGGCCCGATGCCCGCGATCATGCCGCGTCGGAAACTCAGCAGGCTCTCGCTCCCCACAGCGAGTGAGAAGATTTCGAGAGCCCGAAGCGGCACCCGCATGTTCCCGAGCTCCGCCTCCCCTTCGAAGGCGCGCCCCTGCTGAATCATCGCGACGTGCGAGACGCTTCGTCCCATCTGGACGAGGATGCCCTCTTGAAGCCGGGCGCGCTGAAGCGCTCCGAGAATTCCAGCCACGGGGCCGGAGAGGAGACCGAGCGAAGGATGATGGAGCAGATGGCTCCACGGTACGAGACCGCCGTCATTGCGGACGATGAAGAGCGGCGCCCGGAAGCCGGCCTGTCGTGCGCATTCCTGAAGCAATTCGCCAATGGTGAAGACGTCGGCCAGGGCAGTCACCAGGCAGAGGGCCGCTCGAAGGCGAAGCTTTGGATCTGATGCCGCGGGGAACTCCGAAATGCTGCATATCGGCACGCCCAATCGCGGACGGGATTCCAGAAGCGTCCACTCAGTGTGGGAGCGTTCGCGCGTGGGGACGAGGACGAAACCTTCGGCGCCGCGCGCGCGCAGTGCGAGAAGGGGATCGAGCCAGTCCTCCGCGCCCTCCAGATCAGAGGAGCGAAGGACGAGACGCGCGATGGGAACCGCATGGCCCGAGAGCAGGGGGATCGCTTCCAGATCGGCCTCAGTGAGAGAAGGGGGCGAAGCGCGCTCCTTCGAATCGAGCGTGATGAGGCCGATAAGAGAAGGGTGAGCCTGCAGGGCAGCTCTCACGCCCAGAGTCGTGCTGAAGCAGAGCGCGAGGACGCGCTCGGGCGGGAATCCCCCCCTGGCCAGAAGAGTCCGCAGGGCGCGACGCATCTCCTCGGCGCGATCTCTCCACGCGATCGGTGGCACCGCACCGTCGCGCGAGCGCTCGCCGTGAATGGCCAGAACGTCCAGAGTTTCGTGGTCGAGCGCCGCCACATACGTGCCCTCCTCCTCGACGGCGATCCCGATGCGGATCCATGCTCGCTCGTTCCTCATCGCTCATCTTCGCGGGGCGCACTCTTGGCGAGCTCCGGCAGTCAGCGCGTCTCTCCTCCGTTCACGCTGAGGCGGAGCCGGAGGATGACGGCGGTGGTCCGAAGCTCGCTTCCTCTTCCGCGGCATGGGCCTCGCGGTTGATCGCGCGCGCCAGGACGAAGAGGAGGTCGGAGAGGCGGTTCAGATAAACGAGGACATGCTCGTTGATCGGTTCTTCGGCCGCCAGTCGCACGACGCGTCGCTCCGCTCGGCGCGCGACGGCGCGGGCCAGGTGCAGCAGGGCACCCGGCACGCTCCCTCCCGGAAGGATGAATTCGCGTAAGGGGGGGAGCGTTCGGTTCCACTCATCAATCGCCCGCTCCAGGCGCGCGACGTGTTCTGGCTCGATGCGCGGCGCTTTGATCTCAAGCGGACTGGCCAGATCGGCGCCGACCGTGAACAGCTCGTTTTGAATCTCGGCCAAGAGCCGATTCACCGGAGAGTCCTTCACGTGTGCGCGCACGACACCGAGGAGCGAGTTCAGCTCATCCACCTCCCCATAGGCTTCGACGCGCGCGGAGTCTTTCCGCACGCGCCGACCTCCGACGAGCGATGTCTCTCCCTGATCGCCCGTTCGCGTGTAGACTTTTGTGATGCGCATATGACGCCCCCATTATAGCCGTGCTGCCCAAGGGGCGGCAATTCCGGTGAGGATGGCTCATAGGGGGGCACCGCTTGACGGAAGGAGGGGCGAACGGGTACACTTTCTGCGCAATGAAGCGGGCATCGCTGGCCATCCTCCTCCTTCTGGCCCTCGGTGGCGTGGGGCGGACCGCGATGCTCTGCGCGCGATCTCTCTGTTCGATTCCCTTCTCGGTATGTTGTTGTCATCGTGTGGAGCATGGCGCATCGGTGCGCCTCGCGCGTCCGATGACCTGTGAGGAGACTCACGGGATGGCAGGAGATCTTCACTTGAGCGCACCGGCGCGCGCGTGCTGCACCTTCTCTTCCGCCCCGACCCGGACTCTTGGCGAAGCGGCTTCTCGGTCTCCGGCGGCGCAGCTGTGTGAGGGAGAGATGGTGCGCTCTGCGGAGCTGGGGGCGTGTGGGAGTTCTCCTCCGGCCATGGCCCGCGCTTCATTGCCGGATGCCTCTGCGGGAATACTCCCGATCTATCTCCGTTTCGCCGTCCTGCGTATTTAGCCTCTTCTCTCTGATTCTGTGGTTGAGCCGCAGGGACTGCTCCCCATCTGAGGGGGTTCCTCTGAGAACGAGCGAGGTCTCGTGCGGCATTCACGCGATGACGCGTGTGAGGGCTTGATTCCCGAAGACACGGAGGTGGGCAATGAGGAGAGGCTATTGGATACGGATCTCGCGTCCATTCGGTGGTTCGTGGCGAAAGCGTTGGGCCGCACATGCATCGGTGAAACGGTGGTGGGGGATGGCGACGCTCGTGGGGATTTTCGCGAACATCTTCACCGCGCCCGCTCTAGGACAGCCGGCCGATCGTCGTGCTGGCGTCGCGGAGAGAGCGTTCTCTTGGGGAGGATTCCCGGACCCAGCGGGACTCTCTCCCGATCGGTCTTCGGCCGATCGGAAGGCTCAGGAGGTGGCGCACTCCGGTGAGGCGGACGCCACGCAAGAAGTGAGTGTGCCGGGATCATCTTCGGTCGTCACGTTGGAGGAGCTGATCGCTGAGGCCATGCGAAGGAATCCGGAGATCCTGGCCGCGCGGCGGCAGTACGATATGAAGCGCGCGCGTATTCCGCAAATGACAGCTCCACCCGAGCCAATGCTCTCGGTGGCTTCGATGGGGAATCTGCTCCCGTTCTCCGTCCAGGTCGGAGATCCCTCCAGCGCGCGCATCGTGAGCTTCTCGCAAGATATTCCATTCCCCGGGAAACTCGCCCTTCAGGGGAAGGCCGCAGCCATGGAAGCGGAGGCTGAATGGTGGGCGTATGAGCGGACGTGGCGGACAGTGATCGCCGATCTGAAAGTGGCCTACTACGACCTCTATTTCGTGGAGAAATCCACCGAGATCATCACCCGGGTCAAGGGTCTGCTTGAGCAACTGCTCAAGATCGCCGAGGCTCGCTATCAAGTGGGGAAGGCGGCGCAGCAGGACGTCCTCAAGGCCCAGACGGAGATCTCGATCCTCATCGAGCGGTTGACCCTTTTAGAGCAACAGCGCGCCCGTCTGGTCGCGCGCATCAATGCCCTCCTGGATCGTCCTCCGGAGGCCCCCCTTGGGCGGACCGTGGAGGTGAAGAAAGGTGCGTTGCCCTATTCGCTTCAGGAGCTGTATGGCATGGCCGCGGCCCAGTATCCCGACCTCAAGCGACAAGAACGATACATTGATCGCGCGCAGTATGCCGTCGCCCTGGCGAGGAAGACGTTCTACCCGGATTTCGCCGTCGGGTTCCAGTATTTCCAGCGTCCCCGGATGCCGGAGATGTGGGGGATCAGTTTCAGCGTGAAGCTCCCGCTCTACTTCTGGAAGCGGCAGCGGCCGGCGCTCGAGGAAGCAGCCGCCGAGCTCGCTCAAGCTCGACATGAGCACGAAGGAATTCGGGCGCAGCTCTTCTTCCAGGTCAAAGATCAATATCTGGTGGCGACGACGGCGGAGCGACTCCTTCGACTCTATGAGGAAGGGATCATTCCTCAAGCGACGTTGACCCTGGAGTCTTCGATCGCCTCGTATCAGGTCGGGGCCGTGGACTTTTTGACGCTCCTCACGAATGCGATCACCGTGTTGACCTATGAACTGAACTATTACGAGCAATTGGTCACCTTTCAGAAGGCGTTGGCGCAATTGGAACCGCTCATCGCGCGGGAATTGACGCGGTGAGCCCTCCCGGGAGGCGGCGTTCTCGGGAGGAAGACACTGGATGCGGAGGGAGAGCGCGATGGAGAGAGAGCGAGTGAAGGATCAGGCCTCGGGCAAAGAGGACCCCTTGGATGTGCTGCGAGAGGCTCATGCCCTTCTGAAGGAGGGGCATGATGAGGCCCCGCTTCGGGAGACTCCTTCGGGATCCTCGGTTGGAGCTTCCGAGCGCAGAGGCGTTCGTTCGCGCCTTCTGTGGATCGGTCTGCTCCTGATCCTGGTGCTCATCGGGATCGGTCTTGGATCTCGATACTACCAGCACCGACGGGCCGTGGAGCCCGGAGGGGGAGCGGGCCTGAATGGGCAGGCGCAGTCAGGGAAGGCCGTCTACTACTGTCCGATGCATCCGGAATACACTTCGGAGAAGCCTGGAGAATGCCCCGTGTGCGGGATGACGCTCGTGAAACGGGAGGAGCCCGGTCATCCGCCGGCGCACGAGGAAGCGCTGCCTCCGGGGACGGTGCGGATCAGCCCCGTCAAGCAACAGCTCATCGGCATCACCTATGGGGAGGTGGCTTTTGAGCCGGTCGTTCACACGATCCGAACCGTAGGCAAGGTCACCTATGATGAGACGAAGATCGCGCGCGTTCATGCCAAGATCGAGGGGTGGATCGAAAAGGTCCATGTGGATTATGTGGGGAAGTTCGTTCGGAAGGGGCAACCGCTTCTGGAGATCTACAGTCCGGAGCTGGTCGCCACGCAACAGGAGCTATTGCTGGCGCTCCGGGCGAAGGAATCGTTGGGCCGCAGTCCGTATCGCGAGATCGCTTCTGGGGCGCATTCGCTCTACGAGGCGAGTCGGAAGCGATTGGAGCTCTGGGATATTCCGGAGGAGGAGATCCAGCGGATTCAACGTCAGGGTGAGCCCCTGCGCACGCTCACGCTCTATGCACCGGTGACCGGATTCGTCCTGGCGCGGAATGCCTTCGAGCGGCAACGGGTGACGCCGGAGACCGAGCTATACACCATCGCCGATCTCTCGACCGTCTGGGTTCTGGTGGACATGTACGAATATGAGGCGCCGCTTGTCCGGGTCGGGCAGAAGGCGACGATGACGCTCCCCTATTTCCCCGGGAAGGTCTTTCACGGTCGCGTCGCCTATATCTATCCACAGCTGGACCCAATGACGCGCACGCTGAAGATTCGCTTGGAATTCCCCAATCCCGGACTCGTGTTGAAGCCGGACATGTACGCCAATGTCGAGCTGCGAATCGAGTACGGTCGGCGGTTGTCCGTCCCGGAGGAGGCTGTCCTCGATTCCGGCACGGAGCAGATCGTCTTTGTCGCTCGCGAAGGCGGGTATTTCGAGCCGCGTCGCGTTCGCGTGGGGCCGAAGGTGGCGAACCGGTATATCATCCTCGAGGGCTTGAAGGCCGGAGAGCGAATCGTCACCTCGGGGAACTTTCTCATTGATTCTGAGAGCCGTCTCCAGTCGGCCTTGCAGGGCATGAGGCAAGGTGGCCATGGAGGGGCGTCGGCTCCCGGTCCATCTCCGGCACCGGGGGGACATTCGGGACATCGCCCGTGAGCGGATCGGAGGACGGAGGCTCGTATGATCAATCGCCTCATCGAATTTTGCGCGCATCATAAGTTCCTCGTTCTCCTCATAGTTGGCGTGGCCGTCTTGCTCGGTCTCTATGCGATGAAGAACATCACGCTCGATGCGATCCCGGATCTCTCGGATACGCAGGTGATCATTTACTCGCGGTGGGATCGCAGCCCGGACATCATCGAGGATCAGGTCACCTATCCGATCATCACGGCGTTGCTCGGGCTACCTCGGGTGAAGGACATTCGCGGCTTCTCGGACTTCGGCTACTCGTACGTCTACGTCATCTTCGAGGACGGGACGGACCTCTATTGGGCGCGATCGCGGACGCTGGAATACTTGAGCAGCATCCTCCCGAGGCTTCCGGAGGGCGTGCAGGTGGAGTTGGCCAAGGATGCGACGGCCGTCGGGTGGGTCTTCCAGTACGCTCTGGTGGATACGACGGGGAAGCACAGTCTGGCGCAGCTCCGTTCGATTCAGGACTGGTACCTGCGGTATGAGCTGCAGGCCGTCCCAGGAGTGGCCGAAGTCGCCCCGGTGGGGGGCTTCGTCCGCCAGTATCAGGTGAACCTCGATCCCAATGCATTGCTCGCCTACCGGATCCCCCTGGAGCGGGTCGTGGAAGCGATTCGGGAGGGGAACAACGATGTCGGCGGGCGATTGATCGAGTTCTCCGGACGGGAATACATGGTGCGGGGACGAGGGTATATCCGTTCCGTGCGCGATGTGGAGAACATCGTCGTGGGGGTGAATCCGGAGACGGGCGCGCCCATCCTGGTGAAGCACGTGGGAACGGTCGCTCTGGGGCCGGACATCCGGCGAGGCATCGCGGAGCTGGATGGCGAGGGGGAGACTGTCGGGGCCATCGTGATCATGCGCTATGGGGAGAATGCGCTCAAGGTGATCGAGCGGGTGAAGGCGCGGCTGGCTGAGATCGAACGCACGCTGCCCGAGGGGGTGAAGATCGTCACGACCTACGATCGGTCGGACCTGATCCTCCGCTCCATCGAGACCTTGAAGCGGACGCTCATCGAAGAGCTGACGATCGTGAGCCTGGTCATTCTCATCTTCCTCTGGCACATCCCGAGCGCCCTCATTCCGATCCTCACGATCCCGACGGCGGTGATCCTCTCGTTCATCCCCATGTACGCGATGAATATCACGGCCAATATCATGTCGCTGGGGGGGATCGCCATCGCCATCGGCGCCATGGTGGATGCCGCCATCGTCGTCGTCGAGCAGACGCACAAGAAGCTCGAGCATTGGGAGGCGGAGGGGCGGCCGGGCGATTTTCGGGATGTCGTCATCGCCGCCGTCAAGGAGGTCGGCGGGCCGAGCTTCTTCGCCCTGTTGGTGATCGCGGTCTCCTTCATGCCCATCTTCGCTCTGGAGGCCCAGGAGGGGCGACTCTTCAAGCCGCTCGCCTTCACGAAGAACTTCTCCATGGCCATCGCGGCCGTCCTGGCCATCACACTCGATCCGGCCATTCGATTGCTCTTCACGCGCGCGCGGGAGTTCGATTTCCGTCCCCGCTGGCTCTGCCGGCTGGCCAATGCCATCCTCGTGGGGAAGATCCACAGCGAGGAGAAGCATCCTATCAGCCGCCCGTTGATGCGGGTGTATGAACCCGTCGTGCACTTCGTCCTGCGCCATCCGTATGCGACGATCGCCAGCGCCCTGCTCATCGTGGCGCTCACTGTCCCGATCTACTTCCGGCTCGGTTCGGAGTTCATGCCGCCTTTGGACGAGGGCGTTCTCCTCTACATGCCGACGACGCTGCCGGGCATCTCGGTGACCGAGGCCGCGCGGCTGCTTCAGGTTCAGGACAAGATCCTGAAGTCGTTCCCCGAGGTGGAGCGCGTCTTCGGCAAAGTGGGGAGAGCGGAGACGGCTACGGATCCGGCGCCCTTCTCGATGGTGGAGACCGTCGTGGTGCTCAAGCCTCCCGATCAATGGCCGAAGGTGAAGCGTTGGTATTCCGATTGGGCGCCGCCGTGGATGCAGAGGGTTCTTCGGCGCATTTGGCCCGATCGTCGGACGACCGAGGAGTTGATCTACGGTCCGGGGGGATTGAACGAAGCTCTGCAGCTGCCGGGCGTCGTCAATGCCTGGACGATGCCAATCAAGGCGCGCATTGACATGCTCACGACCGGCGTGCGGACGCCCGTGGGCATCAAGATCCTCGGCGATGATTTGAACAAGATCCAGGAGATCGGCGAGCACATCGAGCGCGTGCTCCGCGATGTCCCCGGGACGACGAGCGTCTTCGCCGAGCGCACGGCCGGCGGGTACTTCCTGGACTTCGCCCTCAAGCGCGAGGAGCTGGCCCGCTACGGCCTCACGATCGGTCAGGCGCAGATGGTCATCATGTCGGCCATCGGCGGGGAGAACATCACCATGACGGTCGAGGGGCGGGAGCGCTATCCGGTCAACGTTCGCTACCTGCGCGACTACCGGAGCACGCTCGATCGGTTGAGCCGCGTCCTCGTGCCTACGCCCACAGGCGCCCAGATCCCGATCGCCCAGATCGCTGAGATCCGGCTCGCTTACGGTCCCGGGATGATCCGGGATGAGAATGGCCGATTGAGCGGCTATGTCTACGTGGATGTCTCCGGGCGCGATATCGGGGGGTATGTGGAGGAAGCCAAGCGCCTCGTCCGGGAGAAGGTCCCACTGCCGCCCGGATACACGCTGGTCTGGAGTGGCCAGTATGAGTACATGCAGCGCGTGAAAGAGCGGTTGGCGATCGTGGTCCCGATCACCCTCTTCATCATCTTTCTGTTGCTGTACGGCAATACCGGTTCAGTGGCCAAGACGCTCATCATCTTTCTGGCTGTGCCCTTCTCGGCGGTCGGCGCGATCTGGCTGCTCTATCTGCTCGACTACAATCTGAGCATCGCCGTGTGGGTGGGATTGATCGCCTTATTGGGCGTGGATGCTGAGACGGGCGTGTTCATGCTGCTCTATCTCGATCTGGCCTATCAGGAGATGCGTTCAAAGGGCATGATGAAGACGCGGGAGCATCTGCATGAGGCCATCGTGCACGGGGCCGTCAAACGATTGCGTCCGAAATTCATGACGGTGGCTACGATGTTCATGGGATTGGTTCCCATCATGTGGTCCACCGGTGCTGGGGCGGACGTGATGAAGCGGATCGCGGCGCCGATGATCGGCGGCATCTTCACTTCGTTCCTCATGGAGCTCGTGGTCTATCCGGCCATCTACGATCTGTGGCGCTGGCATTTTCACGTGAAGAAGGAGGCGCGGGCAGCCGGAGCGTGATGAGCGGTATGGGGGTCCGACGCGTGGAGGAGGGACTTCGCTTCGGATCGGGCGCGGGGAGCCAAGCGGGGAGATCCGCGTGGTGCGCGCTGCTCCCCTTGGGGATCGGTGTCGTCCTGGGGCCGACGGGCTTGGGGTGGCTTCACCCATTTGTTCTGCCGGGGGGATGGGAGGTCGGCGATAGAGGTTGGCCGCGCGCGGCAATCGCGGGGATGGCGGAATTGGGGTTGGTGCAGATCATTTTCCTCGCCGGAGCGCGCGACGGACGAGAGTCCTGGAGATGGAGGGCGCTCTTGCGTCTGGCCGCGAGTCATTTCGCCTTCGGGGCGGGAAGCCTTCTGGTCGTGGCGCTTGCGCTCGGTGTCGAAGGCGCGGCGGCCTGCGCCATCGCCGGCGTGCTCTCGACGGCGAGCTTTGTGCTCTCGCCCTTTGGCTCGGTGTGGGCGAGAAGGGAGGAGCCGAGGGCGGCCGATCCGGCATCCGTGCTGGCCGTTCTCGGAGCGCTTCTGGTTCTCATCGCCGTGGGATGGGAGTGGACGTCGAGCTCCGGCGCCCATCTGGCTGCAATCGGCGTCGGACTCTACATCGTGAAGACGGGACTGGTGGTCGGAATCGCCGATCGGATCTTGGCGTGGTATGTGATGCGTGTGGAGAGGTGGGCGAGAGTCGAGCGGAGAGTCGGCGCGGGTTCCGGGATCGAACTTCGCCACCAGGCGTTTGTGGGCTTCCTCATTCTGTTTGCGATCTTCTACGGATGGGCGGCCTGGCGGGTCGGGCCTCTCGCGGCGATGGGCGTGGCCTATCTGGGAGGGAGGCGATTTGGCCGTTCGCTCTTTCGGAACAAAAGCGCGATGGGTGCTTTCCCCTGGCTGGCTCGGCTTCCGGTCGGGGCGCTCTTCCTGGCGTTGGGGGCGACCCTCGATGCGCGAGCGCTCGGCCAGAGGATCGGGGAATTCCTCGCGCTTCTTGGAGGCGGAGCGATCGGGAAGGCTCTCGGTCTGCTCGCCACCGCGCGGTGGATGCGATCGAGCGACTTGACGGACGTCCCTTGCGATTCGGAAGGTCGCGCGAGGGCGAGAAGTCGCCGCGCGCTCGACATGCCTTGGGGCGGAGAGATCGGCTGGGTCCTGGCGGGATTCGCCTTCTCTCGAGGCGTCATCTCACCTGAGGTGCTGTCTGTGGTTCTTGGGATCATCGGCTCGACGACGCTCGGTGCGCTCCTCTTCAGAGGAGGGGAAGCCCGGGTGGGTGACGGCGCCACGCCGAATTCTTTACGAGGAGGGAGACGGTGGGGAGAGTGATGGGGGTCTTCTTCATCTCGGTCTTCGCAACGGGGGTCCGAAGCGGCCTCGCTCAGGAGTTTCGCATCCCCGTTCGACACGATCACGCTCTGAGGTCTTGCCGGGGTGAGCTGGTGATCACTGGCGAGGAGATCGTGTATCAAACGGCGCACCGGCACCATGCGCGCCGATGGCGATTCTCGGAGATTCAGATGCTCACGGTCGCCTCGCGCACGGAGCTGATCATCCTCACGTACGAATCCGGCCGATGGACATTCGGGCGGGATCGCGCCTTCCGATTCCGGGTTGCGGAAGGAGAGCTTTCGCCGGAGGTGGGGGCGTTTCTCCTCTCGAGGATTGAGCGGCCCATGGCGATGACCCTCGCCGCCCCTTGGCGGGAGCCCCTGCAGGAGCTGGCCGTACGCCACCGCCATCGTTTCGGGGGATGCCAGGGGGTGCTTCGCCTTCATCCGGAAGGCGTGGCCTACGTCTCATCGGATCAGCCGCGGGATTCCCGCTTTTGGCGGTGGTCGGATATTCAGGGGATCGGTCGGCTCGGCCCTCATCAGTTCGAGGTCACAACGTATGAGCCGGAGTTCGGCGGGCCCACGCGCACCTATGTGTTCGATCTGAAAACGGGCCTGTCGAACGAGGCGTACGATTTCATCTGGGAAAGGGTCTATCGTACGACGCCTCATGCGACCGGGGGGCTTCGCTGAAGGGGTTCCCGTATGGGGCGTTCGGGCGAGCGCCTTCGCCTGAGAGCGAAGGTGAAATCCCGTTGATCTGGAGGAGGGAGATGAAGACCATCTGGTCGCTTCTCAGCATCGTGTTCATCGTCGGCGTGAGCGTGTGGGCTCAGCACGCGCATCCGTCGGGGACCACTCGCGAGACGACGATCGTGGGAGAAGTGATTGATCCGGTGTGTTATCTCAGCCACGGGTCTACGGGAAAAGCGCATCGCAAGTGCGCCGAGTATTGCGTGCGGCAGGGGATTCCCCTCGGCATTTTGGAGGAGAAGACGGGGCGGGTGTACCTCTCGCTTCCCGTGGATCATTCCAATCCGAACGCGAAGCTGAAGGATTTCATCGCCGAGAAGGTGAGGGTGACGGGGACGGTCTACAGTAAGGGCGGGCTCACGGGCATCCACGTGAAGCGCGTCGAGCGAGTGGGGACATAGGGGTCTCAATTTGCCCGGAGCTCAGCGTAGACGCGCCTGACTGTGGATGGGGTGTCCCCGCGAGGGCATCGCTCGGGAGGGGTTTCGTTTTCATCGAGCGCGGGGGACAATATAGTCTTCGCGCGAAGCCAGAGCGAGTGGGAGGAGGACATATGCACGACATTAAGGGCGCGCAGTCAGGAGCCGGAGCCTCGGTGACGGATCCGGTATGTGGGATGGTGGTGAGCCCGGAGCGGGCGGCGGGCTCGCTCGAATACGAGGGGCGAACGTACTTCTTCTGCTGCGAACACTGCTTGGAGAAGTTCCGCGCGGAGCCAGGACGATACGTGGGTCGCGCCGAGCAACGACTTACGCTTCGGCGCCTCCGCCGGGAGCCGGAGCTGTCCCCCGCAGCAGAAGGTGAGTATGCATGTCCTATGCACGCGGGGGTGCGGCAGGCGCAGCCGGGAACGTGTCCGGAATGTGGGATGGCTTTGGAGCCATTCTTACCCTCGGTGTGGGAGTACACGTGTCCGATGCACCCGGAAGTGGTGCGACGGGAACCCGGAGCCTGTCCGATCTGTGGGATGGCCTTAGAGCCGAAGCTCGCGCTCGGCCAGGAGCCTCCCCAACCGGAGCTTGTGGACATGAGCCGCCGATTTTGGATCAGCGCGGTGCTGACGGCACCGATCCTGCTCTTGGCCATGTCCGATCTGATCGGGGGAATCCGCGGCCTGCCGGCCCACTGGCTCAACGGGATTCAACTCGTCCTCGCCACGCCGGTCGTCCTCTGGGGGGGATGGCCGTTCTTCCATCGCGCGTGGATGTCGGTGAAGCACCGACGACCGAATATGTTCACGTTGATCGCCATGGGCACGGGAGCCGCTTATCTCTACAGCGTGATTGCGGCGCTCTTTCCCGGCCTTTTCCCATCCTCATTTCGCGGCCCGCAGGGTGAGGTCGCCGTCTATTTCGAAGCGGCGGCCGTCATCACGACGCTTGTCCTGCTGGGGCAGGTGTTAGAATTGCGAGGTCGCCGCCGGACGGGTGACGCGATTCGAGCTTTGCTCGGTTTGGCGCCACGGACAGCTCGGGTGATTCGCGATGATGGGAGAGAGAAAGACGTTCCCCTGGAGCGCGTGCGTGTAGGCGATCGCCTGCGGGTTCGTCCGGGAGAGCGCATCCCTGTGGATGGCGTTGTGCTCGAAGGCACGAGCTTCGTGGATGAATCCATGGTGACGGGCGAACCGATGCCGGTGGAGAAGGGGCCCGGGAGTTGGGTCATCGGAGGGACGGTCAACGGGACGGGCAGCTTCCTGATGCGCGCCGAGCGCGTCGGTCATGAGATGCTCTTGCAGCAGATCGTGCGCCTGGTGAGCGAGGCGCAGCGCAGTCGGGCGCCGATCCAGCAGTTGGCCGATCGGGTGTCGGCGTACTTCGTCCCCGCGGTCATTTTCGTGGCGGCGATCACGTTCCTGGTCTGGAGCGTCGTGGGTCCGGAGCCGCGTCTGGCGCATGCGCTGGTGAATGCCGTCGCCGTCTTGATCATCGCGTGTCCGTGCGCTTTGGGGCTCGCCACGCCGATGGCGATCATGGTGGGGACGGGCCGGGGCGCTCTGGCCGGCGTGCTCGTGCGCAACGCCGAGGCCCTGGAGCTGTTGGAGAAGGTGGACACGCTCGTCCTCGATAAGACGGGTACGCTTACGGAAGGGCGACCGCACGTGACCTCCATCGTCGCGTTAGCGGAGTTGACCGAGGCCGAGGTGCTTCGCTTCGCCGCGAGCCTGGAGCGGGGGAGTGAGCATCCCATAGCGCATGCCGTGCTTGAGGCCGCCAAACGAAAGGGGATCTCGCTGGCCGAAGTGCGGGACTTTCGATCGCTCCCAGGGCAGGGAGCGCAAGGGATGGTTGATGGACATACGGTGGCCATCGGAAACGAGCACCTCGTCGAAGAGCTCGGTCTGGAGACCGAGGCCGATATGGTGCGTCCTCAAGTCGAAGCCATGCGACGCCTTGGGCAAACGGTGCTGTTCGTCATCGTGGATAGGAAGCTCGTCGGGCTGCTGGGGGTCGCCGATCCCATCAAGGAATCGGCGCGCGAGGCTATTGCGGCGCTGCGTCGAGAGAGACTGCGCATTGTGATGGTCACGGGCGATCATCGCCAGACGGCCGAAGCAGTGGCTCGTGAATTAGGGATTGATGAGGTGATCGCCGAGGTGATGCCCGAGCAGAAGGCCGATGTGGTGCGGCGTTTGAAGGCCGAAGGTCGCTGCGTGGCGATGGCCGGGGATGGCGTGAATGATGCGCCCGCACTCGCCGAAGCCCATGTGGGCATCGCCATGGGGACGGGGACGGACGTCGCCATCGAGAGTGCGGCCATTGTGCTCGTGAAAGGGGACGTGCGCGGGATCGTGCGCGCTCGGCGGCTCAGTCGGGCGACGATGCGGAACATCCGGCAGAATCTCTTCTTCGCCTTTGTGTATAACCTGCTCGGCGTGCCCATTGCGGCCGGCATCTTCTATCCGATCTTCGGACTCTTGCTGAGTCCGATGATCGCCGCGGTGGCGATGACATTCAGCTCGGTCTCGGTCGTCACGAACGCTTTGCGTCTGCACCGGCTCGCCTTGTGATGATTCAAACGGGGGTCGTGGAAGATTGGTTTGCGGGTCGCAGAGCGGCGTGGTGGCATGGAAGTGAGGGGCGGACCGAGAGCCCGCCCCCCCTTATTCAGGGTGAAGTCATTTCTTCGCCGGCAGGACGGAGTCCTTCAGGGTCTTGGCGATCCGAAACCGCAAGACCGTCTTGGCCGGGATCTTAATGGGCTCTCCGGTCCGCGGATTTCGGCCCATGCGAGCCTTCCGCTTGGAGAGGACGAATTTGCCGAGTCCCGGGAGCGTGAAGACACCCGCTTTCTTCACCTCTTTGGCCACGAGCGCTGACAATTCATCCAGGAAACTGCGAGCGGTCGCTCGGTTGACGCCGAGTTTCTCCGCCAGTTGTCCCACAAGTTGAGCCTTCGTCAGTCCCTTTTTCGCCATATCCTCCTCCTCTCGCTTGAGATGCTCACCGCACGAGCGCCCCTATCTTAGCACGAAATCACGAGCGCGTCACCGACAGGGCTTCTTCCTCAGGGACTTCGCGCCGGTGCAGGACCTTATCAATCAGGCCGTAGGCGACGGCTTGATCGGCCGTGAGGATGAAATCGCGCTCCACGTCTCGCTCGATCTGTTCGAGCGTGCGCCCAGTATGCTTGGCCAGCAGCGAGCTGATCAGGCGTCGCAGGCGCATCAACTCTTCAGCGTGGATGCGAATGTCGGTGGCCTGACCGGAGACGCCGTAGATATACGGCTGGTAGATCACGATTCGAGAGCTGGGGAGCGCATATCGCTTCCCCGGGGCTCCGGCCGCCAGCAGCAGGGCGGCGATCGCTTCCGCCTCCCCCGTGCAGATCGTCGCCACGTCGGGGCGGATGAATTGCATGGTATCGTAGATGGCGAGGCCTGCCGTGAGCGACCCCCCCGGGCTGTTGATGTAGAGGTTGATGTCCCGATCCGGGTCCTCGGCCTCGAGATAGAGCAGTTGCGCGATGATCAGATTGGCCACCTGATCGTCAATGGGAGTGCCCAGGAAGACGATGCGCTCCTTCAAGAGGCGAGAATAGATGTCGTAGGCGCGTTCGCCGCGACTGGTCGTCTCAACCACGATCGGCACAAAGTGCATAACCTCACCTCCCGCTCTGCAATTTTAGCATGAATCGGCGCTCTGGCAATCGCTGCCACGTGTTCTCGCGGCCTGTCGGAGCCTTGCTTTTCGAGGAGAAATCGGCTATCACTCGCAAAAAGTGAAGCGGTCATGAGGAGCGAGGTGAATCAAGACGTTCAGAAGCTGGCGACGCTGCTCAACATCAGCCAGACGCTGGGGACGACGCTCAACCTGCGACAGGCTTTGCTGCGGGTGCTGGAGATCCTGGAGGAGAATCACGGCGTGGTCTCCGGTGTGATCGCCCTGTTGGAGGAGAGCGGCGAGGAGGTGGTCATCGAGGTCTCGGTGGGGCTGACGCGCGAGGCGCAACAGCGCGGTCGCTACCGGGTGGGCGAGGGGATCATCGGGCGCGTCGTCGAAAGTGGCAAGCCCATCGTCGTCCCCAAGGCGAGCCAAGAGCCGCTCTTCTTGGACCGCACGGGCGTGCTCCGAGCCTCTCGCGAGGAGCTGACCTTCATCTGCGTGCCCGTCTCCGTGGATCAGCAGACGATCGGCGCCATGGGCGTGGTGCTCCCCTATCGCCCGGATCGCGACTACGATCAAGCCACGAAGTTCTTCAGCGTCGTCGGCTCGATGGTGGCGCAGGCGGTGAAGGTGAATCAGCTCATCGAGGCCGAGAAGCGCCGCCTGATGGACGAGAACCTCGCCCTGCGCCGAGAGTTGCGGGAGCGCTACGACTTCAGCAATATCATCGGCACGAGCCGCCCGATGCAGGAAGTCTACGCGCAGGTCGCGCAGGTCGCTCGCACGAATACAACCGTCCTCATTCGGGGGGAGTCGGGAACGGGGAAGGAGTTGATCGCGCGCGCGATCCATTACAATTCGCTGCGGGCCGATCAACCGTTCATCAAGGTCAGTTGCGCCGCTCTGCCCGAGAGCCTCATCGAGGCCGAGCTGTTCGGATATGAGAAGGGGGCGTTCACCGGGGCCTACGCGCGGAAGAAGGGGCGGTTCGAGCTGGCCGATCGGGGGACGCTCTTCCTGGATGAGGTCGGCGATCTCCCCCTCTCGGTCCAGGTCAAGCTCTTGCGCGTGCTGCAGGAACGGGAGTTCGAGCGGCTCGGCGGGACCGAGACGATCAAAGTGGATGTGCGATTGATCGCCGCCACCAATCGCGACCTCGAGCAGGCCATGCGCGAGGGGACATTCCGCGAGGACCTCTATTATCGCCTGAACGTGTTCACGATCTTCCTCCCCCCACTTCGAGAGCGGAAGTCGGACATCCCGCTTCTGGCCGATCACTTCCTGGAGAAGTACGCCCGCTTGCATGGCAAGGACATCCGGCGCATTTCGACGCCCGCCATTGATATGCTCATGAGCTACCATTGGCCGGGGAATGTTCGCGAATTGGAGAACTGCATCGAACGCGCCGTGCTCGTCTGCGAGGGGAGCGTGATCCACAGCCATCACCTGCCCCCCACGCTGCAGACGGCGGAGGCGTCGGGAACCGTCCCCCGCCTCTCCTTGAGCGAGGCCGTGGCCGCCTATGAGAAGGACTTGATCCTCGATGCCCTGAAGACGGCCCGAGGGAATATCTCGCGCGCCGCGCGCCTGTTGAATACCACGAAGCGCATCCTCGGCTATAAGGTCAAGAAGTACGGGATCAATCCTCGTCGGTTCAAAGAGTAGTCCGGGGCGGGTGCATCGCGCATCAGGGCGGACGCCTGTCGTCTCGCGCGAGCGCTGTCCCCGGGAGCACGCGTTGACAGTGGACGCGAGCTCTGATATATCCCTTGGCTCCCTGCACATAGGGGGCATCATTGCCCTGGGGGGGAGATTCGAGGCAAGGAGGAGGACTATGATCGGAGGGCATCGTCTGCGTCGTGGCGTCATCGGGATTCTCCTTTCGGCTGCCCTTGTGAGCGGTCTTCCGGTGATCGCGCGGGATCAGGAGGATCGGCTCACGCCGATGGATCTTTTCGAGGTGGAGTACGCCAGCGATCCCCAGATCTCGCCCGACGGGCGGTATATCGTCTACGTGCGGCGGGCCAGCGACGTCATGACGGATCAGCGGTATTCCAACCTTTGGATCGTCTCCTTCGATGGGAAAGAGCATCGGCCGTTGACGACCGGCATTCATCGGGATACTTCGCCGCGCTGGTCACCCGATGGCACGCGGATCGCCTACATCTCGGATCGAGAGGGCTCGCCGCAGATCTACGTGCGGTGGATGGATACGGGACAGGTGGCGCGGATCACCAACGTGCCGTTCCCGCCGGAGGGGATCGCGTGGTCTCCCGATGGGCGATACCTCTCGTTCGCGATGTTCGTGCCGGAGCCCCCGCGACAGATCGGGAGTTTCCCGTCGCCGCCTTCCGGAGCCAAGTGGGCGGATCCCGCGATGGTGATTGACCGCCTTGTTTATCGGTTCAACGGCGCGGGGTATTTGAAACCGGGATACACACATCTGTTCATCGTTCCGGCGGAAGGGGGGACGCCGCGGCAAATCTCCAGCGGGAAATTCCATCACGGTGGCGTCGGCTTCCGCGCCAGCGAGGCCGTGTGGACCCCTGACGGGAGAGCGTTGCTCATCTCGGCCAATCGCCGGCCAGATTTTGAGCAGGAGCCGCTCGATACGGAGATCTACGAGTTCTCCATCGCCGATGGCTCGGTTCGAGCGCTGACCAACCGCCGGGGACCGGACAACGCTCCGGCGATCTCACCCGATGGGCGGTTCATCGCGTACGTCGGCTTCGATGACGCCTATCAAGGGTATCAGGTGACGCGCCTCTACGTGATGAATCGAGATGGGAGTGGTTCGCGCGTGCTCTCGACTGCGCTCGATCGCGATGTCGTGCGACCCTGTTGGACCCCGGATGGTCGTGGCCTTCTCTTCCTCTACGATGATCAGGGTACGACGAAACTCGGTCTCTATACATTGGACGGGACTTTCCGGACGCTCGCGACCCATATCGGGAGCGGAGAGCTCGCCTACAGCATGGGCGGGGCTTTCAGCGTAGCGAAGAATGGTGCTTTCGCCGTGACCTACACGCGTCCGGATGTGCCGGGTGATATCGCCGTGGGAACGCTCGCCGATCCGACGCTTCGGGTGATCACCGCCTTGAACGCGGACCTCTTCGCGCGGAAGAAGCTGGGGCGCGTCGAGGAGATCTGGTACACGTCGTCGCTCGACGGGCGAAAGATCCAGGGATGGATCATCACGCCACCGGACTTCGACCCATCGAAGAAGTACCCTCTGATCCTGGAGATTCACGGCGGGCCGTTCGCCAACTACGGCGACCGATTCGACGTGGAGAAGCAATTGTGGGCGGCGCGGGGGTATGTCGTCCTCTATACGAACCCGCGCGGGAGTACGAGCTACGGGGAGGAATTCGGCAACCTGATTCATCACGCCTATCCCGGCGATGATTTCTACGATCTCATGTCCGGTGTGGATGCCGTCATCGCGCGCGGGTATGTGGATCCGGAGAACCTCTTCGTCACCGGTGGCAGCGGTGGCGGCGTCTTGACCTGTTGGGTGATCGGGCGAACGAATCGGTTTCGGGCTGCGGCGGCCGCCTATCCCGTGATCAATTGGTATAGTTTCGTGTTGACGGCCGACATCGCCGCCTTCGCCATCAAATATTGGTTCCCCGGATTCCCGTGGGATCACGTCCAGCATTACGAGAGGCGATCGCTCTTGTCGGTCGTCAAGAACGTGCGCACGCCGACGCTCATCATCACGGGCGAGGAGGATTATCGCACGCCCATGTCCGAATCCGAACAGTATTTCACGGCGCTGAAGCTCTTGGGCGTCGAGACGGTGCTCGTGCGCGTTCCCGGAGAACCACATGGGATCATGCGGCGGCCAAGCCATCACATGGCCAAGATCTTGTACATCGTCAATTGGTTTGACGAGCACCGGAGACGTTCGGGAGCGCGCGCGTCGGATCGGCCCTGAAAGCAGCGAGGCGCGCTCGTCAAATCCCGATCGAGGAGGTGTGAGATGAGAACCATCCGGTTGATCCTCGTCACCCTCCTGCTGCTCATCAGTGTGAGCCCATTGGGGTATGGTTTGGCCCGGCCGGGGCTGCCTGAGGAAGGCCTTCAGGACCTGGAGGCGTATATCGCTCGCGCGATGCGCGAATGGGAGGTTCCGGGGCTGGCGTTGGCCATCGTCAAGGATGATGCGCTCGTGCTCGCCAAGGGATATGGGGTCAAGCGGCTCGGGGAGTCGGCCCCGGTGACCGAACGCACGGTCTTCGCCATCGGCTCGGCCTCGAAAGCGTTCACGACGGCGGCGCTAGCCATGCTGGTGGAGGAGGGGAAGATCCGCTGGGATGATCCGGTCATCCGGTACCTTCCGCATTTTCAGCTGTTCGACCCCTATGTCACTCGCGAGCTGACGATCCGCGATCTGGTCACGCACCGCAGCGGACTCGAACGCGCCGATCTGCTCTGGTACGGCACAGCCTTCGATCGCGAGGAGATCATTCGGCGCCTTCGGTTCTTGCGACCGCGCTGGGGGTTCCGCAGCCATTTCGGGTATCAGAACATCCTCTATCTGGCCGCCGGTCAGCTCATCCGCGCCGTCACTGGGAAGACGTGGGAGGACTTCATCCGCGAGCGCATTTTCCAGCCTTTGGGAATGACGACGAGCACCACGAGCGTGAAGGCCTTGCGCGATATTTCGGATGTCGCAACGCCGCATGCGAAGATCGAGGGAGTCGTGCGACCGATCCCGTGGCGGGACATCGACAACATCGCTCCAGCGGGTTCCATCAACTCCAATGTCCTGGAGATGGCCGAATGGATCCGCGTGCATCTGAACGAAGGGGCGCATCGCGGACAACGGCTTTGGAGCGCCGCCGCCGAGCGCGAGATGCAGACGCCACAGACGATCATTCGCCCGGAGCCGCCGTATTCCACGCTCTTTCCGGAGGCGCGATTCCTGACCTATGGGCTCGGGTGGTTCCTCCACGACTATCGAGGCCGGAAGATCGTCGAGCACGGCGGCAATATTGATGGGATGAGCGCCCTGGTCGCCCTCGTCCCGGAAGAGCGGCTGGGCTTCGTCATCCTCACGAATATGAATGGGACGCTTCTGGTGCACGCGCTCAAGTACCGCATCATGGATGTCTTCTTCGGGGCGCCCTCCAAGGACTGGAGCGCCGACTTCCAGCAGCGCGCCAAGGCGCTTCAAGAGCAACAGCAAGTGGCCATGAAGAAGATCGAAGACGCGCGCGTTCTCGGAACGAAACCCGCCTTGCCGCCGGCGCGGTACGTGGGGACGTACGAGAACGAGGTGTATGGGGAAGTGACCGTCCGTGAGGAAGAGGGGCGATTCGTGCTGCGATGGGGAGCGATGCGCGTGGGCGATCTGGAGCATTGGCACTATGAGACCTTCCGGGTTCGCTGGCGCGATCCCCTCCTGCCTCCGGCTTTTGTGACCTTCGTCCCCGATGTCGAAGGGGCGGTCGGTGAGTTGAAGATGAAGCTCTCCGGCCTCTTCGAGGACTTGATCTTCCGCCGCGTCCGAGAAGAGGGGCGCGAGCGCTGAGGGGCTTGTCTGCAGAAGGGGCATTGTGATAGTCTCAAGCGCGCTGAATCTCAAACTGAGGAGGTGGCCGATGAGGAGGAGCATCATCGCGATCGCCGTACTCGCGCTCTCGGTCTGCCGGGGCCTCGCGCTCGGGCAGACGGCCGCGACGGCCACCCTGAGCGGGACAGTCTTGGACCCGACGGGGGCTGTCGTCGCAGGCGCCGAGATCACCGTGACCGAGACGGCGACCAATGTGAGCCGAACGGTCAAGACCAACGAGAACGGACAATATGTCGTCACGAACCTCTCGCCAGGAGTGTATCGCATCACGGCGACGGCCCCGGGCTTCCGCCAGGCCGTCATCTCCGGACTCAAGATTGATGTCGCTCGCGGATACACAGTGAACCTTCAACTGGAGGTCGGCGAGATCGCCGAGACCGTTGAAGTCACTGCCGGAGCCGGCGTGGAGTTGCAGACCGTGGACGCAACCGTTGGGAATGTCCTCAAAGGGGAAACGCTCCTGCGCTTGCCTAACATCAATCGCAGCGCTGTCTCGATCTACCTGCTGCAACCGCTGACGATGCCGTATCGGGGCGTGGGCGTCAATGACAACGTGGGCGGGCAGGTCGCCGGCGCGCGCAGCGATCAGAACACGTTCATCCTCGATGGCGTGGACATCACCGATAACACGGTGGGCACGCACCCGGTGAAACCCTTAAGCAGCGGGCCGGAGCCGATCATCCCCGTCCCGGTCGAGAGCATTGAGGAGTTCCGCGTGGGCACGACCAATCCCAATGCGACGTTCGGCCGCAGCTCGGGCGGGCAGATCGCTTTCGTCACCAAGCGTGGGACGAATGAATTCCACGGCTCGGCCTACTGGTATCATCAGAACGACAACCTGAATGCGAACACGTGGACGCGGAACCGCACGGGGCAGAAGGATCCCGAGTTGAAGGATAACCGCTTCGGCTTCTCCGCCGGAGGGCCGATCGTGAGGAATCGAACGTTCTTCTTCGCCAACTACGAGGGACGACGGTTCCCGCGATCCGAGGACATCGTGCGCGTCGTGCCGACGGAGACCTTGCGGGCCGGGATCCTGCGCTTCCGCGATGCGAGCGGCCAGATCGTCAGCTATGATCTGAAGACCTCGCGATTGTGCGGGCCGGCGAATTCCGATCCCTGCGACCCGCGCGGGATCGGTCTGAATCCGGTGGTCAAGGCGCTGTGGGACCTGCTCCCGCCCGGGAACGATCCCTCCGTGGGCGATGGATTGAATACGATCGGTTTTCGAGGCGTGGCCGATGCCTCGATCACCAACGACTTCGCCGTCCTGCGCCTGGATCATCACCTGACGGATCGCTGGCGCCTGGAGGCGAGCTATCGGTACTTCCGGCAGATCGCGGCCTCACCGACGCAATTGGATATCGGGGGGCTCTTGAAGGGGAACACGAAGGGCGTTCCGGCCTCGCTGGCCAAGGTGCCCGTGCAGCCGCGGTTGGTCACGGCTGGACTGATCGGACAGATCACCCCGCATGTGACCAACGAGTTTCGTTTCTCCTTCCAGCGCAACTTCTGGTGGCTGCAACGCGTCTCTCCGTTCCCGCAAGTGTCCGGCACAAACGTGGCGCTTCAGGTCGCTGGTCACCCCGCCTTCGGCGGGTTGGTCTCCGAGCCCATTGATGTGCACGCGCAGGTCGCGCGCACGCAAGGGGTCAATGATCACGTGACGCAGTTTGTGGACAACGTGACCTGGATCAAGGGGCGGCACACGATGCAGATGGGGACTTCGATCCGGCGGCTCAAGCTCTATCACCTGCGCAATGATAAAGTCGTGGGGTCGCTGGCCGCGCTCGTGGCCGAGCTGGACGTGGCCGGAGCCGTCACGATCCCGCCCGCCCATCGCCCGCCGAGCTGTTCGGAGACGGTGCGAACAAACTGCCTGCAGCCGGGCGATGTGACCCGATGGAATCGCCTCTACGCCGGTGCGCTCGGGATCATTGACAACGTCGGCGTCATGATCGTGCGCGACGGGAGGTTGAATCCGCGCCCGATCGGAACGCCTCTGGAGGTGGATGCCCGCATCAACGCCTATGAGTTTTACTTCAATGACGTCTGGCGCCTTCGCCCCTCACTGACGCTCACACTCGGCGCGAGCTACCAGTGGCAGACGCCGCCCGTGGAGAAGGACGGACGACAGACCTTCTTGATCGAGCAGGCCACGGGGCGAATTCTGACCTCGAGTCAATACTTCGCCGAGCGGCGGCAAGCCGCGCTGCGCGGGGAGATCTTCAATCCGGCGCTCGCCTTCCAGCCCATTCGCAATTCCGGGCGAGATCGCATCTTCGATGTTGATCGGACGAACTTCGGCCCGCGCGTGGCCGTGGCGTGGAACCCCTCGTTCGAACGCGGCCTTGGGGGAGCCCTCTTCGGGAATCGCAAGGGGGTGATCCGCGCGGGATATGGGATCGTCTACGATCGGTTGAACACGGTCCAGACGATCGTCATTCCGCTGTTGGGCGTCGGATTCGCGCAAACGATCAACTGTCGAGGACCGCGGATCGGAGGCGTCTGCGCGGGGAACAATGATCCCTCCAACGCCTTCCGCATCGGCGTGGATGGGCCGGCCCCGATCCCCACAATCCCTGAGGTGAGACCGCCGGTCGTGCCGAGCATCCCCTTCGGGGAGATCCTCTCCTTCCAGGTTGATCCCGACATCAAGGTCGGACGCTCGCACAGCCTCGATCTCACGATCCAGAGGGAGCTGCCTGGTAACTTCCTCGTCGAGTTCGGATACGCCGGACGACTGGGGCGGAATTTGAACCAGAACGTGCAGCTGAGCGCCGTGCCCTTCTTCATGCGCGATCGCGCGACGCGGCAGAGCTTCGCACAAGCCTTCGACGCCGTGGCCGAGCAACTGCGGGCGGGCGTGGCCCCAGATCGCGTGACCCCGCAGCCCTGGTTCGAGAATCTCCTGGGTCCTGGGGGGACGATCCGCGTCGCGACAGCGCGGACGGCCGCCTTCCGCGACGGGTTGCTGAACGATCTGTGGACGTTCATCCAAACCTCGCTCCTGGTCGCCGGACAGCCGACGATCACCAATATGCAGGTGCTCGATCTCTGGATGCGCACCGATGGCGGCCGATCGAACTACCACTCGTTCTTCCTCACCGTGCGAAAGGCCTTCTCGCGCAATCTCACCTTCGATGTGAACTACACGCTCTCGAAAGCTCTGGATCAGGCTGGGCTCATTCAAAACTTCATCGGCACGTTCTCCTCGTCCTATGACCCCGACATTGATTACGGTCCGGCTTTCTTCGACCGCCGTCATGTGGTGAACGCGCTGGGATTCTACGAGCTCCCCTTCGGGCGGGGACAGCGCTGGATGACCAACACCTGGTTCGACAAAGTCATCGGCGGATGGCACGTGTCCGGGATCTTCACGGCCAATAGCGGACTGCCGCTCACCGTCGTGCAGAGCAATCAGGTCTGGGGGGGCGACCCGCTGAACTTCTCTGTGGGCGCTGGCGCGATCCCGCTTCGTAAGCCCGACTTTCCGAACGCTGTGCATAAAGGCGTGGCTGGTTCCGGTGGTGTTGGCACAGCCGGTGATCCCAAGCGGGGCGGCACGGGTCTGAATCTCTTCGCCAATCCTGAAGCTGTGCTCAACAGCTTCCGAAAGATCCGCATCAGTGAAGATGGGCGGCAGGGGCGTGGCGTGCTCCGCGGATTGCCCCGATGGAATCTGGACCTCTCCATCGGGAAGAAGACGACGATCACCGAGAGTGTGCGCCTGGTCTTCACCTGTGACTTGCTGAATGTCTTCAACCGCTTGGAGCTGGCCGATCCCACGCTCAGCATGCTCGACCCGGCTTCGTTCGGCGTGCTGACGACGCAGTTCAATACGCCTCGATTCATTCAGCTCGGCTTTCGTATCGAGTGGTAACGGAACGAGGGGCGGGGGAACGTTTCCTCCCGCCCCCGCTGAGGGGCCGGTTCCTGGCTGAGGCGGGAACAGATCTTCGCACGCGCACGTTCACGATGAGACGAACTTGTAAAAAAGCGATAAATTTGCAACAATATTGACCCTGTATCGAGACTGCTTGGACAGCGGAGGTGGCGGAGCCCATTGAGAAAGCTTTGCAGGATCTTCAAGGAAATTCTGAATAGGCGAGGCGGCCTGAAGGGGAAGTTTTTGAGGTCCAAAATCGTATTTCGATCGGCTCAGTGATACGACATTGTGCCAATCTGTGGCAAAAGCGCGATCCGGTCGCGAGATTAGAGAAGTCTCACGATTTCAATGGATTAGAGCGATTGGGCTGCTCGCTCTTCTCCGGCATGTTGTTTGCATAACCTGTTCGGGTTGAGCTCTTTCTGGGAGAGGAGCGACCAATGAGACAGGAGTATGGGGAGATCATGCGATTCCTCCTCCACTTTCGGGAGCGTTTCCCCACGGAGGAGGAGTTCCGAGCATTCTTGGCGGAGGAGGTGCGGCGGTTCGTCAAGGATGTCAGGGACTATGATATTGTGATCTCGATCTTACCTGAGTGCCTCAGGCCGAGATCGGTGTTTGTGAGGGAAGGGCATCATCGCTTCTGAGGTCTCTCGCTGTCAAAGGGGAGAGACTTCGGGGGAGCGTCTCGGGTCTTCGGGCGCACATGTGATATTTTCGATAAGGTGAGGAGGGAGACTATGACACCACAGAAAGTTCTCGAATATGCGCGCGAGCATGGGGCGAAGTATGTGGACATTCGCTTCACGGATCTGGTGGGGCAATGGCAGCATATGACGTTCCCGATCGAGCAGTTGAAGGAGGAGAGTTTCGAAGAGGGCTTCGGCTTCGATGGGTCGAGCATTCGGGGATGGGCGGCGATTCATGAGAGCGACATGCTGCTTGTCCCAGATGCGCGATGGTATTGGATGGATCCGTTCTACGAGGAGCCGACGCTCTGTTTGATCGGGGATGCTGTGGATCCGATCACGCGGCAGGGGTATGAGTACGATCCGCGGGGAGTCGCCAAGCGGGCGGAGGCGTACATGCGGTTCACGGGGATTGCGGATGAGGCGTATTTCGGACCGGAGGTGGAATTCTTCATCTTCGATGAGGTGCGGTACGAGGTGGACGGTGTGCGCAGCGGCTATGAGGTGCGGAGCGAGGAGTGGGGCGAGGGCGGTTATCGCATGCGCGGGAAGGAGGGGTATGTGCCGATCCCGCCGGTGGATCGGTTGCAGGACGTGCGGACGGAGATCGCCGGGCGGCTGCAGCAGATCGGGATCGAGGTGGAGTGTCATCACCATGAGGTGGCCAGTGGAGGGCAGGGCGAAGTGGATTTTCGCTACGGGGGGCTGGTGGAGACGGCCGATCACGTGATGGCCTTCAAGTACATCGTGCGACAGGTCGCCTGGCGGCGGGGGAAAGTGGCCACGTTCATGCCGAAGCCGGTGTTCGGGGATAATGGCAGCGGCATGCACTGCCATCAATCGCTGTGGAAGGGCGGGCGTCCGCTCTTCGCGGGCGAGGGCTATGCGGGACTCTCACAGGAGGCGCTCTGGTACATTGGAGGGTTGCTGCGACATGGGCCGGCGTTGGCGGCGTTTGTGGCGCCGACAACCAACAGTTATCGCCGGTTGGTGCCCGGGTTTGAAGCACCGGTGAACCTCGCCTACTCGCGGCGGAATCGAAGTGCCGCGGTGCGCATCCCCATGTATTCGGCCAATCCTGCGGCGAAGCGCTTGGAGTTCCGGCCGCCGGATCCGAGCTGCAATCCGTATCTCGCCTTCGCGGCGATGTTGATGGCGGGCTTGGATGGCATTCAGCAGCGGATCGAGCCGGGCGAACCGCTGGATCGAGACATCTACGACATGAGTCCGGAGGAGCTGAGGGACGTGCCGAAGCTCCCGGGTTCGCTCGAGGAAGCTCTGGAAGCGCTCGAGCGCGATCACGAATTCCTGCTCAAAGGCGATGTCTTCACCCCAGCGCTGATCGAACGGTGGATCCGATACAAGCGCGAGCGCGAAGTGGATGCCGTGCGCTTGCGCCCGCATCCGATGGAGTTCTACCTCTATCTGGACGTGTGACGTCGGCGTTCCGATGGGATGATCTCCGGCTCGCCCCGATGAGGGGCGAGCCGGAACCATCGGTTGTCCATGAATTTTCCCCAGACGCGTGGAGTCTTCGGCGGTGTCCCTGCTGCCCGCTCATTGCTCGCGGTGGAGCGAGCCGATACAATGTATGGTCTGCTCGCAGAGCGGAGGGGCACCGCCATGGCGCGCATCACGATTCATGATCTGAAGGCCATGAAGGGGCGGGGGGAGAAGATCGTCATGCTCACCGCCTACGATTACTCCATGGCCCGATTGTTGGACGACGTGGGGATTCCGGTTCTCCTGGTCGGCGACAGTGTGGGCATGGTGGTGCTCGGTTACGAGACGACGCTTCCCGTCACGGTGGAGGAGATGCTTCACCACGTGAAGGCGGTTGTGCGCGGCAGCCGCCGCGCTCATGTCGTCGCCGACATGCCGTTTCTCAGCTACCAAACGGGTCCTGAGGAGGCTGTGCGCCATGCCGGGCGCTTTCTGAAAGAGGGCGGCGCGCAATCGGTGAAGCTGGAAGGCGGTCGTGAGATCGTCCCCATCGTCCGTCGTCTCGTGCAGGCGGGCATTCCGGTCATGGGGCATGTGGGGCTCACCCCTCAGGCGATCCATCAATTGGGCGGCTATCGCGTTCAGGGGCGAGACCGCGAGGCGGCGCTTCGGCTTCTTCAGGATGCGATGGCTCTGGAAGAAGCCGGTGCGTATGCGCTCATCCTGGAAGCGATCCCGGCTCCTCTGGCGCGCGCCATCACCGAGCGGGTGAAGATTCCGACCATCGGCATTGGCGCCGGTCCCTGGTGCGATGGTCAGGTGCAGGTGATCCATGATCTTCTCGGCCTCTATCCCGACCTGGTGCCCAAGCATACGAAGCTCTACGCGCGCTTGGGGGAGGCGATTCGTGAAGCCGTCATGGCCTATATGCGCGAGGTTCAGGAGGGGGTCTTCCCCGGGCCAGAGCAGAGTCACGCCATGGACGAGACGGTTTTGGCCGAGGTGCTCGCTCGGGCCGATGCTTCGTGAGGCGTCGCCATGCGCGTCGTGCGCACGCTGAGGGAGATGCGGGAGGCGCGAGCCGCGCTGCGCGGCCGCGTGGGATTCGTCCCCACGATGGGGTACCTCCACGAAGGCCACCTTTCCTTGATCCGTCGTGCTCGCGCCGAGTGCGAAGCGGTTGTCGTGAGCATCTTCGTCAATCCCACGCAGTTCGGCCCGGGGGAGGATTATGAGCGTTATCCCCGCGATGAGGCGCGCGATCTCGCTCTGCTGGAGCGAGAGGCCGTAGATGTGGTCTTCGTCCCCACGGTCGAGGAGATGTATCCCCCGGGGTTCAGCACGTGGGTCGAGGTGACCGGTCCATTGGCGGAACGGCTGGAAGGGGCGAGTCGTCCGGGGCATTTCCGCGGCGTCGCGACGGTGGTCCTCAAGCTCTTTCATCTGGTGCAGCCCCATCGCGCGTACTTCGGCGAGAAGGACGCCCAGCAGCTTCGCATCATCCGACGCCTGACGACCGATCTCAATCTGCCGATTGAGATCGTCGCCTGCCCCATCGTGCGCGAACCGGATGGGGTGGCGCTGTCCAGTCGCAATGTCTACCTCTCACCCACGGAGCGGGAGCACGCGCGGGCGCTCTCGCGCGCCTTGGCCCTGGCGCGTCGTCTCATTCTCGAAGAGGGGATGCGGGAGGCCGCCGAGGTGCGGCGGCGCCTGCGGGAATATTTGTGTGCGGCGCCCGGAGTGACGCTCGATTATGTGAGCCTGGCGCATCCGGAGACGTTGGAAGAAGTGGAGCGGATCGAAGGCCCCGTCCTCGTGCTCGTCGCCGCGCGAGTCGGTTCGGCTCGGTTGATTGATAATACCCTCATCCCGTGAGGCGGATGTTCACGCGAGCGCGAGCATGCGCGCCAGAGCGCCTCGGGCGCGCTCGGCGATCTCCTCCGGGACACGGATCGGATGGACCAGCTCCTTGAGCGCGCGCAGGACCTTGGGCAGGGTCGTGCACTTCATG
>BEHM01000010.1 GCA_002923315.1 bacterium HR10
CGCCGCTGGTAGCGGCACCGGCCCAACAACTCGGTCACCTCCTGCTCCAGGAGATCCTGGATGAACTCCTGGATCTTGCCCCGAACCCACTCCTCCAACCCCTCCCATGTGGGGCTTGATACCAGGGATCCTCCCGTGGTACGCTTGTTCATGGCGGTGTACCTCCTCCTTTCTCTTCGTTAACGTTTTCTCTCTTAAGAAGGGAGGATACACCGCCTTCAGCAGAATTTCCACACCCTTTGATTTTACCTCGGAGAGGAGCGGGGAAGCGCTCGTTTGGGGAAGGGGGCTGATGTGTTCGCTCACGACGCCCGAGCTGACGCACGCCTATCATGAGGCGCTCTTCGGCGAGTTGGAGGCGGTGGGGTTGAGGGAGGAGAAGCAGTGCCTGGTCGCCTTCTACGATGCGATCGGCCAGGCGCGGCGAACGCAGCGGTTCCGGCGGGGGAGCGCGACGAGCTTCACTCAGTTGATCTTGCGCTCGGATCTGGCGCAGCTGGCGCAGGGGACGGGTCTCTATCGCTCGGTGAGGCGGGAGGTGCGCGAGCGCGCTTTGGAGCATCTGAGCGCGTTGCTGGAGGCGGCTGCGGGGTGGATCACGCTGGTCATCGTCGAGGATCGAGCCGTCCAGGACCTGCGGCCCGCACTCTGGGGATTCGAATCCATCGGCGTGTGCGCCGACAAAGCGGTTTTTCTCCGTCAGCGCAATGGAGCGGTGATTTGGTCTGGGAACGCGCAACAGGTGGACCGATACGCTCGTCTGCTTCGGAGTCTGCATGCCCGAGCGGCTGCACGCGATCGCTCGACCGTGCTGGAGCTGCTGGAGACGTTGCGCGCGATGACTCGGTGAGGCTTCGCCCGAAGCCCTTCGGGTCGCAGGAAAAGCGAATCCCCTGATCCGGCTGAGCGCAAGGAGCGTCAGGCCCCACGCCATGCTCTCGTGCCGATGGGCTCGATTCCGCGGGGGGAGAGGAGAACCGTCATGCCGTCGCGCGAGCGGTCCTCCTCCCTTCCCCCGCGGCTGCACTGTGCCCCTCGGATTCAGAAGAAGACCTTCACGCCGAACTGCAGGATTCGGGGATCGAAAGCCGAAGTGATGACGCCAAAGAGCGGCGTCCCCACGGTGATCCCGGGTCCGCCGAAGTTCGTCCGATTGAACAAATTGAAGGCCTCGAAGCGAAACTCCAAGGACGTCGTCTCCGTGATCGCCGTCTTCTTCAAGATGGAGAAGTCGAAGGCGTTGAATCCGGGACCGACGATCACATTTCGTCCGGAGTTCCCGAATTCCCCGACTGGGGGCAGCTGGAACGCTCCCGTGTCGAACCAGCGCTCGCGTCGCCGCTGGTTCGCGGGCAGGTTCCCGTCGCGAAGGCGGTTTGGTCGGTCTGTGAGTCCACCGGTGAGGCTCCGATCTCCGGAGACGCGCGGCGTCCACGGCGACCCGCTCGCGAGCGTCCAAATCCCTCCCACCTGCCATCCTCCGATCAACTTCCCGAGGACTCCCGAAACGTTCGAGAGGTATCGGCGTCCGGGACCGATGGGCAGCTCGTAGATGCCGGTGAAGGTCGCGCGATGCCGCTGATCATAATCGGAGTGCGCGCGCTCGGCGCGAAGGTTCCGCGGATCTTGAGGGAAGAACTGCTCGCTCCCTCCGCCGACGGCCCCGGGCGAATCATCGATCGAGTGGGCGTAGGTGTAGCTCCCCATGAGCAGGAAGCCTCGCGACAGGCGCTTCTGCACGTGAAGCTGCAGGGCATGGTAGCTCGAATTCGCGTGGCTGAACGTCGTCAGGAACGTCCCCCAATTCGGGAAGGGTCGGAAGTAAGGCGCCTTCGGTGTTCCCGGCACGGCGCCTTGGTTCACCCACTTGATGTTGTCGAGGTTCGTCCCTTTGCTCCCGACGTAGCTGAGATCCAGCATGAGGTCCGGGACGAGCTGATGCTGCATCCCGAAGCTCCACTGCTGCACGTAGCCATCCGTGAAATCCACGGCGAGATTTCGTCCGCCGGGGACGCCCGCGACCCGGCCTTCAGGGAAGGGAGCCTCAAATCGGAGGAGGAGACCGATCCCCGGATTCGCGCGGAAGGTCTCATCCACGCGGAAGGGGATATTGTTCCAGGCGAGGAAGATGCCGTTCCAGAGGGCGAGGTTGTAATAGATCCCGTATCCCGTGCGCAGCACCGTCGTGCCCTTCCCCGTCAGGTCGAAGGCCAGTCCCAAACGCGGGCCCCAGTTGCGCGTCGTGTAGGGATAGAGCGACCGATTCCGCCGCCCGCGAAATCCGTTGTTCGGATCTCCGGCGATGAGGATCTGGCCGGGTCGAGGCGGGTCCACATACCCATCGGGGACGAAGACGCTCATGCGGTTCTGCTTGTCCACGAAGGGCTGATAGAGTTCGTAGCGAATCCCGTAGTTCAGCGTGAAGCGTGGGGTCAGCTTCAGGTCGTCCCCGAAGTAGAAGGCGAAGAGCGTCGAGCGGGCATCCGCGCGAGGGACGCCGCGCGTCCGTTGGGCGACTTGCGGGAGGCCGAGCAAGAATTCCGGCAATCCGGTCGACGCGCCGGTGAGGAAGTTGGTGAAGGTGAAGACCCCGCGATTGAAGGCGAGCACGCTCACGTTGTTGAATTGGAGCGGACGAACATCGAATCCCCAGCGAAACGTGTGCTTGCCTCGAATCGCCGTGACGTTCCCGACGATCTGCTCGGAATTCTCCACGCGCTGTTCAGGAGCGAACGAGAGATCACCGAGCGTCGCGAAACCGCTGATACTCACACTCGGATAGCCGTCTAACTCCGGCGGCAGCGGCGGCAGCCCCTGGATGCCGAGCTGTTGCGTCCCGCGAAACTTCCCGACCTGCTCCGAAGTATTCAGGGCGCGCTCCCGATTATATCCCAAGCGGAGTTCGGCCAGCAGCGTGGGCCGAAACGTGTACGTGTTCACGATCGCCACGTTTTGAACCGTCAGTTCATTGAAGAGTCCGAAGCGCGGGATAGCGCTCGGGGTGAAGTCGTCCGTATCAGACCAGGTGTAGCGCGCGAACAGGCGCCAGCGATCGGAGACCTGGTGATCCACGCGGATGTTGAAGAGGTCTCCGTCCAGCCGCCGACTCTGGAAGTTGACGAAGTTCGGCCGTTGAAACGGCGCGTTGGGCAGCGGATAGAGGGCGACGAGCGTCCGGGCGATCGGCGAGATGCGCTCGGGCGGAATGCGATTGTTGGGGAAGGGCTGTCCGGTCTGGGGGTCGAGCACAGGTCTCGGGTCAGCCGAGAAATCGCCCGCGCGTTCGGCGGCTGTCGGGACTTGCGCGGTCGCCGTCACCCCCCGGCGATGTCGGAGCCACTCCATGCTGGAGAAGAAGAACGTCCGGTTCTTCACCACGGGTCCACCAAGCGTCCACCCGAATTGATTGCGTCGGAAGGGTGGCGGCTCCTGGAAGTCGAAGAAGTTCCGGGCGTCCAGGACATCGTTTCGGAGGAACTCGAAGACGTTCCCATGAAGCTCGTTGGTGCCGGATTTGGTCGCCACGTTCACTTGCCCGTTGGAGAAGAAGCCGTACTGGGGATCATAGGGGGAGGTCTGGACCCTGAACTCCTGCACCATCTCGATCGAGGGCTGCAGGCTTGTGTTCCGAAAGCGGAAACCAGAGGATTCGATGCCATCAATCAAGTAGCTGTTGTTACTCGCTCGACCGCCGCTCAGTTGCAAACCGATATTGTTCGGTCCAGAGCCGCGAAGCGTCACATGGGCTTTGATGGCTGGCGAGGCGCCCGGCACCAGATAGGCGAGCTGCAGATACTGTCGGCCGTTGAGGGGCAGCTCCAGGACTTCACGCCGATTGATGACGGCCCCGATGTTCGCATTCTCCGTGTTCACCAGCGGAACCTGAGCGACGACGACGACCTCCTCTCGGACCTCTCCGGGCTGGAGCACAATATCCAGGCGGGCCGCTTGCGCCACCTCCAGGATGATCCCGCTCTGTGCGAAGGGGCGAAAGCCCGCCATCTCCGCCCGGAGCGCGTACTCTCCGGGCAGCAGATTGAGGACGCGGTAGAGGCCGTTCTCATCGCTCTGCACCGTTCGCGTCTCGTTCGTCCGCACGTTCCGCACGGTGATGGTCACGCCCGGGACGACGGCTCCGTTCGGATCTCGAACGATCCCCGTCAGTGAGGCCACCGTTGTTTGCGAGGCCGCCGAGCAAACGGGGAGAGCCAGAAGAATGAGGAGGAGACTGTGTCGGTTCATGATCTGCCCTCCTTTCGGGGGCGATTGTATTCCCCACCCGGGAGGAGGTCAAACGAGAAGATCTGATGAGTTCGATCAGCATCCCTTATGCTCCCACCCGTCAGAGGCGATGAAGTCCTACGACCTCCCCCATCGCCGAACGTGGGCGTGGAAGATGCCGCTCATCGGTCCGGTCCCACGCCCGCACTAGAGGAGGCCTCCCGGTGGCCGCGCAGGGAGGTGCCGCCTGAGGTCTTCCGCGATCCCTCTCTCTCACAACCCGAGCGCGATGTGCGTCCGGGCCCGTTCCACGTCTTCGCGCGCGTGTATCCTGGCGATGACCAAATCGCTCTCGAACAGGGATTGAACGGCCATATTTCTCTCGCGCGTCGGATCGTCACCCCCTTCGATCCCATTCGATCTTTGTGGCCGTATTGGTTGCGAGGCATTGCCGAGGGGCTCCCCTGTAGGGGAGCCCCTCGCGTTTCAGAACTCGATGCGGAGGCCGAATTGGAGGCGGCGCGGCTGGTTGAACTGAGCGCTCAGGACGCCGAAATTCGCCGGATTACGCAAGTCCAGCGCGGGATCGGCGAATTCCACGCGGTTCAAGATGTTGAAGAAGTCGAAGCTGAATCGGAGCTTGACCACTTCGGTGAGGGCGATAGCCTTGCCGGCGGAGAAATCCAGATTCCAGTGCGGCAAGCCGCGAAGCACACCGCGACCGCTGCGCGTATCTTCACTGAGCCGGATGGGTCGGAAGCTCTTGAACACGGCTTCGGGATTGGCGAACAGGTTCAATCCAGTGCCGCGGCGGGCCGGATCTCCGGCCGTCCCCACGCCACCGGAACCGGCCACGTTCCGATGAACCTCGTTCCCGAACTTCGGCTTCGTGATGGGAATCGCCCCGGTGCCGAAGGAGAAGGTCGTCCCTCCGCCGAAGACCTGCGTGCTCTGCACGACGGTGAGCGGAGCGCCGCTGAAGGCCGTCAGGATGCCGCCGGTGAACCATCCGCCGATGAGCTTATCCACCCAGCTCCCCGTGCTGAAGCGTCGGCCGGGTCCAAAGGGCAGCTCGTAGTACCAGGTCAGGTTGGCGATGTGCGTGTGATCGAAGAACGAGGGACCGTAATCGAGATCGGGGAAGAAGCTGGAGGGGAAGAAGCTCGCCGAGTCCTGAACCGAGCCCAGCTGATCGAGCGACTTCGAGAGCGTGTAGTTGAAATCGAACTGCAAGCCATGCGAAGGGCGCTTGCGGAAGATGAGCATGAAGGCGTGGTAGTTGGAGCGGCCGCCATCGGTGCGGAAGAAGAGCTCCTGCACTTGCGCGTTCATGAAGGTGGGGAGGCCGGCCAGGCGCCGGAATCGGTCGATGCCGTTCAGCCAGAAGTTGCTCAAGAGTCCCGTCACGATCTCGCTCGTGAATCGAGAGGCCAGGCAGCGTGTCGCGGTCGTGACTGTGGTCGGGCACAATCCGAGCTGCTGGAGGGTGGCGATCGGCGGCAGTTGGTTCTCGAACCAGGGCTGAGGGGTGACGGCGCTGGCCGCCACGCCGGCGCGCAGCTCAGCCGCCAGAGCATCGTACGCGTGCGCGAACGTTTGGCCGGAGGCGGGATCCTTCATGAAGAAGGGGATGGAGTTGAGATTGACCGACTGCGGGAGATTCCGCCCCAGACGTCCGACGTAGCCGACTTCCAGAAGCGTGTTCCCGGGCAGCTCGCGCTGGATGGTGAAGTTGATGCTGTGCATCATCCCGGGGCGCAGCGTGGGATCGGCCTGGAACGAGAGCAGCTCGCCGAACGGCACCGAAGGGATCAACGGCGGCGTCACGCGCTCGGCGATGGGCAGAGGAGCGGGGCCATCAACGCCGATGCGGAACGGTTCTCCGCGCGCGTTCTTCGGCCCCTGGACGGAGATGGTCTGGCCGAAGCCGGCCGCCAGCATGGGGATCGAGACCAATTGCACGAGATTGAGCCGGTCGAACGTGAGCGAGTATCCGCCGCGGAAGACGGTCTTTCGGGCGCCGAACATTCGTCCCAGCAGACCGCGCTCGAAGCGCGGGTGCCAGGCCAGGGCGACGCGCGGGCCGATGTTGTTCCAGTCCGTGTCCACGGTCTTCTCCCGACCGAGCATGCGGATCGGGGTGTAGCCGATCGTCGGATTGAAGATCGCGCCGCGGAGCGCCGCCTGTCGCTTCGCTTCCAGATACGCCTTGGGCGTGATGATCCTTCCGGTGGCGGCATCCACGGCGAGGGCGACGCGTCCATCCAGAGACTTCGTGGGGACTTGGATCTGGTAGTTCACGCCGTAGCTGAGGGTCAGCGAGGGGCGCACGCGCCACACATCGCTCGCGTAGAAGTCCCACGCCTGGTATCGGAACTTGTTCATGAGAGGCGTGCCGAAGGGCAAGGGGGTGAAGTCGGCGTCGCGGGTCATCATGATGGAGACGTTGTCGAGGATCCCCAGCAGAGCGGCATAGTATCGGTTCCAGCGGGAGATGTCCGCCGAGCGCAAGCAATTTTGCTGGATGGCGCCGCCGCAGGTGGGGGGTCGCCACTCGGCCGGGACGGTGAAGAAGGCGCCCGCATCGAGCAAGCCGATGAGGGCCGACATCCCGCCGACGACCTTATCCTCGCGCATGTGGTAATGGTTGACGATGCGCGCTGTCGCGCCGAACTGCAGGGTGTGAGATCCTTTGATCCACGTCAGGTTATCGCTCAGCTGGTAGAGCTGCTGATTATCCCCCTGGCTGCGCGACCGCTGCACGAAGACATCCACGGGCTCGTCGAGCAAGGTGGCCGCCAGATCGAGGGCGACGTTCGTGCCCGCCACTTGCGGGAAGGGGGGAACGGCCTGGCGCCAGAAGTAGAAGCGGGTGAAGCCGAAGCGCAGGTCGTTCGTCAGGTTGGGGCGGATGTTCCCGGTCAGAGCGGCCACGATGTTGCGCGGGAACTGGCGATTGGAGCGCACGCTCTTGGCCTGACCCAGAGTATTCCCTCGCAGCAGCCCTCCGATGTCGACCTGAAGGGGGGTATCGGCCAGATTCCGATGCCAGCCGAAGCTCCCCTCGAAGCGCCAGTTCTCGGTGAAGTGGTGGTCCAGCCGCAGCCACGCGTACTCGGTGCGCTCGGCCGCGCTGGCCGGAGCGCGGAATCCGATCGTGTTCAAGCCGTCACCGGTGCTGGGATCGTTCCCCGGGGGGTAGAAGGCGAACAGGGCCCGGATGACCGGATTCAAGCCGAGGCCGCGAGGATCGCAGGGGGAATTGTTGGTCGGTCCGCAGAGTGTGGAGGTCGCCAGGGGATATTCGACGATCTGCCCCGTCCCGTCGCGAAAGCGGAGAATGCCCTGGCGCATCGTCTCGGTGGGGACGATCCGGACGATATCCTGCTGGCTCGGGAAGCGCCGTCCTTCGTAATGGAAGAAGAAGAAGGTCTTGTCCCGGCGAATGGGGCCTCCGATCGTGAAGCCGAAGCGGTGGTCCTTGAGTTCGGGATCGGGCTGTCCCAATCGGTTGCGCGTCCAGGTATTGGCATTCAAGTTGTCGTTCTGATGGTACCAGTAGACGGAGCCGTGAACGGTGTTCCCTCCCCGCTTGCGCACGGCCACGAACTGTCCTCCGGCGGACCGTCCGAAGAAGGCGTCCACATTGGTGACGCCGGCGCGAAACTCCTCGATGCTCTCGGCCGGAAGCGGGAAGCTGGTGGCATCGCCCGTATCGGGGAATTTCCCCTGTGTCACGTCTATGCCGTCCACCATCCAGGTCGCCTGATCGCCGCGCGCTCCGGCCACGGCTCCGGAGGCGTTGAACCCGTATCCGAGCGGCGAGACCATCGGCTGGAGCTGAAAGAGCGAATTCGCCTGCCGATCAATGAGTGGAAGGCGAAGCAGATAGTCGCTGCGGATCACATTGCCCACGGTGGCGTTCACCGTCTGCAGTTCCACGCCGGCTCCGGGCGTGACCTCGACGACTTCGGCGACGGTTCCGACCTCCAGGGTGAAGTCCACGGTATAGGCCTTAGCGACTTCGATCTTGAGTGAAGACACAACCGCTTGTCGGAATCCCGAAGCGGATGCTGTGATCTTGTAGATGCCGGGGCGGACGTTGACGAAGATATACTGTCCGTTCACATTCGTCGTCTGGCTTCGCGTCTGGTTGGTCGCCAGGTCGGTCAGCTCGACCGTCGCTCCCGGGATGACGGCTCCTGTGGGATCCGCCACCGTGCCGAGGACCGTCGCCGTCCCGGTCGTCTGAGCGGCCCATGAGGGGACGATCAGAAGCACAACGGTGAGGAAGGCAACGCCACAGAGACCCTTGGCTCTCATGACCACGATACCTCCTCCTGTGCTTTGTCGGAATTTTCGGCTTCATTATACTTGTCCCCCCTCGCCTGTCAAGCATCGCCATTGACCTTCGCCGCATCGGCCTTGGGGGGCGATGGAGCGAGCCGAGTTATTCTCCCGTTGAGGGTGGAACAGCCGATCCCAGGGGTGTGGAGATTGTGCCCGGCTGGCCTCTGAGGGCTTCCTCGCGCACGATGCGGTTGCGGAGCTCGCCGATGCGCTCGATCCAGGCCACGACCTCATCCCCTTCTTCCCCGCCCTGCCAGCGATACCGCGCCAGACGCATACTCCCTCCTCGCATTGGCGGCGACCGCCAGCTCACCCCGGATGGAGAACGGGGAGGCGTTCGTAATGTTGTCGCGAATGGCCGATTCGAACTCCTCACGTGTCATCTCTTCGAGCGGGTTTTGTGAGCTTTAACTCCGCAACGTCCGATGGGAAGATCGCACGATCCTCGAGCTCACACCCCCCGCTTGAGAGAGGTCCGTTCGGAGACCGGTCGCGGACACCTTACTGCATCACCGACCCCGAACCTGAACCCATGCGATTTCGCGCACGGGTTGGGTGAAATACCCCGTTTTCGTCCGCTTTCTCGGATCCACTTGGATCTCCAACTCACGCGAATGCCGTCAGTTTTATCACGCTCTCGTGGAGAGTGATGGTGTGGCATGGATGTTGCTAAACCCTGAACTGCGGGTCGCCCATGAGGTCGGCTCTATTTCAGGATGGCACAGGAGGAGGCGACGATGAGCGAGCCTACGCGCCGTGCGATGCCCCGAAGGAGGAGGTTCTTGAAACTGGTGGGGGTGGGAGCGGCCGGGGCGCTACTGGCCGAAGTCACCCGGGACAACCGCGCATCGCGGAAGACGGATGCTGCCGGCCTGGCCCGAGAGACCGAGCTCGACCAGGCCCAGACCGAAAATGCCCTTTTGCGCATGCAACAGGATTTGAAGCGGGCGTTGGCCAAGCCGGTCGCCGAGCGAAGCTGGGTGATGGTGATTGATCCGCGCCGTTGCATCGGTTGTCAGGCGTGCGTCGTCTCGTGCAAAGCCGAGAATGTGACGCCGCCGGGCGTTTTCTATCGAACGGTTCCCGAAATCGAATTCGGGACGTACCCGAACCTCAATCGCGTGTTCATGCCGACCAACTGCATGCAATGCGACAACCCGCCTTGTATGAGAGCGGCCCCGCCGGGGGCGATCACCAAGCGGCCCGACGGCATCGTGGCGATTGATTACACGAAATTCACCTCGCGCGAAGCGTTCGAGGCCGCGCGTCAGGCCTGTCCATACACGGCCCTCTATTTCGACGACGGTGATTTCTACACGAGCGATACGCCCGGCGGGACACAGCCCTACGAGACGCGCAGGTTCTACGAGTACGAAGGCGAGTACACGCGGGCCGGCGGTCAGACGCCGGTCGGCCGTGCGCGCAAGTGCCATTTCTGTTTGCATCGGCTGAACGCCGGGATGTTACCGGCCTGCGTGACCACCTGCATCGGCGGGGCGATGTACTTCGGCGACAGGAATGATCCGCAGAGTCTCGTCTCCGAATTGCTGGCCACGCACAAAGTGATGCAGGTGAAGGCCAGCGCCGGGACTCAGCCGCGCGTCTACTATATTGAAGACGAATTGCCCAATGTGCGCCGACTGCTCTCCTGCCGCGTGTGTCACCGCTAAGGAGGGAGTGACGATGAAAGAGAGAATGCTCACCGACAGCACCGCTTCTCAAAACATGTCGCCGACGCCGTCGAGCGAGAACGTCAGTGATCCGACTTTTTGCGCGACGCGGCGAGCTGTGCTGAAAACCTCGGCCTTGCTCGGCGGTTCCGCGCTCATGGCCAGCCGGGCGAAATGGATGCACAGCATCTTCGCACCGGCTCAGGCGCAGGCCCCGGGACCGGAGTACGAGCTGGCGAAGGCGGAGAATATCCTTTATACCACCTGCTTGCAGTGCAACACCGGGTGCGAGATCAAGGCGAAGATCCTCGATGGCGTGGTGGTGAAGATTGACGGCAGTCCCTACGGGCCGCGCGCAATGTGGCCGCATGTGGCGTATGACAGCTCGCCGCTGGACATGGCCACCGTGGATGGGCACATTTGTCCCAAAGGTCAGGCGGGCATTCAAACGCAGTACGATCCGTATCGTGTCGTCACAGTGCTCAAGCGAGCGGGCCGTCGCGGCGAGAACAAGTGGATGACGATTCCGTTTGAACAGGCCATCGAGGAGATCGTCAACGGCGGCCTGTTGTTCGCTCATGTCCCCGGTGAGGAGAATCGCGTGGTCACCGGACTGAGGGAGCTGTGGGCCGTGCGCGATCCGGCGTTGATGAAATCCATGGCCGATGATGTGGCCCGGATCTGGGACAAGAAAATGACCGTCGAAGAGTTCAAGGCCAAGTACGCCGCGCACCTGGACAAGCTGATTGACCCCGATCATCCCGATCTCGGCCCGAAGAATAATCAACTCGTCTTTATGTGGGGCCGACTCAAAGCCGGAAGGGCGGAATTCATCAGCCGGTTCGTCCGCGATAGCTTCGGCTCGATCAACGCGCATGGTCACACGACGGTCTGTCAGGGATCGCTCTATTTCACTGGCAAGGCGATGAGCGATCAATACATCGGCGGGAAATGGACAGGGGGGCGCAAAGCCTACTGGATGGCGGACACGGCCAATGCGGAGTTCATCATCTACATCGGCGCGAGCCCACTGGAAGCCAACTACGGCCCGCCGTTCAAGGCCGGGAAGATCACCAAAGGGGCTGTGGACAACCGGCTGAAGATCGCCGTTGTTGATCCCCGCTTCTCCAAGACCGCCGCGAAAGCCTGGAAGTGGGTGCCGATCAAACCGGGCACGGAAGCGGCTCTGGCCCTGGGCATGATCCGCTGGATCATCGAAAACGAGCGGTATGATCGAAGATTCCTGGAGAACGCCAATCGGGGCGCGGCCAGAGCCGACAATGAACCGACCTGGACCAATGCGTCCTGGCTCGTCAAGATCGAGGCCGATGGGCGGCCCTCGAAATTCCTGCGCGCCGACGAAATCGGATTGGGCGACGCCGATAGTTTCGTCGTGCTCCGAAGCGGTCAGCCACGGGCGTTCAAGGTGGACGATGAGCAGACGGTTGTGGAAGGCGACCTCTTTGTCGATACGGTGGTCGGCGGCATTCGCGTCAAGAGCGCGCTGCAACTCGTTTACGAATCGGCGGCCTCGCGAACGATCGAGGAATGGGCCCAGATCTGCGGCATTGCGGCTCAAGACATCGTTGATCTCGCTCGCGAGTTCACCGCTCACGGCAAACGCGCCGTCATGGAGCCGCATCGCGGCGTGTCGCAGCATACGAACGGCTTCTACAACGTGCTGGCCGTGATGACCGTCAACTTGCTCATCGGCAACTTTGATTGGAAAGGCGGCATGATCTACGGCGGTGGAACTTACGATCAGGTGGGTTCGACGCCGGGCAAGCCGTTCACCTTGAGCAAGCATCCGGCGAAGCTGACGCCGTTTGGGATCAGCATCATCCGGCATGAGGTGAACTACGAGAAGACGACCCTCTTCTCGGGCTATCCGGCACCGCGCAACTGGTATCCATTCTCCAGCGACATCTATCAGGAGATCATCCCGTCGGCGGGTGATGGCTATCCCTATCCCATCAAGGCGCTCTTCATCTACATGGGGTCGCCGGTCTATGCGCTGCCGGCCGGACACACCAACATCGAGATCCTCGCCGATCCGAACAAGATTCCCCTCATCGTGGCCAGCGACATCACCATCGGCGAGACCTCGATGTACGCCGATTATATTTTCCCCGACCTCTCCTATCTGGAGCGCTGGGAATTTCACGGTTCGCATCCCTCCATTCCGCAGAAGGTCTCGCCGGTGCGTCAGCCGGTCGTCGCGCCGCTCACGGAAACCGTCACCGTGTTCGGCGAGGAGGTGCCGCTCTCGTTGGAAGCCTTGTTGCTCGGCCTGGCCGAGAAGATGGGCTTGCCGGGATTCGGTCCGAACGGATTCGAGGCGGGGAAGGATTTGACGCGACCGGAAGATTTCTATCTGCGAATGGTCGCCAACATCGCCTTCGGCGACAAATCCGATGGCACGGATGCGGTGCCGGATGCCAGCGATGAGGAGGTCGAGCTGTTCCTGAAAGCCCGGCGGCACTTGCCGCCAACGGTCTTCGATCCCGCGCGATGGGAGCAGATCGTCGGCCCCCGGTGGTGGCGCAAGGTCATCTACGTGCTCAATCGTGGCGGGCGCTTCGAGAACTACAGCGATGCCTGGGTCGGTGATCAGGTGAAGCATCGGTACGGCAAGCTGGCCAGCATCTATCTGGAGAAAGTGGCGACCACCAGGAGCGCCATGACGGGAGAGTACCTACCGGGCGTAGCCGTGTACCTGCCCATTCGCGATGCGCTGGGGCGCGAGATCAGGGATGAAGGGTTCGCCCTTCATCTGATCACGCACCGCGAGATCTTCCACACCAAATCGCGCACGGTGGTGGATTACTGGCTGCTCGATCTGATGCCGGAGAACGTCGTCTTGATGAACGTTGAAGATGCCGTGCGACTGGGCTTGAGCGAGGGCGATCGGGTGAAGATCGTCTCGGCGACGAATCCCGATGGGGTGTGGGATTTGAAGAACGGACGGCGCGTGCCGATGATCGGCACGGTCAAACCGGTCTTGGGGATGCGTCCCGGCGTGGTGAGCTTCGCGCTCGGCTTCGGCCACTGGGCCGTCGGTGCGAGCGACATCGTGATTGACGGTGTGCGCATTCCCGGCGACGGGCGTCGGGCCCAGGGCGTGCATGCCAATGCGGCCATGCGCGTGGATGACTATCTGAAGAATACCTGCCTGGTTGACACCGTCGGGGGCAGCGTTTCGTTCTACGACACGCGCGTGAACGTGGTGAAGGTGTAAGGCCATCGCTTACCGTGTCCTGGGCGATGACTCTCTATCGTTCAACAGCCGCCTTACTGAAACGTCGGCTGTGATGACACCAGGAGCGCTCCACGGTGAGCGCGCGCCGCCCTCCGGGCCGACCTCAGGATGCTCGTTCCACCACCATGGCCACGGCCTCGCCGCCGCCGATGCAGAGCGTCACCATCCCGCGCCGCGCTGGTCGCCGCTTCATCTCGTACAGGAGCGTCGTCAGCAGCCGCGCGCCGCTGGCTCCTGTGGGATGACCACAGGCGACCGCGCCGCCATTGACGTTCACCTTTTGCGGATCAAGCCGGAGCTGTTTCATCGCCGCCAACGCCACCACCGCAAACGCTTCGCTGATCTCAAACAGGTCAATCGCATCGAGCGATAATCCGGTACATCGGCTCGGCCAATTCCCCCATCGTCAGTTTCTTCGACTCATCAAGAGCTGCCAACGCATCGTCCGGCGAGGCCGAAATGCTATGACAGCAAATTTCCTGCCAGCCGCGAAACGGGTATTCCTTCACCAACTCGCTGACGATTTGGCGTAACGCCTCAGCTTGTCGCTCCAATCGCTCCGTCATACGTTCGACTCACCGTTACGCGCATATCACAGCCTCCGTGCTTTCTTGATGTTGTTCGGACAACGCGGGGAACGCCTGATGAAAGTATTCCTTCGGCGCGTGCCACGCTGTATGATCCTGTCGCAACGCTTTCACGAGGTGGCTTTGGCTGCGATACGCTCGCATGGCCGCCAGCTTGCGTGGCCGCACGGCGCGAATGTCGAACGTGGTGGTCGCAGGCAGCGGAGCCGGCGTTCCCGCACGCTGCCAGCAGCACGAAGGAATGGCGGCTGAGGGCACGATATACAACAACCGAGGCTGTGGCGCACCTGGTTTGACCTCCTGACGATAACGATCAAAGGCGGCGGTGGCCAGCTTCGATATGGCGATATGATCAGGATGCCCTGAAATTCCATCCGGCCCGAAGGTAATAACCACCGTTGGTCGGACGCGTCGCATCACGGCCAGGATTTCGCGCACTGACGAGTCTTCATCGCGCTCGGCAACCTGGCCATCGCCCCAATCCCACAGGATGACTTCAGCAATGCCCAACGCCTCGGCAGCCTCATGTAGTTCGGCGACTCGCAACTGTTCGTAAGCCGCCGCCCCAAACCCTTCGCGGCCCGCGCTGCCTTTCTCGCCATGTGTGGCACAGATGAGCGTCACCCGACAGCCGCTCATGGCGTGGAGCGCCAGCGTGCCGCCAGCGGTAAACGTCTCATCATCAGGATGGGCAAATACGGCCAGCAGCCCCTGTGCACGGCCCGCTTTTGTGCTTCCGGCGACGCCAACCGGCTGCGCAGCTCTTTTCTTCGCTCTCTTCATTATTTCTGTTCAGACCCCCGTTGCATCATTTTCAGTGTGCCGATGGGACAGACATCGTAGATGAATGGCTGCCCGATGGCTTCACACTTTTTGACGGCCTCCTCGGACCAACAGCCCGGCGGCATCCACAACAGTTCAATGCCCAGCTCCTGCACCTTTTCCACCACTCGCTCTGTGTTCGCGGGCGCTAAGGCGGAGATCACGACCTCCGGTTTTTGTGGAAGATCCGCGAGTGAAGCGTAACACCTGATGCCCTCAATCTCCGGATACTTCGGGTTGATGGGCAGCACGGTGTAACCAGCTTCAATCAGTGTGGCCAACACTTCATAGCCGTATTTCCAGGGGTCCGGTGTCGCACCGACCACGGCAAACGTCTTCTTGGTTCTGAGAATGTCTTGCGCTGTCATGGAAGCCTACCTCGGCATATCTTTGTTGATGATGTCTCCTCGAAGATCGTAGAGATCACTGAACTTGAATTTGAATCCTGGTCTGGGCGTGATCTCCAGGAGCTGAGCGGGCGATGTGTTGAGCAGTTTTTTGATCAGCGCATTGGCCATCTCTTCAGCCTTGTCAATGTCAGTTCCGGACACCGGTTTCCCTTCCGATCTCAATTGACGAATCTTTGCTTCGAGATCGGCCTGCTCTTTAGGGAAGACGCCTGGCCGCAGACGCACTTCGTAAGCATCACCCGTAGAGATTCGCTGGATGATGAATCCGTTGCCGATGGAATTATCAATCCGCAGCGTCTGAAAGTTGATTCGTGCGCCAGTCATCATGGCCACCGCATCCACCCAGCACGGACCGTTTTGGGAGACGGCTCTGAGGTCCGTTCGGTCTACGATGCCATCGGGGAAAAGTCTGTCCAATACGGCCTTGATCTCGACAAAGGCGATGACGAGCCCGTCACAGAGATGGCCGTGAATGCGCGCCAGATCCTTGAGGCCAATTTCTTTGGTCTTCACCGAGTATCTTCCGAGAGCGCTGTCGGTGTCTCTGACAACGATTGGCTTATTATAGGTGGCCTCTGCTGCCCAGGCTGGATAAAACCAATCGGGCGAGTTGTCTGTTTTCCCCTCCTGCGGCCATCCCTGAGCAATATTCAGGATCAGCCCCAGGCCGAGCAGCACGGAAGCACCGCGCGCTGTGATTTTATCCCTATGTCGCATTTGGTCTCCTCCACTATTTGCTCGCTCGCTCTGAGCGGTCGCCGGAGCCGGTTGAACGGAAGGCCCCCGCAGGTAGCGGAGCGTCAGCACGATGGCCGTTGCCAACCACCACGCCCCGAACCCGCACAGAGCCAGCGAACCAAGACGCAGTAATACCTGAGCCTTGGTGAACCCTCATGGCGTCATCGGCGACTCCTCGCTCGATCTTTCGCTCTTCTGTGTGTTCGTTTCTTGGGACTCCATCAACCACCGTTTCACTTCTTCCAGCTTGGGAATCCGCCCCGATGCTTTCATCACACCGTTGAGGAAGACGGCGGGGGTGAAGAGCACTCCCCGGTTGGCAAACTCTCGTGGGTCGTGGATATGAACGACCTCGGCCACGACGCCGAGCTCCTGGAGCGCGCGTTCAATAGTCCTCAACGTGTTATGGCAGCGGGGGCATCCCGGACCTAACACCTCGATTCTCATATCGGCTCCCTCCCCTTCACGTTCAAGATTTTCGTCGCCTATCACTGGAGCGCCCGTGTCTCTCCCGGCATGCCACCAAGAGAGTGGCGCTACGAGGCTCGATTTAGAAAATGACGGTCCCGGCCAACCATCCCACAAAGGTGCCAAGAACGATGATGGTGATGACGTAGATGACGGCCTTTTTCACTCCGAACACCCGCGCGACGGCGAGCCAATTGGGCAGGCTCAAGCCCGGCCCCGTCAGCAACAGCGCCAGGGCCGGCCCCTTGCCCATGCCCAAGCTCATGAGTTTGTCCACAAACGGCGCTTCGGTCATGGTGGCAAAATAGCTGATGGCCCCGATCAGAGTGGCCAGAAACGAAGCGAAAAACCCTGAACCACCCAGCCAGTTCTGAATCCACCACTGGGGCAGAATCGCGCCGATGACGCCGACGATGAAGACGCCGACAAGCAACAGCGGAAAGATCACGCGCACAAACCACCAGGTCTCCTTCAACCAGGCGAGGATGTCCTCTCCGCTCTTGGTCAAGGAGGCATAGATCGCGATCACCACCATGCCCGCTGCCCATACGTAAACCTTGTGAAGATACGGCCCGCTGCGAATGAGGTAGTTCGGCGCCAGCAAGTCGGCCACAATGAGCAGAATCAAGATCACATCTCTCCGGGACATGATCTTCTCGCCCGGATGGGCGACAAAGGCTGAGGCTCGAGTGGACTCTTCGGACCGAAAGGCCAGGCTCATGACGGTGCCCACCACAAAGGCCATGGCCAGCGCTGCGGCGATGCGCGCGGCCACCATCTGCCCGCCCAAGATCGCTCCCGTGTAGACGAGCGCCAGGATATTGGCCGCAGGCGCAACCCAGAGGATGATGAAGGCCGGCCCGATGCCCGCTCCGCCGTAGTAAATTCCGCTCGACACGGGAATGACCGTGCACGAACAGGCCGCCACGAAAAAGCTCGCCACCGACGCCAGCCCGAACGAAGTGACTTTGCGCGCGGCCGCCCCCAAATACCGGATGATAGCCTCGCGCGAGATGAACGTCACCATCGCGCCCGCCAGCAGAAAGGCTGGGATAAGACAGGTGACCACATGCAGCGCGATGTAGTCTTTGAGCGCCACGACACCGGCCAGGATGAGTTCCCTCATCATGATGTCACCTCCCCGAAGGCTGAGGTCCGCCGACGGAACTTCTGATGTCCTCGCGGGGTGGCGCGACTCTCCGTCAATTGCCGCATTCTCGCTGAATCTGTCTGAAAGGTTTCAACAAGTGGAAACAGTCTCTGAAGAAACTCCCGAACCGCGCGTCCGACCTCGTCATCGAGCGCCAGCGAATACCACACGCGCGGACCGTCTCGACGGTCTCGCACCAGGTGCGCGTTTCGGAGATATGCCAAGTGCCGGGAAAGCAATGGTTGGGGCAACCCCAACACGGATTGCAGATCGCAAACGCAAGTCTCTTGTTGGAACAAGATGTTCAAGATTCTCAATCGGGTTGGATCGGCCAAAGCCTTGAGTGTTTTCTCCAATTCTTTCATTTCTTCCTCCGCGTATGCGGATAAGCAAATATCGTACCAGCGAGGAATGAACGCCGTAGGCGAATTCGGAGAGGTCAAGTAACACATTGATCTCGTTGGTCATGTGGCCCACGCCCGATTTCACAACCGGCCAAGCCAGATGCGTCGAGGGCCGAGTCGGTCGGGGAATTTGCCGCCGTTGGTGGGTCAACTGGCGCGGCTAGCCGTGTCGCTCTATCTCCACCTCGGCCCGCTCCTTCTCAAACCGGCGGTCGAGCACAGGCAGGACAAATAGCGTCAGCGGCGTGTCGTGCTTTTCCTCGTTACCTCGGCTCTTGGAAAGAACGCTATTGGTGGCAGGGGTAAACAACCAGGTTCGGAACCCACACTGATCGCGACCCTCTCTCACCGATCGGCGGAGGTTGAATCCTTTTTCGTGGTTTTGGATCAAGCTAATGTGAGATCAGGTCATGACTCTGTTTCACCAATTCCAGGATGTCTACTTTGATGTCATCGGCTTGGCAGAGGCCTTGGCGCAGCTTCCCGAATCGTGCGAGTGTGGCGATGCGGAGGCTCATTTCACAGGCCGCTGTCGCTGCGTGGGGGCTGAATCTGAAAAACCGCCTGGCGAGGGTGAGCCAGGCTGCGTGTGCCACCTGAAGAAACTGCGCGAGCGGTTGTACTGGTTGGAGGAAGATCTCCAGCGGGTGAAAATCCCTCAACGGGCTGGCGAGGAATGGCAGCAGTGGCGGGAAAAGAGCTTCTTGCTTCTGACTTGCCTCCGCTCTCTGACAGCGTCCCTGGACCAACTGGATCAAGCGATAGAACAATTCCGCCAATCCTCAGCGGACGAGCCGTTGCACCGCTTGAGGGCGTGCGGTCAAGAGCTAAGGGCATGGGCGGAAAAATTGAATGCTTTGCTGTGAACCCATATTTCATGCAAGGTCATCATTCTGTCCGGTGTCATAGTTCGGTTACCAAATGGTCAGGAGTTCCTGCTAGCCGAAGTAGATGATTTTGACCGAGAAATCGAATGGGTTCGTGAAAATAAGGAGCTAATGGGTTCTCAGGTGATCAAGACTTATACTGAAGGTGTAGTCAAGGGGAATGGCGTGCGGGCGGAAGGTCTCCTCCATCTGTCGTGTCGTGCGCACAAGTAGCGCTCGATCTTCGGGGGTGTCGGTGCAAGGTCGCCGATGGCTACAGTCGTACGGAGCATTCCGGAGCCTCGGTGGGAAGAACATGGCCGAAGCCGTAAAGGAGGCTCGCTCCGGAGAGGGGGCTCAGAGTCTGGTGGTGCAGACTCCGAGGCTCATCCTTCGCGTGGGGGACTCTCCGACGTTTCGGCCAGCAGGCGGCGGAAGCGCAGGAACCCCTGGGAAAGGCCTCCGCCGACCAACCATTCCACTGATTCCTGTTGGGCCAGTGCTTGGGATTCCGGCGTCGCCCACTCCTCGCCGATCACGGCCGGTGTGGCGTTCACGCCCGCTTCACGCAAAGTATCGGCTCGCTGACGGGCGCGGTGGATGTCCTGAGGATCCACTTTCTGCGACACCTCCACGACGAACACCTCCTCGCCCTTCCACCAGATGAGGTCGGCTAGGAGCGGATCGGCGGGGGGGTCCGGGGCTCGACCCTCTCGATAGAACGAGTGAAGCCACCGGCTGAGCTGACGACGCACGTCCGGCTCTCCGGGTGCACCGCCTTCGCCACCGAAGAACAGGTTGGGCGCGCGCACCACGATGCGCCGCTCGTATCGTTCGCCCTCGCGCCGTCCCGCTTCGCCCTGTTGCCATTCGAGGAGGCGTTGCAAGGTGCGCTCGGTGCGCTGTTGAGCAGCCACCAGATCGGCGACTTGCTGTTCGATCCGCCGCTGCGCCTCGGTCAAGGCCTGGACCTGTTCTTCCGTCCGTCGCTGCGCTTCGGCCAAGGCCTGCACCTGTTGCGTCAACGCTTCCACCTGCTGTTCGATCCGCCGCTGCGCCTCAGTCAAGGCCTGGACCTGTTCTTCCGTCCGTCGCTGCGCTTCGGCCAAGGCCTGCACCTGTTGCGTCAACGCTTCCACCTGCTGTTCGATCCGCCGCTGCGCCTCAGTCAAGGCCTGGACCTGTTCTTCCGTCCGTCGCTGCGCTTCGGCCAAGGCCTGCACCTGTTGCGTCAACGCTTCCACCTGCTGTTCGATCCGCCGCTGCGCCTCAGCCAAGGCACGAACTTCCTCCTCCGTCCGCCGTTGCGCCTCGGCCAACTCGCGAACGATGACGGGCAGCTCCAGCAACTGATCGGTCAGAAGGAGTCGCCTCAGTTCCGTGCGCCACTCCGGATGTTTCTCTAAGATCCGAATCAAATCGTGGAGATCCTTCATGGTGAAGGCCATTGTGACCCTCCTCATCAAGAGAGCGCGCTCAGACCGGAGCGCGTGCCGATCACAGGGCGCCCACACCGAGTCATCCTCTCCATGTTCAGCTCACGCATCGTGCTCGCTCCTGTGGAGCAATCAATCATAAGGCATACCGATGCTCGTTTTAAAGCCCGAAGGACAGGTCCTGGACCGATCCCCCCTCGACGCGGGATGGAGAGCGTGTGCGTCTATCGGAGAACGTGGCTCGAACCCGAGGTCCCCGATATGGTCAAAGGTTGGGACATCCGCTGCGGGAGCTGCCCCGCGAATCGTGGGCCGGGCGTTCCAATGCCGTCTGCCTCGGGTATGAGCGTGTGGATATGGGGATTTTCGCCCGACGAGGCGCGATCGAGCCCGTCACGGCTTCCGGCATGGTGGCAGAGGTGTCGGATTCAAATCTCAACGAGGCTCCGTGAGGGGGGTGGAGGGGTGACCGGGGATCCGGTGGGCCGACGAACGGGACGAGAGCGAGAGTAGCAGTGGTCCGGGCACCCCACGCGATCTAGAGATCGCGTGGGGACCCCGTGACGTCCCCGCACGGATTGAGGCGGGGCAGAGATCGTGACGATGGGGAGGCGGGGAACCGGGAGAGGATAATGGAATGCAAGAAGGCTCGCTGCTTGGGGCGAGCGACGTACGCGGGCGTTCAACTTGAGCCGGGCTCTCTCTCGCGCACGATTCGAAGCGTGCGCTCGAAGGCCTCGGGGGAGACCGAGAGGGCTGTGAGGCCCAGTTGCAGCAGCAGGGGGATCAACTCCGGGCGTCGTGAGGGGGCATCGCCGCAGACGCAGCACTCCAGGGCTCTCTCCCGGCATGCGCGCGCGACCCACGCGATGGCGCGCATGACGGCGTCGTCGCGCTCATCCCACAGGGGGATCAATCGCGGGTTATCTCGATCCACGCCGAGGATGAGCTGCGTGAGATCGTTGGTTCCGATGGAGACGCCGTCCACCAAAGGGAGGAATCGCTCGATGAGGAAGACGACCGAGGGCACCTCGACCATGATCCAGAGGGGGACACCTCTCTCGAAGAACCCCTCCTGCTGAAGGATCTCGCGGCAGGCGAGGACTTCCGACACGGTGCGCACGAAGGGGAGCATCAGGCGCACGTTGGTCCATCCGGCCTCATGAGCCCTGCGCACGGCGCGTGCTTGGAGGCGGAGGAGCTCCGGATCATCCATATAGCGGCGGCATCCGCGCAGACCGAGCGCGGGGTTCTCTTCCGGTTCCTCGAGTTGCTGGCCTCCGCGCAGGCCGCGATATTCGTTCGACTTCAGGTCGAGCGCGCGATAGGTGACCGGTCGCGGCCAGAACTGGCGCGCGACTTCGATCACTCCCTCGGCGAAGGTTCGGATGAAGGTCTCCGCCCCCCCTTCGGCGAGGAGCTGCTTGGGATGGACGCCCAGCGAGAGGGCGAGGAATTCGGCGCGCAGGAGTCCGACGCCATCGGCGGGAAGACGCGCGTACCGAGCGGCCAATTGGGGGAAACTCAGATTCAGATAAATCTTCGGGCGTTGCTCAGACATCGTCCTCGAGAAAGATCTCCCCTTGGGCCGTGAATCGCACGCGACGCCCTTCGAGGGCGCTCACCTCCTCGAGGCGGCTTCCCATCAGGCACGGCAGATCGAACTCTCGGGCGACGATCGCCAGATGCGACGTGAAGCCTCCGGAAGCGCAGATGAGCCCCCGGATCTTGGGAAGGATCGGCGTGATGGCCGTCACCGAGGCCGAGGGAGTGAAGACGATCGTCTCCGAGAGATCGGTCTCCATCAACTGGAGGACATCCTCCAAGGTTTCGACTTTGCGCAAGATGCCGACGGCGCCGTGTCCGGACGTCGGCTCCCCTTCTCCGATTTTCCTCATCGTCGGTCTCCTCGCCGGCGAAGGTCGCGCGGTCACTTCGCGCCGAGATCAAGCTGCAAGTCCCAGAGGGGAGGATCCGAAGGTCGCGCCAATTCCGTCTGAAGCAGCGCGCCGCATCCCGGGCAGTAGAAGTGGCGCCACTCCAGCGTCTCCTCGATGTAGAGCTTCGGATCGAGGATATGCGGGTTCGCGTCCTGAATGGGGAGACATTTTCGGAGGCAGTGGAGCTTATAGTTCTCCGTCGGGGGTGAGAGGGGGTGATCGCAATACCGGCAGCGGATCCATCCCCTGACCAGCTTCAGGCCTTCGGCCAGCAGGCGTGCGTCGGGCTCATCGGTGGCCGTTTGCGGCTTCGGCTCGCCCCCGATGCGGTGTCGGCGCATTTGCTGGCGCAGCTGCTCCGTCTGCTGCGCGAGGACGGCTCCGGTCTCATCGAGCACGACCCCATAGGCCCGCTGTGCCCACTCCCGGGTCAGGCGTCCCTCGCGATAGTCCTCGGCCACGCGCTCAGGATCGCGCCGCAACGGATCCCCGTAGCCGCCCGCCGAGGCCCAGGTCATGATGAAGACGTCGTTGGGATTCTGAACGATGTCGAAGGCCTTGGGCGGGAGGTATTCCACGTGTCCTCCGAGAGCCTCAAGGCGATCCGGCACGCGTCCAGCCGACAAGAGTGATCGCGCGCGAGTGTTGCGAACAAGGGCATACCGCGTCGTCGAAGTGGGGAAGCCGCCGAACAGCCCTGGTCCCGGAACGGCGCAATGTCCGGTCGCGGTGAAGAGCGTGATGCGTTCCGTCCCATGGGGGAGAAAGGCCAATTCGGCGGCGTTCCCACCGCGGAACATTCCCGCTCCGCCTGAATCGGGCAGCTCGCGACGCCAGAGGTAGAGGATCGGATAGAACCACTCGTTCTCCTCGACATTGGGCATGGTGCTTTGCAGGTCCCAGGGCCAGCCGCCCGTATCCACGCCGTCTCGCCAGGAGAGTCCGGCCAGGGCGGCTCCCACTGGATCGAGCAAGAAGGAGACGTATGGCGATCCCCGCTGATTGAGGCCGCTCAAGGCGGCGATCGGATACATGGGGGCGCCCATGCAGCTCTGGACTTCCGTCCGCAACTCGGGATCGTCCGAACAGGCGAGCATCTTGGAGATCACGAGTCCCGAGAGGGCGATCGTCTGAAGGAGGGTGAGCGCGGGGGCAGCGCTCACCGCGGCCGGAAAGAGGGCGCATGTGAGCGTCCCCGGCTGCACCTGGAACTGGACATGCCGATAGGCGCCTTCGACGACGAACATCTGATCAAAGAGCAGTTGCGCCGAGACCATGGCCATGATGGCCCCTCTCCAGGCGACGAGCGTGCAATTGAGCGTGCCGGCTTGCGGGTCGGTCCCCTCGTTGGAGAAGATCAACTGATCGCCGCGTTTGGTGAGCGTCAGGCAATTCCGGTACACATGCCGATCTCCCGGATGCGCCCATTCCACCCATCCGATCTCGCGCCACGTCCCATCGGGGATGGTCGCCAAGCGTCGCACGAAGGCGCGCTCCGAATCATCCTGCAGCTTGCGCATGACGCCCTTGACGGTCGCGGCTCCGTATCGCGCGAGCAATTGTTTGATGCGCTCGCGGGCGACGTGGCAGCCGGCGATCTCCGCGCGCAGATCCAGGGCCACCAGCTCCGGCATTCGCGATCGGCGGATGTACTCTTCTTCCAGATCGCGCCGCAAGCGTCCGCGCTCGACGATCTTGATCGGGGGGATGCATCCGGCCTCCCAATAGACATCGGGGGCCATGGGATTGAACCCTCCGGGCGATGTCCCCCCCAAATCCCACTGGTGTAACGTATTCCCCACCCAGCAGAACAGCTCCCCCTCCCAGAAGACGGGGGCGATCAACGTCACGTCCGATTGATGCGTCGCGCCGATCCACGGATCGTTCGTCAAGAAGATGTCGTCCTCCTCGATCCCCGGATTCTCCGAGCGATACTCCAGCGTCCACTTCACCGCCGAACTGGTCGCCGAGGAGAGATACTGAAGGAATGGGCCGAAGAAGACGAAATCCCCCTTCTCGTCGAGGAGGCAGGGATTGAAATCGTGCCCGTAGGCGCAGATGGGGGAGCCGGAGATCTTCATGATGGTCAACCCGTGTTCGACGTTGATATTCCAGAGGGCGTGGCGGATGACCTCGTAGGTGATCGGGTCTATACGCTCGACCGCCTCCGCGTGGAGTCTCAAGCCGGGGGCGATCTGCAGCTCTCGGCCATAGACGTAGGGATATTGCCGACCGTCCCACGCGATGGATGACATAGTCGTCCTCCTCCGAAGGGATAGCCTCCTGCTCAGGGGAGGGTGAGGATGAAATTCCCATACGCATCGGTGGTGAGGCGATCGCCCGGGCGGACGACGATGGTCGTCACGGGCAGTTCGACGATCGCCGGACCCTCCAGGGATGCTCCAGGGAAGATTCCCTCTCCGGAGAAGATGGGCGTCTGAACCCGTCGTCCGAGTTCACGCCAGTAGACCGGGCGCTGTCCGACGGGCGCCCATCTCCCGCGGCGCTCGGGCACCCCATATGGAGACCCCCGTTCGACGGTGAGCTTCTTCAGCGGTCCGCGAGCGATGCGCCCGAGCGCCACCACGCGCAGCAGGCCGATCTCCATACCTGCCGCCGTGAATGCTGATCCGCGTCCATAGAGCGTCTCGTATTTTTGTACGAATGCGCGTTCCAGATCGCGCATGTCCTGATCGGTCAGAACCCCACCGGGGACGGGGATCTCCACGCGATGGATCTGCAGTCGGAACTTCATCTCCGCGAAGCGGCGCAAGAGGATCTGATCCTCGGCCACCCCCTCCTCGCGCAATTGTCGGCGGGCTCGCTCTTCCAGCTCGAGAAAGATCTCCGTGACGCGCGTCGCCTCCAGGGGCGCGATGAGCAGCTCCGATTTCTCGAAGACGTGCTGAATATCTGTCGAGAGGATCCCGAAGGCCGACCAGGTGGCGGCCAGGACTCCGCGCGGGATGACGACCGTGCGGCATTCCAACTCCCGCGCGTAGACAGCCGCATGGGCGCCGGCGGCTCCGCCGTAGGCGTAGATGACGAAATCGCGCGGATCGTATCCCCGCTGGATGGTCATCTGCCGGATGAGATCGGCCATCTGCATCTCAACGATCCGCGTGGCCCCGTCGGCCGCCTCGGTGAGACTCAGCCCGAGGGGGTCGGCGACCGTGCGCATCGCGCGGTGAGCCGCTTCGAGATTGAGCTGCAGCTTCCCCCCCAGGAAGAACTCCGGATTGTAATAGCCGAGGATGAGGTCCGCATCGGTCACCGTGGGTCGTGTGCCTCCGCGTCCGTAGCATGCGGGGCCCGGATCCGCTCCTGCCGATTCCGGACCGACTTTCAGGGTTCCGCTCCGCTCGTCGATCCAGATGATGGATCCTCCGCCCGCGCCGATGGAGAGGATGTCCAGGCGAGGCATGAAGAAGGTGTACTGCTCGAGCGTGGTCTCGGACGCCGACAGCGGCATCCCGTCCACGATGAGGCCGACGTCGAAGCTCGTCCCTCCCATGTCCGTGGCGATGACGTGGGGATGTCCGAGCGTCTCGGCCAGGAACCGGCATCCCATCAATCCCCCCGCCGGTCCTGAGCCGATGGTGAACAGCGGGGCGCGCAGGATCTCCCGGGCCGGAGCGACGCCGCCCGATGCCTGCATGATGAGGAGAGGAGCGGCGCAGCCGAGCGCGCGAGCCTGCTCTTCCACCCGGCGGATGTACCGCGTCGTCTTCGGTCCGATGAAACAATTGATCACGGTCGCCGCCGTCCGCTCATACTCGCCCGGCTTCGCGATCAACTCGTGCGCGCAGGTGACGAAGAGGTCGGGCGCCATCTCCTCGACCATGCGGCGAACCTTGCGCTCGTGGATGGGATTCACGAATCCCCAGAGGAAGGCGATGGCGATGGCCTCGACCTTCTGCTCCAGCAGCTCCTCGATGGCGCGGCGCGCCTCTTCCCGATTCAGAGGCACGATGACCTCGCCGCGCCAGTCCACGCGTTCGCTCACCTCGCGAATGAGGTGGCGGGGGACGAGGGGCCGGGGTTTCTGATGACGGGAGACATGCAGCAGCCGCTCGATCGGCAATCCCGCCGAGCGGCCCACCGAGCGCATGATGAGGATGGCATCCCCATGTCCGCGCGTCGTGATCAATCCCACGCGCGCCCCTTTGAGCTCCACCATGGCGTTGGTGCCCACCGTCGTTCCGTGCATGAGCCGTCGCGTGCGCGCCATCAGTTCGGGGAGCGTGAGCCCAAGGTGCTCCGCCGCCAGGGCGAGTGTGGCGAAGAAGCCCTCCGAAAAATCGTGCGGTGTCGAGGGACTCTTGGCGAAAACCAGATTCCCTTCCGAATCGCCGACGACGCAGTCGGTGAATGTCCCTCCCGTATCCACAGCGCAGTAGTATTCCCGAGCGGGCTCATCCCGACCGAGCGACTCCTGCGGGCGAACCGTCAACAGGCTCTTCTCCCTCATCCCTCCCCTCCTCCCTCACGTTCGGGTATCTGCGCGAAGACTGGAGAGAAGAAATCGCCCTCCGTCGTCGCCATGAACTGCCAGATGGATGGCGGTTCGGCATCGGCGAGCAACCGCTCGAGGAACGGAGCGGCGGCCTCTTCAAACGCCCGACGAATGCGCTCGCCCGCCTCCACCCCCGCCAGATCGAAGAACGCCTTCACGTGGTTCGCGAACAGGTAGAGGCCGTATTCGATCTTGAAGCGCGGCGACCAGGAGAGCGCGCGTTGATACAGCTCCATCTGAGCGTCGGCCGCGCGGCGTTCGATCTCCTCGATCTCCTCGAAGGGGACGGCTCGGATCTCCCCACGGTCGTCTGTGGTCACCAACGCGACAGCGCGAACGCGATCGGCATAGTCCGGGGGATCGAATCGCACCCCCCCGAAGAGGTCGAACCGAGCCGTCACGTCCCGAAGCTGGAGCACGAGCGCCAGATTCGGGTAGAGGTTCCGCGCGCGCGTCTGCGCCCAGGGGAGATAGGTATTTTGCAGGTCGGTGAACTCGCGAATGACGAGCACCTCCCGGGGTCCCCCGCGTGGGGTGTCCGACCGCTCCTGCAGCGCGTAGGGGCCGTGTGCGAAGAGGCCATCGCGTTGCTCCCCGTGCAGGATGAATGCGTACAGCTCCAGCGTCGCCGCCAGACGACGAAGGCGTCTCACCGTGAGCGGGTCTGTCTCCACCAGCAGATCGCGTGGGGACCCCGTGCGGAGTCGAGCGATCGTTTCGGCCGGCAGGATCGGCATCGTCCCCCCTCGCTCTTCTGGCAAGAGCGCACCATCCTCGCGATAGGTGCGGCAGACGCGCCGCCAGAAATCGAGGACGAAGCCGATCTGCTCGGGATCGTCCTCGGGAAAGGGCTCTCCCGGTCGCACGCCGAGATCGAGGATTCGCTGCTGGCGTCCTCCGAGGTAGCAGCAGATCAAGATGCTCAACGTGAGGAAATTCGGGCGCGCGCACACGCGCTTCATGCGGCGTCCGATCTCCTCTGGTGTGATGACCGAGGTGAGGTCCACCAGCAGCGGATAGGCCGTGCGGTAGAGGCATTCCCATCCGAGCGAGGAACGGCGGGGGACGTCGAAGAGCGCCGATCGCAGGAGCGCGCGTTGCTCCGAGCGCATGAATGCCTTCAGGTGTTCCGCGATCAGCCGGATGTGACGATTGATCTCCTCGAGGGTCATGCGCCTCGTCCGACCCGGTCCTCATGCGAGGGGACTGTAGATCTCTCCCGTCGTCTCCGCGATATGCCGCAGGATGGCCGGAGGCTCGCCGGCGAGCACGGCCTCCAGATGTCGGTCCGTGCTCTCCCGGAAGCGCTCTCGGATCTCCCGATGGAAATCCGGCCCGAGTCCCACCTGATCGCCGAAGACGCGCAGCAAGTTCCCGTAGAGCTCCGCCCCATAGGCGATGCGACGCCGATCATCCCAGGTGAGGAAGTGGCGATAGAGGCGCATCTGCGCCTCAGCCGCGTGCGCAGCGATCTCCTCCAGCTCCTCGAGCGCCAGGGGACAAACGTCTTCCCCCGCGGCGGTGAAGAGGCCGCAGGCCACGACGTTCTGAGCGTACTCCCGGGGCTCCGTCCGGAGCGATCCGAATAAACCGATTCTCACCTCGACGTCCTTCACGAGCAGGAGGCAGGCCACATGCGCCACGGGGAGTCGCACGGACTCCTCTGCCCAGGAGTAGAAATCGTCCTGCAAACCCACCAGCTCCTTGATGAGCACGCACGTGCCGTCGGGTTGGGGATAGGGCCCGTGGTGAAAGAGGCCGACGCGCGCCTCGCCGTTGAAGACGAAGGCGAAGAGCTCGAGCGTGGCCAGGGCGCGACGCATCCGCTGGCGTCGCGCGGGCTCCGGTTCCGGATGGAGTTCCGGCAGGAGCATCTCGAGCATTCGCGCTTCGAGCACCGGGAGGGTGAATCCACTCTCCTCTGGCAAGAGCTGACCATCGGCGCGATAGGCGGAGAGGAAACGCGTCCAGAAGTCCAGGAGGAAGGCGATCTCCTCCAGATCATCCGCCACGCGATGGCCGAGCAGCCGCCGCTGCTCCCGTCCGTTCAGATACCCGAGCAGCAGGGAATTGGCGTTGATCTCGTTGGGTCGCGCCCCGAGTCGCTTCACCCGATGCGCGAGGGCTTCCGGCGGCATCTGTCGCGCCACCTGTCGCAACAAGGGCACCAGGTGCTCGTAGTAGCAATAGCTCCCCACGATCAAGCGCCCGGGGAGATGAAAGAGGGGGGAGAACAGGTGCGAGCGCTGCTCGGCGCGGAAGAAGTGACGGACGCTCTCCCCGAACCGATGGAGCAGTGCGTTCAGGCACTCCATGCGAGGGACCCCGGTCGACTCCATGGCCCCGTCTCCGCGCTTCGCTTCTCAGAACTCGATGGCGCGCATCCTCTCCTCTGCCGTGACGAAGCTCCACGTCAGGCACCCGTAGCCGGTCATCCCCTGGCACTCATATTCGCCGATGGAGAAGAGGAGGTGATCGAACCGGTGCGGCCAATGATGCGACGTATCAATGATGCCGAGCGGTCGGGCCGAGAGCGCGAGTGACTGCCCGCGCCGATCGGTGAGCTGCGCGTGCACGCGTTCGACCGACTTCCATCGCTGCTCGCTCCAGGTGATGGTCAGGCGGGCGGCGTCAAGATATGTGCGCTCGCCCTCGCGATGGAGATATCCGCAGAGGTGGCGCCGGCCGTCGGCGAAGTTCATGGCCGCCACATTGACGACGAAGGCGTCGGAGAAGGGTGCCCACAGGACCAGATACCCGCGCCAGAGCGCGCGTCCCCCCCATCCCCACATCCGATCGCGCATCCCGATCGCCGAGACGGAGAGCCGCTCGCCCTCCAGATGCAACCATCCCTCGTACCATCCCACTTGATCGAAATGGCGACTCTGCTCTCCAACTGGAGCGTCTTCCATCCAGAGCTGGGTCTCCGCCCAACTGAAGGCTCGATGGAGCGCGCGGAAGGAGAGATCGCACTGCATCCTCGGGCTATCGTAGCGCAAGCGCCATCGAGTGAAGGGCTCGAGCATCTCCAATTTCAAGGGGCCGAAACATAAGCGCTCCCGCCCGATGTCGGATGGAACGGCGAAGTCCATCTTCATCAGCTCGTATCGCAGGCGTCCGTCCACGAACACGTAGCAGGTCAGATCCCCTCGACCCGCGTTCGGGAAGACGCCTTGATAGACCTGGAACTGAACGCGCGAGGCCGGATCGAAGAATTCGAAGTACCAGGCCTCGCGCCACCAGGGTTCCGGACCGATGGGATGGATGTCATCGTCGGCGAGATCGAGACCGGGGGGGACGAATTCGGATGCGCTCGACATAGTCCTCCTTTCGGGGAGTGAGGATCCCCACGTGGGGTGCTCGATGCGTCATCGTCCGGAGAAGCGCGGGGGGCGCTTCTCGAGGAAGGCGCGCACGCCTTCGCGGAAATCCTCGGTGCCGGCGAGCAGGCCCACGAGCTGCCGCTCCCGCTCCAGTTGCTCATCGAGGGAGGCTCCGAGGCTCATCGCGAGCAGGTGTTTGATGGTCACGATCGCCCGTGTCGGCCCTTCGCACACGGAGCGCGCGAAGGCGCGCGCCTCTTCGAGCACGCGGTCCTCGGAGACGACGCGATGCACGAGTCCCCAGGCGGCCGCCTCCTCGGCCTCGATCAACGCTCCACTCACCATCCATTCGAACGCCCTCGTCCAGCCGATCAGGCGCGGCACGATGAACGTTCCGCCGCAATCCGGAGCGATCCCGAGTCGCACGAACGCCTGGTTGAACCGCGTCCCCACGGCCGCCACTCGATAATCGCAGGCCAGTGCGAGGTTACAGCCACCACCGCTGGCGACCCCGTGAATGGCCGCGATGACGATCTTCGGCATGCCCCGAATGAGTCGAATCGTATCGTTCAACGGCCCGAGCAACTCGTCCAGCAACTGCTCGGCCGACGCGCCCTCCTCCAATCGTCGGTGAAGGTACTTCAAATCCGCGCCCGCCGAGAACGCCCGTCCTGCTCCCGTCAGGATCACGGCCCGAACATCCTCTCGCGCTCCTAGCGCTCGAAAGGCTTCGCGCAACTCGGCCGCCAACGTCGCGTCAATAGCGTTCAACGCCTCGGGCCGGTTGAGCGTCACCGTGGCCATGCCATCATCCACGACAAGCTGCACCGTCGGCTCACCCATATCGCGTCCTCCCATGAAGCCTCTTCGCGTTCATCTCCCCTCTTCTGGCGAGCTCCCTGGACGATCACCTGAGGACCCCGCGTGCGTCCGCTTGAGCTCCGCGATCAGGGCGGGGATGACCGCTCGATAATCGCCGACGATCCCCAGATCCGCCACTTTGAAGATCGGCGCTTTGGGATCCGTGTTGATGGCGACGATGCACTTGGCCCCGGAGATGCCGACGATGTGCTGACTGGCGCCGGAGATCCCGACGGCGATATAGAGATCGGGGGCGACCTTCTTCCCCGTTTGTCCGATCTGCCAGCTGGCCGGCACCCATCCGGCATCGCACGCCGCGCGCGAAGCGCCGACGGCGCCACCGAGCCATCGCGCCAATTCTTCGAGCAACCGGAAGCCCTCGGGTCCCCCGAGGCCACGCCCGCCGCTGACGATGACGCGCGCCTCTTCGAGCGACACTCCCGCCGCGGCGTCCTCTTGAATCCGCTGGACGAGCTGCGTGCGGACGGACGAAGGATCGCACGCGATCTGGAGATCGTGTGGGGTGCCCGCGCGCAGCTCTCCCTCAAACGGATCGAACGCGCGCGGGCGCACGCAGAGGACGAGGGGGAACCGCTGCGCCACCAACACCGCGTGCGCCTTGCCGCCGTAGACGGGCTTCGTGATGACGACAGCCTCACCCTCGGCGCGCAGCTCGATGACATCGGTCGCCAGCGCCGCCCCGATCCGGTATGCGAGACGCGGCGCGATCTCGAGCGCGATCGTCCGACTGGGGAAGACGATGACCTCCGGTCGCGCGCGTGTGATGAGCTGCTCGCTCGCGCTCACATACAGCTCGGGCGAATATGCCTCCAGTTGCGGATGGGCGGCGATCCACAGACTCACATCTGAAGAGGCCTCCGTCCTCCCTCGGAGTCCTTCGATTCCCTCCGCCGTTGGAGCGATGAGGGCCACCTGCACGTTCGCCGACCATTCCCGCGACAACGCTCGCGCGGCGCCGATGGCCTCGCGCTCGGTCCGCTCAATGCGGGATGTCGGCAGGAGAACCATCACGGTGCGCATGGGGACATCCTCCTCTCAGCTCAGAGCATCCGTCGTCGGCGCAGCGCTTCGAGAAGCCGAACGGCTTTCTCCTGAACCGTCTCCCCCTCGATCAGCTCGCACACCTTCGAGCTGCTCGGAATGAACAACTCCCGCACCGCCACGCGCGCGCTCGTCTCCCACAACGTGTGCGGATCTTCGACCAGTTCCGGGATCGTCCACACGGGGAGCGACGCGCGGGCGGCCAGCATCGTATCTCTGACCTTCGGCAAGCGCGGGACGTTCGTCTCATCGTTGGTGATCGTCGCCACGGCGGGTCGTCTCGCGCGCACGATCTCCCATCCCTCATCTGACTGGCGCCGCATGAGGAATGTCTCCCCCTCCACCTCGATGCGGGAGACGAAGCTCACGCTCGCCCATCCGAGCTCTTCGGCCAGGAAGGATCCGACCTGCCCCCCATGCCAATCTCCCGTCTCGCGCCCGCAGAGCACGAGGTCCACCGGATGGAGCCGCCTCACGGCGGCGGCCAGAAGGCGGGCGACGATGGCGCCTTCCAGCGGCGGCCACCCCTCGCTGGAGATCAAAATGGCGCGATCGGCGCGCAGACTGAGCGCCTTCCGCAAGACGTCGGCGGCTGAAGGCGGACCGACGGTGAGCGCGACGATCTCCACCGGATCGGAGGGTGCCCCCTTGCGCTCGAGGATATGCTCGCGCACCTGCAGCGCCACTTCGAGCGCGTTCTCGTCGAAGATACTGACGACGAGCTGTCCGATCCCCTCGGCGGCCGCCTTCCGTTGCGGGTCCAGTCGAAATTCACTCGGCGGCATCTCCGGATCGAGAATCTGCGTCAGGCAGACGACGATACGCATCCTCGACTCCTTCAGGGGTCCCCACGTGGGATTGCCCAAACGATGTTCACCGTCCGAGAATGACGACGCAGGCGACCGAGCCGGGGCCGCCCAGATTATGCACGAGTCCCAGCTCGGCGTTCTTCACCTGGCGAGCTCCGGCTTGACCGCGCAACTGCAAGACGATCTCCGTGAGCATGCGCACGCCGCTGGCTCCGATCGGATGGCCGAACGACTTCAATCCGCCGCTCGGATTCACGGGCAGATCGCCCGTGAGCGCGCTCCGTCCTTCCTCGATGAAGTATCTCCCTTCGCCCTTCCGACAGAAGCCCAGGTCCTCATAGTTGGCGATCTCGGTCCAGGTGAAACAATCGTGCACTTCGGCCACGGAGATCTCCCGCGCCGGGTGGCGAATTCCGGCCATGCGATAGGCTTCGGCCGCCGCCGCCGTCGTCGCCGGGAACCCAACGTACTCGAACGTGGGATCGAAGAACGGCCATCCCGTCTCCACAGCCAATCCGATGCCCTTCACGTAGACCGGGTCGTCCCGAAACTGCCGCGCCAGATCGGCCCGACAGATGATGACGGCCGCTGCTCCGTCCGTCGTGGGGCAGCAGTCATACAGGCCGAACGGATAGGCGATGAGCGGCGCGTTGAGGACCTGCTCCTCAGTCACCTCCATCTGAAAATGGGCTTTCGGATTGAGGGCTCCGTTGTGATGATTCTTGACGGCCACCTTGGCCAACGTCCGCCGATCTCCGCCAAAGCGATGGAAATACCGATTCGCCGCCAGGGCGAAAAGTCCCGGGGGGGTCGAGCCCGCCTCCAGGTACGGATGCGTTCCCTCGCGCTGCAATCCCCGCACGGGCCGATCTCGCAACTTCTCCGCTCCGACGACCAAGGCCACGTCGTAGACTCCGGCGGCCACGGCCAGGCACGCGTTTCGGAAGGCATCGGTCCCCGTGGCGCAGTAGTTCTCCACGCGGGTGATCGGCTTGCCGTAGAGTCGCAGTGCGTCGGCCAAGGTGACGCTCGCCTTCCCTCCCCCGAAACCCGGTGAGAACGTTCCCAGCCACGCCGCTTCCACCCGATCGGGCTCGATCCCCGCATCCGCGTAAGCGGCGAAGCTCGCCTCGACCATCAGGTCCTGAAGGCTCTTCTCGTGCAACTCGCCGAACTTCGTGCAACCGATCCCGATGATGGCCACTTTATCCTTGAGGCTCTCACCCATGCTGCTGTTCCTCCGGTCGGCATTTCCAGTAGTAATGGTACACACCGCCACCGGCTCCGAGCCGTCGCAGCGTCATGCGCACGGGCATGCCGATGCGCACTGCCGAGGGCTCGATGTCGGTCATTTGCAGATAGAGCCGTCCTCCCCCCTCCACATCCACGACGGCCAGGATCGTCGGGGGCATGGGCGAGGCTGCCAGCCAATCCACGGTATAGGTGAACACGACTCCGCGCCGTCCGAGCTTCACCTCTCGCAATCCCTCTGTGCTCCGACAGCGCTGACACACGGCCGTCGGCGGGAACTGTCGCAACCCGCATTCTCCGCATTCGGTCCCTCGGAGCCGAATCGTGCGCGCCTCCTCCTTCTCGTAGAAGACGTTCGACACCACCGGCCCTTCGTCGTGATGTCGGAAGTATTCCCGGGCTTTCCGGAACAATTCGTATGAGGGGAATCGGAGTCCGCCCTCCAGGTGATCCGCGATCGAGGAGCGCCTGCGGGAGCGCCCGAGAGCGGGGGTCACTTCGAAGAGCAAGGCATCGGCGCCGCTCCCGTAGCCCACCAGGAGGATCAGATCGCCAGGCCGCGCCGTCTCCAAGGCCGCGCTCAAGAGGAAGAGCGGCATGGCGCATCCGATCATTCCCACGCGTTCGAGGAACGTCTCCTGAACCTGATCGGCCCGAAATCCCAGCTCCACGGCCGTGCGCACGGAGGCTTTCGGATCCAGAGGCGGCAGGATGACGCGCGCGATCTCCGATGGACTCACCCCACTCTGTTGGAGGACCTGAGTGATGGCTCGACCGACGATTCGCTGATACCCCTGCAGGGTGAATCGGGAGGCGAAGCTCGTGACGCGTTCATCTTTGTCGCGCCGGACGAAATCGAGGAAATCATCGGTCACGCTCGCCCGCGCTCGCACTTCGGCCAGGACCTCTGCTCCCCGCCCGATGGCCAGGGCCGCTGCGCCATCGCCGAACCATTGCTCTTCGGGTGATTCTGGTGGCGCTTGGCGCGCGTCGGCGGCCACCACCACGATGGGGCCCTGGCCACCGGCCGCCACGCGATCCAGGGCTGCGGCGAGCGCCACCGTCCCCGCCCGCAGCGAATGCGCGAAGTCGGCCACGGCGACCTCTTCCGGGAGATCGCACGCTGCGGCCAGAAGCGCCGCGTTCATTCGCTCCAGGTAGGGCGCCGTCGTGGACGCGAAATATATCCCCCGGCATTCGGGGAGCTCCAGAGCCTGCACGGCTTCCAGAGCCAGCGTCAGCGCATCCTCATCGACGCCGATGGCCGTTCGCTCCCCCCCCAGAATCGGCGTCGTCCCATGGGCGGCTGCGATCTTCTCCCGCTCGATCCGATGGCGCGGCAGATAGACGGCGTATCCTGTGATCCCGATCATCCGAGAGCGTCCTCTCTCGTTCGTCAGCCGTGGGCCCGCAGGAGCCCTCGGCGGTCCACCCGGGTGCGCAATAGCTGAAGCTCCTCGCGCGTGGGCGGCGGCGTCGTCGGCACCAACGTGGGGATGAGCAGTTCAAAGCCCGTTCGCTCCCGAACCTGCTCCACCGTCACGCCGGGATGGAGAGAGACCAGCCGCATTCGCCCCTCGTCGTCGAAATCCATCACGGCCAGATCGGTGACGACCCAATAGGCTCCGTCTTCGATCACCTTGGGAACATAGCCCGGGGCCGAGATGAAATCAACCCGTTCGACGAAGACCTGGCGCGTATGCCGACGGAAGAAGGCCACGCGGCGCCGCGCGTGGGGAGCCAGCTCCAGCCCCACGCTTCCCGGCCCTCGGAGTCGCGGTGCCGACCACGGACCAACGCCCACGAGGTTCACGTTCCCGTGCCGATCAATCTGCAAGCCGCTCAGGAACATCACATCGAGATCCCCTCTCAGCTCCAGATCGAACAGATCCTCCAGCCGCAGCACGGCTTCGGCTCGGGAGATCGCCCGCGCCGAGTTCACCGAGGGGGGCAACTCCTCCGCGTCCGGATTGAGCGCTCCCGTTCCGCCCATGATGAACGAGAGGTTGGGAGCGTGTGTGAGCTGCGCCAATCGAAGTCCGGCTGCGACCTCCACACAGCCTGTGCCGACGCCCACGATGTCCCCATCCTCGACCAGGCGCGAGAAGATGACGGCCAGGAGTTCCCCGACCGACGGCGGCGCCTCCTCGGGCGCGCACTCGGCCGATTCCACTCGGGATGTTGAGACGCGCGCGGTCCCCCTCACCTTCTGGAGATACGCCGATTCGTCGGAGGAGCGCACGAATTCCTGAAGATATTGTGCCGCGCCCTCGGGCGTCCGGCTGAGTTCGAGATAGAGCCGCAGATGCTCGCGGTCCACATCGTAGAGCGGTTCGCTCGCCGTCGGATGCGCGCTCCCGAAGAGCGGGATGACGTGGTCCACGAGAACGGCCGGCAGCGTCGTGCGCTGCGGCTCCGCGCGCACGGCCTCCTGAGGGATCACCTCATCGCAGCTCACGATACAGCGGCGCGCGGCGCGCGCCAGCAGCAGGTCCATGTAAGCCGATCCGAGATGGCGCGCGTTTCCGAACGGATCGCTCTGCTGCGCGTGCAGCAGCGCCCAATCGGGCACAAGCGCCGGCACGCAGAGAACCTCCTCGCCGGTGAATGGGTCTCGGGTGAAGCGATAGTCGGTGTTCACCCGAACGAGATCCGTGTGAGCGAGCGCGCGAGGGAGGGGGAAGAAGGGCGCTCCGGCCGCTCCCGCCTTCAGACCGAAGGCGAGGAAAGCCTCTCCGATCTCGCAGATCTCGATCTCCCCGCGCTCGGCCGCGCGCCGGAAATTCGGCGCCATGCCCAGCTCTTCCAGGCCCACGTAGGGGCTGATGAGCCGGCGCACACATCCGGCGGCGATGAGCAGATCCGCCTGCAGGCTCGTCACGGCGGAGGTGATCACCGTCAGCCCGCGCTTTCGCTGGCGGATCAATTCGCGCACCAGCGCCATCGGCGCGTTGAAGTAGGAGAGACCACCGAGGGCGATTGTGCTCCCGTCCTCGATCTGCCGGACGGCTTCGGCGAGCGTGAGGATCTTCTCCATTCGGTTCGTCATCTGGCGTATCGTCGTTCGATGAGCGTCGTCTTATGGGCCGTGCGCGGGAGCGTCCCTTCGGGGACCATCTCGATCTCCGGGCGCACGCGCAATCGGTGGTGCATGGCCTCGGCGATCTCCGCCTTCAAGCGCTCGATCTGTTCGCCCTCCAGACCGGCGCGATATTCGACGCGCAGTCGCAGCGGAGGCGTCACCCGTGGCCCCGGTGCCTCGAGCAGGATGCGCATCTCTCCGGTCGTGCGCGGGCCGAACGATTCCACGAGATTCTTCACGGCCGCCGGATACACTTTGACGCCCTTGACGATCAGCAGATCATCCACGCGCCCGAGCACCTTGATCCGCGGTCCCGGTCGCCCGCAGGGGCACGGCTCGGTGAACACTTGATAGATGTCCCCGACGGAGTATCGGATCGGCGGCTGCGCTTCCCACTGCAGTGCCGTCTTCACCCGCTCGCCGATGGCCCCCTCCGTGATGGGGATGGGCTCCTTCGTCTCCGGATCCACGAGGTCGTAGGAGATGGAGAAGTCATCGCCGAGGACATGCATCCCCTGGTATTCGGCGGCCTCGCAGGAGACGTTCATGATCCCATGAGCGCCCCCGAGCATATCGTAGAGGCGCGCGCCGTAGGCGTCCTGAATCTTGCGGCGAACCTCCGGCAATCCGGCTCCCGGCTCGCCCGCGCAGCAGATGATCTCGATGCCCAGATCACCGACGTCGCAGCCGAGGACCTTGGGGGCGACCTCGATCAGATACTCGGCGTATGAGGGCGTGCACAGCAGCGCGCGCGGGCGCGTCCACCGGATGAGCTTCAGCAAGCGCTCGCTTCCGGCCTCGGCCCCGCAGGGGATGGGGCGCGCGCCCATCCATTCCAGGGCGCGGACGACGGGGACGCCGGCCAGGAACATGCTCAAGCCGAAGGCGTGCATCACCGTATCGCCCGGTCTGATCCCCGCGCGCCAGAAGGCGCGCGCCCAGAGGCGGTTGGTCACCTCCACATCTTGTCGGGTGAAGGCGTAGAAGGTGGGCTCTCCGGTTGTCCCCGAGGTCGCCGCCACGGCGATGACCTTCTCCGGGGGCGCGCAGAGGAACATGCCGAAAGGATGGCCCTCCTCACGCAGCGACTGCTCCTGGCTCTCCCGATGAATCTCCGGTGTGATGAAGATCGGCAACCGGCGGAGATCCTCGAGCGTGCGGATGTCCTCGGGACGCGCTCCCGCCTGATGAAACTTCTCCCGGTAGAAGGCCGACGCCTCGTACGCGTAGCGGAGTTGCCGGTGCAACTTCTCCAGCCGCACGGCCTCACGTTGCTCGGGCGGCATCAACTCCCACTGCGGTTCGAAGTACGCTTCGGATCGGTGCTCCCCCGACGCCATGCTCGGCCCTCCGCTCAGGACGAGGTCGCGTCTCCGCCCTCCACATCGGGCACCCATCGGTTATTCTCCACGCGATAGCGCGTGGCGACCTCGATGAGCACGCCGTGCGCCTTGCGCGGAGGAACGAAGACCCACTTCAACCAGGGGATATTCGATGGCCCTGTGGGCTCGGCGCTGATCAGCGGAATGCCCGCCTGCTGCAACTCCGCGATCGTCTGCGCGAGATCGCTCGTCGTGAACGCGAGATGATGCACGCGCTCGCCGTACTTCTCCAAGAGCTTTTGATCGGCCGGGTGTTGACTCTCGAAGAATTGGATGGAGGTCCCGTGGGGATTGACGAAGGTCGCCCAGCGGAGCTTATAGCCATCGGCTTCGCCCTCATCCCAGACGATCTGCTGCGCCTGTTCCGGATCGAGGACGCTCAGGAGCTGCTGATAATCCCGCACGGCCTGATCCAGGTCGCGCACCAGAAATGCGATGTGATCGAACTTCAGTTTCGGCATGGTGACGTCCTCCCTTCGGCGATGTGGGGATCGGCTATGTCCCGGAGACGGGATTGATGAACTCCAATCCGCCATCAATTTGCAGGACCTGCCCGGTGATGAAATCGGCATGCGGCGAGGCCAGGAACGCGATGGCCGCGGCCACATCCTCCGGATATCCGGGGCGCCCGAAAGGCATCTGCTGAAGGATGCGCTCGCGCACGGAGGGGGGGAGTCCGAGCTCGGGTGAAGCGGTCGCGTCGCGCGCAGCGGTCAAACGCGTCTCGATGAAGCCGGGGGCGACCGCGTTCACGTTGACCAGAAAGGACGCCAGCTCGCGGGCGGCGGCCTTGGTCAAGCCGATCACTCCGGCCTTGGCGGCGGCGTAATTGGCGTTGCCGACGGCCCCGTGAATGCCGGCGATCGAGCTGACGTTGATGATCTTGCGGTGCACGCGGGCGCCGCGCTGCTGGTCCTGTCGGAAGGCCTCCCGGAAATACGCCGCCGCCGCGCGCATGCCGTAGAACGTGCCGCGCAACACGACGTCCATGACGCGGTCGTATTGTTCGTCGGTCATCCGGTGGAGCATGGCATCGGCGGTGACTCCGGCGTTATTGACGAGGATATCGAGCTTTCCGAAGTGCGCGAGGGCCGCCTGCACGAGCGCCGGGGCCACGTCGGCGCGCGCGACGCTCCCGATCAGGACGACCGCGTGTCCGCCCCGCTGGCGCACGAGGACTTCGGTCTCGCGCGCCGGCTCCTCATCCACATCATTGATGACGACGCGGGCGCCGAGCGCCGCCAGGGTCAGGACCGTGGCGCGTCCGATCCCGCGTCCCGATCCGGTCACGATGGCGACCTTTCCCTCAAGCGAGAGCATCGTCTCCCCCGCATCAATAGCTGCGCGGCAAGCCCAGGCGCTCTCCGATGAAATTCAGCACCATCTCGTCGGAGATCGGGCCGACGCGATGCAGCCGCACGTCGCGCCAGTAGCGCTGCATATCGTACTCGCGGCTGTAGCAGTATCCGCCGAGGATCTGCATCCCCATGTCGGCGATCTCGAAACCGAAGTTGGCCGCCACGAGCTTCGCCATATTGGCCTCGAGGGCGCAGTCTCGCCCCTGCGATTGCAGCCAGGCCGCCTTGTAGGTGATCAACCGCGCCAGCTCCAGCTTCGTGTACATCCACGAGAGCTTGTGCTGGATGGCTTGAAACTGGCCGATCGGCTTGCCGAAGGCGTGCCGCTGCTTGGCGTACGCGAGCGCGTCCTCGAAGGCCCCTTGAGCTTCGCCCACGCACATGGCGGCCGTGAGGATGCGCTCCTCGTTGAGCATGCCGAACAACTGATAGAGCCCCTTATCCCGCTCTCCGAGCAGATTCTCCCGCGGGACGCGCACCTGATCGTAGAAGACCTCGAAGGATGGCGTGGCGCGGATGCCGATCTTCTCCAACTTCCGCAGCGTGATGCCCGGCGTGCGTCGGTCCACGAGGAAGGCCGAGATGCCGTCCACCCGCTTCGCGACGTTCTCGTTTGTGCGCGCGAAGACGATCAGGTAATCGGAGACGTGAGCCGCCGTCGTCCACACCTTCTGTCCCGTGATCACGTATCCGTCGCCATCCTCGACCGCGCGCGTCTTCATGGCTCCGGCCACGTCGGTCCCGCCATCGGGTTCAGTCAGGGAGATGGCGAACTTGATCTTCCCCTCGGCGAGCAGGGGCAGATACCGCCGCTTCTGCTCCTCGGTCCCCACCAGATTCAGCGTCATGGCGCCGAAGCAGGCGGACATCCAGAACGTCAGGGCGATGGCCCCGCTGCGTCGCGCCAGCTCCTCGGTGACGATGGCCAGATCCACGATATCCCCCCCGATTCCCCCGTAGGATTCCGGGACGGGGAGTTGCAGGAACCCGTATTCGGCGAGCTTCTGCCAGATGCGCTCCGGATATTCCTCCCGCTCATCCAGCTCGCGCACGTACTCGCGCGGACACTCGCGTTCGACGAACGCGCGAATATTCTGTCGCAGCAACTCCTTCTCCTTGCCGAGGTCGAAATTCAATCCCCCCTCGAGGGAGACATTCTTGTGCGCGACCATATCCCTCACCTCCTCATGCGGACTCTCTCACGGCGGCCCGGCTCGCGATTCGCGTCATCCCGAGGGACGCGATCTCGGTGTCCGCCCAGATCGTCTCCGCGCTCTGGACGAATCCGGCCTGGCGTCCGGCTTCACGATGCCGTCGAGGATGAGGCGCGTGAAGACGGCGGTGATCTGCTCGGGCGTGAACCCGAGATCGGGCCGATACCACCGATACACCCAATTGCACATACCGAGGATCCCGTAGACCACCAGCCGGGGATCGAGCTGGCGGAAGACGCCCGCCGCCTGTCCCTCGCGGATGATCTCGATATAGCGATTCTGGAATCGGCGCATGCGGGCGAGGATGCGACGGCGGCGCCGATCCGAGAGCGTATCGAACTCATGCAGGAAAAGCCCGACGGTCACCTGATCTCGGATGACGTATTCGATCTCGGCCTCGATGGCGCGTCGCAGCTTCTCGATCGGATCGCGGGCCGAGGTGACCTTCTGCAGGAAATAATCGTCGCCCTTTTTGATGACCTGATCGAGCGTGATGTAGAGGAGGTCCTCCTTGGAGTCGATGTAGTAGTAGAGCGATCCTTTGAGCATCCCCACCCGATCGGCGACGTCCTGCATCGTTGTCGCGTGGTATCCCTTCTCATAGAAGAGCTCGGCGGCGGCCCTCAGGATCTCCTCGAAGCGTTCCCCCTCTTCACCGGGGTGTCGTCTCGTGCGTCCTCTTGCAACGACCACGTCTTCCCCTCCTTCCGCGAAGATACTTCGCGCTTCAAGCTTGCCGCACGGCGCCGGCGCCGGGCAAGCCCGCGCGCGTCGAGGGAACACTCGAGGCTCCGGCATCGGCTCAGAGCTTCGCCGCCAGGTGAGCGCCCTGAGTCACCGCGTCCAGGATCGTCCCCGGACGGACGCAATCCCCGATCCGATACACGGGTACGGGGAAGTCCTCTTCCAGACAGAAGGCCATCTCGTCATTCGGCCGGTATCCCATGGCGAGGACGACGGAGTCGCATGGGATGAGGTATTCGCGATCCTGCTCATCGAGGGCGATGGCCCATCCTGGCTCGATTCGCGCGATACGGTGTCGCGTCAGCAGGCGCACGCCCGCCCTCTTGAACTCGTAGTACAGGTAGCGGCGGGTGATGGCCTCCACGCCCCGGCCGATGTGCGAGAGCAGTTCGAGGATCGTCAGCTCGTGGCCGCGATGGAGCAGATATTCGGCCACGTCGCATCCGGTCCCGCCCCCGCCCACGATCACCACGCGAGGGCCCACGGTGGTGCGCTCAAGCAGCACGTCTTCGGCGAGCGCCACCATGGGGAGGTCCGCGCCCACAAGCGGAGGGATCGCGGGCACGCTCCCCGTGGCCAGGATGACGATGTCGGGATGGCTCCCGAGCAGCTCCTCGCGCGTGAGCCTCACGCCCAATTCGACGCGGACGCGATGCTTCTGAATCTGGCGGATCAGATATTCCGTGAACCGATGGATCTCCGCCTTCGAGGGCGCGGCGGCCGAGACGTGGAGTTTCCCGCCCAGGCGCCGATCCTTCTCGAAGAGCCAGACCTCATGCCCGCGTTCGGCCGCTACGCGCGCCGCCTCCAGTCCGGCCGGTCCGCCACCGATGATGAGGATGCGCTTGCGCTGCCGCGCCGGTCGAATGTGGAACGTGAATTCCTCGCCGAGCTCGGCATTGACCGTACAGCGCGCCTCCAGCGCGCGGGAGACGAAGTCCACGCAATAGTTGCAGGAGATGCAGGGTCGGATATCCTCGATGCGGTCTTCCATCACCTTCTTCGCCCATTCGGGATCGGCGATGAGCCCGCGGCCGACGGCGATGAGATCGGCCTTCCCCTCGCGCAGGACGCGCTCGGCCACCGCGACGTCATGCAGGCGGCCGACGGCGATGACCGGGATATGCACGGCGGATTTGATCGCTGCGGCGTCCTCGACGAGGTATCCCTTGGGCATGAACATGGGCGCCATGATGTAATGGAGCGTTTGCCAATTCCCCGCGGAGACGCTGATCGCGCTGACGCCGGCCCGCTCCAGACGCTGCGCGATCTGGCGGGTCTCCTCCAGCGTCAAGCCCTCGGGCACGTATTCCTGAGCGGAGAGGCGAAACTGGATGGGGAAATCCGCGCCCACCCGTTCGCGGATGCCTGCGACGATCTCCAGGGGGAAGCGCAACCGTCCCTCCAGGGAGCCTCCATACTCGTCCTCCCGGCGATTGGAGGCCGGGGAGAGGAATTCGCAGACGAGGTATCCGTGCGCGCCGTGGATCTCGACGAAGTCGAAGCCGGCCTCGCGCGCGCGCCGCGCTCCCTCGACGAATTCGCTCACGATGACGCGAATCTCCTCCGTGGTGAGGGCGCGCGGGATCGGCCCCTTGGGCGAGATGGGGATGGGCGAGGGGGCGACCGGCGTGCCCAAGGTCGTTTGCCGCCCCATGTGGTTCAACTGCAAGCCGACGATGACATCGTAGGGCTTGAGCGCGCGCACGAGCCGGCGCAATCCCTCGATGTAGAGATCGTCGTGGATACGCAGCTCCGGTCCCACGCCGACGACCTGAGGGTCCACGATGCAGTTCTCGATGACGATCATGCCGACGCCGCTCTGCGCCCGCCGGAGGTAATAGCGGATCATGCGATCGGAGACGGTGCCGTCCTCGTTCGCATACCCCATCCCCATGGGGGGCATGACGATCCGATTCTTCACGCGCAGGCCGCTGAAGGTGATCGGCTCCAGGAGTTTCCAGGTCATCGTCGCAGCATCCCCTCCACGTCAATGCGCTCGCGCAGCACGCGCAGCTCTTCGACCGTCGGTGGCTCGGTCTCCGGCACCGCGTCGGGAATGATCAGCTCGAATCCCGTATTTCGCACCACGTCGTCCACAGTCACGCCGGGATGGACGGACTTGAGTCGCATGCGCTTGGTCTGCGGCTCGAAGTCCATGATGCACAGCGGCGTGATGCAATAGATCGGCCCGTTATCGGGGAGGCCGAGTCGTCGGCGTCCATCGGGACCCCCTTCTCCCCAGCCGACGGTGGAGATGAAATCGCACTTCTCGACGAAGATGCGCCGATCGTGAGATTGCACGTAGAGGTAGTAGCGATCCACGTAATGGGCCATCGAGGTCGTGCCCACCGCCCCGGGCCCACGAAAGCTCAGTCGGTGATAGTCCCGGCCGACGCCGATGAGGTTCGAATTCCCGTAGGGATCAATCTGCAAAGCGCCCACGACGAACATATTCGAGACCAGGCGCGGGTTCTCCTGGAAATCGTCATGCAGGACGTAGGCTTCGGCCCATTTCGCCGGGCGGAAATCGGTCACCGTGTAGAAGGGTTCCATTCGCGGCTCCTTGAGGAGATTGGTGAAAGTCATGACGATGTAGAGCCGCACGTTGGGGCAATAGAGCAGGTGCGCGAGCAGGATCCCGGCACGCGGCACATGGAGTCCGGCGCCGACGGCCACGCGCTCTCCATCGCGCACCTGATGGGCGATGAAGGCGGCGATGAGTTCTTTGGTCGTGAAGTCTCTGGCGGACGTCTTGGCCATAGGTCAATACTCGTGCAAGCTGATGAGGCGGCGAATCCCGATGACCTCCAGGTAATCGGCATGCGTCTCCGGCTCGAGGACGTATTTCCGCAGGTATGCCTCGAAGGGTCCGCGATCGCCCTGCTTGGCGTAGGCGGTGGCTGCGGCCACATATTCGCGCAGATGCTCGGCATCCTCGATGTAGTATCCGGGCGCGGCGAACGGATGCGAGCCGTAGGGAGCGCGCACGATGGCGTCCACGCCATAGAGGGAGGTGGCCAGCGGATTCTTCCGCACCTCCTCATTGGGGATGATCCGCTCGACTTGAACGATCGTCCGATCGGCGGCGCGCCAGAGGGCCCGATCGCCGAATCCCGTCCCGATGTGTTGGACGTTCCCGTAGGGGTCGGCATGGGCGGCATAGAGGATGGCGACCTGGGGCTTGATGGCGGGGATGGCCAGAAGGGGCTCGCCCGTGATCGGATCGGGGAAGACCTTGATGTCCGGGTTGACCTCGGGAAACGACGTCCCGATCCCGGCCTTCCACGGCGTGAAGGGCAGGCGCTGGGCGGCTGCGCGCAAGGCGCAGTAATACATCCCCTCATCGCACTCCCACACCTGCAGCTCCCCGCGTTCGACAGCGGCGCGGAACATCGGGGCGACCGGACAGTAGTGCTCGCCCCCCATGTAGGCCGTCACGAGCTTCCGCACGCATCCGGCCCCGATGAGGAGATCGAGATCGAGGCCGCCCGAGGCCGGTCCGATGACCGTGAGATCGCGCACACCCCGGCGGATGATCTGGCGCACGATGGCCATCGGATGGCTCGAATTGATGAAGCCGCCGATGGCGATGGTCATCCCATCGCGGATCCAGGAGGCGGCCTCCCGCTCGTCAATGATCAGCGATTTTCGCTCGAGGCTCATAGTGCGCCCCTGCTCAGTAATGCCATGAATCGGCGAACTCCGGGATGCGAAAGCCCAGGATCTGTTCGACGCAGGTCAAGGCCGCGCGCGCGGCGCGATCCACGCCGATGCCGCGCGAGCGGAAGGTCTCCGAGGCGAAGAACAGCCCCTCCACGTTCGGCGCGCGATAATCGGGTCGGTAGCGACCGACCAGACACGGCTTTTGAATGACGCCGAAGGGGGGATACATCACCAGGTGGCGCTTCTTCCAGATGATGTTCCTCGGCGTGAACGTCGTCGGGTACATGGCGGCCAGGTCGCGCTCGGCCTCCTCGAACTTCCGCTCGATCCATTCCCGGTCGCGCACGCCCTGGAACGCGAATCCGCAGTTGAACAAGTGTTTCCCTTCGGGAGCCGTCGTCGGATCCATCCCCGAGGTCAGAAACGCCCATCCGGGCAATCGGCTGTACGGGGCTTCGAACCACACGGCCAGCTCCGTGAGCGACGTGCCCGTGGTGATCGGCTCGTGACAGGCGACGTAAAAGCCCAGCCAGCAGACGCGGAAGCGATCCTGCGCGAGCAGCTTCACCTGGGCCACGTACCAATCGGGCAGATCCTGCTCGCGCACGACCTCCAGGACGTTCCAGACGGGCAGGGTGGAGATGACCGCATCCGTCTCCACATACTCCAGGTTGAAGGCTTCCGTGGGGATGGCCTTCTCCACCGGCTCCAGGGCCACGGCCGTCACGCGCCCGTTCTCGATGATCACGCGATGGGCGCGCGTGCGCAGTCGGATCTCTCCCCCATGTTCGCGAACGGCCTCGGCGAGGGTTTGGAACATCCCGTCCCATCCTCCGACGGGCCAGAACGAATACCCTGCCGTCTGTTTCTCCTGATAATGCATCTTGCGCACGTAGAGATTATCGCTGGCCGAGTGGTCGTACCACTTCTCGGTGAGACATTCCGCCATGGCGATGTATTCGAACAACTCGATGACGCCCTCGCTGCGCGTATGCTCCAGGAGCCACGTTCGGAGTGGGAGATGATCGTAGCGGTCGAACTCCGAGAAATCGGTCTCGCAGAGGATGCGGATGATCTTCTTCAGCTCGCCCTTCTCCACGCGATAGCGCTCCTGGATGGGCCGCCATCGTCCCTCGCGATGATCCCAGAAGGGGAGGCCCTGATTGACGACGCCGTGCTCGAGCCGTTTCCCGAGGAACTGGAAGATGCGGGTGATACCCGATCCGCTATCCTCGAGGAGGTGGCCGCCGAGGTTGAGCCGATACCCCTCATAAGGGATGGCCATAGCGCGGCCGCCGAGATAGGCGTCGCGCTCCAGGATGAGCACCCGCTTCCTGAACTTGGCCAACAGGGCTCCGGCCGTCAGCCCCGCGGCTCCGGCACCGATGATGACGACGTCGTACTTGGCCATAGGCATACTCCGCATCAGCGATAGCCCAGAGTATACTCAGCGATGAGCACGCGGTGCAGCTCGTTGACGCCCTCGACGATCTGAAAGACCTTGGCGTCGCGGTAATATCGGCTGACGGGATATTCGGCCGAACAGCCGTAGGCGCCGAAGATCTGCACGGCGTGAGTGGCCGCCATGAGGGCGACATCGGTGGCGACCATCTTGGCGATGGAGGCCTCGCGGCGAACGTCCTGAACGCCTTGGTCCTTGAGCCAGGCCAGCCGGTAGGTCAGATAGCGCGCGCTCTCGATCCCCACGACCATATCGGTGATCTTGGACTGGACCAGTTGAAACTTCCCGATGGGCTGACCGAAGACGATGCGCTCGCGCGCATACGCGATGACCTCGTCCAGGCAAGCCTGAGCCATCCCCACGGCGCGCGCGGCGACGCCCAAACGTCCGTTCTCGACCGCGCACATGGCGACGCGGAAGCCCTCGCCCTCCTCCCCGATGCGGTTCTCGACGGGGACGCGACAGTCCTCGAAGACCACTTCGCCCGTGCACAAGGGCTTGAACCCGAGCTTATGCGTGTAAGGTCGAAAAGTCATGCCCGGTGTGCCGCGTTCGACGATGAAGGCGCAGATGCCCTTATGACCCAAGCTGCGATCCAAGGTGGCGAAGGTCAGCACCCAATCACACACATCGAGGAAGCTGATCCAGGCCTTCGCCCCATTGAGCACGTAAACGTTCCCCTCTCGCCGACAGGTGGTGCGCATGGCGGCGACGTCCGTCCCCGATCCCGGCTCGGTGAGCGCCACAGAGGCGAACGCTTCGCCCTGAGCGAGCGGCTTCAGATACTTCTGCTTTTGCTCTTCCGTCCCGTAGCGGAGGATGGCCGATCCCGCCAGGCCGCTGGGGAAGGAGAGGGCGCAGCCGACGATCTGGCACACCCGCGAGATCTCTTCGATGATGAGCGTATAGGTGACGTAATCCAGGCCCGCGCCACCGTACTCGACGGGGACGACGCCCCCCATATAGCCCTGCGCCGCCGCCTTTCGGACGATCTCGACGGGGAATCGTTCCTCCTGGTCATACGCGGCCACATGGGGAGCGATCTCGCGCAGGGCGAATTCCCGCACGGCCTTCTTGATCTGCAACTGCTCGTCGGTGAATCCGAAATCCATAGCCCTCTGTCCTCCCTATCGCACCGGGGCGAAGTAGGCGATGTCCAGGATGCTCCCGGTTCGATCCTCGCGCCATACGGCGCGGACGCGAACCACGCGCTCCAGCTCCTCGGGTTCGACCTCGCCCAGGCGATGCACGAGCGCGGTATCGGCTCCGTCCAAGCGAATGAGGCCGAGGATCAGCGGGGGGTCGGCAGGCCGCACCGTGTAGCTCATCACCTCTCCTTCGGCGGGCAATTCCCGCCATTCAGTGATCTCCCGCCAGCATCGTCCGCAGAAGCTGCGCGGCGGGACGTAGACGCGCGCGCATTCGGCGCATCGGGTCGCCCAGATGCGGCATTCGGCGAGCCCTGTGAGGAAGCGCGTGAGGGCGCGACCGGTCGTATATTGGAAGGGGATGCGAATCTTCTGTCGAACGATCCACTCGCTCATCTCACTCCTCAAGGAGGCGGAAATGGAGGATGTCGCGCAGCGATCCCTCGCGTTTCTCCCGAAAGACGGCGCGCACGCGCTGTCCGACGCGAATCTTGCGCTCGTCGGTCTCGTCCAGGAAGTGGTAGAGGCTCGTCGCCGCGCCATCCAGGCGGATGATGGCGAAGCCGTAAGGGACGGGGCGCTGCTCGCCGGTCATGGGATCAATGAACGGGATGCGCACAACGGTCCATCCGACGATCGTCCCTTCGGGGCCGACCTCGACCCACTCGTGCAGCTCGTGGTAGCAGATGCCGCAGACGGGGCGTGGCGGCACATAGACCCGTTCGCACTCGGGGCAGCGCACGCCCATCAGGCGCGCGTGATCGCGCAGTTCGGTGAAGAATCGCCTCCCGTATTGGCCGACAGCGTAGCGATACTCCACGTCCAGGAGGAAGGGGACGCGGAGCGTCGTCTCCTCCCGGCTCACGGCTTCTCGCGACTCAGGATGAGGATGTCGGTCCATGCGTTCCCTCCGTATCCCGTGGCCAGGGCCGTGCGCGCGCCCTCGACCTGTCGTCTCCCGGCCTTGCCCATGATCTGCAAGGCGGCCTCGGCGACGCGAATGAGCGCCGTGGCGCCGATCGGATTCGTGGACAGGACGCCGCCTGAGGGGTTGACCGGCAACTCTCCGGTCAGCTCGGTGACTCCGGCGTCGATGAGTTTCCCCCCTTCGCCCCGTTCGCAGAACCCGAGATTCTCGTACATGGCCAATTCGGCGAACGAGGCGACTTCGTAGATCTCGGCGACATCCAGCTCCCGGCGCGGATTCGTGATCCCCGCGGCCTGATAGGCCCGGCGCGAGGCGGCGATCAGGCTGCGCATCTCGGCCAGACGCTTCGGGCTATCGCCCATATATTGCTGCTCGTGAGCCGTCGCGACGGCTTTGATCCATGCCGGGCGTGGAGCCAGGCGCTGGGCTTTCGATTCCTCGGCGAAGATGACCGCGACGGCGCCGTCGGATTGAGGGCACATGTCGAGCCGCTTCACCGGATAGGCGAGCATCTCGGACTTCAAGACGTCTTCGACGGTGATGTCGGGCATCTGCAGATGCGCGTATTCGTTGAGGCAGGCATTGCGGCGCGCCTTGACGGCGACCTTGGCCGCCTGCTCTTCGGTCACGCCGCTCTCGTGCATATAGGTCGTCGCCATGACGGCGAAGTTGCCAATGGCTCCGGCCATGACCGAGCGCTCCCAGATGGGATCGCCCACCGTCGTGATCGCCGTCTGCGTATGGCCCTCGGACTGCTTCTGAAATCCGATGGCCATCACCGTATCGTAGATGCCGCTGGCGACGTAGTAGTAGGCCGCGATGGCCGTGGTCGTCCCCACGGTCCCGCCGGTATTGAACTTCACCGAGGGCTTCATATATCCCCCCCACCCTTCGACGGCCCACAATTCCGGGAAGAGGAATCCCTCGAACGGCTCCATATTGCCGAGCAGGACGGCATCAATGTCCCGCATCGTGAGGTCCGCGTCCTGAAGGGCGCGGGTGACGGCCTCGGTGATCAGCTCGGCGATATTGACATCGAGTCGTCGCGCGGCGTGTTTGGTCTGTCCTGTCGCGATGATGGCGACGCGTCGCGGCATATCCCTATCACTCCCTCTGGAGGATCACGACCGTCTGGTTCTGACCGCAGATGCCGCCCGCCCCATGCGCCAGGGCCGTGCGTGCGCCCTCGATCTGGCGCGCTCCGGCCTCTCCGCTCAACTGCGCATACGCCTCGATGGCGCGCAGGAGTCCGCTCACCGTGGGCGGATTCCCGCAGAGCGGGCCGCCGGAGGGATTGATGCATGCGGCGCGCTCTTGGGCGATCAGCTCCACCAGATTCGGGTGGAGGCCGAGCGCTTCGATGGCCATCAACTCCTCGTGCGCATAGCGCGCCGAGATCTCCGCGACGTGAATCTCGCGCGCCGGCTCGCGGATCCCCGCCATGGCGTACGCGCGCCGCGCCGCCTCCTGGAGCGCGCGGGCTTCGGCCAGATCGCGCTCGGTCCAATAGGCGTCGGTGCAGTTCCCGATGCCGATGATGAACACGGGACGATCCGTGTGAGCGCGCGCGCGCGCCTCGCTCGCCAGCAGCAGGGCGCAGGCGCCATCGGAACGCGGGGCCGCCTCCAGCTCGTGGATCGGATCCGCCAACAAGGGGGACGCGAGCACGTCGGACACGCTGAACATCCCGGCTCGCTGAGCGTACGGATTCTTGAGCGCCTGACGATGCGCCTTCACCGAGACGAGGGCGACGTCCTCGGGAGCGAGCCCCTTCTTCCGACAGTAGCGGCGCGCTTGCAGCGCCGCCGCCGTCAGCTCATCGAGGTGCAACGGACGCTGGACGAAGGGATCGAACATCAAGCCCGTGATGGCGGCGGGATCCCCCTCCGACTCCTTGCAATGGGCGACGACGAGCGTCAGATCGAATTCGCCCGAGAGGATACGGGCGACACCATAGAGCAATGCCTGAAGTCCATCGGCGGCCACCTTCGCCTCGGATTTCAGATACGCTCCGACGACCTCGTTAATGGCCATGCCGGAGATGGTCTTCCCATCGTACGCATCCTGCGAGGCCGTCACCATGCTCTCGATCTCCCGCATCGGCACGCCCGTGCGATCGAGCACTTCACGCACGACGCCGTAGACCAGTTCGTTATATGCGAGCGAGGCCTTGCAGGCCTCAAATCGGGTCTGAGCCGCCCCGAGGATGGCCACGCGTCTCATCGTCCCCTCCAGTGCGGAGAACGTTTCTCGAGGAAAGCCGCGATCCCCTCGCGCGCGTCTTCCGAGAGGAGGGCTTCCAGGCAATAGCGTTTCTCGATGGCCAGACCGGTTTCCAGATCCGTCGCCGCCGATTCGATCAAACACCGCTTGATGGCGCGCACGGCCAGTGGGGCTTGTGCCGCCAGACGGCGCGCGAACTCAAGGGCCTCCGCTCGCGTGCGTTCCGGCTCACAGGCGCGCGTGATCAGCCCGATGGCCTCCGCGCGCTCGGCATCGAGAAGCTCTCCGGTCATGATCAACTCCGCGGCGCGCATGCGACCGATCAACCGGGGCAGGCGTTGCGTTCCCCCTCCTCCGGGGAGGATGCCCAGTTTGACCTCCGGCAACCCGATGCGCGGCGCTCCTTTGGACATGAAGCGGAAGTCGAGCGCCAGCGCGAATTCGCACCCCCCGCCGAGGGCGTGTCCGGTGATGGCCGCCACCGTCGGCTTGGAGAGGCGCTCCACGCGGGTGAAGGTGGCGTGGACCAGCTCGATCTTTCGCTCCAATGGCTCCCGCTCGAACCGATATTCGGCCATCTGCTTGATGTCCGCTCCGGCGATGAAGACCCGCTCCAAGGCGCTCGTGAAGACGATGGCGCGCGTCTGCTCATCGGCCTCCAACTCCTCGCTCACGCGCATCAGCTCCTGGTAGAGCGCGGGATCCAGCGTGTTCATCGGCGGCTTCCGCAGGATGACCTCCGTCACGCCCTCGTCCCAATGGATCGTCAGGAACCGATAGTCGGACACGGCTCACTCCTCGAACTTGAAGACCTTCACGGCCGTCTCCCGCAGGAGCGCCCGCTTGGCCTCTGGCTTCAACCCGAGCTGTTCGATCTGCGTCAGGCTCTCCTCATGGAGGATGAGCGGATAATCCGTCCCCCACATCACCTTCCCGATGCCGCGCGAGTTGAGGAAGTGAACGAGCGATTTGTCCCAATATTTCGGGGCGTGTCCGCTGACGGCGATATAGACGTTGGGATGCTTCCACGCCAGGGCGATCAGCTCCTCGACCCAGGGCCATCCCGTATGCGCCGCGATCAATCGCAGCTCGGGGAAATAGAGGGCGACGTCGTCGAGCAGGATCGGGCGACCGCAGGCGCTCGGCATGAACTCGGCCGAATGGCCCGTCTGGATGACGATCGGGATGTCCAGCTCCGCGCATTTGGCGTAGAAGGGGTACCACTCGGCCGCATTGAGCGGGAGTCCGAACCCGTACGGATGGATATGGGCGCCGCGGAAGCCGTACTCGCGAACGGCCCGCTCGAGCTTGCGCACGCCCTCCATGCGCTCGAAGGGATTGATGCCGGCCAATCCCACGATGCGATCCGGATACGCCCGCACCAGTTCGGCGATCTCCTCGTAGGCGAAGTCGGCGCCCATCTTGTTCTTTCGATAGAACGCCTGCTTGAGCGCGGGGACGCAGACCTTCTCGATGCCGAGCCGGTCCATCATCGCGATGAACTCGCGCGGCTCATACCCCTTCATATTCCCGGCGCGTCCCCATTGAATCCCCATCATGAAGTAGACCTCCTCGTTGTCGAGGAAGAGGTGCTTGATCCCCGAGGGCGTGAACGGGTTGCACCAGACGTCAATGGCTCCCTTCATACGGCTCTCTCCGGTCCGCGGACTCGCTCGGCTCCTCGGCCAGCTCGATGAGGATCTCGCCGTTTGTCCCCATATCGAGGAACGCGATCTTCCGCCCATGCAATCCGGTGCGCGGCTGGGGATCGAGGACGCGCGCCCCGTGCTCGCGCAGGCGCGCCAATTCGGCTTCCAGGCCGTGAGCGTGAAACGAGATGTGATGGATCCCCTCCCCGCGCTCTCGAAGCAAGCGCCCGACCTTGGTGTCCGGGTCCTGCGCGCTGAGCAACTCCAGGTGGACGCCCCCGATCTCGAGCACGGCCACCTCGGTCTGGGATTCGGGCAAGAAGCTGCGCTCCCGAAGCGTCGCTCCCAACAGGCGCTGGAAGCGTTCGATGCTCGCCTCCAGGTCCGCGACCAGAAGCGCGATGTGATTCACCCGGCCGATCATGCCGTCGCCTCCTCCTTGACCAAACGTCCGTTTGGTCAACGGACTTTATCGCACCTCCCGCTCCTCTGTCAAATCGGCGCCGCCGGGTGAGGCGGGCGGCTCCGTCGCGCAGGCGTAGAGGATGCGGAACGCGGTGTTGAACTTCTGAAATCCGGTGACGAGCGCGAAGTACATGCCGAGCTCCACGAGCTCCTCGTCAGCCAGCTCGCGCTTCAACTCCTCCAGCACCGCCCCTTCCAGGACGATCTGCGAGCGATGCGCCATGATCTCGGCCAGTTTCAGGACAGCCTTCTCGCGAGGTGTGAAGGGCCCGCGCTCGGGGTCATCGAGCCCACGGATCTTCTCCTCGGGGATCTGGTTTCGCCTGGCCCAGGCGAGATTCGCCGCCGTTCAGTACGCGCACCCGTTCAATCGCGCGAGTCGCAGTCGGGCCAGCTCTTTGATCTCCGATTCGACGCGGCCCTCAAGCAGTGACACGTACAAGGCGTGAAATGCCCGAAAGGCCTCAGGCCGATGGGCGATGACGCGGGCGAAGGTCGTATCGCCGATCCATGCGTCATACTCGGCGATGAGGCGCTGAAGGTCAGCTGGAAGATCGTTCACGTCTTTTAACGGAACAGCGGGCATCTTCCCCTCCTCGAACTGTGCTCGAACGTCCGTCAGGCGCGAACGGGCTCGGCCCTTCGCTTTCGAACGTCCTCAAAAGGTGAACTTCAAGGCGAGTTGGGTCTTGAAGGCGTCGCCGACAGCGCGCGGCGTGTTGAAGGTGGCGATTGGCGGCTGCGCCAGCGTCGGCCGCCCCCAGACGGTGAAGAGATCGGTGATATTGACGCGGTTGAAGAGGTTGTAGAACTCGACCACGGCCTCCAGCCCGTAGCGCTCTCGGAACTGGAACCGGCGCAGGATGCGCAGATCGAAGGTGACGTAGTCGTCACCCCGCCAGGTATTGCGACCGAGCGTATCGGGGCGATCCGTCACGGCGTTCAGGTCGCGATTGGCATCGGAGCCGACCGTCACGTTGAAATACCGCGGGCTCTGCGCGATGGCCAGGAGCCGCACGCCGAATCCTCGAAGTCCGGGCCAGGAGGCGGGAGCATCGGCCATCAGGCTCAGGGTGAACCGATGCTTGGTGTGCTCGGCCGAGAGCGCGCGATCGAGCCGCGTGTTATACGGGTCCTCCGGCGCGATGAAGGTGCTGTTTCCCGCTCCGTTGTCGATCGCCCGCGAGAAGACGTAGTTGGCCAGGAGTCCGAAATGCCGAGCGAACATCCGGCGCACGGTGAGCGTCCCCGCATGGTAGATCGAGTAGCCCACCGGTTGCCCGATGTAGGTCACGCCAAAGCGCGGATCATAGAGTCGGGCTTGATAATCGTTCTTGCCACTGGGGAGCTTGGCGACGGCCAGCCTCAGGTTGTGATTGATGAGCAGCGGCAGCTTGAACGAACGCAGTCCCGAATAGCCGATGGTCACGGCCCAAGAAGGAGTCAACTGTCGCTCGACCTCCAGGCTCCACTGCTGGGCATATGGATTGGGCAGATCTGGTGCCGAGACGACGACAAAGAGCGCGGCCGGTCCCGAGGGGATGATCCCCCGCAGCACATAATCCTTGAATGCCGCCGTCGCCGGACCCGCTCCGCTGATGATCAGCGGGGCAACGGTATCGGGCAGCGGCTTGTACTTTCGCGCGAAGGGATTGGCCGCCAGATACGCATCGTTGAAACTCGGAAAGTTCGTCCCATGGACGAAGCCGTCAATGAAGAGGTACGGGTGATACCGATCCGAGATGAAGATCCCGTAGCCGCCGCGGATGACCGTCGGGCGCTGCGTGCCGAGGGCATAGGCGAAGCCCACGCGCGGCTGGGCGTTGTTGACATCATCCTCGGCGAGCGCGATGATCCCGCGAATCCGCTCGACATCGTAGCGCAGGCCGTAGGTGAATGTGAGATTCCGCCGCGCCTGCCACTGATCCTGGAGGAAGAATCCGAACTGATTGGCCTTCATGTGAAGGCGCAGTTTGTACTGCTCCGGATGGATGCGAACCTGAGCCACGATGGGTTCCGGAGCTAAGAACGCGGATAATCCGGGGATGATCGCGAGGCTCCCCGGCGTGACGTGATTGGAGACGTCGGTGCGCAGATATTCGACGCCGAATTTGAACTGATGATGCCCCCGCAGATGGGTGAGCGTATCCGAGAGATGGAATCGCCGCTCGTTGAGCCCCTGCTCATCAGCGGCTTCGACGCCCGTCGAGAAGGCGCCGATGACGGCTAGTTCGATCAGTGGTACTCCGGGTCTCGGATCGAGCCGATAGCGATGCTTCTCGAAGCCGAAGACGGCGGCGTTGACCCAGCGAGGGGAGGGCGTGGAGTTGAGCGAGAGCACCACGCCCTGATCGCGCAACCGATGGTGTCGTGCGGCGAGCGTCGTGATCGGCTCCCCGGTCACGCCCGAGGCTCCGATCCGATCGTTCGCGTTCTCGGTGTTGTAGAAGTTATAGCGCCCCATCAGGTTGTGGGCCGGACTGAGCAGGGCATCGAACCGGAGGAGGAACTGGTCCGCATCGGCCGTCTGCAGGACATAGGGCGTCTCCGGCGGGAAGCCCAAACGCGCCAGAGCGGCATTGATGGCGTCGAGATTGTGCAGGTAGACGGCGGGGAAGCGCGGGGCCTTGGCCTGCCGCTGCCCCTCGTAGTTGCCGAAGACGAAGACGCGATCCCGCCTCAGAGGTCCCCCCACCGCCGCCCCGAATTGGTTCCGGCGGAAGGCGCTGAAGCCCGGCGTCGTCAGAATATCCGTCTTATCGAGCTTATCGTTGCGCAGGAACTCGTAGAGCGTCCCATGCCATTCGTTCGTCCCCGAGCGCGTGATCACGGTGATGATCCCCCCCATCGCATGTCCCTGTTCGACCGTGTAGAGGCTGTTGAGCACGCGGAACTCTTTGACCGTCTCCAGCGAGTAGAACGACTTCACCACATTGGCCGTCCACACGTAGGAGGACGCTCCGTCCACCGTCTGGTAATTGAACTGATATCGCAGTCCGCTGAAGCTGAACTGATTCTCCTTATACCGATCGCCCATATAGGCGCCGCGTCCGCTGGCGGCGCTGGCCGGGACGACCTTGGGCGTGATGAGCGTCAGTTGCACGAAGTTCCGCGTGTTGATGGGCAGCTCATGGACCTGCCGTTCCTCCAGCACCTGCCCGAGGCTCGTGCGCGTGGGCTCGACCAGAGGCGTCGGCGCCGTCACCTCGATCGTCTCTTGAACGGCCCCCACTTTCAAGGTGACGTCCACCGTCGCCGCCTGTCCCACCGTCAGCCGGACCTCCGGGATGACGCTCGTGGCGAAGCCGACGGCCTCCACCTTCAGCTCGTATCGCCCTGGTGGCAGCGAGACGAACTGATAGATGCCGCGCTCGTTGGTCTCGACCCGTTGCAGGATGCCCGTATCCAAATTCCGAACGCTCACCTGTGCTCCGGCGACGACATTCCCCGCCGGATCGGTCACGCTCCCACTCAGACTCGCCATGGCCGGCGTCTGCGCCGCCGCCCGGGGCCCCCAGGGGTGCCCCGCCGTCCCGGTGGCGCACAGGAGCGCGAGTCCCACGAGCCCACCGAGGACCGCACGGAGGTCCCCACGTGGGGTGCCCGAGCGCCCGCTTCTCGCACTACGGCGAATGGAACGGATCGGCGAACACATCTCTCCTCCCTCCTTTCTCCCTTTCGGGGAATAGGTCACACGTGCGGAGGTTGAGGTCCCTCGGCGCTCGAGCGTTCGGGGACCGTCTCCTCCACGCGGAAGACATGGCAGGTATTCTTCAGTAAGGGCAGCCAGCGCTGGCGATGCTCGTGCTCGGAGAGTCCGCTCAATCCCTCTTCGCTCATCCCCGTGCGCCGATCAATGAGATAGGTGGCCGTGAAGCGAACGGCGGATTGGGCGACCTCCACAAGGTGGACGCATCCGCTCGCGCCGCCGAGGAGCTCGGCGATCCGCCGATTGATCCCCCGTCCGATGACCTCCCCCTCCAGGCGGGCGACGTTTTGCAGTGCGGGCGGGCACAGCGTGGGATAGGGGCGCTTGATCATCTCCGCGCGCGCGGAGAGGATGCGTCCGGTCTCGACCTCCACGATCAGCTCCAGGTGAAAGCTGTGTTCGACATCCAGCAGCGATCCCTGCACGCGCAGGGATGGCCCGCGGTCGTCGAAGATCTTCACATTGACGTTGCGTTCGAGGATCTTCGTCATGAGGCCTTCCCATGGAAATACGGCACGACCTCGCGTCCGAAGAGGGCGAGGCAGCGCAGGACCTGATCCCATCGCGGCCCCTTGGGCAGGCGGAAGCGCATGACGATCTCATCCACATCGTACTCGCGGGCGTACATCTCGATCTGTCGGATGCAGTCCTCCGGAGTCCCGAGGACGAAGTGGCGGCTGGCGCGTTCGAGAGTGAAATCGGATTCGGACTGGAACTCCGGGTGGTGTGTGAGGATGCCCCATCGGAAGTAAAAGAGCCACTCCTCGATAGCGAGGCGGCCGAACACCTCCTCGGCCTCCTGGCGCGTGGGCGCCACCCATCCGTCACGCATGAGGACGACCTTCGACGGACGTCCAGCCGCGCGCGCCGCCTCGCGATAGAGGCGGACCTGCTCGAGCCAGACCTGGCGATCGAGGGGGAACGGATCGCTGCACCAGGCATCGCCGATGCGCCCGGCTCGGGCGATCGTCTTGGGGAACATGCCGCCGACCCACCACTCGGGCATCGGCTGCTGATAGGGTTTCGGCGTCAGCCTGACCTCATCGAAGTGATAGTACCGCCCGTGATAGGAGAACCGCTCCTCCGTCCACGCGAGCTTGATGATCTCGACCTGCTCCTCGAACCGCGCGCCGCGTTCGTGATGAGGGATGCCGAACATTCGGCTGTATCCGGAATGGTACCCGGCGGCGACGCCGAAGATGACGCGTCCGCGCGAGACCTGATCAATCATGGCCACCTGTTCGGCCACGTGGATGGGATGGTGCAGGGGGAGCACGAGGATGTAACTGCCCAGGCGAATGCGGCTCGTTCGCGCGGCGATGACCGACAGCAGCACCAGCGATGAGGGGAAGAAGCATTCGGTGCGACCGTGACGCTCGGGCACGACGATCGCCTCGAACCCGCCCTCTTCGGCCAGTTCGATCTCGCGGTAGAGCTGATCGATGAACGCGCTCACCTCCTCGCGCGTCGGGATCGGACGGTCATATGGGCCAGCGTGCGTGTCCAAGAGATAATGGAGTCTCACGATCCCCCTCCTCGACTGACCGCGAGCGCCTCAGTGACGGAAGTGCGGGATGATCTCCTTGCCGAACACTTCGAGACAGCGCATCGTCGCCCGGTGATCGGGGCCGGTCGGATGGCGGAAGTAGAAGACGATGTATTCGCATCCGACCTCGCGGCGATAGCGCTCGATCTCGGCGATGACGTCGTCCGGCGTTCCGGCGATCACGCGGTCCGGGGCCACGCGCTCATAGGTCCAGTCCTCGTCGCGGGCCGTGCGCACCCAGGGCTCCCACTGGGCGTTGAAACGACCGGACTCGAAGAAGCCCAGGCGTTTGTAGAAGAGGTGGTAGTCGCGAACGGTGGGCCACCACAGTTCGCGGACTTCCCGGGGGTCGTATGAGACCCATCCATCGCGGATGAGGACGACCTCGATGTGATCCGCGTGGCCGTGTTCGATCGCCGACTGGCGGTAGATGTCGGCCCACGCCTTCATGACGTGGATGACGTGCAAGGGGTCAGAGATCCATCCCGTGCCGAGGCGTCCGGCGCGACGCAGGGCCGGTTCGCTCATGGCGCCGATCCAGATCGGCGGATGCGGTCGCTGCACGACGCGCGGCGTGATCCGAACATCTCGCAGCGTGAAGAACTCGCCCTCGAAGGAGAAGGTCTCTCCGCTCCAGGCGCGTCGGAGGATTTCGATCTGCTCGACGAAGCGTCGTGTGATCCCCTCTCGCGTGATCCCGAAGAGCTGGAATTCCGCGTCGACGAGATTCAATCCAACGCCGAGGATGACGCGACCCTTCGAGATATTGTCGAGGACGGCGACCTCCTCCGCGACGTGGATAGGATGCCATTCGGGGAGCTGCAGAATGGACGTCCCCACGCGCAAGCGCGTTGTGCGCGCCGCGATGGCGGCCAGGAGAACGAGCGGGGCGCTCAAGTATCCGTCGGGCATCATGTGATGTTCGGGGACGAAGACGGCGTCGAACCCGACGGCCTCGGCCAGCTCGGCCTCCTCGAGGATCTCCTCATAGAGCGCCGCGATGCGCGCCCCATCGGGCGGATCCTGCGTGTTGACGAGCATGCCGAATTTCATCTCCCGCCCTCCAAACACGAGTCCGAAGGCTCAGCATCGTCGCGCCTCTCCCCCTACCATGTCAACTTCAAGGCGAACTGGATCTGACGCGGCGTGCCGACGGTGCTGGTGATCCGGCCCGCCTGCGGGTTGCAGGAATGGATCTGCGCCTGCTCGGCCGTCAATTGGCAGGGGAGCGCGTCCAACTCCGCCGGCGTCGGGACGCGTCGGAATTGGGGCACGAAGCCGATGTAGAGCTGGTTGAACGGAAGGGCGAAGTTCGGATGGTTGAGGATGTTGAAGGCTTCGACGCGAAATTGCAACCGCGCGATCTCCCGGATGGGGAACTCCTTCGATATGCCGACATCGAGATTCGAGAAGCCAGGGCCTCGCACGGACGTGCGCGGGGCATTCCCCAAGTGACCGGGCTCTTGCAGGGCGAACGCTTTCGGATCGAAGTAGCGATCCACGCGTCCGATGACAGGATTGGCCCGCAGGAGATTCGGTCGGTCGGGGAAGTCGATGTTATCCCCCACGCCCGTGATGCCGAATCCGGCGAGGACGGAGAAGGGGAATCCGCTTCGGAACTCGCCGAGAGCCGTGATCTTCCACCCCCCGAAGAGCGCTTGCGTGAGACCGCGCGCATCGCCGAGAAACCGTCGGCCGCGTCCCACGGGGAGCTCATACACGGCGTTCACGGTCGCGCGATGGCGAATGCTGAAGAGCGACTCCGAACGATCCAGCCGGCGATCCGGCGGATATTGGCTCGCCTGGGCGACTCCGCGAATGATGTTATTGGAATTGAAGGCATCGGATTCCGAGAGGGCTTTGGAGAAGGCGTACGAGCTTTGGAAGGTGAGTCCGGCGGCGAGGCGGCGCGCCACCTGGAGGCTCATGGAGTGATAGTTCGCCGTCGCATCGAAGCGGCGAGCGTAGAGGGAGAAGGCGATCTGACTCACGGCCGGCGCCGCCGTCCCGCATCCCCCGGTGAAGATCGGCCGCCCGTTCTCGAAGCGGCAGGGGAGATTGTGGTTGGCTTCGATCTTGCGCGGAATGTGATAGGATTGAGACCCGGCGTATGTGAGCGTCAGGCTCAGCTTTGCCGGAAGCTCTCGGGCCACTTCCAGATGCCACTGTACGGAAGTCGGCGAGTTCACCGGATCCAGCAGTCCGGTGACCAGCCCCACGTAGGGCGTCGGCTGCGTGCAGGTGGCGCACTGCGGGAACGGGATCTGCGGTAAGAACCCGGGGGCCAGCGGCTCTCCGAAGAATGTATTGAGCACGGGCTGAGGTGCATTCCATTGCAGAATCCCTTGAGCCGTGCCCTCGAATCCGAGGAATTCGTTGAAGAGGCCGAACCCCGCGCGGATGACCGTCTTCCCGTTGCCGAAGGGGTCGTAGGCGATGCCCACGCGCGGCTGGAATTGCGTGAGGGAGTAGTTGTCATAAGGCTGTCCGACGGTGACCCGCGTATCCTCCGGTCGTCGCCAATTCCCCAACTTGTTGTGGATATCCTTGAGGATCGGGGCCTGGAATTCGTGCCGCAATCCGAGCGTGAGCGTCACCCGGGGTGAGAGCCGCCAGGCGTCCTCCACGTACCAGGCGAAGAGCGTGGTGCGAACGCCGAAGCTGGCATCCGCCCCATCCCGGCGAATGATCAGGACGGCGGGATTGGCGGCGAGCAGGTCGTTCAGGGTGAGGAAGGTATAGCTGCCGCCCGGGATGACGGCCGAATTCCAATTCCACTGGAACCGGTTCACCATGCCCCCGAGCTTGAGCGTGTGGGGGCCGCGCGTGTAGACGAGGTCGTTGTTGAAGATGAAATTGTTGCGCACGAGGCGGAAGGGGCTGGCATCATCATTCCCCAGAAGCGTCAGGGTGCCGCTGACAGTACCCGCCGTGCCGCCACCGACGGAGATCACGCCGATCGTCTGGCGCGCCGGATTCCCCGTGAACTGCTCCGGGCGCAGAGGGACGGTGGGCTCGGTGGCCGCGAAGACGCGGGAGCGCAGATAGCTGAAGCTCGCCGTGTTCACGAGATTGGGCGTGAAGACGCGCGACCAGCGGAGCAAGTAGTTCTGCACGCGATCGGTGCGCACGAATTCGAAGGTGGGGAAGTGGAAGGCGGCGAGGGCGTCGGCATCCGTGAGCGACCAGCGGCCGGCGAATTGATCCTTCGGCGAGAGCGTGGACGTGAGGTGAACGAGCCCGAAATCCTGGCGCGTCGGCTGGCGATTCTGGAAGATGTATTCGGCGATCCCTCCCCCGAGGTCGGCGCCGTTCGGTTTCGGATACAGCTCGAGGATCGCCTTCACGGCGGGGGAGATGGCGACCGGTCGTCCTCCGGGACCGATCACGGGGAAGTCGCATGTTCCCCCGAGCCCGCCGTTGCGCGCGCACTCGCTGGGGACGAAGGAGATCTCCGTGGTCGTGAGCCGCTGCCGCAATCCCTCGTAATTCGTGAAGAAGAACGCGCGATCTCGACGGATGGGGCCACCCAGAGCCGCGCCGAACTGATTGCGGCGGAAGGGTGGCTTCTCGCGGTCGAAGAAGGAACGGGTATCGAAGACATCGTTGCGCACGAACTCGTAGGCGCTCCCGTGCAGCTCGTTGGTCCCGCTGCGCGTGGCGAAGCTGACGACAGCTCCGGATGCGCCGCCGTAGGCGGCGCTGAACGAATGGGTGATCACCTTGAACTCCTGAATGGCCTCGACGCCAGGCATATCGCCCGCGGCCGCCGTCCCCGGAGCGGTGAAGTTCCCGTTGCTGAAATTCACGCCGTCAATGAGGTAGGCCACGGAAGACCCCATCAACCCCCCGGCGCTGATATAGGAACCGGTGTTGGTCGCCGCTCCCAGCACGGTGGGTGGCGTCGCATTCGTCATCCGCACCAGACCCGGTTGCTGCGTGACCAAGGCGGTGAAGCTCCGCTGATTCAGGGGCAACTCGCGCACTTGCACGGGGAGGATGACTGTGCTGACCTCGACCTTGGTCGTCTCCACGACGGGGACGATTTCTGTACTCACGTCAATGCTCTCGGTGAGCTCACCGACTTCGAGCGTGATGCGCACCGTCTCGGTCGCGCCGACCGTGAGCACCACATCGCGCAGGATCGCCTTCTTGAACCCGGGCGCTTCGACGTTCAAATCGTACCGTCCGGCCGGAAGCTGAGGGAGGACGAACTGCCCGTGCTCTCCCGTCGTGGTCTCGCGGATCAATCCCGTCTCCTGGTTCTTGATGGCGACGCGGGCGCCGGGGATCACCGCACCGGTCTTATCGGTGACCTCTCCGGTGATGGTCGCCGTCGTCACGGCCCCTTGAGCGAAGAGAGGCCGCGCGCTCCAGGAGCTGAGACACAGAGAGAGCGCGATGATCCAAAGCGCAGCTCCGTTTCTTCTCTTTCGACCCATAAGGCTCACCTCCCAAGGAAGGATTGGGGCGTCCTCGGCGAGGGCGCCTCGTGCCATGATGGAACGCTCAGGGGCGTCTCCCTCGCGTCTCGCGATCTCCGATGCGATGCGGCGATTCTTCAGCGGACACCGCCTCAGGGATCACGGGAGCAGGTCTTCGGCTCCAGCTCGGCGAGGAGGTGCTCCCGAAGCAGGAATTTTTGGATCTTTCCGCTCCCGGTCATGGGGAACTCGCGGACGAAGCGGACGTATCGGGGGACCTTGAACGGGGCCAGATGCTCCCGACAGTAGGCGATGACGTCATCTTCCGTCACTGACTCCCCCTCCTTGAGCTTCACGAAGGCGGCCGGGACCTCTCCCCATCGAGGGTCGGGCACGCCGACGACGGCCGCGGCCACCACCGCAGGGTGAGTGAGCAAGAAATTCTCGACTTCGAGGGCGGAGACGTTCTCTCCCCCGACCCGGAGTACGTCCTTGCATCGTCCCAGGAACACCAAGTCTCCGTCCTCGGTCAGGAGGCCGCGATCGCCCGTATGCAGCCATCCATCGAGGTCAATGGCGCGCGCCGTCTCCTCGGGCATGTTATAGTATCCCTTCGTCACGACGTAGCCGCGCACGCAGATCTCGCCGGGCTGTCCCGGCGGACATCGCTCGCCCGTCATCGGATCCCGGATCTCCACCTCGACGCCCGGATGCGGACGACCGTTCGTCCCCACGCGTTTCTCGAGCGAGTCTCGCCAATCAGTGATGCAGACGTTGGGACTGCACTCGGAGAGCCCGTAGACGGAGCAGATGAAGGGGATGCCGATCTCCTCCGCGATCAGGCGGAGGAGGGTGGGCGAGCCCGCCGCCCATCCTTTCCTCAGGCTCGAACGATCGCGTCGCGAGAAGTCGGGGTGATCGCGGAGCATGAGGAACATCGTCTCGATGCCGATATAGGCGGTGATTCGCTCCTCCTCGATGAGGCGCAGGGTCTCTCCAGCATCGAACTTAGTCATCATGTGCAGGACGTAGCCGCGCGTGACGGCGCCCAGGAGGGCGCACACGGAGCCTCCGATGTGGAACATGGGCATGGCCGAGAGCACGCGATCGTCGGCGTCGAAGCCCGCGCGTCCGGACATGATGAAGGCGTTGCGCAAGGTCTGATCATGCGAGAGCATGACCCCTTTGGGGAAGGCCGTGCTGCCGGAGGTGTATTGAATGAGCGCGATGTCGTCTGGAGTCACGCTCGTCTCTCGCTCACGCCGGGCGCGATCGAGGTCCGCATGCCCCAAGGCGAGCACGTCCTGATAAGCGAGCATGCCGGGGGACCGAGGCCCGAGCGTGATGATACTTTGGAGATGGGGGCAGCGTGAGGATCGGAGTCGTCCCGGAGCGCATCGGGTCAGCTCCGGGCACACCTCGCGCACCATCGCCTCCAGATCGGTCTCCCCGAAGCGATCCATCATGATGAGCATCTTCGCTTCGGACTGTCGGAGCACGTACTCGAGCTCGCTCGCCTTGAAGCGAATATTGATAGGGACCATCACGGCGCCGATCTTCGTGATGGCGAATTCTGCGATGGCGGCCTCCGGCAGATTGGTCATCCAGAGCGCGATGCGCTCACCGGGAGCGACGCCCAGGGCGAGCAGGCCTTGTGCCAATCGGTTCACCTCGGCCAAGAGCTCGGCCGCCGTATACGCCTGTCGCCGCGCCCTCTGCGGTACAGCCGTCTCGCGCTCGGCGCCGACGTGATGAAAGACGAAGGTCTCTCGATCGGGGAACCGCGCGGCGAGGCGCTCCAGGGCCTCCCCGTACGTCAGGCGCGGCCATTCGAAGGCGTCTTCGCAGAGCGTGCTCACCTGCCCTTCCCCGTCGCCGAGGTCAGCTCGACGTGTTCGGGAGCGTTCCGATCATCTCCAGGACGCGCGCGCTGTCGTAGAAGATCTGCAGCTTCTGAATTCGCCCATCCCGGATGGTGAACAGATCCACGGCGTCGAAGACGACCCGTCGTCCGGTTTGCGTCACCCCTTCGAAGTGGATCTCCGCGGCGACGTCGCCCTCAGGGCTGAAGAAGAGCCGTCGCACATCGTCGAATCGCTCGGGGTAAAACTGCAGGATGGTCGCATAGAACCGACCGATCGCCTCACGTCCGACGATGGGTTCGGACATGGGAAAATGCAGCGAGGCCTCGGGCGCGAAGAGCGCGATCAACGCCTCAAGATGCGTCTGGTTCACGGCGGCGAAATAGGCGCGGACGATCTCCTCGGATGGGGTCATCGTCCTCCTTCTCCATGGGCGTGTGTTCACTGAGCCGTGAATCCCCCATCAACGACCAAGACGGCGCCAGTCACATAGCTGGCCTCCTCGCTGGCGAGGAAGGCGACGCAACTGGCGATCTCCTCGGGCCGCGCGATGCGTTTGAGGAGCGTGAAGTCGGCGTACATCCGTCGGATCTGCTCTGGACTTTTATCGCCCGAGACGCGCCGACAGGCGCGCTCAAGCAGCGGGGTATCCACTGGCCCTGGGCAGATGCAATTGACGCGAATGCCATGCTCGGCGTAATCGGCGGCCATGCTGCGTGTGAGCTGAATGACGGCGGCCTTTGAGGCGCCATAGGCAGAGAACTCGCGCACGGCCACCAGACCGCCGACCGAGGCGATGTTGACGATGGCGCCGCCGCCGGCCCGGATGATCTCGGGGATGGCGAAGCGACTCATGCGATAGACGCCGTTGAGATTGACGGCGATCTGGCGCTCCCACTCCTCATCCCGGGCGGTCGTGACCGAGCCGATCGTCTCGATCCCCGCGTTATTGATCAAGATGTCGAGGCCGCCCAGGAAGGCGACGGCCTCGGCCACCATGCGCTCGGCGTCATGGAGCTCAGAGACGTCGCCGATGACGGCGGTGACCTGCGCTCCGCGGGCGCGCAGCTCCTCGACCAGGGCGCGCGCGGCTTCGCCATCGAGGTCGCTGAGGGCGACGGCTGCTCCTTCGGCGACGAACCGTTCGACGACCGCTCGTCCGATGCCCGATGCGCCGCCGGTCACCAAGGCTCGCTTGTTGCGGAAGCGCATTCTCTTCTCCTCCGGTTCATGCGTCCCCCGACACGAGGTCCCTCACGCGATCCAACGCCTGAAATGAGGCGCGCGTGCGCGCGGGATCGGCGAAGGGGGTGATGTTCCAGAGCACGATGTGTCGGAGACCGGCCTCCGCGAGATCATGGATCTGTCCGGCGATCTCCTCCGGCGTCCCATGGAGCGTGAAGTACGCGACGATCTCGCGCGGCACCTTGCGAATCGCCGACATGGCCTCCTCGTATCCGAAGCGCGCGGGGATGTAGTCGTGAAAGCCGCTCGCCTTCGGGCCGAACGGGGGGTCGTATCCGAATCGGGTGAACACTTCCGCGGGGAGGAGCAAGCAGAGTGCTCTCACCAGGATCGCGTCCATCATTCGGGAGACGGCCGCGCGATCTTCGTCCACGAGCACGTAGGCGAGCATGCCCGGGGTGATCGCCTCGGGATCGCGTCCGGCCTCGCGGGCGGCGTGGCGGATGTGCGCGAGCTTCTCCCGATATTCGGAGGGCGTCATCTTCGTCGGCAGCCATCCGTCGGCGTAGCGTCCGGTGAGCCGGAGCATGCGCGGTCCGTGAGCGGCAATCCAGATGGGCGGGAATCGGCCCTCATATGGTGGGAGGCCGAGCACGGCGCTCTCGAGCCGCCAGAAGCGTCCCGTGAACTCCACAGGTCGGCCTCCGGACTCCCATAAGCGGCGGATGATCACCAGGCCCTCCTCGAGCCGAGAGACGGGCTCTGAGAAGTCGAGGCCGTAGGGGGTGATGTTCAACCGTTCGCCCGAACCGAGGCCCAGGATCACGCGTCCGCGCGTGATGTGATCGAGCGTGAGAGCGGCCTGCGCGAGCATGGCCGGATGGCGGCGAATGACATCGGTGACGCCGATCCCGAGCCGAATGCGCGTCGTATGCGCGCCCACGGCGGCGATCGTCGCCACGGGGTCGAAGTATGTGTCGGCGTTCGGCTGGGTCGCGGCCAAGGGCGTGATCTCCGGCTTCCAGATCGCCTGCGGGTGCCATCCCATCAGGTGGCAGGGCCACCAGACGGCGTCGTATCCTTTGGCCTCGGCCCGCTGCGCTTGTTGGACGACTTTCTCAAAAGGAGGCATGATCCCCCCCGGCGCGCCGACCTCGATGCGTGGCCGCATGGGGTCCCCACGCGATCTGGAGATCGCGTGGGGTGCCCGAGCGGTGTTCTCGTGTCCGGCGATGGCCTTACCCAACATGAGGGTTCGCCTCTAGGCGCGCGCGGGAGTGCTGCGGAATTCCAGCTTTCGCATCCCGCGCGGATCAATGACCTCGCGCAGCAATCGGATCTCCTCGACCGTGGGCGGCTCCGTCGGCGGGATCTCCTTGGGGATCAGCAAGCGGAATCCCGTCTGCGCCTGAACCTCCTCGAGGGTGACGCCCGGATGCAGCGACTTGAGCCGCATGTGCTTGCTCTCGGGTTCGAAGTCCATCACGCAGAGGTTGGTGATGACCAGCTGGGGGCCGTTCTTCAATCCGAGCCGCTCGCGCGCGTCGCCACCGTCGAGATACCCGGCGCAGGATCGAAAATCCACGCGCTCCACGAATGTCCTTGGAGTATGCGTCGTCGTCCAGATGAAGATGCGTTTATCGAGCGATCCCATGTCGCCCATTCCGGCCGATCCGGGCAAGCGCACTCTGGGGCGGGCGTATTCGCCGATGACCGTGTTATTGACGTTGCCGTACTTGTCGATCTGCGCGCCGCGGATGCAGAAGGTCTCCAGGACGCCGCGATGCACGTAGGACCACATGTGCTCCTGCGGCAGATACATGACGCATCGGCGCCACATCGTCGGATCGAGCGTATTGCCCGAGAGGGGTTCGGGATACGCATCCACGCCGACGGCGCCGGCGACCCAGGTGAGTCCCGGCGCGTGCGTGGCGCGCGCCAGCATGATCGCGGCGACGGGGATGAAGGAGACCGTCCCGTTCAGGACGATGTCCTCGCTCCGGAACTGTCGCGCGAGCGTGACGACCATCAGCTCATCCACCGTGTAGTCGCGGGCGATCTCGGCCATACGCTCACTCCCATTTTCGAATGCGGAGGAGCATCTCAGCTCCTCCCACTCGCTGCAGGTACTCCGCGTGGGTCGTCGGACCATAGACGTATCGGTCCAAGAAGGCGCGCGTCCCCTCCACCGTTCGCGAGGCGGTCGCGTATTCCTGAAAGAGCGCGCGATCGAACGCATAGAAGGGGTAGAGGGAGCAGGGATGAGCCCCGTAGGGGACCTCGACGACGGCGTCTACCTTGAAATAGGGGATGCCCGTATGAATGGGCGTGCGTCGGATCTCCTCGTTCTCGACGATCTCCTCGACGGTGACGATGACCCTCTTCGCCGCGCGGGGGAAGACATCCGCGTCGAGCCAGATGGGTTTCGGGAAGAACTGGACATTGCCGTAGCGATCGGCGCGATGCGCGTGGAGGATGGCGACGTCCGGCACGAGCGCTCGGCAAGCGACGACCTCTTGTCCGGTGAACGGGCAGGCGATGATCCGCGTGGTCTCCGGGTGCAGGGCGAGCAGGTCCGTGCCCAGACCGGAGCGCGTGACGAGGAAGGGCAGCCCATAGGCTCCGGCCAAAAGGCGCGACAGGAGCTGATGCTCGCTGTATTCCTCCATGACGACCTCCCCGGCCTCCACGGCGCGGCGGAAGGCGTGAGCCATACCGAACTCATCGAGATTGACGATGATGGCGATGACGCGGCGCACGCATCCGGCGGCGATGAGCCAATCGAGCCCGATGCCACCGACGATCATCACGATCGTGAGATCGCGCTTGCCCGCCCGAATCAGCTCGCGCACGAAGGCGAGCGGGCTCATCTGCGTCCCCATGCCCTGCAGCGCCACGGTATCTCCATCGCGCACGAGTGTCGCGGCTTCGGTCAGCGTCATCACCTTATCCGCTGTCTTCGCAGCCATGAGCGATCCTCCGTCACGTCTCCCACAGGTCGAGGTTCTCCCGCTCGGCCCGGATCATCCTCTCTCGATCGAAGGTGAGCAGTTTCTCCACTGTGACGATGAGGATGAGCCGATCCGGGCTGCTGTAACGCGCGATTTCGAGCTGCTTCTCTTCCAGACTCAGGTGATGCCCGTAGCTGTCCACAAAGGACGTGATCCAGCGGCGGATGAGCTCGGGATCGTCGGAATCCAGGCGGCCGCGCACGGTCACATGTTTGGAGCCCTCGGCGTTCTGGAAGCAGAGGGAGATCGCAGGGTTCCGCCGGAAGGCTTTCACCTTATCTCGGTTCTTCGTCGTGGTGAGCATGCGGGGCCCCCACGCGATCGAGAGATCGCGTGGGGTGCCCGACATGGGGGCGACCACGGGCTGGTTCTCTCGCGTGACCCACGCGATCACACAACGCCAAGGTGGGGAGGTGATGAGCTCCCAGGCCTCTTCATCGCTGAGGGTGAACGGCCGGAGATCGTGACGACTCCACCAGATCGGTCGCTTGGGGGATTGCGGCTCCTGATCTCTCATCGTCCGACTCACATACGTGGTGCGTCCCACGGACTCACACGCGCCGCAGGTCCTCGACGAGGGGAGCATCGGCTGGGAGGCTCCCTTCGGGAACGAAAACGAGCTCATCCGCCGTCACGCGGATCTTCTCCTTCAAGTCGCGCAGCAGCGTCTCCCTCAAGCTCGTCTCTTCGGATGGGGATTTCAGCTCGATCTTGATGGTGAGCCGATCGCGAATCTCCGGGCGATCCACGATGAGCTGGAACCGCCCGAGCTGCGGATACCGGCGGATGACCTCCTCGACCTCTCGCGGGACGATGAAGAGCCCCTTCACCCGGGGGATCTGTCCGACTCGGCCGAGGATCGGTCGCATCTTCGGCGTCGTCCGCCCGCACGGGCAGGGGGTGGGGTCCAGCCCCTCGGTGATGTCGCCAGTGCGATAGCGGATGCTCGGCTGCGCTCGCTTCAGGAGATCGGTGATCACCAGCTCGCCGCTCTCGCCCTCGGCGACCGGCTGTTGCGTCTGCGGATCGAGGACTTCCACGATGAAGCGGGGATCCAGGTGCATGCCGCCGCCCTCGGGGCATTCGGCCGCCACGAAGGGGACCTCGCTCGTCCCGTAGATCTCGCGCGTTCGAAAGCCGAAGGTCCGCTCCAGGTCTTGACGCAGCGTGCGCGCCCTCAACTCCCCGGTCACGATAGCGAGACGGAGTGTGAGATCGCGCGCGGGATCGAGCCCCATCTCGCGAGCGACGTGGCCCAATTCCTCGGCGAAGGTGAAGAAGGCGAACAGGACCGTCGTCCGCGTCGCGCGCATGACCTCGATGTGCATTCGGCTCTGTCCGGCTCCCCCGGGGATCACGGCGCACCCGATCTTTCGGAACGCCTCATCAATAACGGTCCCCGCGATGACCCAGTGATACGTGCACGTCACGTTCACAACGTCCTGCGGGCGCACACCGCAGGTGTAGAACGCCTTGGCGGCGAGATCGACGACAGAGGCATAGTCGTGCGGCGTGAAGACGATCAGCTCCGGTCCGGGCGACCAATAGATGCGAATCAGCTCCGTCGGTTCCACGGCCAGGAGCCGACCAAACGGGGGATGCTCCCGCTGATCCTCGATGATCTGCATCTTGGTGAGGCAGGGCACGGCGGCTGCGAACGCCTCCAGGTTCGTGATCTCCGCGGGCGTGATCCCGGCCGCCTCGAACGCGCGCCGATAGTAGGGGGATCTCTCGTAGACGTAGGCGAGGTGTTGCCGCAGGTGCTCCTGCTGCCAACGGAGGAGCTGCTCGCGCGGCATCGTCTCCAGCGCGGCCTCCCAATAGGCATCCGGCATGATGGCTCCTCCCTGAAGAGGTCTCCCCTCACGCGCGCGCCGCGAGCGGCTCCTGATATGCCTCGACGGGGATGAGCCGCTCGCCGGCTTTCCGAATCGCGCGGAGGACGTCCTCGGGTCGGATCAACGGCATCTCGAAATCGGGCCGATTGAAGACGCCTTCGATGGCCCTCGCGATCTCATCTTCCGCAGCCAGGGGGAGACCGCGCAGGGCTTCGCGGAAGTAGTCCAAGGCCCCGAAGGAGAAGATCGTCGGTTGCGGCCTCCAGTAGAAATCCCCCGTGATCAAGCAATCGTGAATCTCCCCCCGCGCGGTGACGATGAGGCTCGCGCGGATGAGCTTACGGGATTTGTACGCGGCCACGCCCACTCGGCTCGCTGCCGGCGCCGTCGCGCAGAGGTGTTTGGTGGAGAGTCGCTTGATCCATGTCTCGCTCTCGAAGAAGGGCACGGTGCGCGCCAACTCCTCCTCCTCCTCCGGTGCCCAGGACTCAGCGATCACGGTCTCCTCGCCCATGAGAGCCCTCACGTTCTCCTCGACCACCGCCTCGATGACGTCTTCTAACTGTATCGAAATTCCCTGCTGTTTGGCCACCTCCTCAAGCGGCTTCATCCGCGATTGCGGCGTCTTCGTCTCCTTATCCTCGAACTTCTCCGGGTCGTGATAGATGCACTCCATATAGGCCTGAGCCGTCTGGGGGGGGATCGGGCTCCAGATGATCGAGCTACAGGCGGACCAGTAGTCGGGCAGGGCGTAGTTACCGGCATAGCTGGCGATGACCTTGCAGCGCGCCTCTCCGATGAGGATCTCCGTATCGCCGATCGCCCGGTATTCGGCCGTGAAGCCAAGCCGACGCAGGGCCCGCGCATTGGCCTCGCCGTTCCGGGTGGATTCTGAGAGGAGGGTGACCGCCGGCTTCTCGTAGGGCTTTCGATAGTAGTAGAGGATCAGGGGCAAGCCAGCGGTGAACGCTCCGGCCCCGCCCCCGCAGCAGAGGTGGCGAAATGGGGTATGTCCGCGCTCGCGGGCGCGTCGCGGATGGATTCGATCTCCATCATCGTTGATCCCGATACTCAGCGAAGGTCGCGCCTCGCTGAACCGGAGCACGACGACGGTCTCGCGGAACGTCCCCTCGGACATCTGGCGAGCCATCAGGTTGTCAATAGCTGACCAGTAGGAGTTCGGGATACCGGACAGATCAATGCGTCGGACCGCCATGCTGTTGTCCTCCTGGAGATCGAGAGCCGCGGGTCTGCGGGCGATATCCCCTCTCACCCGGTGCTCTCCCGAGATCGGCGGATGAGCCGACTCCCGCTCCCCGGCACAGGGGTCTCGCTGGAGAGCACCTCGAGGATCCCCTGATGAACCGCAGGGCGATCCAAGGCCTTCATAAGGAAGCCTGCCATCGGAGGAGCCGACATTAGCTCTCCCCAGAAAGCCGCGCGGATTCTGATGAGGAGGCGTGCTACCGCCGTTCCGGTCGCGCAGGCTGAACCGGTTCTGGAAGCCCTTCGGTTGTAGGATCCGCCCACGTCCGATCGAACGCTGTCCGCAGGAATCTCCCCGCACGCGTCCTCGCGCCGCCGCACCCGCATCCGCTATCAAACAACCGTTTGGTAAATTACCACAGGTCCCGCCGTGGGTCAAGTCCCTTTTTTCATCCGGCGGGAGCCGGCGCGCCCTCCCTGGGGGGGCGCTGAAGGATCGGGCGAGGCGGCTCATGTGGGCTCCCGGTCCAGAGTGCGCTCCAGCACCTCAGCGATATCGAGGACCTCAACGGTCCGGCCTTCCGCTTTGGCCGTGATGCCCTCTTCGAGCATGATCAGGCAGAAGGGACAGGAGACAGCGATGATGGGGGCTTCGGTTCGGAGCGCCTGCTGCGCGCGTTCGTGATTGATGCGCCGTCCCGGCTCCTCCGTCCACATCAATCCGCCTCCGGCGCCGCAGCAGAAGGCGCGGTCGCGACAGCGCGACATCTCGCGCAGGTCGCGCGCGCACGCGCGGAGGACGTCTCGCGGTGCGTCATAGATGTCGTTATATCGCCCGAGGTAGCACGGGTCGTGATAGGTCACTGAGACGGCGTGAGGGTGTCGGGGGTGAAGTCGCCCGGCGCGCACCAGATCGGCCAGGAGCTGGCTGTGATGGATCACCTCGTACTGTCCGCCGAAGTGCGGATACTCATGGGCGAAGCAGTTGAAGCAATGCGGGCACACGGTCACGATCCGTCGCACGCCGTAGGCGTTCAAGCGGCGGATGTTCTCGCGCGCGAGCTGCTCGAAGAGGTATTCGTTTCCGATGCGTCGAGCGGGGTCGCCGGTGCATCGTTCTTCCGCGCCGAGGATGGCGAATCGGAGGCCGGCCTCGCGGAGTGCGCGGACGAGGGCTCGAACGACCCGGTGATTTCGTTCGTTGAGTGCGGAGGCGCAGCCGACCCAGAGCAAGAAATCCACCTGGTCAGCCTCTCGAGGGGATGGGATCGAGAGATCGCGGCACCAGTCGGTGCGCGAGAGTGTCGCGCCGCGGAAGGGGTGCCCCCGATCCTCGAGCGACCGCAGCGTCTCCGCCATCAGCTCCGGCACGCGCGCTTCTTCCATCACAAGGTACCGCCTCATGCCGACGATCTTCGGCACATGCTCGATGAAGACCGGACAGGCGCGCGTGCATGCCAGGCACGTCGTGCACGACCAGAGCGTCTCCTCGCTGATGAATCGTCCGATGAGGGGAGCGCTGTCCTTCCCCGAGGCGGACAGGGCCTCGCGAAGATCGAGGATGAGCGTCTTCGGCGAGAGGGGTTTTCCCGTCGCCGTCGCGGGGCATTCCTGTTGGCACCGGCCGCATTCGGTACACGCATCCAGATCGAGCAGGTCCTTCCAGGTGAAGTCCTCGATGCGGGCGACGCCCAATGTCTGAGCGGTCTCCAGATCGAGCGGCGCGAGCCGCGCGCGGGCGGGTTCCAAAGGGCGCAGGAAGATATTCCCCGCTGCCGTGAAGATGTGGAGGAGCTTTGTGTAGGGGAGCCAGGCGATCAATCCGAAGGTGAGCACAAGGTGAAACCACCAGAGGAACTGGTGCGCTTCCCGCATCATCGCCACTTCCCAGTGCGCGTGGAACCATTGGGCGAGGAGCCAGCCGACGGGAGACCATTGGCCCCACGGATCGCGCGTGGCGGCGATCCGCAACCCCTCGATGAGGAAGCCCGTCACGAGGATCAGGAAGATCACGGCCAGCAGGAGGGCGTCTTCTCGGGGTCGCTGCCGCGAGGCGCCCTCTCGTTCAGGAACGTTCACATGCAGTCGGGCGGGCCTCATGAGATAGCGCTTCGCGGCGAGCATCGCGAGGCCCAAGATCGCCAGCAGGCCGAAGAGATCGAGAGCGAGCGATTGGAAGTAGAGATAGAACGCCCCCCGCATGATCCGAATCTTGAAATCTTCGTGGACCATCACGACGAGCGTCCCGATGAAGAGGATGAGGAATCCGGCGAAGAGGGCCAGATGCGAGAGTCCGGAATAGGCCTCTCGAAGCATCCGCCGATGAGCGAGAACGTCTATGGCGATGGCCTTCGCGCGTGGGAGCGCCTCCTTCCAGTGAACCGGATAGGGCCGCCCCCGCCGCCAGAGTCGGAGGCGACGGTACACCCCGTATCCGAAGATGAGCAGGGTGGGGACAAGCAGCGCGTACATGATCCAGACGTGGTGGATGTTCCAATAGACCTCTCGTGTCGGCATTCTCACTCTCCTCCGCGAGATGCATCGTACCAAACGCTCGTTTGATACGAGGGAGAGGGTACACGAAGGGGCCGAGAAAGTCCAGAGGCGCGGCAGAGAGACCGTTTCTCCGGCGTCGGGCGCTCGTTCGGAACGCGGATGTGTGGAGCGGCGCGCCGGTAGTGTATGATGTCTAGATGCGCGTGGAGCTTCGACTCCCGCACCCTACCATTGCGGGCCGATTCATGCGGCGCGTGAACCGCTTCGCCGCGGAGGTCGTGGTCGCGGGTCGGCCCCGATACGTCCATCTGCCCAACTCCGGTCGCCTCTCGGAACTGCTGATCCCTGGAGCCCTGGTGCGCGTGCACCCCCGGGGGCATGGTCGGACGTGGGGGACGCTACTTCTGGTGCGCCATCATGGCCGATGGGTGGGTGTGGACAGCCAGGCACCGAACCGCCTCTGGGAGACCGCGCTTCGAGCCGGCGGTCTTCCGCCCGTTTGCGGCGTCCTCAGGTGGGAGCGAGAGGTCGCCTATGAGGGCGAACGCCTGGACTTTCGCGTGCAGGCGGCCGATGGGACGTGGCTTGTGGAGACGAAGTCGTGCAATCGCGTGGAGGATCGTGTCGCGCTCTTCCCGGACGCCCCCACGGCTCGCGGTGCCCGGCACTTGCGAGCGCTCGCGCGCGCGGTTCGGCGGGGAATGCGCGCGGCTGTGATCTGGTTCATCCAGCGGGATGATGCGCGCCGGCTGCGACTCGATGTTCAGGCGGATCCGGAGCTGGCCGAAGCCGGGCGCGAGGCGCTGCGCGCCGGTGTGGTGCTGTGCGCCTACACGTGTTCGGTCACTGCAGGACGCATGCTCGTGAGAAGCGCCGTCCCCGTTGAGGTCCCTCCCGGCTGATTCACGGGAGGTGGAGAGGGCGTGCCGAACCTGACCAACCCCTTGCCTTCGCCACGAACGGCGGAGGGGATCCCGACCGATCACGTGCATGGGAAGGCGCGATGCCCTCGGAGAATCCGCGCCCAGGGGGACCCCTGTGGGAGCGCGACCGATCAGGAGGCCCGATGACGGGGGCCTTCCGGTGAGCTGCTCTTCGGCTTCAACGCCTCACGATCAATCGGGTGATGCTCCGGGGAACGTTCGGCCCATCGAGCACCACGATCCGATCCCCCGATGCCGTCTCCGCATCGAGCACGCGCACGCCAGGAGGTGGAATGATCGCCTGTGAAGGCCCCTCGTTGAGGTACAACAGGAACCGCGATCGCCGGACGGCTTCGGCCTCATCATGTCGTGCGGGATTGGGCTCGGAACGCAATCGCTCCGCAGGAATGTTCAGGAACGGGTCGCCGGGGTGCAGACGGAGGTAGACCCTGGCCACGCGGCTGTGCTCGGGAATGCTCTCGATCGGCCGTGGGGGCTCGGGCGCACCTCCGGGTGAGAGGACAGCCTCCAGCTTTTTCACGTCGGGCGAAGGCGTCAGGATCAGCTCCCCTGAGGGGACCCCCGGTTGGGGCGCCCAGCCGATGATCACGACTTCCGTCGTCCCACGTTCGGTCACTCCGAAGGAGACGAACGCCTGCTCGAAGCGCAGCCGGTAGAAATCGCCGCTGAGCTCCAGCGCGCTCACCACGTAGTTCAACCGAGGGTCGCGCACCACGGGATAGGCGCGATCCGTCGAGGGATCATGCAACTTCTCGGCCAGCGGCTTCTGTGCCAGCACTCCCCATGGGGTCTGCGCCATCCCCATGAACACCATCAGGCACCCCCAAAGATGCCTCGCGAGCATACCGGTCACCTCTCCGTGTGTTGCCTGATGTGCGCACTCGACCATATTCATTTGGCAATCACCCGTTTGGAGGAATGGCGATGCCATTTTTGCCGCGCATACGCTGTGGCAAGACGCCAAGCCAGCGCCGTCCGAGCGGCCACCCCCCCACTTCCCGACGCATCGGTCGGGTAAGTGGTGGCACAAGCATTGGCGCCTCAAGGTAGAAAACATCCCGTTCGGCCAGCCGTTCGGACGTATAGTGGAACGTCGCAATCCTCTTTAAAGCGAGTCCTGGTTTCCGACCGTATGAACGAGGTCAAGAAATCGCTCGAGCTGCTCAGGTCGCAATCCTCTTTAAAGCGAGTCCTGGTTTCCGACTGCGGGCACTTGGTGTGGCGTCAGGGGCGCGCGGTCTGGGTCGCAATCCTCTTTAAAGCGAGTCCTGGTTTCCGACAAGAAAATAAATGCGGAGCTCAGGAGGTTCAGGTTGAGGGTCGCAATCCTCTTTAAAGCGAGTCCTGGTTTCCGACTTGGGTGGGCCGCGGCCCAAAGGCGAAACTAATCAAAGGGGGTCGCAATCCTCTTTAAAGCGAGTCCTGGTTTCCGACGTGGTGGAAGGCAAAAAGGAGGACAGGGAGATGGCCAACAAGTCGCAATCCTCTTTAAAGCGAGTCCTGGTTTCCGACTAAGCTCCGAGGAGGAGCTCATGGAAGGGGATACTTTTGTGTCGCAATCCTCTTTAAAGCGAGTCCTGGTTTCCGACGTTTCGGATCGAGCGGGTGAAAAGTTGCCCGCTCGCGAGCGGTCGCAATCCTCTTTAAAGCGAGTCCTGGTTTCCGACGGAATAGATCATGGGGTGGTGGCGGCCATCGAGGCCGTCGCAATCCTCTTTAAAGCGAGTCCTGGTTTCCGACGGACACGAACGGGACATAACGACGACGGGTTGGGTTCGGAGTCGCAATCCTCTTTAAAGCGAGTCCTGGTTTCCGACTGGGGAGGGAAAGTCATGTATTACACCTGGAAAGAATCGTCGCAATCCTCTTTAAAGCGAGTCCTGGTTTCCGACATGAACGGACAACACGACATGACGACGACGGGGTGGGTGAAGGTCGCAATCCTCTTTAAAGCGAGTCCTGGTTTCCGACAGTCCTCACCGGTTTTGGCGGGTCATGGTTGGTAACCAACCGGTCGCAATCCTCTTTAAAGCGAGTCCTGGTTTCCGAC
>BEHM01000011.1 GCA_002923315.1 bacterium HR10
GGCTCGAGATGTTGCAGGACCCCGAGCAGAAGATCGCCCGTCCCCGCCAAATCTACATCGGCCCACCCCGCCGCGACTACGTCCCCATCGAGGAGCGGGAGAAACGTCCACCGTCCGGCTGAGCGGGGCCGGGCCTTCGGCAGAAGCCGTGGTTCTCGGAGAGAAGCGCAGTGTTCGCGCATACGTTGCGACTTGGGCGTATCCTCGGCATCCCGGTGGGGCTCCATTATTCGTGGTTCATCGTCTTCGTGCTCGTGACGTTGTCGCTGGTGGCGCAGTTCACCACGGAGTATCCGGGCTGGGCAGCGGGGGTGACGTATAGCGTTGGCGTGCTGACGAGTCTGTTGCTCTTTCTCTCGGTCTTACTGCATGAGCTGGGACATAGCATCGTCGCCCTGCGAAAAGGGATACGAGTCCGGGCGATCACGCTTTTCGTTTTCGGGGGCGTGGCGCAGATCGAGCGCGAGCCGAGTCGTCCTCGGGATGAATTTCAGATCGCAGTGGCCGGACCGGCGGTGAGCTTCCTTCTGGCCGGCGCGTTCTACGGATTCTCTCGCGGGATGGAGTCACTCAGCGAGCCGCTTCAGGTGTTGGGGCAGTGGTTGGGGCGGATCAATTTCATCCTGGCCGCCTTCAACTTGATCCCGGGGTTCCCGCTAGATGGGGGACGCGTGCTTCGGGCCCTTTTGTGGAGGGTGACGGGGAGCTACGATCGAGGGACGCGCTTGGCTTCGGCGGCGGGTCAGGGGATCGCGTATCTCTTCATCGTCGCCGGAGTGTGGATCGCCTTCTCGAAGGATTTCGTGGGCGGGTTGTGGTTGGGATTCATCGGGTGGTTCTTGCTGAGTGCAGCTCAGGCCACCGTGGCGCAGTTGGATGTGCGGCGCTTGCTGAGAGGGATTCGTGCCGTTGATGCGATGACCACGGATTGTTTGGTCTTGCCACGGGGGATGAGTGTGGCGGAGCTTGTGGAGGAGCACCTTTTGCGCACGGGACGGCGCTGCGCGCTCGTGGTGGAGGGGGATCGGCTCCTGGGCCTGATCACGCTGCATCAGGTTCGGCGAGTGCCGCGCGCGGAGTGGACGATGACGCCTCTGGAGGCCGTCGCGATTCCGGAATCCGAGCTGCATGCCGTTCCGCCGGAGATGGAGCTGGTGGAGGTGCTCGCCCTGATGGACGACTACAACGTCAACCAAGTGCCGGTCGTGCGCGATGGGCGGATCATCGGGCTCATCGGGCGCGAGCAATTGATGCATGTCATCCGAACCCGCTTGGAATTGGGGGTGTAGAAGGAGGGGGCTATGGCCTTCTTGGATGAACGCACGCGTCAGGAGCTGCAACGGCGATTGGCCGAGTTGGTCCATCCCGTGCGGCTCGTCTTTTTCACTCAGGAACTGGAGTGTCCGACCTGTCGAGAGACAGGACAGCTCTTGCGCGAGACGGCTGAACTGTCGGAGAAGATTCACCTGGACGTCTATAACTTCCAGCTCGATCGTGAGCAGGTCGAAGCCTTCGGGGTGGATAAGATCCCGGCGACGGTCGTCATGGGGGAGCGTGACTACGGGATTCGCTTCTATGGGATTCCGTCCGGGTATGAATTCGCGAGTCTGGTGGATGCGATCCTCGCCGTCTCGCAAGGGGATTCCGGGCTCTCGCCTGAGACGCGGCAGAAGCTGCGTCGGGTGAAGGAGCCGTTGCACATTCAGGTTCTGGTCACGCCGACCTGACCGTACTGTCCGGCCGCGGTGCGGCTGGCGCATCGGATGGCGATCGAGAGCGAATGGATTCGTGCGGATATGGTGGAGGTCTCCGAATTCCCGTATCTCATCACGCGGTATCAGGTCATGGGCGTTCCCCTCACCGTCGTCAACGAGACGACGTTCATCGAGGGGGCGCGCCCGGAGTCGGCCTTCGTGGATGAGGTGCTCTCGGCGTTGTCGGCCTCTTCGGAATCGGAGACCTGAGAGCCTCGTTGTGGAGGGAGGGCAATGGGGGTGAATAACGTCAACACGGAAGCCGTCATGGCGTTCGCGGCCGAGGTGCAGCGCGACCCGCAGGTGGCGAAGAAGAGAAAGCGCGTCGAAGGGGAGTGGGTGCTTCAGGAGGGGCAGCCCCAGTTTCGCGCGCGTCTGGAGTATCCGACGGGCGCAGATGTGGTCGAATCCGACGGTGCGCCGTTCATGGGGGGAGGGGGGAGAAAGCCCGATCCCGTTCAATATTGCCTGTACGGTCTGGCCGCGTGTTTTGCCGGGACGTTCGCCACGCTGGCGGCGATGGAGGGAGTCGCTCTCAAGAAGCTCGTCGTCGCGGCGGAAAATCGCGTGGACCTCAGCCGGACGCTCGGCCTCTCCACGAATCCCATCGTCGAGGGGGTAGAGATCACCGTGATGGTCTCGGCCGAGGCCCCGCGCGAGAAGTTGGCGGAGATCGAGCGGCTGGCGCGCGAGCGGTGCCCCGGTGTCTATTGCCTCACGACCCCCATCCCGCTCACGACGCATCTCGTGGTCGAGTGAGACGATTCGCCTCGTTCGCGGGCGACGGGGGGAGGCGGCGGGGGTCGAAGGAGGCGTGTGGGCATCCGGTGTGCGGGCCTGTGTCCGAAACGCCCGTTGTGGTGCCTCTGTGGGGGGGAATCGAGATGCGCGCGCGGCGTTAGATCGAGTGGATATGGCGGAGGGTGTGGGATTCGAACCCACAAGGGTCGTGCGACCCGCCGGTTTTCAAGACCGGTGCCTTGCCGATTCGGCCAACCCTCCGCGGGGAAGTATACGGCCTCGTTTCCCGAACGTTCAAGTCCGAGACCCCGTGGCGTCCTTCGAGGCGCGCCCGGTGCAGGGGTGAGGGGCGCGTGATCGGGGTGCGCGACGGGATTGACGCCTCAGGAGGGGGGCCTCTATATTTCGCCTCTATCCGGTTGGGGGAGATGACGATGTCATCGCTGGGGCGAGCTTCGGAGTTTCAGAGTCCGGACATCGAGGTGCTCATTGATGAGGCGACGTTGAAGCGTCGGATCGCCGAGTTGGGGGCGGAGATCACGCGCGATTATGCCGGGAAGATGCCCCATCTGGTGGGCGTGCTCAAGGGAGCTGTGGTCTTCTTGGCCGAACTCATTCGCCATATTGATCTGCCCATCACGCTCGATTTCATCGCCGTCTCCAGCTACGGTGATGCGACCAAGACGTCGGGGGAGGTGCGCATCGTCAAGGACCTGGACGAGAGTCTGGCTGGGCGCGATGTGTTGCTGGTCGAGGACATTCTCGATACGGGGCTGACGCTCAATTACCTCAGGAACAATTTCCTCTCGCGCGGCGTCAAGTCGCTCCGTATCGTCACGCTCCTCAATAAGCCCTCCCGGCGCCTTGTGGAGGTGCCCATCGCGTACAAGGGGTTCGATATCCCGGACGCCTTCGTCGTCGGATTCGGCCTGGATTACGCGCAGCGGTATCGGAACCTGCCGTTCATCGCCGTGTTGAAGAATGTCTCGGTCGAGGATCCCCGCTCCCCGTAGCTCTGGCGCGCGCTCGTGAGGGGCCGGGGATTTCGCGGGCGGACTTCAGGAATCGGGCGGATCGGCTTTGATCTCGCCGAGGAAGCTCTCTCCGGCCGGGAGGCGAAGTCCGAAATTCTCCGCGATCGTCTGTCCGATGTCGGCGAGCGAGCGGCGAATGCCCAGGTTCACCCCGCGTCGCACGCGTCGGCCGTAGGCGAGAATAGGGACGTACTCGCGCGAGTGGTCGGTCGAAGGCGTCGTGGGATCGCAGCCGTGATCGGCGGTGAGGAGCAGAAGATCATCCGGGCGCAGTCGCGCTTCGATCTCCGGCAGGCGCGCATCGAAGGCTTCGAGAGCGCGGGCATAGCCTTCGACGTCGTTGCGGTGGCCGTAGAGCATGTCGAAATCCACGAGGTTGACGAAGATCACACCGGTCTCGGTCTCACGCATCGCGTGAAGTGTGCCTTCGATCGAGGCCATATTATTCCCCGCCGGGATCTCGCGGGTGAACCCACGGTGATTGAAGATCGAACCGGTCTTCCCGACGGCGACCGTCTCCCATCCGGACGCCTTCAGGAGATCGAGCAATGTGGGGGAGGGGGGATCAACGGCGTAATCCCGCCGCCCCTCCGTGCGTCGGAAATTCCCCGGTGTGCCGACGAACGGTCGCGCGATGACGCGTCCGACGCGATGCGGACCGTGGAACAAACGCCGCGCGATCTCACACATTCGGTACAGCTCCTCGCGGGGGATGACCTCCTCATGGGCCGCGATCTGAAAGACGCTGTCGGCCGATGTGTAGACGATCGGGCATCCCGTCCGCAGATGCTCTTCGCCGAGCTCCTGGATGATCTCCGTCCCCGAAGCGGGCTTATTGCCGAGCACGCGCCGTCCGATCGCTCGCTCGAAGGCTTCGATGATGTCGGGGGGGAACCCGTTCGGGTATGTGGGGAAGGGCGTCTCTGTGATGATCCCGGCGATCTCCCAATGGCCGGTCGTCGTATCTTTGCCCGCCGAGGCGATAGCTGCGCGTCCGAACGCCCCCTCGGGAGCCGCTACCGGCGGCAGGGCGACGGGTTTGATATTCGCGATCCCGTAGCGGCGCAAGTTGGGGACATGAAGCGGGCGATGGGCGAAGAGATGTCCGAGCGTGTCGCTGCCTTGATCCCCATACCGATCCGCATCGGGCATCTCGCCGATCCCGACACTATCCAGCACCATGAGGATGACGCGGCGAAAGATCGTACCGAATGGCATCAGTGACCCTCCTTCATCACTCCTCCCGCGCCCCGGGATCATTCAGGGTGCCCCGGATATTTGATCGCTCCTTCGGCGGAACGGCCCGCTCACCGAGCGTCCCCCTCGGCTTCTCGCGAATTCGAGCCCATCGGGTGACCCCTCGCCGCTCACGCCCCCGATTCTGAGCTTTCGACCGATGCCCCGCGGTAGTAGAGAATGCGACTGCAATGATCGCACGTCAGGATCTCTTCGCCCTTGCGCACGTCAGCGTAGACCTGTGGGCGAACGGTCATATAGCATGCCGTGCAAGAGCCATCGCGCACTTCCGCCAGCGCGATCCCATCGCGCAATTCGACCAGGCGCAGGTACCGCTGGAGCAAATCCGGGCGAATCGTCCGGGCCAGGCGCTCCCGTTCTTCTCGCATGCGATGCAACTCCTCGGTCAGTCGCTCGACGGCCGTCGCGTATTCGGCCAGCAGCGCGTCCACATGCTGGCGCTTGGCCTCGATCTCCGGCGTCTGTTCCTGAACCTCCCGTTCGAGCGTCTCGATCGTCTCCAGCAGCTCCAGAATCTGCGTCTCCAGCGCGCTGATGAGCTTCTTGGCCATGTCAATCTCGCGCAACGCTGCCGCGTATTCCGTCTGATTCCGCACGCGCATGAGGTCGTTCTTATATTTCTCCAAGCGCAGCTGCGCGTCCTGCAGGTCCATCTCCAATTGCCGATGTTGACGCCTGGAGTCTTCCAGGCGCGACTTCTTCTCCAGGTACGCGGCCGCGAACTCCTCAAACTGTCGCTCCAGCTCAGCCCTCTTCGTCGGTACGATGGCGATCTCTTCTTCCAGGGCCCGAATCTTCAAGTCCAGTTCTTGTAAGGCGATCAATTTCGCTAACTCTGGATTCACCGCCACGTCCTCCCGGGAAAGTCTCGCCGTGACACGGGGAAAGGGGAAGGGTGAGGAGTGACGTTGGGCTGTATTCTCGGCTCGCCTTGATTGACCGTCTCCCCTTCCATAAGATCACCGACCATTATAGCACAGGGGCATCTTGACACAAAATCGGGGGCGCAACTACTTTAAATGCCGCTATGCGGGATGAGCTTGAGGATCTGCGACAAGCCGTAGCACCGCTCTGTGAGCGCATCGCGCATCATCCGCTTGTGCGGGAGATCGCAGAGGGGCGGCTTCCCCGCGAGCGGTTGAGGATTCTGGCCGAGCAGGAATATCACTACACGCTCCACATCTACGACTACTTCGCGCTCAGCGTGCTGCAGATGCCGGATCGCGAGGGGAAGGAGTTCTTCATTGAGATGGCGCATCGCGAGGTGGACTACCTGGCGCAGTATCAGCACTTCTTGCGAGCGCTCGGCCTAGAGCCGGAGGTGGCCGTGCGCGCTGAGCCCTTGCCGGGGGTGCTCGCCGCGCCGAATTTCCTCGTTCACGTGGCCGTCAGTCGCACGCCGGCCGAGAATCTGGCGGCATTCTTGTTCATCGAGGAGGTCTGGAGCGAGGTCTGTCGCGCGCTGCATGCCGGGTTTCGCGCGCACTATGGGTTCACGGAGTCCGAGGTCCAGTGCTTCGCACTCCCGCCACTTGATCCCACGCGCGAGGTGATGCTGATCCGGAAGTACGCGGCGGAGGGAGCATGGGAAGCGATTCGTCGCACGGCTCGGCTCGCCTTGGAATATGAGGCGATGTTCTTCGACGCCGTGCACGCGAAGAGTCGAGGGGAGGGAGGATGAGGAACGCGCATCGTCCGAGGGGAAGACGGTCGGCGGAAGCGACGCTCGCGGAGGCGCGCGCGCCTTCGCCCGAGGAGCAGGCGCGCGTTCGGGAGATCCTGGCGCGACTTCGAGAGGCGTACCCCGTGGCTCGAACGGCGCTGAATTTCAGCAATCCCCTGGAGCTTCTGGTGGCGACGATCCTCTCGGCGCAGTGCACCGATGAGCGAGTGAATCAGGTCACGGCGGAGTTGTTTCGGAAGTACCGCACCGCAGAGGATTATGCTTCGGCGCCATTGCGGGAGCTGGAGCGCATGATCCGGCCGACGGGCTACTACCGGAACAAAGCGCGGGCGATCAAAGCCGCGTGTCGCAAGATCGCGACCGATTTCGGCGGCGCCGTGCCCGCGACGATGGAGGCGCTGCTGACGCTCCCCGGCGTGGCGCGGAAGACGGCCAATGTCGTGTTGCAGAATGCGTTCGGGATCGCCTCGGGCATCGTCGTGGATACGCACGTCTTGCGCGTCGCCCAGCGCCTCGGCTTGACGCGGCACACGGATCGGGACAAAGTCGAGCGCGACCTCATGGCGCTCATCCCGCAAGAGGAGTGGATCGCGTTCAGCCATCGGTTGATCGCTCACGGTCGCCAGACGTGTCGGGCGCGCCGACCGCTGTGCGGGCAGTGCGTCCTCAACTCCCTCTGTCCCTATCCGCAGAAGACCGGATGAGGACGACGAGATCACGTGCGCCGTCGTCGTCCACTCCAGAGGCCGAAGGCCAGAAGCAGAGCCCCGATGCTCAATCCGCCGAGGGTTCCCAGGCGCGTCAGGCGGTACATGTGTTCGGCGTAAGCGAGCAGCGTGCTCGAGTGGTCGGACGAGACCTTCGCCATCAGCTCCTGGTAGTGGTGACTCGCGGCGAGGCTCACGAGAGCCAGGATCATGAGGGCAGCGCCCAGACCCGCGATCTGGAGGGGACGCCGTGGCGTCTGCTCGCGAATCCATCGGCTGTGGGTGACGCCATAGAAGACGTAGATGAGGAGCCCCAGGGCCAGCCACACACCGAAGCGGATCCAAGTGAGCCGTGGCAGGCTGAGCATGAGGTAGAAACAACTAGCGATGCCGAGGAGGGGGACGACAGGGACCAACGGCGTGCGGAACGGACGCGGCCGCTGTGGGTCCGTGTGGCGCAGGACGATCACGCCCGCGCACACGAGGATGAAGGCGAAGAGCGTACCGATGTTGGTCAACTCCGCGGCCTCGCCGATGTCCACGAAGGCGGCGGAGACAGCGACGGCGACGCCCGTCAGGATCGTCGTCACATGCGGCGTCTTGAAGCGCGGATGCACTGCGGCAAATCGCGCCGGCAGCAACCCGTCGCGAGCCATGGAGAAGAAGATGCGCGGCTGCCCCATCTGGAAGACGAGCAACACCGACGTCGTCGCCACCACGGCGCCGAAGGCGACGATCCCCGCCGCCCAATTCAAATCGAGGAGGCGCAGGGCGAGCGCCAGCGGCTCCGGGACATTCAGCTCCGAATAGTGGACGAGTCCCGTGAGCACGGCGGCTGTGACCACGTAGAGGATGGTGCAGATGACGAGCGAGCCGATCATCCCCAAGGGGAGATCGCGTTGAGGATTACGCGTCTCCTCGGCCGTCGTGGAGATGGCGTCGAAGCCGATGTAGGCGAAGAAGACGAGTGCCGCGCCCGTCATAATGCCCTTCCACCCATTGGGAGCGAAGGGCTGCCAGTTCTCCGGCTTCACGTAGAGGAATCCGATCACGATGAAGAAGAGCAGCACGAGCAGCTTCACGACGACCATCAGCGCGTTGAAGCGCGCGCTCTCTTTGACGCCGATGACGAGCAGGATGGTGAGCACGGCCACGATGGCGAAGGCCGGGAGGTTGATGATGATCGGGAGGCCGAACACGCGGGGCGCGTGGGCGAGGATCTCCCGCGTGTGAATGCCGACGTTGTAGCTCACCGTGAGCCATCGCCATTCGGGAGGGATCTCCAGGCCGAGTCCGCGCAGGAGTTCGATGAAATAACCCGACCAGCTCACGGCCACGGCGATATTGCCGACCGCGTATTCGAGGATCAGGTCCCATCCGATGATCCACGCGATCAATTCGCCGAGCGTCGCATACGCATAGGTGTACGCGCTGCCGGAGATGGGGATCAGCGAGGCGAATTCCGCGTAGCAGAGGGCGCAGAAGCCGCAGGCGATCGCCGTCAGCACGAACGAGAGGATCAATCCGGGGCCGGCTCCGGGGCGCAGGACTTCTCCAGTTGTCGGATCCACGGTGCCCGCAGCCGCTGTGCCCGTCAGAGCGAAGATCCCCGCGCCGATGATGGCTCCGATGCCCAGTGCCGTTAGGTCCCAGGCTGTGAGCGCCCGCTTGAGCCGATACTCGGGCTTCTCGCTCTCGATGAGGATCGCGTCCACCGTCTTCCGTCGAAAGAGTTCGCCGAGCATCTCCTTCGCGCTCGCCCGATTGCCTCAAGACTTCTGATCGCACCTTCAGCGGAGCCCAAAACCATATCCGATGTGGCGGGGAAAGTCAAAAGGGGCATCGCCGGCGGACCGAAGGCACGCGGGCCGTGCGCTCCTCTTTACCTTGACAGGCCTCTCGTGATTGGAATAAAGTTTGCTAGTTTTTGGAGATGACCTTTGCCGAGCTGTGAGGCGTGTGGGAGAAGAGGAACGGATGTGCAGCGAGTCCCCGTCGCCTTCGGAGCGCGCGCTTCTGATGAACGCCGCTCCCCTGGAGGAGGTTCGCGAGCAGATGCGCCGCGCGGCCGCGCGGGAGGCGCTGCTGCAGTGCCTCATCGCGCGGATCTACGAATCGCTCGATGTGTCGGAGATCGCGCGGTGTTCTCTGGAAGAGCTGGCGCGGTTTCTCGATGTGGATCGAGCGGTCTTCGCCCGGATCGAGGAGGAGCGGGATCTGGTCGAGCCCGTCCATGAGTATTGCAAGCCGGGCGTTCCCGGGGCTCAGCCATCGTATCGGCTCTCGGATTATGCGCCTCTTGTCGAAGTCGGGCGGCGTGAGGGCGTGTTGGCCATCCCCGACGTGGAGGCGCATCCACTGGCCCGTCCGATCCTGGCGCAGTATCGGTCTCTGGGCGTGCGCTCGGTCCTTTACGCCCCGATCGTTCGCGCGGAGCGATTATCGGCCGTCCTCTGGTTCACGATGACGAGTCGGACACGGGTCTGGAGCGCGGAGGAGATCGAGCTGGTTCGCGCCGTCAGCCATCAGGTGGGGCTCGCGCTCCGGCACGCCGAGCTCTATCAGCAAGCGCGGCAACTGGAGGAGCGCTATCGCAGCATCTTCGAGAACGCCGTCGTGGGGATTTACCAGAGCACGCCCGAGGGGCGCATCCTCGTGGCGAATCCAGCGCTGGCCCGCATGCTCGGATACGAGTCGGTGGAGGAGCTGTTGCGCGCGGACATCGAGCGCGACCTGTACGTGGATGTCTCCGAGCGCCGCCGGAACATGGAGATCCTGCAGCGCAGCGGGCGGCTGGATGGAGCCGAGTTCGAGCTGCGTCGCAAAGATGGAGGGCGCATCTTCGTTCAGGAATATGCGCGCGCGGTGACCGACGCCGAAGGGCGGGTGCTCTACTATGAGGGCTTGCTCATTGACATCACCGATCGGCGTCGGCTGCAGCAGCAACTGCTGCAGGCGCAGCGGATGGAGAGCGTGGGCACGCTGGCCGCGGGTGTCGCCCATAACTTCAACAACCTGCTCACGGTGATTCTCGGCTACGCGTCGCTGCTTCTGGCTCAACTGCGACCGGAGGATCCGGCGCGTCCATCGGTGGAGGCGATCGAGCAGGCGGCGCAGCGAGCGGCTGAGCTGACGTCGCAGCTGCTGCTCTTCAGTCGCCCCTCGGTAGCCCCGCCGGTCCCGGTGGATGTGAACGAGGTCGTGGAGCGCTTGGCGCAGTTGCTCCGCGGCGCCTTCGATGCCAGCATTCACATCCGGACGGAGCTGGCTTCGGATGTGCGACCCGTCTGCATCAACCCCGCGCAGTTAGAGCAGGCGCTCATGAATCTCTGCGTGAATGCGCGCGATGCGATGCCCGAGGGAGGGCAATTGACGCTTCGGACGGAGCAGGCGGTGCTCTCGGCGGATCATCCGCGCGTGCGGGCGGGCGAGATCCTCGCTGGCGCGTATGTGGTCGTGCGGGTCTCCGATACCGGCGTGGGGATAGCGCCGGAGCACATCTCGCGCATCTTCGATCCGTTTTACACGACGAAGGAAGTGGGAAAGGGGACGGGGTTGGGATTGGCGGTCGTCTACGGCGTCGTGCGCAGTGCCGGCGGATTCATCGAGGTCGAGAGCCAAGTGGGGCGAGGAACGACGTTCACCTTGTACTTCCCGGCGGCAACGGAGGCTCCCGCGCGCGAGCGCTCAGGAGAATCGGTGCGCGCCCGTCCGAAGATCCTCCTCGTGGACGATGAGCCCGCCGTGCGGCGCGTCGCTACCCTCATCCTCGCGCGTCATGGCTATGATGTGCTCTTGGCTTCGGACGGTGCCGAAGCGCTGGAGATCTATCGAGAGCGGCAGGGGGAGATCGCGCTGGTCATCCTCGATGTGACGATGCCCCGAATGGGTGGCCTGGCGTGCTACGAGCAATTGATCCGCCTGAACCCCGAGGTGAAGGTCATTCTCTGCAGCGGCTATAATTTGGAGGACTTGGGGCCGCGCGTTCCCATGCGCCCCGGCGTGCGGTTCTTGCAAAAGCCCTATCAAATCGAGGAGTTGATTCACACCGTGCGCTCGCTTTTGAGTTGAATCGTCGGCCTCGTGCGGCTAGGATATGACGGGTTCGGCCATCCGGGTCGGAGCCGGTGCCACAAGCTCCCACGCTTCAGGATCGCGCAGGAGAGCGGCGACGGCAGTTGTGTTCAGAGCGTGGCCGGGGCGCCACGCCTCCACGCGCGCCAGAAGCGGATGTCCGATGAGCGCGAGGTCGCCGATCAGATCCACGATCTTGTGGCGCACGAATTCGTCGGGGAATCGCAGCCCTTCTGGATTGAGGATGCCCGCGTGATCCAGGACGATGGCGTTCTGGAGTGAGCCCCCGCGAATCAAGCCCTTCCGACGCAGGGTCTCCACATCTTCAAGGAATCCGAACGTGCGCGCCGGAGCCAGCTCTTCGACGAACGTCTCTTCGGTGACGACCAGCTCATGCTGTTGCCGTCCGATCATCGGGTGAGGGAACTCGATCACACAGCTCACACGGAAAGCCGTATCGGGAGAGAGGAGGATGCGCTGATGTGCATCGCCGATCTGGATCGGCTTGCGGACGCGCACATAATGTCGGGGAGCATCCGACGTCCGCAGCCCCGCGCGCGCGAGCATCTGGACAAAGGGCGCCGCGCTGCCGTCGAGGATGGGGACTTCCAGGTTGTCCATCTCAATGATCGCATTATCCACGCCGCAGGCGTAGAGGGCGGCCAGCAGGTGCTCGACCGTCGCGACCATGACCCCGGCGCGCACCAGGGCCGTGGCGTAGCTGACGCGAGCCACGTATTGAGGCGATGCCGGGATCTCGAAACCGTCCAGGTCGGTGCGACGGAAGAGCAGCCCCGTGTAGGCCGGGGCCGGGCAGAGCCTCAAGCGGGTACGCACGCCAGTATGAAGCCCGGTCCCTTCGATCTCCACCGGGCGCGCGAGCGTTCGCTGAAGCGATCGCATAGCCGGAAGGGATAAGCAAGTGGCGTGCCCAAACAGCGCGCTCGATATAACCCTCGGCCGTTTCACACCTTGCTCATTCGGAGGTGCGATCGTGCGCTCCGGCCCTTGTGGCGCGCGCGCCACACCTGCTGTGGACATCCGGCGACAGCCAAAACGCGCGAGCCCGCGCTCCTGCATGGCATTCCGGGAGAGGATCGGCGTCCTGTGCTCACTTCCGTTGGGCCGCATCCACAGGGGGGAAGCGCGCATCGCCCTGGCGCTCATGTGCGGAGCGACGGCCGTGCCGATGACGTGCTCGCGGGTCATCCCGGGCTCCAGCGGAATGAGGCCTTGGCTCTCGGTCACCTTGAGGGCATCGCCGCGTCGGTGCGCGGATCCAGATGAGCGTTGACAGGATGAAGCGCGCTCTCATAGACTGGGGGAAGCGGCGAGGTGAGATGATGACGGTTCGAGCGGACACGACGGTCTTCTCGGCGCGGACATTGAGCGAATGGGTTCGCGAGGCGCGTCGGTGCACGTTTGAGCTTGTCGCGGATCTGACGGATGAGCAGCTGATCGGTCCCCTGTTGCCGATCATCAATCCGCTGCTGTGGGAGATCGGGCACGTCGCCTGGTTTCAGGAGAAGTGGGTGTTGCGACACGCGCTCGGGCGTGAGCCGATCCGCCCCGATGCCGATGCGCTGTGGGACTCCATTGCCATCCCGCATGATGAGCGGTGGCGGCTGCCGCTCCCCTCGCGCGAGCAAACGCTCGCCTACATGCGCGAGGTGCGCGATCGTGTGCTGGAGGTGTTGGAGCGATCGGAGCTGACGCCGGAGCTGGCCTATTTCGTCTGTCTCTCAGTGTTTCACGAGGACATGCACACGGAGGCGATCACCTACACGCGGCAGACGCTTGGGTATCCGCCGCCGAAGCTCTCGCTCGTCGTCGAGACCTCGGCGATCTCCGCCGAAGGGGGGCCGCTTCCCGGGGATGTCGAGATTCCGGGGGGGACATTCTGGCTGGGGGCCACGCCCGATGAGCCCTTCGTCTTCGATAACGAGAAGTGGGCGCATCCGGTGTCGGTGCGTCCGTTTGCCATCGCGCGGGCTCCGGTCACACAAGCCGAGTTTGCGGCCTTCGTGGACGATGGGGGATATCGTCGGCGGGAGTGGTGGAGCGAGGCCGGATGGCGATGGCGCGAGCGCGTGGGCGCCGAGCATCCGGTCTATTGGCGGCGCGAGGCTCCGGGGCGGTGGTGGCGTCGCCATTTCGATCAGTGGGTGCCGCTGGAGCCGCATCGTCCGGTGATCCATGTGAATTGGTACGAGGCCGAGGCCTATTGCCGATGGGCGGGGCGCCGGTTGCCGACCGAATGGGAGTGGGAGGTCGCCGCCGCGGGTGAGCCGGATGCCTCGGGGACACGCTTGGCCGAGCGAAAGCGACGATTCCCATGGGGCGATGAGCCGCCGACGCCTGAGCGAGCGAATCTCGATTGGCGCGCGATGGGGTGCGTGGATGTGGGCGCGCTGGCGGCCGGGGAGAGCGCCTTCGGGTGTCGCCAGATGATCGGCAACGTGTGGGAATGGACCAGCAGCGATTTCCTCCCCTACCCGGGATTCGTCCCCGATCCGTACAAGGAGTACTCGCAGCCGTGGTTCGGGGATCACAAGGTATTGCGCGGGGGATGTTGGGTCACGCGCGGTCGGCTCTTGCGCAACACGTGGCGGAACTTCTATCGCCCGGATCGGCGCGATGTCTGGGCGGGCTTTCGTACGTGCGCCCTCTCGCGATGAGGATCTGCCTGGTCACGCCCGCAGCTTCGGCTCGACAGACGGGGAATCGCACGACGGCGCGTCGGTGGGCGCGCTTGTTGCGCGCGTTAGGTCATCGCGTGGTGATTCGGGAGGACTATCGCGACGAGCCATGCGATCTGCTCATCGCTTTGCACGCGCGTCGGAGCGCGGGCGCCGTGGAGCGCTTCCGGCGCGCGCATCCGGGGCGTCCGCTGATCGTCGCGCTCACGGGCACAGACCTTTATGAGGATCTGCGCGCATCCCCGGAGGTGGAACGTTCCCTGGAACTGGCCACGCGCATCGTCCTGTTGCAACCGGAGGGGGTGGCCGAGCTCGCGGAACCGCTGCGGGCCAAAGCGCGCGTCCTCTATCAATCGGCCGAGCGGCCTCGCGGGCGCATCGTCCCGCTTCGTCGTGTCTTCGAGGTCTGCGTCATCGCCAATCTTCGCGCGGTGAAGGACCCGCTTCGCGCGGCGTGGGCGGCGCGGCATCTGCCGTCGGCTTCGCGCATTCGCATCACGCACGTCGGAGCGGCGTTGGAGGCCGAATGGGCGGAAGCCGCGCGCGCGGAGATGGCGGTGAATCCGCGCTATCGGTGGCTGGGCGAGCAGCCGCACGGTCGCGCGCTGCGCCTTCTGGCGCGCAGCCGTCTGCTGGTGCTCTCCTCGCGGATGGAGGGGGGAGCGAATGTCCTCTCTGAAGCGCTCGCCGCCTCGGTGCCGATCCTCGCGACACGCATTCCGGGATCGGTGGGGATTTTGGGGCCGGAGTATCCGGGCTATTTCCCGGTCGGAGATACGGAAGCGCTCGCCGCGCTGCTGTGGCGCGCGGAGACAGATCGCGATTTTCGCGCGGCGTTGCGCGCGCACATCCGGCGGCTGCGACCGCTCGTCTCCCCGGCGCGCGAGCGCCGTGGCTGGCGCGCGCTGCTTGAGGAGCTTCGCGCGGTGGAGAACGCTCATGGGTGAGGAACACCGATTCGAGGTGATTCGCGCGACCCCGGATGACCACCTGGCGGAATTCGCCCGCGATGTGCGCGAGGGACTGACGGCCTCTCCCAAGCGCCTTCCCTGTCGGTACTTCTACGATCGCGAGGGATCGCTCCTGTTTGAGGCGATCTGCGCGCTGCCCGAATACTATCTGACGCGAGCCGAGCGCGCCATCCTGGAGGCCCATGCCGAGGAGATCCTCGCGCGCGGCTTCGGCGAGCGCGCCTCCGATCCGATCACGCTCGTGGAGCTGGGGAGCGGGAGCGCGACCAAAACACGTCTGCTCATCGCGGCGCTCCTCCACCGTCAGGGCGCGCTGCTCTATGTGCCCGTGGACATCTCGCGCGAGATGTTGGAGGAGAGCGCCCGCCGCTTGGTGCGCGACTATCCGGGACTGCGCGTGCGCGCCATCGCGGGAGATTATGAGGACGGACTCGAACATCTGGCCTCACTACGGGGGCGGAAGCTCATCCTCTGGTTGGGCTCGAACATCGGCAATCTGGAGCGCGCGGAGGCGATCGCCTTCCTTCGCCGCGTGCGCGAGCGGATGTCAGAAGCGGACGCGATGCTCGTCGGCATTGATCTGCGCAAGGATCGCGCGGTGGTGGAGCGCGCGTACAATGACGCGCGCGGGGTGACGGCGCGGTTCAATGCGAATCTCCTGGCGCGCATCAATCGAGAGCTGGGCGGGCATTTCGACCTCGCGGCCTTCCGCCATCACGCGCTGTACAACGAGGCGGAGGGGCGAATCGAGATGTATCTGGTGAGCGTTCGCGCCCAGCGCGTGCGCATCGAGCAGTTGGACCTGGAGGTCTCCTTCGCCGCGGGTGAGCGGATTCACACGGAGAATTCCTACAAGTACTCGCCGGAGGAGATCACGGCAGCGGCGACGGCTGCGGGGTTGCGTCTGCTCGGACACTGGCGCGATCCGAACGCGCTCTTCAGCGTGAATCTCTTCGGGCGCGCGCCCTGAAGCGGCTCACCGACGCGGATCGTATCGTTCCTGGAACTCCTGCATGAAATCGCGCAGGGCGCGTACCCCCTCCAGCGGCATCGCGTTGTAGAGCGACGCGCGGAGACCGCCGACGGAGCGATGCCCCTTGAGCTCATACAGCCCGCGCGCTTCGGCTTCCCGCAGGAACGCGCGCTCGAGCTCCTGGTTCGGCAAGCGCCAGGTCACGTTCATGAGGGATCGGCTCTCCGGATGCGCATGGCCGCGATAGAACCCCTCGCTTCGATCAATGACGTCGTAGAGCAGTTGCGCCTTCTGGCGGTTGAGCGCGGCCATCGGCTCCAGGCCGCCGATCTCGTGCAGCAGCCATCGGGTGACGAGCATGAAGATGTAGATGGCGAAGACCGGGGGGGTATTGTAGAGCGAACGATGGCGCACGTGCGTGCGATAGTCGAGCATGGTGGGGAGCCCATCGGGGATGCGCTCGAGCAGGTCGTCGCGAAGGATGACGAGGGTCAGGCCGGCCGGCCCCGCGTTCTTCTGCGCTCCGGCGTAGAGCAGCGCGTAGCGCTCGATGGGGATCGGGCGCGAGAGGAAATCCGACGAGGCGTCGCAGACGAGGGGCACGTCGCCCGTCTCCGGCTCGGTCGCGAACTGCACGCCCTGGATCGTCTCGTTCGAGGTGAAATGGACGTAGGCCGCGCGCGAGGGGATGGGGACCTCCTGCGGGTGAGGCGCGCGCGTGTAGTTCTCCGCGCGTCCGCTCCAGAGGATGCGCACGTCGCCCTGGCGACGCGCTTCTTCGGCCGCCCGTTCGCTCCAGGAGCCCGTCACGATATAGGCGGCTTCCTCGCGGCCACGCCGCAGATTCATGGGGACCATCGAGAATTGCAAACTCGCGCCGCCCTGCAGAAAGAGCACATGATAGTGATCGGGCAGACGCAGCAGTTGCCGGAGGTTCGCCTCGGCTTCATCCCGAATCTCCTCGAACCATCGCGAGCGGTGGCTGATCTCCAGCACCGACATCCCGACGCCGGGCAGCGCCAGCAGGTGGCGTTGCGCTTCTTCCAGGACCGGGAGCGGGAGCATCGCCGGCCCGGCTGAGAAATTATAGACGCGCGATTCCGTCATCGGCCTCCACTCCGTAGCGAGGGATGACCCGAGCGATTCATTATAGGGGGTCGCCCCGTGGGGGGCCAAATCCGCTGCTCGGGATCGCGCGGGCGATGTTGAAAAGCACGGGCGGCTCGGGTAAGATTCTCTCTTCGCTATGGCGGTTGAGACGAAGCAGGTGACGCTCCCGACGCAAGGTCGCGATGAGATCCGGGACATCACGCCGGAGGTCGCACGCGCTGTCCGTTCGAGCACCATCTCCTCGGGGACGGTGACCGTCTTCGTCCCGGGTTCGACGGCTGGGGTGACGACGATCGAGTACGAGCCGAACGTGGTCGCGGATCTGGCCGAGGCCATCCGCCGCCTCGTTCCGGAGAATCTCCCGTACCGGCATAACGCTATTGACGATAACGGCCACAGTCATGTGCGCGCGGCTTTGGTGGGCCCTTCGTTGACCGTGCCCTTTGTGAACAAGGAGCTGTTGCTGGGCACGTGGCAGCAGATCGTCCTCATTGATTTCGACACGCATCCGCGTCAACGCCGCCTCATTTTTCAAATCGTGGGGGAATGAGTTGACTTTTCCGCAGGGCCTCATGCATGTTTTTGAGCGAGACCACGGGAGATGCAGGGAGAGGGCAACGTGACGAGTCATCTCATCTTTGGCATGCCGCTTCTTTGGATCGGATGGGGGACGCTCGTGGACTACTTCCAACGGGGCGGTCCCGTCATGTATCCGTTGTTGGTGTGTTCACTGGCCGGGCTCGTGGTGATCATCGAGCGCAGCTGGGTGCTGCATCGGATCAAGGACGATGCGGCGGAGGTCATCGGGCGCGTGCGGCGCGCTCTGCACGCCCGCGATCTGGACGCCGCCGTGCGCGTGTGCGATACGATTCAAGGGCCGATCGCGAACACGGTGAAAGCCGGGTTGCTCCAGGTCGGGAAGCCGGCTGAGGAGATCGAACGGATCATGGAGATCGTGGCGACGCAGGAGATCGCGCGGCTGGAGCGGTTCCTGTGGGTGCTGGCGACGGTCGCCAATATCGCGCCACTGTTCGGATTCCTGGGGACGGTGACGGGGATGATCAACGCCTTCGATCGCGTGGCGGAGGTCGGCCTGGGGAATCCGCGCGCGGTGGCCGGCGGGATCTCCGAGGCCTTGATCACCACGGCGGCGGGCCTGATCATCGCACTGCCGACGCAGGCGGCCTATAACTATCTGACCACGCGGGTGAATAAGATCTCGCTCAGCATGGAGACGGCCGGGGCCATGCTCCTGGAGACGCTCAAGGAGCTGGAGTCGTATCTGCCGCGGCCGGAGATGGAGACGCCGATGGCCGGGCGGTGACCATGTTGCGCCTACGACGACGCGTACATCGGATCGCGCCGACCATCCCCACGGCCTCGATGGCTGACATCGCCTTCCTGCTCATCATCTTCTTCCTGGTCACGACGGTCTTCAGCACGGATCAGACGGTCGTGGACTTGCCGACGTCGGTGAATCGAGAGGACGTCTATCGCAACAGCGCGATCATCACGATCACGGTGGATCGCGTGATCAAGGTCACCGATGGAGAGCATTCCGAGACGGTAGAGTCGGTGGAACACCTGGATCGGTTCATCGCGGATGTCCTGCGGCGCAATCCCGATCGGCCTTTCATCGTGAAGGCCGATCGCGCCGTGCCGTATCAGCTCGTCGAATTCGCCCTGGAGCGCTTGCGGTTGAGTCGCGCGCGAACGGTCTATTTCCTGACCGAGGGGCGTCCGCCTCGGCGTCCGAGCTGACGGGAGGAAGCCTATGCGCGTCCCGCGTCGGAAGATTCCGTCTGAGATCCCCACGGCCTCGATGGCCGACATCGCCTTCCTGCTCATCATCTTCTTCATGCTGACGGCGGCGTTCGCGGCTATCAAAGGGTTGAGCTTCGGTCTGCCGCCGGAGGATCCGACGTTGATGGTGCACGTCCGGCCGGAGCAAGCGCTCTACGTCAAAGTCCTCGCCGACGGACAGTATCGGTTGAACGATCAGCCGATTCGCATCGAGGATCTCGGCCCCGCCATCAAGGGGAAGATCGAGCAGAACAAGAACACGCCGGTGATCATTGACACCGATCCCGAGGCTCCATTTGAGGCGATGATCGCTGCTTTCGATGAAGCGAAGCTCGCCGGAGCGACGCGCATCTCTCTGCCCACGCCCGCCGATCGCTTGCGCTGGCGGATGCTCGGAGGGCGCGGACGATGAGGCGGGGCGTAGGGGTGGGCGCTCGCGCTCAGCGGGCGAAGCTCTTGAGGGCCGCTTCCTCGGAGTCGAAGGATTCGAAGACGGAGATGAGCTTGGTGATCGTCAGCAGATCCTGAATGCGCGCGGTGAGATTCAGCAGCTTCAGTTCGCCTCCCTCTCGGCGCACCGTCGTGTACGCGCGCACCAGTTCGCCCAATCCGGCGCTGTCCATATAGGGGACGTTGGCCAGATTGAGGAGGATCTTCCGCACGCCCGACTGCAGGAGGCGACGGATGGCCTCCCGCAGTTGCACGTCGCCCTCGCCGAGCAGGATCTTCCCATCAATGTCGAGGATCACCACATCGTTATGCCGTCGCTCTGTGATCGTCATTGCTCTTGCGCTCCTCCTTTCGATGAACCGCTCGCATTATAGGTGACGGTCAAGGGGGAAGTCAACAAGGGTCGCTCGGCGCATGAAGGGGCCGCTTGAAGAGGGGGAGGCGATCCCGTACACTACGTCGGGCGCGCCAAGCGGCGTCGCTCGCATGCGGTCGCGCGCAGTCTCGATGGGGAGGGAAAGGCGATGAATCGAAAAGAGACGCCCTATGTTCCACCGGAGCAGAGTGCACCGGAGTTGACGTTTCGGGCCTTGTTCATCGGCATCGTCCTGGCGATCGTCCTGGGGGCGGCCAACGCCTATGTGGGGATGAAAGCCGGCTTGACCGTTGCGGCGACCTTTCCGGCGACGGTGATGGCGCTGGCCTTGCTGCGACCCCTGGGCGGAGGCGTGCTGGAGCAAAACGTCGCGCGCACGACGGCTTCGGTCGGCGAAGCGCTCGTCGCGGGCGCCATCTTCACGATCCCGGCGTTCCTGCTGACGGGCGTGTGGGCGGAGTTCGACTATTGGGAGAGCACGCTCATCATGTTCGTCGGCGGGACGCTCGGCGTCTTGTTCGTCACGTTCCTGCGTCGGGTGCTCGTTCATGATCCGGAGCTGCCGTTTCCCGAGAGCGTCGCGTGCGCGGAGTTGACCAAAGCCGGGCAGGCGGGGCACACGGGCGCCAGCTATGTCTTCGGCGCCATGGGCCTCAGCGCGTTCATTGAGGTCTTCAAGAACGACATCGGCATCAAAGTCATTCAGGAATACGCGCGCGGGTTCCTTCCCTTTCGGCACTTCGCCTCCCCCGTTCTCCCCGGCGTTCAGCACGGCGGAGGGATCGTGTGGGTGACGCCTTCGGCTTCGCCCATGCTCATGGGGGTGGGGTTCATCATCGGGTGGCGCTTGGCCGCGTTGGTCTTCACGGGGGGACTCCTGGCGTGGGGATTGTTGGTCCCACTTCTGCTATTCGCGGGCCCGCATCTGGAATCGGCGGCGGGCAGTCGGGGCTGGATGGAGATCGCCTCGACGGTGTGGCGGCAGCAAGTGCGTCCGCTCGCCGTGGGGGCCATGATCGTCGCGGCCTTCTACACGCTCTCCCGGCTGCGGGGAGCCCTTCGCTCGGCCTTCGCTCACGCTGTGCAGGATCTGCTGCGCATTGTGCGTAGGGAGGGGACGACTTCGAGCGAGGTGCTGCGCACGGAGAGGGACCTGCCGCTGGGAGCCGTGCTGTTGGGGATTCTCGTCCTGGCCATCCCGGTCGGCATCCTCTACGAGTACTTCACCGAGCGCGTGGGGGCGGCCATCGTCACGACGCTCGTGATGCTGCTGGCCGGACTCCTCTTTGCGGCCGTCGCGGGCTATCTGGTCGGGTTGATCGGTAGCTCCAATAATCCCATCTCGGGATTGACGCTCTCGACGTTGATCCTAGCCGGGCTGATCCTGCTCGGCATCGGCGTGAGCGGGGCACGGGGCGTGCTCGCCGTGCTCGGCGTCGCGGCCGTGATCTGCTGCGCGATGGGCATCGCCGGCGATATGATGCAAGACTTGAAAGTGGGACACCTGCTCGGCGGCACGCCCTGGCGGATGCAGCTCGGCGAGATGATCGGCGTCTGGTTCTCGGCGCTCGTGTTGACGATTCCTCTGGTCGTCCTCCATAAGACGTACACGATCGGTTCAGAAGCATTGCCAGCGCCGCAGGCGGGACTGATGGCGATGATGTCGCAGGGGATCATGGCCGGGCAAATGGCCTGGCCGCTCGTGCTCATGGGGGCCCTGCTGGCCGTGGCCCTCATCTTGCTGCGCGTGCCCTCGGTGATGCTCATCGCCGTCGGCATGTACCTGCCGTTCTATTCGACGGCCGCGATCTTCGTCGGCGGTCTCTTCCGCGCGATCCTGGACGCGGCGTTGCGTCGCCGATCGCTCGCCGAGAGCGAACGGGAGCGCGTGGAGAATATCGGGATCTTGCTCGCCTCCGGATTGATCGCCGGCGAGTCCATCACGTCTATCGTGCTCGCCTTCTTGTTCATCGGCGGGATCACTTTGCCCAAGCCCATCGTCGCCTCGGCGATCATGGGGGGGACGGCCATGCTCGTCTTCGTGATCACGGCGCTGGTGCTCATCGTGCCGCCGCTGCGCGCTGCCGGTCGGCGCGCTTGACGGACGCGGAGGCTTCCTCTAAATTGCAGAGTTCGAGGTCACGACGGTATGGCCAGGCGCGCTCAATACTGCTTCTTGTGCGGTCGTGCGGAGACGATGTTCGTGAGCATCGGGCCGGATGCGGCCGTGTGCGTGCGCTGCATCCGGGCCTTGAATGCGGCCGCCGATTCGGTCATCGCGCGGCAACGTTCGCGCGCGGAGCCGGAGCCGTGGGTCCTGCCCCGTCCGGCGGAGATCAAGGCGTTCCTGGATCAGTACGTCATCGGGCAGGAGCACGCGAAGCGTCGTGTCGCCCTCTCGGTTTATCAGCATTATCGCCGGTTGCAGCTCCTGGATCAGGGGCAGACCGATGTCGAGTTGGAGAAGAGCAATATCCTCATGATCGGCCCGACCGGGACGGGGAAGACGCTCATTGCGCGAACGCTGGCGAAGTTCCTCAAGGTGCCCTTCGCCATCGCGGATGCGACGACGTTGACCGAAGCCGGCTATGTGGGGGAGGATGTCGAGAACGTCCTCACGCGATTGGTCGTGGCGGCGGATGGAGACATCAAGGCGGCCGAGCGCGGCATCGTCTACATTGACGAGATTGATAAGATCGCGCGCAAGAGCGAGAGCCCTTCGATCACGCGCGACGTCTCGGGCGAGGGGGTGCAACAGGCGCTGTTGAAGATCATCGAGGGGACGATGGCGACGCTGCCGCCGCTTGGCGGGCGCAAGCATCCGCAGGCGAATCAGGAGCAGATTGACACGACGCACATCCTCTTCATCTGCGGGGGGGCGTTCGAGGGATTGGAGAAGATCATTCAGGATCGGATCTCGAAGAAAGGGGGGATCGGGTTCACGGGGCGTCCGCCGGGACAGGATCAACGCATGGAGGTGCTCACCGAAGATCTGCTCAAGTACGGGCTCATTCCGGAGCTGATTGGTCGGCTGCCGATCATCGTGACGCTGGATCCGCTGGACGAGGATGCGTTGGTGGACATCCTGGTGAAGCCGCGCAATTCGCTCATCAAGCAGTTCAGTCGCTACTTCGAGATGGAGGGGGCGCGCCTGACGGTCTCCGAGGAGGCATTGCGGCGCATCGCGCGCGAGGCCCTGGCCAAGAAGATCGGCGCGCGTGGTTTGCGGGCCATCCTGGAGCGCCTCTTCGAGGACGTGCTGTTCGAGTTGCCCGGGCAAGGGGCCGGAAGCGTTTATCATCTGGGAGAGGATCTGGTCGTGCGGCGCATCGAGCGCGCGGCGTGAGGCTCCCATCTTGACAGGGGCGCCGCTGTCGGGCTACATTTTCGATCTCCGGATCTTTGACATGGTGGGCCGTTAGCTCAACTGGTAGAGCAGCGGACTCTTAATCCGCGGGTTGGAGGTTCAAGTCCTCCACGGCTCACCACGTGTCTCACTCTCTGCGAAAGTGGCGGAACTGGGAGACGCGCCAGACTTAGGATCTGGTGGCCATAGGCCGTGGGGGTTCGAATCCCCCCTTTCGCACCAGCCGAGAGATCCCTTCCGTGATACCATCCAGGTGACCGACCGGGGAGTGCAGTCAGCGTCGCTCTCGATGAAAGGGAACGCCCCGGGTGATCCCATCAGGGCGCACAGGAGCGAGGGGGGAGCATTTTCGCCATGACGCCGAAGGTCGAAGTCCGAGACCTCTCCGAGTGCCGAAAGGAATTGCTCATCGAACTGCCCGTGGAGGACGTGCGTCGAGAGCTGGAGCGGATCTATGGTGATCTGGCGCGGCGACTGACGGTCCCCGGATTTCGCCCGGGCCGCGTGCCGCTCTCCGTCGCGCGGCAGCGGTTCAAGCGAGAGGCCCGCGAGGAATTACAGCGTCGGTTGGTGCCGCTGTTGATCGAACAGGCGCTCTCGACTCATCGGTGGCGGCTGGCGGCCGGGCCGGAGGTCATGGATCTCGTCCTCTCGGAGACGGAACCGCTTCGGATGCGGGCGCGGGTCGAAGTCTTCCCTCACGTGGATGTGCGCGCATATCGCGGGCGACGAGCGGTCAAGCGCGTTCGTCCGGTGACGGAGTCGGAGATCCAGAGCGTTCTCGAACGGCTTCGGGAGGCGCATTCGGTCCTGATCCCGGTCGAGGGGCGAGCGGCGGCCGTCGGCGATGTCGTCACGCTCCGCGTCACGGCTGAGGAAGTGGATGAGCGCGGCGCTCCCCTCCGTCGCGTGTTCGAGCAACAGGAGATGACGCTGGAGCTGACGCCGGAGGGGGTGGAAGCAGATCCGTTCGCGCGCGAGATCGTCGGGTGCGCGGCGGGTCAGGAGAAGACGTTCGTGCTCCCCGGGGATGCGGGGCGCAGGATCCGTTACGCGGTCGTCGTGAACGACGTGCGGCGCAAAGAGGTCCCGGAGTTGGACGATGAGTTCGCTCAAACGGTGAGCCAACGGGCGGAGACGCTCGAGGAGCTGCGCGAGTTGATCCGGCAGGAGCTGGAGCGGCGGCATGCGGAGGAGGCGGAGGCCGAGCTTCGGGAGCAGCTTCTGGATCAGCTGGTGCGGGAGCATCCGTTCGAGGTTCCGCCCACGCTCGTGGAGCATGTGGCGCGCGAGCGCATGCGGCGTTTCGCCCGAGCGCTCGCCCGCTCTGGAACTGAACCCACCTCGGCTTCTCTCGATTGGGAACAGATCGCTCGTCGAGGGATCGAGGAGGCGGCTCGTGACGTGCGCGCGATGTTGATCTTGGATCGCATCGCCGAGCAGGAGGGGATCGAGGTGAGCGAGGCCGAGATCGAAGCGGAGATCGCGCGGCGCGCCGCTCAGTGGCAGATGTTGCCCTCGGAGGTGAGGAGCCGCTTGACAACGGAAGGGGGGCTCGATACCATCAGAAACGAGATTCGGCGGCGAAAGGCGTTGGAGCTTGTCGTGGCGAGCGCCGAGGTGGAGACCGAAGAGGCTCCGCCGCAGGGGGAATGAGATGAGGGGTATGAGGCACGGAGCGTACGATGCGTTGATCCCCATGGTCGTGGAGCAAACGAGTCGTGGCGAGCGCGCCTACGACATCTTCTCTCGGTTGCTCAAGGATAACATCATCTTCATCGGCACGCCCATTGACGATACGGTCGCGAATCTGGTGATCGCTCAGCTGCTTTTCCTGGAGGCGGAGGATCCGGATCGTGACATCTCGCTCTACATCAATAGCCCGGGGGGCTCGATCACAGCCGGGCTGGCCATCTACGACACGATGCAGTTCATCCGTCCCGATGTGCAGACGATTTGCGTCGGGCAAGCGGCGTCAATGGCGGCAGTGCTCCTGGCCGGGGGCGCGAAGGGGAAGCGCTTCGCCCTGCCGAATTCTCGCATCCTCATTCATCAGCCGCATGCGGGAGGGATCTCCGGACAGGCGACCGATATTAAGATCGCGGCCGAGGAGATCCTGCGCATGCGACGGTTGATCTCTTCGATCCTGGCGCGGCACACGGGCCAGCCCTTGGAGGTCATCGAGCGGGATGTCGAACGGGATCTGATCATGACGGCGGAGCAAGCCGTCAGCTACGGTATCATTGATCACGTCATCACTCATCGGGGGCAATCCTGAGCAGAGGCCTCACGGAGGGTCACGCGGACCAACCGCATCGAAGGAGGACGGCGGTGGCGCGCGCGCGGATCCGGAGACAGTCCTGAGCGGAGGGAGATCCCATGGTGCGAAAGACGGAGGAGGTGGCGCGATGTTCCTTCTGCGGACGACTCCAGCACGAGGTGAAGAAACTGATCGCCGGGCCGAATGTCTACATCTGCAATGAGTGCGTCGAGATCTGCAATGCCCTCATGTCCGAGGATTCCGTCGTCGAGCCGGCCCCGCGACCTCGGCTGCCCAAGCCGACGGAGATCAAAGAGTTCCTCGATCAATACGTCATCGGCCAGGAGGAGGCGAAGAAGAAGCTGGCCGTCGCCGTCTACCAACACTACAAGCGCGTCCTGATGAATCGCGCCCCGAGCGATGTGGAGATCCAAAAGAGCAACATCCTGCTCATCGGGCCGACGGGGACGGGCAAGACCCTGCTCGCGCAGACGCTGGCGAAGATGCTCGACGTCCCCTTCGCCATTGTGGACGCGACGACGTTGACCGAGGCCGGCTATGTAGGGGAGGATGTCGAGAATATCCTGCTGCGCTTGATCCAGGCGGCCAATGGCGACGTCGAGCGCGCGCAGTGCGGCATCGTCTACATTGACGAAGTGGATAAGATCGCCAAGAAGGATGAGAACCCCTCGATCACGCGCGACGTCTCGGGCGAGGGGGTGCAGCAAGCGCTGTTGAAGATCCTGGAGGGCACGATCGCGAACGTCCCGCCTTACGGAGGGCGCAAGCATCCGCATCAGGAGTTCATTCCTGTGGACACGACGAACATCCTCTTCATCTGCGGGGGGACCTTCGTCGGGTTGGAGAAGATCATCGAGCGACGCCTGGGCAATCGCTCCGTCGGCTTCCGAGCGGAGATCCGCACGGCGGCCGAGCGACGGCGCGATAACATCCTCGCCCACGTGCAGCCGGAGGACCTGATCAAGTTCGGACTCATCCCGGAGTTCGTCGGGCGGCTGCCGGTGGTCGCGACGCTGCATGAGTTGAACGAAACGGCGCTGGTGGAGATCCTCACCAAGCCCAAGAATGCCATCATCAAGCAGTATCAGAAGCAGTTCGAGTTCGACAATGTGAAACTGCGCTTCACCGAGGACGCGCTGTACGCCATCGCGCGCGAGGCCTTTCGCCGTAAGGTCGGCGCCCGCGGCCTGCGCATGATCCTGGAGGAATTGATGCTGGATGCCATGTATATCTTGCCGGCGCAGAAGAAGATCAAGGAGTTCGTCGTCACGCGCGAGATGGTCGAGAAGCGGTGCGTCATGTTCCCCCTTCTGGAGAAGAAGGCGGGATGATCGGCTGAGGCCGACATCGGTCGGGTTCCGCGAGCTTCCCTATGCCCGCATTCGGCGATCTGATGGCGAAGGATGTGACGCGTCATCCCCTGGTTCCCCTTCGAGACCTGGTGATCTTCCCTCGTACGCCTGCCGTTCGATTGCTCATCGGGCGACCATCCTCGATGATGGCCGTGGAGCGCGCGCTCGCCGTGGATCGGCTCATCTTCCTGGCGACGCAGCATGACGCCGCCGTGGAGGATCCAGCGCCGGATCAACTCTATATGGTCGGGACGATCGCGACGATCCTCCGCTCGTCGCGGCGCTCCGATGGGGCGATTCAGATCGAGGTGGAGGGGCGCGAGCGGGCTCGCGCGGTGGCGATCGCTGAGGACGCAGGGTGCTTCATGGCCACGGTGCGCCGGCTGCAGGCGGAGCCGGAGGACCCGGCGCGCCTGAAGGCGCTTCTGGCGCGGCTCGCCGTGGTGCTCGATCAGTATTGTCAGCACTATCCGGAGGCGGAGATGCTGCGCGCCTGTCTTCGCCTGCCGGATCCGGGGCAGATGGCCGACGCACTCGCGCAGGGGCTGACCGCGGAGGTCGAGGTCAAGCAGCAGTTGTTGGAGGCCGTGCGCGTCTCGCATCGCCTGGGGCGCGTGATCGAGCTCCTCGAATTCGAGATCGAGAAGGTGCAGCTTGACCGCGCCATCCACACTCGGGTCAAGCGGCAGATGGAGCGGGCGCAGCGCGAGTATTATCTGCAGGAGAAACTGAAGGCCATTCACAAGGAACTGGGGCGGATGGACGAGCGGGCGGAGGTGGACGAATTGCGCCGGCGGATCGAAGCGTCGGGAATGAGCCCGGAGGCGCGGGAGAAGGCGATGGCCGAGCTGCGGCGTCTGGAGCAGATGCCGCCGATGTCAGCTGAGGCCGCCGTCTCGCGCCACTATATCGAGTGGCTGCTCGCCGTCCCGTGGACGCAGCGCTCGGAGGAGATTCGCGATCTCGCGTATGCGGAGGCCGTGCTGGAGGCCGATCATTATGGTCTGCAGAAGGTCAAAGAGCGCATCCTGGAATATCTGGCCGTGCGCCAATTGGTGGAGACACCGCGCGGTTCGATCCTCTGTTTCGTCGGTCCGCCGGGCGTGGGGAAGACGAGCCTGGGGCGCTCCATCGCGAGGGCGACGGGACGAACATTTGTGCGCGTGAGTCTGGGCGGCATCCGCGACGAAGCGGAGATTCGCGGGCATCGGCGCACATACGTCGGCGCGTTCCCGGGTCAGATCATCCAGATGATGCGGAAGGCCGGGACGATCAATCCCCTCTTCATGCTCGATGAGATTGACAAGCTCGGCGCGGACTTCCGCGGCGATCCGGCCGCCGCTCTGCTCGAAGTGCTCGACCCGGAGCAGAATCACGCCTTTCGCGATCACTATCTCGACGTCGAGTATGATCTCTCGCAGGTCTTCTTCATCGCCACGGCGAATGTGACGCACACGATCCCGCCGGCGCTCTTGGACCGCTTAGAAGTCATCCGGATCCCGGGGTATACCGAGCGAGAGAAGGTGGAGATCGCGCGCCGACATCTCATTCCGAAGCAGATGCAGGCGACCGGGTTGAAACCGGAGCAGGTGAGTTTCTCCGAGGAGGCCGTGCACCTGCTCATCCGCGGATATACGCGCGAAGCGGGGGTACGGAACCTGGAGCGCGAGATCGGCGCCATCTGTCGGAAGGTGGCGCGGCGGGTGGTCGCTGCTGGTGCGGAGCGCGAGGCTTATCGGGAGACCATCACCGCTGAGAGCGTCCGAGTCCTCCTGGGCCCGGAGCGATATCGCCCGATGGGATTGCGCTCGCAGAGCGAGATCGGCGTCGCCACCGGGCTGGCGTGGACGGAAGTGGGGGGAGAGGTTTTGCAGATCGAAGTCACGTTGATGCCCGGCAGCGGGGAGCTCACGCTGACGGGGAAGCTCGGCGAGGTGATGCGGGAGTCGGCGCAAGCGGCGATCAGCTACGTCCGTTCGCGCGCGCGCGATCTGGGCTTGCCCGCGGACTTTCACAAGGAGCAGGATATTCACGTTCACATCCCCGAAGGCGCGATTCCGAAAGAGGGGCCTTCGGCCGGCATCACGATCGCGACGGCGCTCGTCTCGGCGCTGGCGCGCATTCCCGTGCGTCGGGATGTCGCGTTGAGCGGGGAGATCACATTGCGGGGGAGGGTCTTGCCCATCGGTGGCGTGAAGGAGAAAGTCCTGGCCGCGCATCGGCTGGGCATTCCGCAACTCATCCTCCCGAAGGAGAACGAGAAGGACCTCGTGGATCTCCCCGAGGATGTCCGAGCCGCCTTGCACATCCATTTGGTGGAGACGATGGATGAGGTCCTGCCCCTGGCTCTGGAGGGCACTTGGCCCCCTCCTGCGGAATCGGCGGCGATGCCTCCGATCTGGTTGTCTTCGACAGCTTCGGGAGCCGATCTGAATCCGATGGCGGAGTAGGGCTCGATCTCGTCCCAGTGATCGAGGGGAGGACCCACGCCGTCGCCGCACGCGCGTTATGAAGATCACATCCGCGCGATTACAAGCGAGCGTCTATCGGCTCGAGGACCTCCCGCGAGAGGAGAAGCCGGAGATCGTCTTCCTCGGACGCTCGAACGTGGGGAAATCGAGCGTGATCAACAGCCTGCTGCGGATGCGGAATTTGGCGCGCACCAGCTCCACGCCGGGGCGGACGCGTGGGATCTATTTCTACGCGATCAACGAGCGCTTCTACTTCGTGGACCTGCCGGGGTACGGCTACGCCGAGGTCCCGCACGCCATGCGTCGGGCGTGGCGGACGCTGATCGAGGGGTATCTGGCGAATCGTCCGCAGATTCGCCTCTCGCTCCTCATCGTGGATGCTCGCCACGAGCCCACCCCGTTGGACCTTCAGATGCGCGAGTGGTTGGACTTCCATCATCGGCCGTACATCGTCGTGCTGACCAAGGCCGATAAACTCTCGGCCCATGAGGTGAAACGCTCGGTCGAGCGAGCGGCGCGGGTCTTTCCGGAGGTGAGGATCATCCCGTATTCGGCGCGGACGGGGCTCGGGCGCGACGAGGTGTGGCGGGCGATCGAAGGCGCCTTGGCCCATGCACCCTCTCGCTGAACGGCGAAGGGGGGATCCTGGGGGGAGGAAGGCGACCGATGGCCCTGGAGATGAGCGAACTGAGGGAGCTGAGCTTGTCGCGGCTGGCGCGAATCGCGCAGGAGCTGGGGATCGTGGACGCGATGCATCTCCGCAAGCAGGAGTTGATCGTCCGGATCCTGCGCGCGCAGGCCGAGCGCAACGGCTTGCTCTTCATCGAGGGGGTGCTCGAATGCCTCCCGGAGGGATTCGGGTTCCTGCGCTCGCCCGAATACAACTATCTGCCCAGTCCCGAGGACGTGTACGTCTCCCCCTCGCAGATCCGGCGCTTTCACCTGCGCACGGGTGATGTCGTCTCCGGGCAGGTGCGTCCGCCGCGCAATGGCGAGCGGTATTTCGCGCTCGTCAAGGTGGAGGCGATCAACTACGAGCCTCCGGAGCGGCACCGGGAGAAAGTCCCCTTCGATCATCTCACCCCCCTCTATCCGTGCGAGCGCATTCGGATGGAGGTGGGGCCGGGGAATCTCTCCGCGCGCGTCCTGGACCTGCTGACGCCCATCGGGAAGGGGCAGCGGGGATTGATCGTCTCCCCGCCGCGCGCGGGCAAGACGATGCTCCTGCAGAATATCGCGAATTCGATCACGCGCAATCATCCGGAGATCATCCTCATCGTCCTCCTGATTGACGAGCGGCCGGAGGAGGTGACCGACATGATGCGCTCGGTGCACGGGGAGGTCATCAGCTCCACCTTCGACGAGCCGGCCGCGCGCCATGTGCAGGTGGCCGAGATGGTCATCGAGAAGGCGAAGCGGCTGGTCGAGCACGGGCGCGATGTCGTCATCCTGCTGGATTCGATCACGCGCTTGGCGCGCGCCTATAACGCCACGATCCCCTCCTCGGGGAGGGTCCTCTCCGGCGGTCTGGACGCGAACGCCCTGCAGCGCCCCAAACGCTTCTTCGGCGCCGCGCGCAAGGTGGAAGAGGGAGGATCGCTCACGATCATCGCCACGGCGCTCATTGATACGGGATCGCGTATGGACGACGTCATCTTCGAGGAGTTCAAAGGGACGGGCAATATGGAGATCCATCTGGATCGGCGCCTCGTGGATAAGCGCATCTTCCCCGCCATAGACATCTTGCGATCGGGCACGCGCAAGGAGGAGCTGCTCATCCCCCCCGAGGATCTGCATCGGATCTTCATCCTCCGGCGCGTCCTCAGCCAGCTCTCGCCCGCGGAGGCGATGGAGCTGCTTTTGGAGAAGTTGAGCCGAACCCGCTCGAACGCCGAATTCCTCGCCTCGATGCACACCCTCGAGTGAATAGCGATGGCGCTCGAGCGCATCGTTCGTTGACAAGCGGTGCAGGGGGGGATTATGATCTCGCCGGAATCGTGAGGGGAAGACCTCCGAGGAGGGCGACGATGAGAGGAGGGGCGAAGCGAGTCCTCATCAGCATGGCCGTCATCGTGGGGATGCACGTGGTCGTCGGGGCGCTGGTCTCGCTGTATGCGCAGCGCATCGCCGGGTCGGAATCGGAACCGCTGATGGCGACGCTCCGATTCGGGAATCCCTTATTCCTGGCCATCACGCTCGGAAGCTTCTTCATCGGCGGCTTGATCCTCGGGCTCATGCAAGAGCGCGTCATCTTGGGCGAACCGATCCTGGCAGCACTCGGCGCGATGCTGGTGACCTCACTGGCGGTCTTGGCCGGAGCGCCGGAGACCATCTTCCTCGTCTCCTTCGCGCGGGTGGGGGCGTGGATGTCGCTCCTGGTCACGATCGCCGTCGGCGTCGTCGCCACCGTCGCGGGAGCGCTGATCGGGGAGCGCTTGCGAACGCCGGCGGAGGAGACGCCGCTCGTGCGCGCCTCCATCGCGACGGGATTGGGACTTGTGATCATCGGGCCGTTTCTGCTGCTGATGCCCTATGGCTTGCCGTGGTATATCGTTGTGATCGCCATCCTGGTCGTCCTCGTGCTGGTGGGCGTGGCGTATTATCTCTTCGTCGAGGGACCGACGTTCGAGCAGGAGGTGAGCGAGATCTCCATCAGCCCGGAGCGGAAGGAGTAATCCGGGCGCGCCATCACCTGTCTCCTGCGCGGGGAGCTCGCTCACATCGAAGACGCCGTACGGAGGGGTGATGGCTCACCCCAGGCGGCGCACAAGCCGGCGATGCTCGTGCCACAACTCTTCAGGAAGGCGATCGCCGAACTGGTGGAAGAACTCCGCGATGGCTTCCGCTTCGCGGCGCCAATCGTGAGGATCCACGCGCAACAACTCCCGTAGGGTCTCCTTCGAGAGCGCGAGCCCGTCCAGATCGAGCGCGTCGGGCGTGGGCACGTATCCGATGGGCGTCTCCTCGGCCTCGCCGCCTCCGTTCACGCGCTCGATGATCCATTTGAGGACGCGAAGATTCTCGCCGAATCCCGGCCAGAGGAACCGACCGCTCGCATCCGTGCGGAACCAGTTGACGTGGAAGATCCGCGGCATCTTCGAGCTGCGCGCGCCCATGCGCAGCCAGTGGCGGAAGTAATCGGCCATGTTGTAGCCGCAGAAGGGGAGCATCGCCATCGGATCGCGACGCACGACGCCGACTTTCCCCGTGGCGGCCGCCGTCGTCTCCGAGGCCATGCTCGCGCCGACGAAGACTCCGTGCGTCCAGTCGAAGGCCTCATAGACCAACGGCGCCACGCGCGCTCGCCGTCCTCCGAAGAGGATCGCTGAGATCGGCACACCCTGTGGATCTTCCCAATGTGGGGAGATCGAAGGGCATTGTCGCGCTGGCGCCGTATATCGCGCGTTCGGATGGGCTGCCGGTCGGCCGCTCGTCGGCGTCCACGGTCGCCCCTGCCAGTCATAGGCATACTCCGGTGGATCGCTCATCCCCTCCCACCAGGGGGTCCCGTCCAGGGTCAGCGCCACGTTCGTGAAGATCGAGTTCCGCGAGAGCGCGATCATCGCGTTGGGGTTCGTCCGCATGCTCGTGCCCGGAGCGACGCCGAAGAAGCCCGTCTCCGGATTCACTGCCCAGAGGCGACCATCCGGACCGAACCGCAGCCAGGCGATATCGTCCCCCACGGTCCAGACTTTATAGCGGCTCAGCGCCGGTGGAGGGACGAGCATGGCGAGGTTCGTCTTCCCGCACGCGCTCGGGAAGGCGCCGGCCAGATACGTCACCCGCCCCTCCGGGTCCTCGACGCCGATGATCAGCATATGTTCGGCCAACCATCCCTCATCCCGCGCCTCGACGCTCGCGATGCGCAGGGAATGGCACTTCTTCCCGAGCAGGGCATTGCCCCCATATCCCGATCCGATGCTCCAGATCATGCGCTCTTCTGGGAAGTGGCAAATATAGCGCCGTTCTGGACTCAGATCGCCGAGCGAGTGCAATCCCCGCACGAAGCGATCGGAATTCCCCAGATGCTCCAACGCGATCGTCCCCATGCGCGTCATGATGCGCATGTTCGCGACGACATACGGACTGTCGGTCACCTCCACGCCGACCTCGCTGAAGGGAGAGCCGGGCGGGCCCATCAAATACGGGACGACGTACATGGTCCGTCCTCGCATGCAGCCGCGAAAGAGCGAGCCCACGCGCTCGCGCGCTTCTTCGGGAGACATCCAGTTGTTCGTCGGACCCGCATCCTCCGGTTTCGGCGTGCAGATGAAGGTCAGATGTTCCGTTCGCGCGACGTCGGTCGGATGGCTGCGATGCAGATAGCAGTTGGGGTACTTCTGCTCGTTGAGGCGAAGAAGTGTCCCCTCGCGCAGCATCTGTTCGATGAGCGCGTGGTATTCGTCCTCCGACCCATCACACCAGACGATGCGATCCGGTTGCGTCACTTGCGCGACATCTTCGACCCAATCGGTGAGGATTCTGGAGATCATATGAGGGCCTCCATGAGCGAGATGCCGAGCTTCACTGCGGGGGAACATCGGCTGAGCGCTCGCCAAGCGAAGGACGAGGCGCTTCGCCTCTCCCGCACGGACCGGCGGGAAAGACGTTGAAGGCACCCGTATCGCTCTCTCTCATCCCTGCGTCCCCCGAGTCGCCCGTAAGTCAGGGGGAATTATACTCGGTCGGAAGCGCCTTTTTCTACCGCTCGGCGTCCATCTGCCGGAGGCGTTCGCGAAGTTCGAGGGCCTTACGGGTGATGGCGCGCGGACGCGGCCCATCGGCGGGTTCCACGTATCCCTCGCGCTCCATCATATCAATGATCGAGGCGGCGCGCCCGTAGCCAATGCGCAGGCGGCGTTGCAGAACGGATGTGGAAGCGCGTCCCATCTCCACGACGATCTTGAGGGCTTCTTCGTACAGCTCGTCGCGTTTCTCCCCACTCCCTTGCGCCGCCGCGTACTCCTTGTCCGACATGAGGACGGTCTCATCATAGTGAGGCTCGCCTTGCGCCTTGAGGAACTCGACCACGCGCTTGATCTCCGCCTCCTCGAGGAACGCACCGTGCACGCGCACCAGGCGCGACGAGCCCGGCGGCAGAAAGAGCATGTCGCCGCGTCCCAGGAGCGCTTCGGCCCCATTGGCGTCGAGGATCGTGCGCGAATCCACTTTCGAGGAGACGCGGAAGGCGATGCGGCAGGGGAAGTTCGCCTTGATGAGCCCCGTGATGACATCCACCGAGGGGCGCTGCGTCGTCAGGACCAGATGCAGGCCGACGGCTCGCGCCATTTGCGCCAGGCGCGTGATCGCCGCCTCGACCTCACTGGAGGCGACCATCATCAGGTCGGCCAACTCATCAATGATGATGACGATGTAGGGGAGCGGGCGAATCGGCTCCCCGCTCTCGGACATCGCGCGCCGGTCGGAGAGGTCTCGCACCTCGCGGTTGAATTGCTCGATATTGCGAACGCCGAAGCTCGCGAGCAGCTTGTAGCGGTTCTCCATCTCGGCGACGGCCCACTTCAGCGCGTACGCCGCGCGCTTCGGATCGGTGACGATGGGAGCCAGCAGATGAGGGATGCCATCGTAAAGCCCCAGCTCCAGACGCTTCGGATCAATGAGGATGAAGCGCACCTCCTCGGGCGTCGCCTTGAAGAGGATGGAGACGAGGATGCAGTTGACCGTCATGGACTTGCCCGAGCCCGTCGCTCCCGCGATCAGCAGATGCGGCATCTTCGCCAGATCGCTGATGTACACCCCGCCGTCAATCGTCTTGCCCAGAGCGATCGTGAGGCGGGAGCGCGATTCCTGAAACTTCTTCGATTCGAGGATCTCGCGCAGACGGATCAACTCGCGATGTTTGTTGGGGACTTCAATGCCGATCGTGGATTTGCCCGGGATGCGATCAATCCGAATGGATTCGGCCTCCAGAGCGAGGCAGAGGTCTTCGACCAGGCTGACGATGCGGCTGTACTTGATCCCCGGATCCGGTTTGAACTCGAATGTCGTCACGACCGGGCCCGGGCTGATCTGGTGCACATGTCCCGTGATGCCGAACTCCTTGAACTTCTCGGCCAGCAGGACGGCCCGTTGCATCAGCTCCTCATGCGCTTGCTCGTGCGGAGGCGGGGGCTCGGTGAGCATCTCTACCGAGGGGAGTGAGAAGCTCCCTCCTGGGCTGAGTGACTTCGAGCGCTCAGCGGGGCTCGCCTTCTCCACCGGTTTGGTGGTGCGCACCGAGGCCGTCGAGAGCATCTCGGCGATCGGGTCTGCGGGAGCCCGGCGCGCGGCCTCGCTCGAGGGGCGCCCGCCGGTCGGAGCTGGTGTCGGGGAAGGACCAGTGCGTTCGATGATCTCTTCAACATCTACGGGTACAGGAGGGACGGTACTACGCGTCCGGGGAGTCACCTCCGCTTCGGCCTCCGCGAGCGAGAGAGCGGGTTCGACCGCTCGCGTCCCTTCTCGATGAGGGGCGGCCACTTCCGGCGCGCGCGGAAGCTCGGAAGCTGTGGCCGTCGCCGCCGTTTCGGTGAGATCAGGCGCCTCAGCCGAGGCGATCTTCGGTCGCGGCGCGCGCTGCAGTTCTGCAGCCGCGCTCACGGCTCCCTCTCGCTCCGGGTGCTCCATGGTCTTTCGGAGACGCGCCGCGATGCTCCGCGCACCCCGCATCACGGCTCCTCCGGCAGCGATCACGGAGAAGTCCCCCGCGACCATGAGGGCGAGAATCGCGGTGACGCCGAGCACCAGGGCCGCTCCGACCGTGTTCAGGACGGCGACTAATTGCGCGGCCAGGAGCGTGCCGAGCATCCCCCCGGGACGGACCGTGGGCCACAGAACATACGGCTGGGGGAAGAGCACGCTCAGCAATCCAGCTCCCGAGAGCAGGAAGCTCGCCCATCCCAAGCCTTTGGTCATGGGCGCCCGAAGCGGCCGGCCGCGCAGCTTCGACCACGCCCAGGCGAACAGGAGCATCGGCAGCGCGAATGCGGTCAGCCCGAAGACTTGGAGGCAGAAGTCCGCCACATAGGCCCCCACGCGCCCGATCTTGTTGTGCACGATCGAACGGGACGTGAGCACGTTCCAGGAGGGATCCTCCGGGTGATAGGAGAGCACGCTGAGCAGAAGGAGCACGCCACCGGCCAGCAGCAGGATGCCCAGGGCTTCATCCACGCGCGAGCGCGAGGAGTGATTCATGGGCGGATGAGAGGCGACCATGCGTGCGCTCGTCAATTCGGTTTCGTCGCCGCCGGTTCGATCGCCCCCTTTCGCTTGGCGATCAGGTACTGGCGGATGAACTCGTCAATCTCGCCGTCCAAGACGGCATCCACGTCGCTCGTCTCATATCGCGTGCGCAGGTCCTTCACCAGCTTGTAAGGATGCAGGACATAGCTTCGGATTTGCGATCCGAAGCTGATCTCGCGTTTGTTCTGCTCCAGTTGCTGTCGTTCCGCCAGGCGCTTCTGCCGCTCGTGCTCGTAGAGTTTTGCGCGAAGGATCCGCATGGCCATCTCGCGATTCTGATGTTGCGAGCGCTGATTCTGACACGAGACGACGATCCCCGTCGGGATGTGCGTGATGCGCACGGCCGATTCCGTCTTATTGACGTGTTGCCCGCCAGCCCCTGAGGCGCGGAACGTCTCGATGCGCAGGTCCTTCTCGTCAATCTCCACGACGATGTCTTCGTCCAGATCCGGATAGACGGAGACCGAGGCGAAGCTCGTCTCGCGGCTGTGGGCGATGTTGAAGGGGGAGAGGCGCACGAGCCGATGCACACCGGATTCAGCGCTCAAGTATCCGTACGCGTATTCGCCCTCGACGCGGAACGTCGCCGATTTGATCCCCGCCTCCTGGCCGGGTTGCAAATCGAGCAGTTCGGTCTTATAGCCGTGCTTCTCCGCCCATCGGAGATAGAGGCGCAGGAGCATCTCCGCCCAATCTTGCGCATCTGTTCCCCCCGCTCCGGCGGTGATCGTCACAATGGCGTTGCCCGCATCATGCTCTCCCGACAGGAGCGCCTTCAGCTCCATCTCTGCGATCTCGGCCGCTGCTCGGGAGACCCGCTCGCGAAGCTCCTGCAGGAAGGCTTCGTCTTCTTGGGCGAGGTCCAGGAGGATTTCGATCTCCTCCAGTTCACGCTCCAGGCGCTCAACCGCCTCGATCTCGGATTCCACCCGATGCCGAGCGCGCAGCGTGTGCCCGGCGCGAGCCGGATCGTTCCAGAATTCCGGCTGCGCCATCATCTCTTCAAGTCGCGCCAGCTCCTCTCGCTTCGCCTCGATGTCAAAGAAACCTCCTGAGTTCGAGCGCGCGCGACCTCAGTTCTTCATACTGTTGGCGAAATTCCTCGATCATCGGTTCATCACACCGTGCCTTCTGGTTTGAATCCGACAATAGGGTAGCTTAAAATTGGCCTTTCCGCAATGAGTTTGTTCACATGGAGGGAAGAATCGGCAGGAACGGAGGGCAGCAGCTCATGGGGGGGCGTGTTCGGCCCGAGATCGCATTCGGGGTGAACTGAGCCTCCCGAAGGGGGCAGGAGCATGCGGCGAGCCATTTATCCGGGATCGTTCGATCCCATCACCAACGGTCACCTGGATCTGATCGAGCGGGCCACGCGGCTCTTCGATGAGGTGATCGTCGCCGTGCTCGTCAACCCGGCGAAGACGCCGCTCTTCACGGTGGAGGAGCGCGTGGAGATGATCCGTGCGGTCGTGCGCTCCCCTCAGGTCCGCGTGGACACGTTCGATGGTCTGCTCGTCGAATACGCGCGGAAGGTCGAGGCGCGGGTCATCATCCGAGGGATTCGCGCGATCTCCGACTACGAGTATGAGTTCCAGATGGCCCTCATGAACCGACGGCTCGATCCCGCGATCGAGACGATCTTCATGATGCCCGCCGAGCCCTACACATACATCAGCTCCCGCCTGGTGAAGGAGGTGTGCGCCTTGGGGGGAGACATCGCCGGTGTCGTCCCCCCCATTGTCGAGCGGAAGATGCGGGAGAAGCTCTTGGCCAAGAGGGGGGAGGGTCGCGATTCCATATGCGTTGGAGGAGACGAGGATGACACAGGAACGCGCTCTTGATGCACGGAGTTTCCCGGCGGCTGAACGCGTGCGCCTCATGGAAGCGTCTTCCACGATGGCCGTCCTGCAAGCGGCGGAGCGGTTGCGCGCCGCTGGCCTGCGCGTGCTCGATCTCGGAGCGGGGGAGCCGGATTTCCCCACGCCCGAGCATATCAAGGAGGCCGCGCGTCGCGCCCTGGCGGAGGACTTCACGCGCTATACACCGGCCGCCGGGATCGCCGAGCTGCGCGCCGCCATCGCCCGGTTTTTGAACGAGCGCTTCGGTTCGACCTATACGCCCGGGCAGGTCATTGCGACGGCCGGAGGGAAGCAGGCGATCTTCAACGCCATTGTGACGCTGATCGAGCCGGGGGACGAGGTGTTGATCCCCGCCCCATATTGGGTGACGTTCCCGCAGGTCGTCACCTTCGCCGGTGGGCGCAGCCGCTTCATTCCGACGGAGGAGAACGACTTCCGGCTCACGGCGGAGATGGTGAGCGCGGCGGTGACGCCGAGGACGAAATTGCTCATCCTCAATTCGCCGTGCAATCCCACGGGACGCGTCATCTCACCCGGCGAGTTCCGGCGCATCGTCGAGTGGGCCGTTGAGCGCGGGCTCTACGTCATCTCCGATGAGTGTTACCGCGAATTCGTCTACCCCCCGCATGAATCGTTCTCGGCAGCGGCTCTGCCGGAGGCCCTGCGCGCGCGTGTGCTCATCGTCGGCTCGTTCTCCAAAACCTACGCGATGACCGGATGGCGCATCGGTTACGCCGTCGGTCCGGAAGCGTGGGTTCGGGAGATGATCAAGGTCCAGAGCCACTCCACGTCGAATCCGACCTCGATCGCCCAGAAGGCGGCGTTGGAAGCGCTCACCGGACCTCAGGAATCGGTGACGCAGATGCTGCGGGAGTATCAACGACGGCGCGAGTTTCTGCTGGCGGCGCTCAACCGGATTCCGGGCATTCGGTGCGTGGAGCCGGAAGGGGCCTTTTACGTCTTCCCCGACGTTCGGGAGCTGATGCGGGCGCGCGATATCCCGACATCGAAGGACCTGGAAGTGCGTCTGCTTGAGGAGTGTCAGATCGCACTCACGGCCGGATCGGCCTTCGGCGTGGAGGGATATGTGCGCATCTCTTACGCGGCATCTCGGGAGGTCCTCCAGGAAGCTGTCGCACGACTGGACCAATTCGCCCGCGCCGGCAGGTGAGCCGGAGAGCTGAGGGGGAGAGAGGTTCTGCTCCTGTGCGGCATATCTGGCCCTCGCTCCCATGGAATCAGCGTGATACACTCAAAGAGCTATGGCTTTCACGGTGCATGACTTCTCGGATCTGGTTCGCCTTCTGGCGCAGCATCCGGAGTGGCAGGCCGAATTGCGCCGTTTGATCTTAACGGAGGACCTCCTGAGATTGCCGGCCATTGTTCAGGAATTGGCGGAGGCGCAGCGGCGGACGGAGGAGCAGGTGAGGGAGTTGACGGCTGCGGTCGCGCGGTTGGAGGCTGTGGTGGAGGAGCTGGTGCAGGCGCAGCGGCGGGCGGAGGAGCGAGTGGAGCAGTTGGAGGATCGAGTGGGGCGATTGGAAACCGTGGTGGGAGAGTTGGTGGAAGCGCATCGGCGGGCGGAGGAGCGGCTGAGTCATTTGGATGCCACGGTGAGGGAATTGGCGGAGGCGCATCGGCGGGCGGAGGAGCGGCTGAGTCATCTGGAGGTGGTGGTGAGGGAGTTGGTGCAGGCGCACCAGCAGGCGGAAGAGCGGCTCAGTCGTTTGGAAGCCGCGGTCAGGGAATTGGCGGAAGCGCAGCGGCGGACCGAAGAGCGCATGGAGATTGCGATTCAGGAGATGGGACGATTTCAGAACGCTCTTGGAGCGACCATCGAGGAGGAAGCCGAGAGTGTGCTCCTGACGGTGCTTGAGGAGAAGGGGTATCGTCCTCTCGCCGAACCCACGGTGCTCTCCCTGGACGGAGAGATTGATGTCGTCGTCCCCATTCAGGATCAGACCGGGGCGACTCTCTGGGCGATCGTCGAGGTCAAGACGCGGTTGAGTCGTCGGGTTGTGCACGATTGGGCGCAGCGGATGCGATCTGCCGGATGGCAGGAGCGACTGCGTGCTGCTGGAGTTCCGGGGCCCTATCTGGTCTACGTCTTCGGCATTCGGATTGATCAGCATACGGTCACGGCGGTTCAGGAACAGGGAATCGGCTTGCTGACGGGGCGGGGAGAGCGCATCCCACCCCGCGAGATTCTCACCCCCCAGTTCTGAAAGAATACTCGCCTGTGAAGCGTGCCGCCTTGCCTTTTCAGGAGGATTCGTGTATCACTGCACGGCTGAGGTGGGCAACTCTACCAGGGGGAGAGGGACTATGAGGCGTCACGTAGCAGCGTTCCTCTTTGTGCTTCTTGTCATCCCTCCGCTCGTTCACGCCGAAGAGCCGGTGGATTGGCAGGCGATCGCGCGGATCAAGCAGGAGGGGTTTGGGAATTCTCGGGTCATGGAGATCGCGAGCTATCTGACCGACGTCTACGGCCCACGCTTGACCGGATCCCCGAACTTGAGAGCCGCGAGCGAGTGGGCGCGCGACCGGTTCAAAGAGTGGGGGCTCGCCAACGCGCGGTTGGAGCCGTGGGGAACCTTCGGGCGAGGGTGGTCGGTCGAGCGCTTCTCCATCGAGATGCTCGAGCCGCAGTACATGCCGATCATCGCGTATCCGAAGGCGTGGACGCCGGGAACGAACGGGCCGGTCACGGGTCAACCGGTAGTCGTCACGTTGCGCTCGGAGGAAGATTTCGCCGCGTACAAAGGGAAGCTCAAGGGAGCCATCGTCATGCTGCAGCCGCCGCGTCAGGCGGTCACGCGGTTCGAGCCCGATGCGCGGCGCCACAGTGAGGAGGACCTCAAGCGTCTGGCGCAGGCTCCGGAGCCGGGCGTGCGCTCCCCGATGGAGGCGCAGCGAGAGGAGCTGCGTGCGCAGCGCGCCCTGCAGGAGAAGATCGCGCGCTTCCTCCGCGAAGAGGGCGTGGCCGTCGTCCTGGAGCCAAGTCGCGGCGAGCATGGCACGATCTTCGTCACTGGCGGCGGATCCTATCGGGCGAACGCTGAGCCGACCGTCCCCTGGATGGTCGTCGCGATCGAGCACTATGCGCGCATCGCGCGATTGTTGGAGAAGAAGATCCCCGTGAAGCTGGAGGTCAACATTCGGACCCGATTCCATGATGAGGACCTGCAGGGGTATAACGTGCTGGCGGAAATCCCGGGCGTGGATCCGAGGCTGAAGGACGAGATCGTCATGTTGGGCGCTCATTTGGATTCCTGGCATGCGGGTACGGGAGCGACCGACAATGCTGCCGGATCGGCCGTCGTCATGGAAGCCGTGCGCATCCTCAAGGCCATCGGCATCCAGCCGCGGCGCACGATTCGCGTCGCCCTCTGGACCGGTGAAGAGCAAGGCCTGCTCGGTTCGCGGGCATACGTGGAGAAGTATTTCGGCAATCCGCGGACGATGGAGCTCAAGCCGGATCATGCGAAGATCTCCGCCTACTTCAACCTCGATAACGGAACGGGTCGCATTCGCGGCATCTATTTGCAAGGCAATGATGCCGTGCGGCCGATCTTCGAGGCCTGGCTGCGCCCGTTTCACGATCTGGGGGCGACGACGGTGACGATTCGCGGCACGGGCGGCACCGATCATCTCGCCTTCGATGCCGTGGGGATTCCGGCCTTTCAGTTCATCCAGGACCCGATTGACTACAGCACGCGCACGCATCACACGAACATGGATGTCTACGATCGGCTCCTGCCGGGCGACCTGATGCAAGCGGCTGTGATCATGGCCTCATTCGTGTACCACGCGGCCATGCGCGAGGAGAAGCTGCCGCGCAAGCCCCTGCCGAAGCCGCAGCCGAGACCGTCCGTTCCTCAGGAGGAGTGAAGCGGGAGTGAGCGCCTCAGGTGAGGAGCGCGCGTGGGGCGCTCGCCGTCGGCGCCGGCTCGGGCGAGGAGGCGGACGGGATCCGTATGTGCGCTTGTCCTCTTCCGGCGCGCGCGCAGTGCCTCACGCGTCCAGGGCTTCGCGAACAGCCCGAGCCAGTTCCCGACGCTCGTAGGGTTTTTGGATGACGCCCAGGGCTCCTTGCGCGAGCAGTTCGGCCGCGACGTGCTCCGGGCTGTAGCCGGTGACGAGCAAGATCTTCGCTTGCGGATTGATCTGCCGTAGTTGATGGAACGTCTCATGCCCGCTCATGCGCGGCATGACGACATCAAGCAGGATCAGATCAATCTGCGAGTGCCAGGCGGCGTACAGGGCTACCCCCTCCTGACCGTCGCGCGCCGTGAGCACGTGATAGCCAAGGGATTGCAGCATCTCTCGTCCGAGCTCCAGAACGACCGCATCGTCCTCGATGAGCAGGATCGTCTCTTCTCCACCGCGAATCTCTTCTTCGCGAAGCGCTCCGCGCAGTTCCGATCGCGACGGGAGGGCGGGCACGTAGAGATGGAATCGGGTTCCGCGACCCACTTCGCTCTCGACGTCAATCCACCCCCCGTGCGCCTTCACGATCCCATAGGCGACGGAGAGGCCGAGGCCCGTTCCCCGGCCGACCTCTTTCGTGGTGAAGAACGGCTCGAAGATGCGCGGCAGGATATGGGCGGGAATGCCGTGTCCGGTGTCACTGATCGTCAGCCGCACGAAACGTCCCGGTTGGGCGTGCGGAGCACCAGGCGTCTCCACATCCACGAGCCGGGCCGCGATGCGCAGCCGCCCACCACCAGGCATGGCATCGCGCGCGTTGATGGCGATGTTGAGGAGCACTTGCTGGAGCTGAGTCGGATTGGCCGCGACGAGGAGCGCTTCGGATGGAAGATCCAGCTCGATCTCGATGTTCTCCGGAAGCGTGCGCCCGAGCAATGAGACGACGTCGCCGAGGAACGCGTGGAGATCGCACGCCTCTTTCTCACCCGTGGAGGGGCGACTGAAGAGCAGAAGCTGCCGCACCAGATCGCGCGCTCGCGCGCCGAGCGAGAGGATGCGACGGAGATATTCGGCGGCGCCGTGCTGCGGGCCTAATTCCATGAGGGCCAGTTCGGCGAATCCGACCATGCCGGTGAGGATGTTATTGAAATCATGCGCCACCCCTCCGGCGAGCGTGCCCACCGATTCCATCTTCTGCGCGTGATAGAGCTGCTCTTGCAGTTTCAGCCGAGCCTCCTCCTCGCGCAGCCGTTCCAGCTCAACGCCCACGCGTTGACCGATGATCTGCAGCAGATGCGCATCGGCCTCGGTGAACGTCCGCGGGGATTTCCCGAAAGCATTGATCACCCCGAGGACCTCCCCGCTGCTGGCGAGAATCGGCGCGCCGATATAGGATTCGATGCGGAGGGCCGCCAGGATCTCATCCTCCGGGAACATCTCCCAAGCGCGGGGCGAGTACGCGCACCATACGGCCTGATTCATGACGGTCTCGCACGGGGTGCCACGAAGGGCGTAGGAGAAGTCGCGTCGCAACTCCCCCTCGCTGTAGAAGGCCAGGGCGCGCACGCGCGCGCCTCCGTCCTCCAGGACGCCGAGCAGTGCGTATTCGACATCGAAGAGCTGGGCGAGCACCTGAGCCGCACGGTCGAACAACTCCTGGCCATGGAACCGCGTGACGAGGTCGTGGACGTGCGCCAGGCGTTCTCGAGCGCGTCGCTCTTCGGTCACGTCGCGCAAGGTAGCGACCAGATCGGCGCCCTCTTCTTCTGAGGCGTCCAGGCGCACCAGACCTTGAACGTATCGTACTGCTCCATCTCTCGCCAGGAGGCGACCTTCGTAGTGGACGGAGGCCGTGTGTCCGTGCCGCCACAGCTCGCACAACGCTTCGGCCGAGGGCCGATCCTCCGGATGGATCAGGACGCTGACCGATTCCCCCATGAGTTCCTCAGGCGCGTAGCCGAGGGCCTGTCGCACCGCCGGATTGACGTAGGTGATCCTCCCCTCGCGATCGAGCGCCAGCACCACATCGGTGACCGATTCGACCAGGTGCTGGTATCGTTGTTGCGAACGGCGCAGCGCTTCTTCCGCACGCTTGCGCTCGATGATCACCGCGATGTGGTTCCCCACAGAGGCGAGGAATTCCAGATCGCGGTCCGTGTACGCCTGTTCATCCTCATAGTCCTGGACGACGAGCACGCCGATCGTCTCCTTCGGCGTGCGCAGGGGCACGCCCAACCAACAGGCCGAGGGCGTCCCCACCAGTTCGATCTCGCCCTGCTCGGTCAATTGCCGGCACCGCTCCCGCGTGAGCCGTTGTGGCCGCCCGGTCCGAAAGACGTAGGCCGTGGCCGTCTTCTCCAGACGCAAGGGCGGAGGTGGGGGATCGTACTGATCCACGAAATAGGGGAAGTGGAAATATCCGGTCGCCGCATCATAGAGCGCGATGAAACAGTTCTCCGCCGGGATCACCCTTTTCAAGGCGCGATGGATCAGAGGGAACAGCTCATCGAGCTCAGCGATCGTCGTGGCTCCCTGCGTGATCTCCAACATCGCCTCGCGCTCGGCCTCCGCGCGCTTCTGCTCGGTGATGTCCACGAGCCCGCCTTCGTAATAGAGCACGCGTCCCTGCTCATCCCGAACGACGCGCGCGACATCATGCACCCACAGCATCCGCCCCGTGCGCGTCCGGACCAGATGTTCGTGTTCGAGAATCCCCTGCTGCTCGAGTTGCCGTCGCCACTGCTCGCGCTCGTGCGGGCGGGCCCAGACCTCATGAGCGGGAACGGTCAGGAGCGCCTCCACGTTCGGATACTCCAGAAGTCGCGCCAGCGTGGGATTCGCCATCAGGACTCGCCCATCAGGCGTGCTGCGATAGATGCCGATGATGGTGCTCTCGAAGATGTTCCGGTATTTCGCCTCGGATCGGGCGATCTCTTCGTACAGGCGCGCGCTTTGGATGACCCGAGCTGCCTGATGGGCGAAGATGCTGAGCAGGTGCGCGTCTTCGAGGGTGAAGCCTCCGGGCTTATCCATGGCATAGATGACGCCAACGGTCTGTCCTTCGGCGATCATGGCGACGGCCAGGAGATTTTCGACGTTGAAATCCGAGACGAGCCACTGCAAGGGAGCGGGGATCTCTTCGGGGCGATTGGCGATGAAGGGGCCGCGCGTCCGCAGGTTCCAAAACGCCCTCAGCTCTTCGGTCACAACATAAGCGGCAGCTTTCACCAGCGCATCCTGGACGCCATATCCGGGAGGCTCAGCGCGCAACTCGCGCGCTCGCGGATCATAGGTGGCGATGACGCAGCGGGTCGCGCCGATCAGGCGCGCGATCACCGCCGTCAGCTCCCCGTAGATGTCGCGCGGATTTCGAGCCCAGCTGAGAAGACGGGCGATCTCATACAATCCGTTCAACTCGAAGAGCCGCTGCTGGGCTTCCTGATAAAGACGCGCGTTCTCCAGCGAGATGGCCGCCTGCTCGGCGATCACTCGAGCGAACATCGCGTCTTCCTGAGTGAACGCGCGCGGTCCCCGTGTGCCCAGAAAGAGAGCAGCGATCAACCGCTCCTTGGCGCGGATGGGGACGCCGAGGATAGCGCGGAGGCCGAGGGCTCGAACGAGTTCGTGGGGAACGAGTTCGCTGCGTGCCGCATCGGGGATGATGAGCGGCTCGGACGTCTCCTGCAGCTTCAGCCCAATGGGGAGCTCCGCGATTCGTTTCCCCTTCAAGGATTGAAGCAGATCGGCGCGTTGGGGATCCACGTCATAGGTCACCACATCGGCGATCGTCTCCAGGTCCCGATCCGGCAGATACACCGTGGCGCGCTCCACGCGAAAGATCTCGGCGCTCTGTCGAACGAGGATCTGGAGCTGTTCGTGCGCATCCAGCGTGCGATTCAGCGCCTGCGCCAGCTCGTGAAGAAGCGTTGTGCGGCGGCGCGCTTCCTCAATGCGACGCTTCATCTGCGCCGTGCGAATCGCGCGTTCGACGATCGGCGGCAGCAGTCGCCAATATCCGGCCTCCTTGATGACGTAATCGGCGGCTCCGAGCTTCAAGGCTTCAACGGCCACGCGTTCATTGCCGAGGGCCGTCACGAGGATCACCGGGACTTCGATCCTGCGAGCCCGCAGCGCGCGGAGGAACTCCACGCCATCCATGCCGGGCATACGGTAGTCGGCCAATGCGAGGTCGAAGGTCTCGCGCTCGAGGGCCTCCAACCCCTCGACCGCCGTCGCCGCCAGCACGATGGCGGTCGCTGGTCCCAACTGCTCCTTCAGGGCGTGCAGCGTGAGCATCCGATGATCGGGATCGTCTTCGATCAGGAGGATGCGATACCCCGGCGGTGGCTCCCGAGTTGGAACCTCTCCTGCTGTGAATGCAACGGTCTCCTCGGACATGCCGATTCCTCCACGCCGTATGCGTCTGTACCTCGCCGACCTCAGGTTCGGGCGAGGCGCCGCTCTCTCGCTGCCGCGAGATCGGGTTGATCCCCTAGGGCGTCGGTCCCTGAAGCGCTGACTCCGGCGGCAGCGTGTTAACCAGGATCCAGTAGAGCTTCAGCTCGCGCACCTTCTCGACAAAGTCGTCGAACTGGATCGGCTTCACGACATAGGAGTTCGCCCCGTTCAGATAGCTCTTCACGACGTCGGCCTCTTGCTCGGAGCTCGTCAGCATGATGACGGGGATCATCTTGAGCACCGCGTCGCTCTTGATCCGTCTCAGGACTTCAAGCCCGTCCATCTTCGGCAGCTTGATGTCCAGCAGGATGAGCCCCGGGCGCGGAGCCGCATCCGGATCCGCATATTTGCCCCGGCGATAGAGGTAGTCCAGCGCCTCCTGACCATCCTCGACGACGCGCACTTCGTTGAGGACGTTGTTCATCTCCAGGGCGCGCTTGATGATCAGGACGTGATCGGGATTATCCTCGACGAGCAGGATGAGGATCGGCTTCATCGGTTCCTCCCTTCCGGTGACGATCTGCGCACCACGTGCGCTTCCGCAGAAACCGCAGGCTCCGTCGGATGCGATGCCGACTCCACGGGGAGAGTGAACCAGAACGTGCTCCCCTTCCCGAGCCCTTGGGATTCGACCCAGACGCGTCCCCCGTGCGCCTGGATGATGCGTTTCACAATGGCCAATCCAATGCCCGTGCCTTCGTCGCCCTGATATTTGCCCTCGACGCGGTAGAAGACCTCGAAGATCCGCTCTCGATGTTCGGGCGCGATGCCGATGCCGTTATCGCGGACGAAGAAGGCGACGACGTCCTTCGACTCCGGGCGCGCGCCGATCTCGATCTCCGGAGGGACCTGCGGGCGAGAGAAGCGCAGCGCGTTGGAGATCAGATTCGCCCAGACCTGTCGGAGGCGCGTGCGCTCGCCCACGACCGTCGGCAGCGCCTCATCCACGCGAATGCGCGCGCGCTTGAGCGCGATCTCCCCGTGCAGCTCAGCGAGCACCTCCTCGACCAGCTCTCGCATCGGGACCGGGCGTCGGGGCTCGCGCATCCGCCCGATGCGCGAGAGCTCCAGCAGCTCGGTGATCAGTCGCTGCATCTGCGCCGCATTGGCGTGAATGCGCTCCAGGTAGAAGGCCGCGTTCGGCGGGAGCCTCTCCCCGAGTTCCATCCGCAGCAAGCTCGCGAGTCCTTGCATGGAGATGACCGGGGCCTTCAGATCGTGCGTGACCGTGTAGATGAAAGCTTCCAGCTCCTCGGCCTTCTCCGCGAGCTGGCGCGTGCGCTCGGCGACCTTCTGCTCCAGCTCTTCCGCTCGACGCCGAATCCGAGTCGTGCGCCAGCGATATCCGGCGTAGAAGAGGCCCAGGATCCCGATCCCCACAAGCCCCCAGAACCACCAGCGCTGCCAAAACGGCGCGCGAATTCTGAACGCGAAGGAGACGGGCGAGGACCACGCCCCTCGATATTTCCGGGCGCGCACATGCAGGACATAGGCGCCTGGCGGCAGATTCGAGATGCGCAGCTCTCGGCCTTCCAGCGGCGTCCATTCCTCTTGGAATCCGCTCACCCGATATTCCACCTGCACCCGACGCTCGTTGAGGAACGACAGGACGGCGATCCGCGCGATCAGGGTATTGTCCTCCGGGCCGACCTCGTGATCGCGCGCGCTCGACGCGTCCATCGGATGAACGGCCCGCGTGCCGAGTCGCACATCCTGAAGGAGGACGGCGGGGGGAGCCCCACGCGTCAGATCGAATCGCGGATCGTAGCGGCTCAATCCCCCCATCGTCCCGAACCAGAGCGTGCCGTCGGCGTCCCGCCAGAATCCCCCGGCGTTCGATTCCGGATCCGCGTATCCTTCCTCCACGCCGTAGTTGACGAAGGTCGTTCCGTCGAAGCGATCCACGCCGCGCGCCGTGCCGATCCAGAGGTTCCCCTGCCGATCCACGCCGAGCGAGTAGACGGCGTCGTTCGTCAAGCCGTCGCGCGTCGTATAATGTCGGAACGTCTGCCCATCGAAGCGCGTCACGCCATGCGAGGAGTGATACCCGAACCAGATGTGCCCGTTCGCGTCCTCGCAGAGGAAATACGGCTGATCACTGGCCAATCCGTCGCGCACCGTGTACGTGCGCCAGCTCCGGCCATCCCATCGCGAGAGGCCGCGATCTCCGGAGACCCACACCCACCCGCGCCGATCCACGAGGAAGCGCGCATTGGAGAACGTCTGCCCTTCGACCCGCACGGGCTCCAGGCGCGCTCCCGTCCACCGGAAGATGCCCTTGGACATGACGGCGATCCAGATCGCGCCCGCTCGATCCTCGGCCAAAGCGACGATGAGACCCAGACGGGACAACGTGCGATCCCGGCGAAAGCGCGCGCCATCAAAGAGCGTGATGCCCACGCGCGTGCCGATCCAGAGCCATCCCTGGCGGTCCTCCAGCAGAGCGAAGACGTAGTCATCGGCCAATCCATCCCGCGTCGTGAAGGTCCGCCACTGACGACCGTCGAAGCGGCTGAGTCCCCCACTGGTGCCTACCCAGAGCCATCCGCGCCGATCCCGCACGATGGGACGCACGACGTTGGAGCCGAGGCCATCGCTCGCGCGATAGATCGTGAAGGCGCGGCTGTGGAACTTGTACAGTCCCCCCGCGACGCCGATCCAGAGAATGCCCTCGCGATCCTCCAAGAGCGCGCGCACGTCAGTGTACGCGAGGCCGTGCGAGGCCGTGAGGACGGTGAGACGACCGTCCTCGATCTTGATGAGCCCTTGTGGCGTCCCCGCCCAGATGATGCCGAAGCGATCGGCGCAGAGGGCGACGACGGGCTGACCCGTCGCGTATGTCGTCACCAGCCGCCCTCTCTCGTACATCCGCACCCCTGTGTTCGTCCCCACCCAGAGCCGATGCGCGCGATCCTCGGCGAGCGCGCGCACGCTCTGACCCCGCAGTCCTTCTGGATCGAACGTGACGAACCGCGCGCCCGTCCAAACGGCGAGCCCCGCTTCCGTCCCCGCCCAGAGCCGACCTCGCGCATCCACGAAGAGGACGTTGACGCGCGGATCGGGGAGTCCTTCCGCCACCGCGTACGTTCGCCATCGCTGACCGTCATAGCGGCTGACGCCGCGCGGTGTCCCGCACCATATTCCCCCCTCGCGGTCGCGCGCCAACGACGTCACTCGATCATCGGCCAGCCCATCGGCGCTCGTATACGCACGAAATCCTCGTCCGTTCCAGGCAAACACCCCGCCCAGTGTCGCGATCCACAGGTCCCCGCGCGCGTCCTCCAAAATGGCGTTGACCCAATCCTGGGCGAGCCCACGGGCCGGACCGTAGGTGGTGAAGGAAACGCCGTCGTACCGATTCAGCCCGGCCTGCGTCCCGATCCAGAGGTACCCTGCGCGATCCTGATACAATGCTTGCACGACGGCCTGCGAGAGCCCTTCGGCCGCGGAGTACCGGCGGAAGTAGTACTGCTCAGCCGCCACCGGCAACGCCAGGTTCATGAGGCTGAGGAGGCCGACCGCCAGACATCTCCTCGCTCGCCTGCGCCGGCGATGCTCCCCTGCCGCGCTCTCGCCGAGGCGCCATCTCACTCTCGCGTGCGGTTTTCGGCCTCCTCCCATTGATCTCCTCATCCGCTCGTCGGACGCTTCTTCGGTTTCTGAGCATCGGCCTTCGGAGGGTGCCGTCTGGACCGAAGCGCGCGGCGGCACCGCTCCTCTTGCGCCTTTCGCCACCGATCAATGGACTCTTTGTTGAAACGCCAATCCGTGCCGATCTTGAAGGCTGGTAGCTCCCCGCGCTTCACATAGCGGCGGATCGTATCCGGATGCACATTGAGGTACTCCGCCACCTCCTTCAGCGTGAAGACGACTTTCGGCACAGCCATCGCACTTCTCTCCCGCTCCATCTGTGCTGACGTCGGCTATGACGGGTTTTAATCCGCTGGGAGATTACGACACATGATGCGCTCGGTCAATACGGTGAACGCCGGATTTTTCGCGCGCCGCCGGCCGGATGGGCTCACCCGCTTCGTGAACGAGAGGCCGCATTTTGAGAGCGGGCGGGGATCGTAGTAAAATGGCGCAGGCATACAGACGCGTTCACGGGGGGAAGGGGATGAATCTTCATGGAGGGCAACTGGTCGCCCGAGCGTTGAAAGCAGCGGGGGTGGATGTCGTCTTCACGCTCTGCGGGGGCCATATTCTGCCGATCTACGACGGGTGCGTGGAGGAGGGCCTTCGCGTCATTGACCTGCGCCATGAGCAAGCCGCCGTGCACGCCGCCGATGCGTGGGCGCGATGCACGGGGCGACTGGGCGTCGCCGTCGTGACGGCCGGACCCGGCGTGACCGATAGCGTCACCGGCGTGGCGAACGCGTTCCGGGCCCAGAGCCCCGTCTTGGTCATTGGAGGACAGGCGCCTTCGTTTCAGCTCGGTCAGGGCTCGCTGCAGGAGATGGATCATGTCAGCGTGATGCGCCCGATCACGAAGTGGGCGGGACAGGTGCTGCAGACCGATCGCATTCCCGAACTGATCGAAGTCGCGTTGCGCCATGCTGTGTCGGGTATTCCCGGCCCGGTCTTCCTGGAGATCCCGGTGGATGTGTTGATGAACCAGGTCTCGGAGAAGTCAGTGCGATTCCCCCGTATGCAGCGAGAGCCGTTGGGGCTGCGCCCGCGCCCGGAGGCGATCCGGCGGGTGCTCGCACTGCTGGCGCAGGCCGAACGCCCCGTCCTCATCGCCGGAAGCGGTATCCGATGGTCCGAGGCGCATCGCGCGCTCACGCGTTTCGTCGAGCGGCTCGATCTGCCGACCTTCACCAACGGTATGGGGCGCGGTGCGCTCCCCCCGGATGCGCCCCAGCTCTTCGTCCACGCGCGGCGCCAGGCGCTGCGACACGCCGATGTGCTCATCCTCGCCGGAACCCCTCTGGACTTCCGCCTCAACTTCGGACGCGAGCTGCAGGCCGAGGCGAAGATCATCCAGATGGACCTCGATCACACGGTCATCGGACACAATCGGTCGGCCGACGTGGGATTGGTCGGCGATCTGCGCGCGCTCTTCGAGTTGCTGCTGGAGGCCGTCGTGGCCGAATATCCCACGCTGCGCTTCACCGCCTGGCGCGATCGCCTGCGCGAGATCGAGCTGGACGAGCAGCGCGCGTTGGAGCCACGCCTTCGCTCCGACGCCGTGCCCATTGATCCGCTCCGGCTGTGCCAAGAGCTGGCCGAGTTCGTGGATCCGGAGACGATCGTCATCGGAGACGGCGGGGACATCGTCTCGCTGGCCGCGAAGGTGCTCCCCGTCTCTTGGCCGGGACAGTGGATGGATCCGGGACCATTTGGCTGCCTGGGGATCGGTCTGCCCTTCGCCATCGCCGCACAACTGGCGCATCCGGAGAAGCGCGTGCTCGTCCTCTTCGGCGATGGGTCCTTCGGGTTCAACGGCTTCGAGTTCGATACGGCCGTGCGGTTTCAGCTCCCGATCATGGCCGTCGTCGGGAACGACGCGGCATGGGGGCAAATTCGCCGTCCGCAGATCGCCCTCTATGGGGAAGAACGGGCCGTGGCGACGCGCCTTCAGCTCGCCCGCTACGAGCGCGTTGTCGAAGCTTTGGGCGGATACGGTGAATTCGTCGAGCGACCCGAAGAGATCGCACCCGCTCTCCGACGCATGCGGGAGTGCGGGAAGCCCGCCTGCGTCAACGTTCACATCGCCGAACAGCCGCCGAGCTTCGGGGAGAAATACTTCTGAGGCGCCACGGGGGGATCGCGCCGAAGGGCACTCGGGCGATCCCCCCCCTGCGCTCAGGGCAGGGCCGCAGTGAAGCGACTCACGCCGCCGACTCTCTCCTTTCTCGCTCACGGGGAGGAAGCGTACACGTCGTCAAGACACGCTTCCGGATCGGGGTACGGGCTCTGCTCGGCCCACGCGATCGCCTCGTCCACTTCACGCGTGACGCGCGCCTCCACGTCCCGCAGCTCGGCTTCGGTCGCAATCCCTCGCGTCGTGAGGTAATCGGCCAGACGCGCGATCGGGTCCTTCGCCGCCCATTCCTCGAAGAGCTCCTTGGGGACGTAGAACGCGTCATCATGCGCCGAATGCCCCGTCATCCGAAAGGTCTTGCACTCCAGCAACGTCGGTCCTTCACCCCGCCGAGCCCGCTCCACCGCGCGCGCCGTCGCCTCATAGACGGCCAGCACGTCGTTGCCGTCCACGATCTCCCCCGGAATCCCATAGTTGACAGCCCGATCGGCGACGTTGGGCACAGCCATCTGCCGCCAGAGCGGCGTCGAGTAGGCGTACTGGTTGTTGTTGCAGATGTAGACGATCGGCAGTCGGTGAACGGCGGCGAAGTTCAGCCCCTCGTGCCAATCGGCGCGGCTCGTCGCTCCATCCCCGAAATAGCACACGGCCACCCGATCTTCCCCCCGCAGCTTGAAGGCCAGCGCGCATCCGGCGGCGACCGGAACCGTATCGGCCATGTGGCTGGGGAAGGCGACGACGTGCCGCCGCATATCCCCCATGTGCATGTTGCCATCCTTGCCGCCGGTCACGCCCGTCTTCCGACCCATGTACTGGGCCATGATCTGCTTGAGCGGAATCCCGCGGATGAGGAAGACGCTCATGTCGCGATGGCTCGGAGCGACGACATCATCCGGTCGAAGCTGAATGGCGCTCCCCACACCGATGGCTTCCTGCCCGCGTCCGACATACACCCCGCCGACGATCTTCCCCTGCCGATACAGGACGCGCTCGATGCGGTATTCCGCCTCCCGCGTCAGGCGCAGGTAGTAGAACATCTTCATGAGGAGTTCCTTCGGCACCATGCGTTCCCTCCTTCATACGCCCCAGCCGTATTGTTGCTCATATTCCGGGGCCCTCTCTCGGCGGGCAGCGCGCGCCTGAGGGTGACCGTATTCCTTGAGCAGTTTGTAGCGGACGGCATCCACGAGCGCCTGATAGCTCGCCTCCAGAATATTCTCGGAGACGCCGACCGTGCTCCAGCTCTCCTCACCATCGCTCGTTTGAATGAGGACGCGCACCTTGGCCGCCGTGCCGCGCTCGGCATCGAGCACGCGGACCTTGTAGTCGGTGAGCCGCAGATCATTCACGCATCGGAAGAAAGCGCGCAACGCCTTGCGGAGCGCGCGATCCAGCGCGAGCACCGGCCCCTTCCCCTGCGCCATCGCCTCTTCCATCTTCTCTCCGACACGCACGCGCACGGTGGCGACCGAGCGGAGCCGCCCATCGCTGGCGCGCTCGCTCACGACGCGAAACGTCTCCACGTGGAAGAACTCACACTCCCCGTGCGCCGCCTCTTCGAGCAGCAATCGGAGCGAGCCGTCCGCCCCTTCGAACTGATACCCCACATATTCGAGCGCCTTCAGTCGCTCCAGGAGCGCCCGGAGCCGCTCGCCATCGGCGCCGAGATCAATCCCCATCTCCGCCGCCTTGTAGAGGAGATTACTCTTGCCCGAGAGATCGGAGACCAGGACGCGCCGCACGTTGCCCACCGCTTCTGGAGGAATGTGCTCGTAGGTCGAGGCATCTTTGAGCACGGCGCTCACGTGCACGCCTCCTTTGTGCGCGAAGGCGCTCTTGCCCACGAACGGTTGATTGGGACGCGGCGGCAGATTCGCCAGCTCGCTCACGAAGTGCGCGACCGACGTGAGCCGCGCGAGCCGTTCCGCCCCGATCGCCGTATATCCCATCTTCAACTCCAAGATGGGGATGATCGAACAGAGGTTCGCGTTCCCGCAGCGTTCGCCGTAGCCGTTGATCGTCCCCTGCACGTGGGTGATGCCATGTTCGACGGCGGCGATGCTGTTGGCGACGGCCAGGTCCGAATCGTTGTGCGCGTGAATCCCCAGCCGGGTTCGGAGACGCGGGCGCACGGCATCAATCATCTCGACAAGGCGATGAGGAAGCGTGCCGCCGTTCGTATCGCAGAGGACGATCACATCGGCACCGGCGCGTTCGGCGGCCAGAAGCGTCGCCAGCGCGTACTCGGGATTCGCGCGAAAGCCGTCGAAGAAGTGCTCGGCATCGAAGATGACCTCCCGCCCGGCCGCCTTCAAGTAGGCGATGGAGTCGCCGATCAGTTCCAAATTCCGCTCGAGCGTCGTGCCGAGCGCCGTCGTGACATGTCGGTCCCAGCTCTTGCCGAAGATGGTGACCGTCGGCGTCTCCGCCTCCACGAGCGCGCGGAGATTCGGGTCCTCATCCGCGCGATGTCGCGGATGACACGTGCTGCCAAAGGCCACAAGCCGCGCATGATGCAGACGCAGATGACGCGCGCGCTTGAAGAACGCGGCATCGCGCGGATTCGACCCCGGCCACCCGCCTTCGATGTAGTCAATCCCCAGCTCATCGAGCGTGCGCGCGATCATCATCTTGTCCTCGACCGAGAAGCAGACGTCTTCTCCCTGCGTCCCATCGCGCAACGTCGTGTCGTAAATCTCAATCTTTCTCATCGTGCCCTCCTGATTCGAGAGTGAACGCGACCTCCGAAAAATCAAACGGGCCATCATCCGTTGGCAGCGGATAATGGCCCGCGTCCGTCTCGTGATGGCCGAGCCATCACCCGCTGCCCGACGCGGGCAGTATAATGAGGCGAATGATAATGGCGAGGGAAAGCGCGTGCTCGGGACCTTCGACGCCCCGGGTCTTCATCCGGCGTCGCGCCCACATCTGCTGTGTCCCCATCCGGTTTCGCATCGGACATCCGAAAGTTTACACGAAACGCGCACGAACGCAAATTGAAAGTTTTTAACCCGAGCTAAATTCCCCTTATGGGAGCGGGAGCGAGCGCGAGAAGCTCACCCCAGCGCCGGAGCGAGGGATTCCCGGGGTGCCAGTCCCCAGCATGATGGGGAGATTGTGGAGAAGACCACTCCCATCACGGACTTGGCGCTCTCCAGGGCGCTGATGTCAGGGTTGTGTGGTAGCCTTTGTACTGCTGGGTCGCAGGATCATATCGCAAGAAGACGATCTCGATCGGTCGCCCGGGCGAGCTCTGCGTGATCTCGCGCAGATCTTCAACGGAATTGACCGGTCGCCCGTTGATCCTCATGATGAGATCGTCTGGTCGTAAGCCGGCCTGTTCCGCCGGCGATCCGGGCTCCACCCGCTGGACCAGGAAGACCACATTCCCGATAACCCCGATCATCGCCCGAGGGGCTTGAACCCGCTCGTCTGACGAGACCACTCGATCACGATCAATGGCTCCAAGCAGGATGCCGAGCCCGAGGACCAAAGAGACCACAAGGATCGTCCTCGCTCGCATAACGTCCTCCTGTTTCAAATCCAAACGCATTCCTCGCAGCCGCACGGTTCCACGCAACCGCACTTGGTTGGGACGCACCCCCAATCGCGACTGTAGCCACCTTCGCAGTAACTGTAGATGCCCCCTACACACCGATAGCCCCAGAGGACAGGCCCCGTGCGGCAGCAATAGGGGTTACACGGGCATTCCCGTGGCCCCCGTTGAGGGGAGGCGTTCAGAAGAGGGTTCCACTCCGCGATTCCAGCAAGACTGGTCGTTTCAGTGAGACAGCCCTGTGGGGGGATCACGGGTGGCTCCTTCTTAAAGGCCGGTGGACCTCCCCACAGCAGAAGCGCGCAAACGATGAGATAGGCCTGTGTCGCGCTCACACCTTGCCGCATACCCTATATTTCCTCCTGGCCATATTTAATAGTGGGGCTTGCTCGGGATGTCAAATTAAAAAAAATGCTCGTATAAGCGGCTCTTACGGTGATCGAGCCGTATTCGGTCCGTAGGGGCAAAAAGTCGCCACCGCATTCTCTCCGCCTGGAAAGGCGGTCGGGAATGCTCACAGAGTGCGGAGATGAAGGCAGAGATCATCCGCCGCGGGCGGAGGAGATGCCCCCTCTCTGCGCGAGATTCGATCACAGCGTCGGCTTCAGCCTCACGATGGTCGTTCCTTGTGTCCTGGAACGCGAGAACGCTATGAGATGCCCGTCCGCGTAGTCCCAGATCGCCACGTTCTCGGGCGGTTCGAACTCAGGGGAAGCCGCCTCGCCATCCGCACTCACGAGGGCGATGAAATTCTGCGCGATCCCACGGCCACCGCTGCTGGCCATCGGCCTGTAGTGATAGACCCCTGTCACGAGGAACCGATCGCCAATCTTATAGACCCCCGTTATGGCTCGCGTCTTCTTAAACCGGCCGGATGACACTTCCGCCGGAGGCGCGAGGGGCGTCAGCTTCGGCAGCATCAGTTTCCGCACAAGCCGATCCTGACGAAACACCCGAATCACCTTTGTCCCACTCGCGTAATAGACGACTTCATCCCCATTGCTTGTAAGCGTGGAAGGGAATAGGCCCTCTCTCTCTCCGCGCACGAGCGTGACTGAGTGTTGGAGGTCAGGGCTGTAGACTCGCAGTTGCTCACCTTCTTTGGGATTGGCGGGAATGTAGCCGCGCTCCAAGAAGGCCTTTATGGGGTCAATCTCCTCTCCCAGAACCCAGACATATCCCCGGTCGTCCACAGCCAATTTGAGGGGGATGAAATCCCGGAACGCCAATTTGACGAGCGGATGTCCGCCCTCGTCCAGAGCAATGAGCCCCCCTCGTCGAATCGGCCAGCTCACCGCCACATAGAGCGTCCCCTCCTTCCCGACCGCGAGATCGGACGCCTCCACCGGCGGTTCCCAGAACTCCTGCGTTAAGCTGATCGTGTTCACGAGCGTCCCATCAGGGGCGAACTTCTGGAGGCACGCTCCCATCCCCTTTGGAGCAGAGTAATCCCATCGTAACAGGTACATGTTGCCGTGCTGATCAGACGCCGCTGCGACTATGGCCGTATTCTTCGACGCCGATTTCACCTCAACACTGTGAGCGACGTTCGTCGGGAAGGCCGGCTCCAACGTCTGGGCCGGCACTTTGGCGTTTCGATCGGATTCCTCCGAGGCGGAGTCCGCTGAGAATATCCAGCCGATGATCACGCTGGCGCCCAACGCCCAAAGCGCCATCGAGAACCATCTCTTCGCCATCGCCCACCTCCTTCGATGGGATGTGCTCTTTATTCAAGAAACGGGGTGCAATGCTCCGCATAGGGGCACCACGCGAAGCCGCAATAAAACCCTTGTGATATCCATCTACATGCGCACCAAAGAATGCACCGGCCTTGACACATAGGTAGCGATGCACCACATGCCTCGCACCAGATGTATTCAATGCGGTCCCCGTCACAGTTCCAGATGGTTCCGTGGGCTCCTGGCAGAATGCAAGCGCTCACGCCCTTATCCTGTAGGGTACTTGTAGAGACCCGGACTTCGCCCAATCCGGTTGGAGCTCTTTCAAGAGAGCGCGGTTCTTCCGGAGGGGCCAGAAGCAACAACATCAAGATGCACCACAACCGTCGCATCTTCCACCTCCTTTGCCGTCTTATTTTATGAGGCCCCCCCTGGGATGTCAAATAAAAAATACTGGCATAAGCTGTCATTATGCCCGTCAAGATACAGACAAGAGGCGGGCGCGAATCGCGCGATCGGTCATTGCCGCAGGTTTTCCGCAAAGCTACCGAACACGGAGGGTTCGCAATGCCACCTACACGCTACGGCCTCTTCACCCTTGCTGTTCTTCTCGCGGGAATCGCGCTTCCTCAAGAGCACAATAGTGACCGTTGCAGGTGATCAACGCACATCATAACGCTGAATAGCCAGCAACCCGAGGAGACTCAATGCTCCTTGGAGCGCAATAAGGATCGAGAAGAAGGAGACACTTGAAGCTATTCTCTGAGAAAGAGGAGGCAGCGTAAATGCCGGTTGCGGAAAGTCGTCTATCTCCAATGAGCCGGGATCCGAGGTCCAGCGACTCTCGCGCCCCGAATGCTGCGATAGCTTTTGGCGATGCCATGCTGCGACTTGTTCTTGATAGCGGTCAGCGTACTGAACGAATTGTAGATAGGCTTCCAAGTCCGTGCCAATGATTCGGCTCACGAATGCATAAAATGTGAAGATTGGGGAGACCCCTTGGAGAGTTTGGGTCAAGTGCGCCTGTGCCACCGCGTGATTCCATAGGAGTCTCTCATCTACGGCATGGCTCGGTGGGATCGGGCGAAGTCGCGCCGCGCTCCCAACCGCTAGGCTGGGATATAGGGAAGCTGTGAGCACCCAAAGGGCTAGTCCCAACATCAATGATGTCGTAGATTCCCTTGCCATCGAGGAGACGAGTAAACCAGCGGTCACATAGATAGAGGTCAGTAAACCCGTAGCGATGAGGAAGAGCAGCAGTTGCTTCCACTCGTCGCTTGTAAAAGTCAGCTTCCCAGCCATCCGCACCACGAGCAGCCAGGCCAAGAACGCCGGTATGAAGGCGAGGGCCAGCGTCGCCAGTGCTGCCAGATACTCACTCATGAGCATCATTCGCCGCGCGAAACCATTGGAGAGCACCAAGCGGAGCGTCCCGGATTCCCGTTCACCACTGATGGCATCGTAGGTGAATAAGATCGCCATGAGGCTCAAAAGAAGTCCTGCTACGTGCATCAGGTCGATGGAACGAAGCACGAGTAGGCGATTCGATTGCGCCTGACCGCCGATGCGAACGCCTCCGAAGTGCCCGAATACGCGGGCGATCATGCCGAGACGGTCGCCAACGCCCTCGGCCACTATACTCAGTAGTGGGGGCGTCAGGATCACTTGCCCAAACGTGAGATCGTACGTTCGAGCCGTTTCTAAAGCGTTTCTCCATTCCATCTCTCGGGCTTGGGCATATCGCATTCGACCGATGAGGGTCTCCGTCATGACGACACCACTTAAGACCGCTGATCCGATGAACAGGAGCAGTCCGTAGAAGAACTTCAAGCTCAGGACGTTCAGCCGAAGTCGTTTCAAGATCAATAGCCCGAGCATAGCGAAGATCCCCTCCCTTCAACCCCTCGGCCAAACGCTCTAGCGCACATCATAGTTCAGAAATCGAAGGACTGCCATGACGAAGAGGAGGATGTTCCAGGATCCGAGCAGCCCTATGTCGAACAGAACACGTTGGAGACTTTTTTGCAATGGCGGCCATTCATCAGAGAAGTTCGGGAACGTTGCGGGATCTACGGGAATATCGGTGTAATCTCGCTCGAACACGACGTGGATCGTAAACCCACCGATGCTTGCTGATCCTTGGGCACGAGGTTTCGCCTGATCTCTGTTTGCCCGTTTGATCCGATCGCTATATTTCTTGAAGATGAGTCTGTACCTGTATGCGTTCTCCAGGAAATTTCGATGATGGGAGAACCCGGTGTTACTCAATTCAGTGGTTGCCAACTGAAACACGCCCACCGGCGAGAGCCTGGCCAGGCGGTAGGCGAGCGAGATTTGCTGATCGCGCTTGCGGGAATAATCCTCTATTACACGTCCAATGCGCCTTTCCGCCTCCCGCCGCTGCTCCTCATACCTGGCTTCCAGTTCGATTGCCCGTCGATCAATGCGCCTTTGTTTCTCCTCTCGGCTTCCCTGGCCCTCCACGATATCGCGAATCATTTCGCTGCTGATGGAGAAACGTGCGAGTTGTGTTCGCACGCTTCGGATTTCCCGGTGCACTTGTTGATCTGTCGGCACGTGGATGAGGGTTGCCGCTAGAGCCCCGCTCGAGTAGGGGATGATGATGACGAGCAACGCCCAGACCATTAGACCTCCGATCAAAGCGGTCACTGGCTGATGCGAGAGACTCGACATCAGGATCCCCAGAAGAATAAAGATCGAGACATATAGAAGCGCGAGCCCGACGATAAAGACCACCCTTATGAGATGATCGAGGCTCAGCTCCACTGCCCCCATTATGAGGACGATTAAGAGGCTTGCGAGGACCCCGACAAGCAATACTGGGCAAAAACTCACCATGATCCCCAAATATCCCCCCAGCAAGAAAGTACCCCGGCGGACCGGATTGGAAAATTGCCACGGCAATAAGCGGGATTCTTTCTCTCCCGCTACTAAGTCGTGGCTGAAGAAAAGGGCAACTAAGCTCATGATGACAGTCACGATGTAAGTCCAGTCGATAGGGGGCTCGATAGGCAATCGCCTGAGTGAAATGAAGGCTAACGTGTCAATATACTCTGGTTTGACATCTACCGTCCAAGGGAGATCCGCTTCGCCTCCGTCCGCAATGAATGCCAGCGGAGATGGAGTTTTGACGACCTCGATGTGTTCAAGATTCTTCACAGCGGTGGAACGTCGCACGACATCGTTGCGCAGACGTTCGCCTATCTCCTGACTCATCAGCAGGCTGCTTATCCCCATCAGGAGAATCACCAGACTAGAGGCGATGATAAACCGAAGGTCCGACAGGTGGCGTAGGAGTGTCTTTTTAGCGACAAGCCACGCTGTACTCATGCTCCTCTACTGTTCACAGAGCGACAAAGTCCACGTCCCAAGATAGTTCGCAAAATTCCAGATTCGCTTTCACTTTGTCCGGCGGCCCACAGAGAGGACCTCTACCGGTCTCGCCCAGCGCTTACCGCCTCAACGCCGCAAGGGACCAAGGAAAGCCAGTCAGCGACCTCCTGACCCAAGAGCTCTAACCGCTCGCTGCTCTCACCATTGCTGATGGTACGCTCACTACTCGATCATCCCCGGACCTCCGCAGAAGTCAAGGTTCGTACGGCCATCGGTACACGATGCTCTACAATAGGGAGGGTTACCGGAAAAAGAAGAGCACTCGCAGGTACACCCCGGTGTCGTACAACTCGCACTGCATGAAGCCCGGCCTCCGCCTGGGCATGTAATCGAACAAGAAGCGCTAGACTGAGCACGAGCTGCTTCGGTGAGGTGGATCAAAACCAGCATTAAATTGAGAAGCGTCACTATCACCAGCATTAATATCGTCTTTTTCAGCATCGCCATAGCCTCCTATTTCTTGAAGGTTATGAATTAGGCATCCTCACCTTCCCTTTGGAAGGTCAAAAAGAAAACACCCAGCTGGGTTGACAAAAACCCCCCTCGCTCCTCCCACGAGAGTAAAGTCAATAACACCATGTATCCGCCCAGAAGTATCGCGTACTCTGTATTCCGCAAGCTTACGTCCCTGCGCTGAGTAAACATAAAGTATTGGGCCAGATGGAGCGATCCAAATATCGCCCGTTATCGAGTTAATTTGAACTGCGTTAAGCGTCCCCACGAGGCTGATTCTTCCCCTTTTTATAGATTCTCGTATCTTAACTCTGGCCTCAGCCATAAGTTGAGACAACTCCGTTCCTCGCGGGTGTAGCTCCAGCAACAGCTTCCCATCCAAGCGATATTTCCTCACTGTGGGATCCGGCAACGTTCGGAAAATGTAATAGATGTGCTCTTCATCGTCTACTATGACTCGCCCGCGATTGAGATAAGCGTTTAATTTCGGATCCTCTTTCTTTACCACGTCTACAGGAGTGCCGATAGTCCTAAGAACTCACCTCCAGGTGAGTAGACGTGAACGAGCTGATCGTCATTCGCGCCAACGATGAGAATCTCTCCCGTCCTCAATGCGGCCACAGAGATAGGCGCTGGGAACCTAAAATGTCGAAGGTATGTGCCGTCAGAACGTAATATCTGGATCCTGTTGTTGCCAGAGTCAGCAATATAGAGCCGGCCTTGATTATCCACGGCGAAGTCAACAGGATCATAAAACTCTCCCGGGCCATTACCTATTCGGCCAATCCGACGAATGAATTTCAACCGATGATCATATACGACAATCGAATGATCCTTGGGGTTCAAGACGAGATAATTTCCGGATTTGTCGATTTTGATTACACTGGCACCATTCACCTCTGGGAAAACGCGCGTAGCCGTCAGAAGGCCGATTTCGACTGATTCTCTGGGCCGCTTGTGTTGATCACTCAGTGGATGGGCGAATCGAGGATGCGGAGCAAAAGGGGCAGAGATTCGCTCAGAGAAAAGAGGGGCGACCTCCGCAACCTTTCCGGAGGCATCGGTGATCACGACCGTTGGTCGAGAAGCGGAGATGTCATAACGAGTGGCATACTTCTCCAATGGAATGGGCTCTTGATCCAGAAAGTAAGTAGAAGATGGCAAAATTCCAGTGCTTTGGTAAGAGAGCAGCGAAGTCTGTCTAAAGTTTGAAGCGAAGATTACGAGAAATTGGTGGGAACGATATCGCGTGCTACGCGCGACCTCGGATCGAAATGCCGCTAATTCGTTCATGAAGTGTTCGATCTGACATGTAGCGCAACGAGCTGTGAAAATCACTAGGATAAGGTTCTTTCTCTGTGCCTCGTTTAAAACGAGTTGTTCACCGCCATCTAGGCTCCTTAGTGAAAGGTCTGGAAGCGGAGCACCGATGACGAAGCGCGCGACTAGGCCGTCTTCGGCCAAGGCATAGGTGATCGAGCCCACCATATACTTTTCCGCCAACTGCCTCAGCTCATCTTCAGAGGGGATCCCATAGGTGAAGAATTCAATACGCCCTTGCTTGTCAAGAATGACCAAACTTCCATGTTCGTGGTCCGGGTGGGTACGAAAGGCCCGATAAAACTTAAACGTTTCGTCGTTGACAATAGTAGGGTTCACGTGGGCATCTTTATGCAACCAGTGGGCATGAGACTCGACGTCACTTGATATGATCATGGCTCTTAGCCCTTGGTCAGCATAATGATGCTCGAGGACGTTCAGATATTTAAGTCGAGAATCTACCTCAGTCCACGAAGCAATAGGAGAGACAAATGCGAGCATGAGATATCGCCAATTACCGCCCACGTACCGGTCTAGTTCTCTAACGATCCTTGGCTCAATTGTCGAATGATATTCAAGAGGCGTTTCATCAATATTAGAATGCTGTCGATGATGCGTATAAATAAGGTCAAACATAGCTGAATTAAGGGCAGCTAGTCCTAGGACTGCAACATAACCCCACCATTTCGGTACCCTTCGTCCTCTGCAGGAGGCATCGAACGTGGCCGGAATGATACTTGATCGCATACGCCCCTCTCGCTATTCATTAGGCTACACAGCTTGCCCAGGATGTCAAATTAAAAAAAAAAATACCAGCATAATACGCTCTTATGCCTGTCAGAGTTCATGCAGGAGGTAGGGCGCGATCGGTCACTGTGGCGTGCTCTCCGCTTGGAGAGAGAACAGGGGATGTGCGCGTGATGCGGAGCGAGCGTCATTGGGTGAGGGAGGGAACAATGCGGGACGCGCAGACACACACCGAGCGAGAGATGTTTCGAAAAGAGCGATGGGGTAGCGGGAGTGGGGCTTGCCCTTTTGCTCGTCGTTGTGATCCGGACGGATCGCTTTGGAGCATGATTGCACTCCCTCAGGGGCGCCGAAGTCCCGACACAAGAAGAAGCGCTCCGGGCTCATCCACCTCGCCAGATGAGGAGGACGTCGTAGCTGAAACGGGTCACTGTCGGTCGGTCCCCGTGCACCAGGGCGCGGTACCGCAGCTCGTTCCCATGCCGATCCCGACGCCGACTCTCCCGATACGTCAGCTCCAGAGCGCGGATCTCCACTGCCTGAAGCGGAAGCAGCTCTCCGCTGTCCGTCTCGCCATTCCCGTTGCCATCCCTCCACAGGCGAAGCTGCGCAAAGAGGGCATCGCGGACATCCAAGAGACCGTCTCGGTTGTCGTCGTATTCCTTGAGCGCCTCGTAGCCGTTAGGCGCCCGTTCTCCCGACCGCTGTTGCGTCACGTTCCCGAACATCTCCTGCCCATCGTCCACGCGCCCGTTGCCGTTGCGATCCCAAACCAGGAAAGCCTCATCCCCTTGAATCCATCCCAGGCGCAGAGGACGTCCGGTCCCCAGCAGATCGAATCGCACGCCCGCCTCAAGCCCCACCAGGTGAATCCCATCCCCTCGCGTGTCCACGACGATCGGTGATATTCCCCCGCAGCCGCTACAGCCGGTATCCCCCCCATCTGCCAGCCCGTCGCAATCATTGTCCGCTCCGTCGAAGCATATGCCCTCTCCGGAGAAAAACTCCTCGCAGTTCAAAGCGCCTCCTCCCTCAGTTGCTCCCGGGTTCACCGCCGGATCCCAGTCGTTACAGTCCCCCTCTTCTGTCGTCCACCCGTCTCCGTCCTCATCTCTGCCGGAATGCAGTAGAATGGCGACGATTCCACTCTGTCCGTTCGCACCTGGATTTCCGGCCGCACCTTTATCCGCTTCAACATCTGCCGCAGCCGCGCTGCCGCATCGCTTTGCACGCACCGGGCCTCCGGCACTTGGACCGCAGAGATCCTTCCATCGAGTCTTCCGAGCGAGGTGAGAGGAAGCAGGATCAACAGCAGCCAGTTCCACTGACCTCGCATACGCGCTCTCCTTTGAGAGATCGCCAGCCTCCCTGTAGCGCGTTCTTTTCAGCGCTCTTCGCGGTCGCGCTTCTCGCGATGCAGCGTCGTGACGGCCAGAGCGGCCTGAGCGATCGCGCGGATCTCCGCGCTCGTCCAGCTCGACGCCACAGCGGCCAGGCGAGAAGGATCCGGTTCCTGACGGGCGAGCCCTTCGAAGACCTGAATGATGACGGGGGCGAGGTCGAAGGACCCAACCGCGCACACGGCCCCGAAGTCTTGGACTTCGACGGTGATGCCTGCTCCTATCGCCCCATTCAGATCGAGGCGGGCTTTGTTGAACAGGTCAATGGCCCGGATCAACGCCATCTCCCCTTGAACCGGATCGTTCGGCAGCAGAGCCGCTGCCAGATACAGAGCCGCGCGCGCCTTTCCGTCCTCGGCCGTGATCTGTGCGAATCGGCTCTGCGCGCGCTCGAGGAGCGCGGTTCGGCGTTCCGCCTCCTTCGTCTTCTCGAGGACCCGCGCGGCGGCGATCACACTCCTTTCGGCATTCTCCAGGGCCAGGGCGTGCGCCTCGGCGTCCTCAAGAGCCCCTTCTTGGAGGAAATGGGCGACGGCCTCACAGCGGATGAGGTCGCTCATCTCCTGACGGATCGTCCGATCCCGAATCTTGGATGTGATGGAAAGCGCTTCCGCGAAATCGCGCCGCCCGGAGAGGAGATGAGCAGCGTGGGCCATCAGGGCATCATGCGTCCGATCGTCACGAGCCGTGCGCGCCTTGGTGATCAGGTCCTCCGCTTTCGTCTCCGGAGGTGTCCGGCGCTCCTCTTCGCGCCGTTCGATATAAGCGATCGCCGAAGCCGGCAGCCGGCTGGTCACAAAGGTCAACAGGCTTTCAATCCGTCCGAGCAGCTCGGGCGCAAATCGTTCCGCCTGAGGATGAATGTTCGTGAGGGCCCAGTAAATGTGAGCGGGTATACGGGAGGCCGAGAAAGCGACATGGGCGAGTTGTTCGACCAGGACGTCCAGATAAAACCGCGCCAGATGGGGATCCGGCGGCGGGGGATCGGCAAGGGAGAACCGATTGGGGAGATTCACTCCGGGGATCGCATAAGCGCCCAGCCAGTACAACCCATCCAAGTCTTTCCGCGCCGCGGCACGATGCACGGCCGAGCGAAAGAGCGCGTCCGCCAAGGGCGGATTCTTCCCTCTCAGGTGGAAGAGGAGATCAACCAGCGAGCGGGTCACTCCATATGTCAGGCTCAGCGTGATCAGCTCGCCCATCTTCCGGTCATCCTCCAAGGAGCGGGCCAATCGAGCGAGGGCATCGGCTTTCCATGTCTCATCGGCTTTCAGTCCCTCCAGCGCCTCCTTCAGAAGTTCTGCATCCGAGGCCGCACTGTGCTCCAGCACGCGCTCCCACAGCAGATCCACGTCATAGGGGGTGCGAAACCCCGCGCGCCGCTTGAGCCTCACCAAGCGCTCGGCGAACGTCTCGAAATCCACCTGAGCCAGCGCTTGAGCAGCCGCGCGCACCAACCGATGGGCTCGCTCCGGCTCGATCTCCCTCAGCATTTGCGCGAGGACGAGGGCGCCATGAGCGAACCGAAGCGGTTGACGCTCCTCTCGGAGCGTGCGTTCAGCCTGGTCGAGCAGCAGGATCGCCCACGTTTGCCGATCCGAGACATCCTGTGGCTCCTGACCCCACCCCGGATGAGCCGCTGCATGCAGCGGAGCAACCCCAAGCGTGAGCAACAGTGCAACAGCTCCTCTCATAACTCACTGCACTTTCGGGCCACTCATCTTCTGCGTTATCTCCGATCCCGGCATCGCGTTCTTGAGTCTCCGAGCGAGCATGAGCAACAGCTCGGCTCGTCGGGGATCTCGCTTCGACCACGCCTGGGCCGCCTGGCGAAGAACACGGGAGGACTCGTTCACATCCATTCGCCCCACCAGCTCTTCGGGAGCGCACGCTGCGACGGACTCGCCCTCAATGAGTGACTCACCGATGGGTGAAATACGACCGCACACAAGCGATCCCCCGCCTGAACAGAGGATGACGCATCCTCTCGGCGTCCCCGGACTATTGCAGCAGGGCGTTACCGGTACATTGTGTGAGATCGGCGCAGCACAAATTCTGCGCGCGCACAGTCAGAGAGTCCACCTCCAATGAGGATCCTCCAAGAAGGAGAGCCCAAACCACCGTTCCTTTGCCCCTCATACGAGTAACCTCCCCAATAGGGTTGGTTTTCTTCTTTGTTCAGCGCCTATTGTATGAGCCCACTGGAGAATGTCAAATTAAAAAAAAAATAGCCGCATGAATCGTTTTTATGAAGGCCACTGTCCCGGGAGTTCAGGGCAAGGCGAGGGTGCTGGGTTCACTCGCAGGACTCGATCACGGCCTCTCACTCACGGTTGCTGAACGAAGATGACGTCGTAAGAGAACCGGTTGGCCGGCCCAGGCCCGTAGACCTTCGCTCGATAGCGGAACTCGTTGCCGTGCGGATCTCGACGGCGGCTCTCTCGGTAATTCAGCTCAATTCCCCCGATGCCCGACTGGGCCAACGTCACCAGCTCTCCGGGCTCCGTCCTCCCGTTGACGTTGCGATCGAACCACAGGCGCAGCGTGGCGAACGCAGCATCACGCGCGTCAAGGACACCGTCTCCATTCTCATCCAGCTCCGCCAGGGCCATATACCCATTCTGGGCATGGCGTCCCGAACGGAGGCGGGCGACGTTGCCAAACAGCTCGCGCCCGCTCTCGATAATCCCATTCCCATTGCGATCCAGCACCAGAAGGGCCTCGTCCCCTTGAATCCAGCCCGTCCGCATCGGATGCCCATTGCCCAGGAGATCGAAGCGAACCCCGGCCGAGAGTCCCACCAGGTGAAACCCATCCCCCCGCGTGTCAATCACAATGGGAGTGCCCGGGCATGCGCTGTTGCACCCTATCTCCCATCCATCGCGCAATCCATCGCAATCGTTGTCCTTCCCGTCCCAGCAGGCATCGCAATCGGCACACCCGAAGTCTAATGGGCATCCCGATCCATCGAAGAACTGCGGCCCCTCATCAGCTCCCGGATTCACTGCCGGATCCCCATCGTCACAATCTGGAATACCACTGCTGCACCAATCATCTGGACTCTCATCATTGGGATCAACTTCAACCTCAATGCAATATGTATCCCCATCCGCGTCTCTTTTCTTTTTTCGCCTGACATTCTCAGAACAAGTACAACCGTAAGAAGCGCAAGGATCAGGAGGTGCAATATAACCCACCTTACACCACCGCTCTTCATCAACGCTTACACAATGATAGTTGTTACACCAGGATTGGGGATTGGACGGGTCTACGTAGCAAACGTTTTTAGCCTCGCTTCGCGTCCTGGGAAACTCATACCGTAAGTCACATTTTAAGGAAGACAGAGCGTGAGCTGCAATGCCTTCTATCGGAACTGGTGACGCCTTGCCGACATAGACGACTGGTTCGTCAAATAATGTCCGGGGCGCCGTTTGCGCGAAGGGTGCGATCAGCAGTGGCTTAACGGGACTCGGACGTTGGGGAAATGTAGCAGCGAAAAATACAGCCAATGTCGTCAGCATAATTAGCATAAGGAGAGCGACGCGATAAGGGCTTGATTGAACTCCGATGCTCATCGCTGCCCCCGATAGTCTACCCGGCAAAATTCAACAATGCGCGCACGTGGCCCTAATAGCCTGATGGCCACGGCCTCCGTTGGCCGAGAGAAACCGATCAGCAAGCTGCCCCAGGGATTCTCGCGGCTATCCACGACTGGAGACCAACTTCGGCCCAGGTCGGGAGAGAAGAACCGTCCACGCACTTTACTTTCCCGAGATTGTACATCAATGAACAGACCCTCCTGCGGTAGGAAAACAAAGGAGAGAACTTCGATCTTCGTCACAGGAGGATCAAAGAGGGTGCGGAGATCATCCACCAACACTGATCTCAATACCCGCCCATCACGATCCAGCACGACAATCGCCCTGGCTCCTGGGAGCCAGGTATAAATCTTGTCTCCGATAACCTCAAAGACCGCCTGTGAGAAGCCCTCCTCAGGATCAAGATCGAGGGGATCAAGATCTCTGGGGAATAAGGATCTGGGGAGGGATGCGATCAGGGGCGCGCCGTCTGCAGAAATCTGGCGAATGAGCTCATACTCGTCATCAGAGTTATACTTTTGCCAATCGTGTCCAAGCATCCATATATTGCCATCATCATCAACGGCGATCTTATGCACACCGAAGGGGTCTGTTTTGATAATCCGCTCAAGTGAGCAACTCGTATCGTACTGAAGCAGGGCGGATGCCCTCTGACCTTTCGAGTTCGTGGCTATCAGAGCGATAAGAATAGTTCCATCTTTTGTAACCGTGACGTCCCAGAGGCCTATATCGCGAACATCCGGAAGAGAGTCAATGGGAGAGAGTCGGCAAACTAACTCTCCCTTGCGATTGTGCACCCAAACCACAGGTTGATCTGGTTCCGACAGGTCATGAATAATGAACCCGTTTCTGTCCCACTTAGGCACCCCGGCCACGCTTTCCAAGACGTAAGTCCTCGTTACCGTCTTTATACATTGCCCCGCGTGCAGGAGGGGCGGATTGTTGCGTGTAAGGACCGATCAACAGAATGGCGAGAACCATCGTTTTGATCGCCACGTCCCGTCTCCTCAGGCAAGAGACGGCTCTGTCCGCTAAGCCGTGACGATCAGAAGTCACTTTCCCGGTTCCCGGATTCCCCATGGTGCCCTCCTCTACCCTTCGTCCTCTCTTCGCTGCTCATAGTGTACGAGGCTCCCTCGGAATGTCAAATTAAAAAAATAGCTGCATGAAGGGTTTTTATGGAGGAGAGCCGTCGTCTCAGATGTCAGATGGTCGAAGGCGAAGCCGGAACTCCTGCAAGAGCAGGAAGACAGAAGGAGAGAACGAACATCCCGCGTCGATCACATCCGGCAAGCCTTTGATGGATTTCACTGATTTGCCCATTGGTGATTTTCCACCCGCTCGCTCGCGCTCTCCGTGCAGATTACTGGCGAGACGGCGGCTTCTCGCCCGCGCGCGCCGATCACGTAGCTGTAGATCTCCTCTAAGTTCAATGCGAATGCCTCCGGGTCCACGAATCCGGCCTCTCTCACTCGATCCATGAGGGCGGGACTCCACCGATTCGTCACCACGTGAACCTCGCCGCTGGCTTGATCGTGTTCGATCGCCACCCAGTCACCAGGGTCGAGCCGTCGTACATCTCGGCATCTCCCACGGAGGCGACGCCAACTGTGGAGCAATCGAGTCTTACTTTCGATCAAAGCGACTTTCCCTTCCCGCAGAAAAGCGATCCTGTCGGCCAGGTCTTCGATGTCGGCCATGATATGAGAGGTCAGAAGGATTGTGGGATTGAAATCCCTTCGCAGCTCGCGAACGACCTGAACGAACTCTCGCCGCATCCCCGGATCGAGCCCCGCCGTCGGTTCGTCAAGGATCACCAGCTCTGGCCGGTGACTGAACGCTGTGATCAATCCCAGCTTCGCCCTCATTCCCTTAGAGAGCTCGCTGACCTTCTTGGTCATATCCAGTTCAAACTGCTGAATCATCGTGTTGGCCAGGCTCCAATCCCAGCGGGGATAAAAGCTGGCGAAAAACTTCAACACATCGCCCGCTCGCATCTGTCTGAAGAGTGGCGCCTCTTCGAGAAAAAACCCCACCCGCTGCTTGATCGCCACCTCGTGCTGATCCACGTCCAGGCCGAAGAACCGAACCCGACCTCTATCGCGCTTCACAATGCCCAGCATGCCGTGGATGAGCGTCGTCTTCCCCGCCCCATTCGGTCCCACCACGCCCAGCACCTCGCCCGAAGCAAGACAGAAGCTGACTCTTAAGGAGAAGTTCCTGTAGTGCTTCTCTAATTCCTCTACCTCGAGCACGATCGTGTCAGACATAGGATTTCTGACGCGAGAAGATTCGACTCCCCAAATAAAGGATCGCACCGGAAAGGACGACTACGATTGCCGATATGAGAGCTTGCCCCTCGAGCGAGAGGAGAAAGCGAGCGAAGCGAAGAAGCTCTTCTTCTGAAAATGGTCTGAATTTGAGAAGAGTCAGGGACAGGGCCAGCAAAGTCACAAGAGTAGAAAATCCGACAATCACGTTGACGATCACGGCCGGGGAGTTCACGCATAACGCCACGGTCAGGCTGGCGGATGCAAAAAGGAAAGATATGAGAAGGACCGCCCACCCCACCCGGATTTGCAGGAGCACGAGGTCCCAGCCCTGTAAGACAACCAATCCTACTGTCGTGATCAGGTAGGGTGAAACAAGGGCCAGTATGGAGGCTATGAGGCCACCGAGGATGGCCCCCAGAAAGAGGGTCTCAGCTCTCAGGGGTAGAGCGCGGAGCGTGCGAAATGATCCCTCGGCTTTCTCGCGTTGAATCGCGCCGGCTACGATGAGAGGCGCCCCGAGACCCACCCCGAGCCAAACCCCGGTAGAGATCAGGAGGAGATATACGGCGGGCAGCTTCTTAACAATAAAGAGCGCGGTGAATACCAGAAGAATCGCGCTCATCTGTGCTACAAGGACAAGATAGGCGCGTCGAAAGAAGTGATCATAAAGGACGTATTTCTTGATGACCGCTTTTAAGACCGCCCGCTCCACGTTCGAGTCTCCCGGCGAACCTATTTTACTCTCCCGTCCTCTGCATGATGAACCCCTTCTTGCTGCTCTTCAGCTTCCGGATCATAAATCCTTGATCATGTCCCACGACGCTCCCCTTGTCCTCGTTACATGTACAGCGTGGGAGCTCGCCTAGATGATCGTGAGGGAATCGCTTGATCCCGAACTTGAGATCGAAGTATGGTTCAGGAACAGTGCAGGTGACAGTGAAAGTACAACTGCAGAAAGAACGACCGACTTCTTCGCTACCTTCATCGCTTCCTCCTATAGGCGGAATGGTCTCATAGGGGTGTGATCCCCTAGCGACTTCCTATGTCCTTTTTCACCGTTCGTAGTGTACGAAGCCCCTTCGGGATGTCAAATTAAAAAAAAATAGCCGCATGAGGCGTTTTTATGGAGCCCCGGGGGTTGGGCTTCCCGCGGTGCCTGTGTGGGGTGCTGGTCTTGCGCTCGGAGCGGGTGGATGGCCCCGGTTGATGTCCCGACCGACCTGTCTTGAAAAGTCGAGGAGGTGGTGGACATAATGCGGACGTGCGAATAGGGTGGAATCGGGAGGGGAGAGGATGAGAGGCGTTCTCACGCGCGTCGAAGAGGGCGTGGAGAGACGGTTCGATGTGTCGGTCCTGGGATTCGGGCTTATTCTCCTTCTGGCGGTGGCGCTGCGGGCGAGCCATCTCGGAACGCGCAACCTCTGGTTCGATGAAGCGTGGTCGTGGTATGTCTCGCAGCAGCCGCTGCGGTTCATTCTCGAAGAGGGGCGGAGCAATATTCATCCTCCGTTTTTGCACGTCGTGTTGAAGCTCTGGACGGCGCTTTTCGGCGACGGCCTCGCGGCTTTGCGGATGCCCTCGCTGTTGGCGAGCACGGCCATTGTCGCCGGAGCGTACGGGTTGGGGCGGCGGGTGCTCTCGCGGCCGGCGGCGCTTCTGGCCGCCGGGCTTCTGGCGCTTTCTCCGCATCAAGTCTTCTATGCGCAGGAAGCGCGGATGTACGCTTTAATGAGTGCGCTCGTGATTGGAGCCGTCCTCGCCTATGTTCGCTTCCTTCGTCGAGAGGGGTTGCTGCGCGCGCCGGCCGATTTCGGGCGAGGGCGCGACGAGCGGGGTTCGATGGGTTCGCGGGAAGGGGAGCGGGCGGACGTGCGCGGGGCTCTGGGATACATACTGGCGGGAGCGCTGGCGCTCTACACGCACGTCTTCAGCGCGCTTGTGCTCGCGGCGGTGAATCTTCACTTCTTCGGGGTGCTCGGGCATCGTGCGCGTCGGCGCGAGCTGCGGACCTCCGCTCGGTTGCTCGTGCGGCGATGGATGATGTGGCAGCTCGGCGTGCTCCTCCTTTACGCGCCGTGGGTGACGACGTTCGTCTATCAAGTCTTCTCCCGTCCCCGGCAGGGGTGGCGTCCCCCTCTGGAGGGCGTTCGTCTGGTGGGGGAGCTGTTCCTCTTTCTCGGGAAGATGTCGGTGGGATCGTTCGTCTATCCGCAGGGGGTCTACTATGCGATGAAGAATCTCATCGAGTACCGCTGGACGGCGGAGATGCTCCTGCGGGCGGCGGAGAATCTGTCGCTTTATCCTCTCGCCATCGGGCTCGGCGTGTTCCTCCTCGGGAGAGGGGTACGAGCGGCACAAGGCGGCCTCCTTCAGGTTCTCTTCTTTCTCCCCCTCGTTTTGATCTGCGGCGTTCTTCTGGTCATTCGGCAGTACATGGATTTCGGGCGCTACCTCATGATGATCGCGCCGTATTACTTCTTGCTTGTGGCAGCGGGCGTGATGACTCTCGGTGCGGCGTGGAAGCGCGGAGCCGCGATCGGGCTCTTGATTCTCCCGATGCTGCTCGGCTTGAAGGCGCATTATCGTGCGCCGTCGTTCGACAGCGACTATCGGCCGGTGGCGGCGGTCCTGCACCAGGAGTGGCGCGAGGGAGATCGGATTCTCGTGGATCCCGGGTATCTGGATCGGTGCTTGCGGTACGAGTTGCGGGGGACACCGGTGCCTCGAGCGCTCCCTTCGGCGGATCTCCCGCTGCCGTCGCTGCGCGATCAGCTTCGGGACGTTCGGAGCGCGCGTGTGTGGATCGTGCTCGACTATCGGTCGCCGGTCTTCGCCGATGTGGAATCGCTGGATGTGGAGCGCGAGGGATGGAGGGTCGCGTCGGATCGCGTCTTCCCGTCGTCCGATCCGCGTGTTCGGCTTTTGCGGCTTGAGCGTCGAGCCGAGTGAGGTTCACGCCGGGGGGGCTTTGGAGGAGAAGCGTATGGTCCTCTTGAGTGCTATGCAGGCGCATGATTATGAGCAAGTCATTGCCCTCAACAACAACGCGTCGGGGTTGTGGGGGTTCATCGTCATTCACGACACGACGCGGGGGCCGGCCTTGGGGGGGATTCGCGTTCGTCCGTATGCGAGCGAAGCGGAAGCGCTCGAGGATGGCCTTCGGCTGGCGCGCGCGATGAGCTACAAGGCAGCGATCGCTGACCTCCCGTGTGGAGGGGGGAAGGCCGTGGTGATCGAGCATCCGGAATGGGATCGCGTTTTAGCCATGCGCACGCTCGGGCGGTTCATCGAGAGCTTGCGCGGGCGATTTCAGACGGGACGCGATCTCGGCCTGACGGAGGAGGACGTGCGTCTTCTGCGCGAAGAGACGCGGTATATCGGATGCGAAGGTGCGGAGTCCGACGAGTACACGGCGCTCGGCGTGATCGAAGGGATGCGAGCTTGCGTGGAGCATCTCGGGGGAGGGGAATCCTCAGGGCAACCTTTCGCCGGACTCACGGTCGCCGTGCAGGGGGTGGGGAGTGTGGGCTGGGCGATCGCGCGGCGTCTTCATGAGGCAGGGGTGCGTCTGATCGTCGCCGATGTGGACGAACGGCGGGCGCGCGCGGCTGAGCGCGCGTTCGGCGCCCGGGTCGTCGCCCCTGAGGAGATCTATGAGGCGCCGGCCGATGTCTTCTGTCCTTGCGCCTTGGGAGGCGTCCTCACCGAACGAACGATCGCGCTCCTGCGAGCGCGCATCGTCGCCGGTTCGGCCAACAATGTGCTCGCCGATGAGGCGCTCGGATGGACGCTCAGGGAGCGAGGGATTCTCTATGCGCCGGATTTCGTGATCAATGCGGGCGCTCTCATTCACGGAGCGAATCTCTATCTGAAAGGGAAGCGGGAGAACGAAGCCGACGTGCGACGAATTTACGACCGGATGCGCGAGATCCTGACCGTGGCCGAGCGCGAGCGCGTGCCGACGAATGTGGTGGCCCAGCGCCTGGCCGAGAGCCGGTTGAAGGCCTCGAAGACCTATCGCGATCTCTTCTGGGGAGAGGCAACGGACGCGTCGGGATGTTGCGCATGATCCGATGCGCGCGAGGCCTTCGGCGCAGTTGTCCGAGGGCGCGAGTTTTGGTAGCGTCTCTCTCCTCATGGACGGGAATATCCCGAGAGCGATGGGTGGAGATTCGGGAGAGGAGAATGGAGCGATGAGAGAGCGAAAGAGCGGGTCGGTCGTCCTCCTCGTCCTCGCGCTCGTGAGTGCGTGGGCGTCGCCGCGCGCGCAGGAGCGGGCGGATCTCGTCCTGCGCGGGGGGAAGATCGTGACGATGAATCCGAAGCAGCCGCAGGCGGAAGCGATCGCGATCGTCGGGCGGCGGATCGC
>BEHM01000012.1 GCA_002923315.1 bacterium HR10
GGCTCGAGATGTTGCAGGACCCCGAGCAGAAGATCGCCCGTCCCCGCCAAATCTACATCGGCCCACCCCGCCGCGACTACGTCCCCATCGAGGAGCGGGTGGCTGCTGCCGCGTCCTGAGATCGCACGGGTGAGCGAAGGGGGAAATCATATGAGGGGCTCTCCTCAGCACGCGGAAAGGGCGCGTCAGGTCAGGTGCTCCGCTCAAGAGGCGATGACGTGGTGAAGGGAGAGGGGGATGGGATTCATCTCGACGCCGTCCACGAGCCGATTGCACTGCGGGCATCGGTCGCGGGTGATCCGGTTCGCCAGTACGGTGAAACCAGCTCGCTCAATCAGCACGGTCCGACACTGTGGACAAAACGTGCTCGCGCAGGCCGAGCCGGGCGCGTCATGACAGTAGACGTAGTGTAAGCCTGCGCTGCGACCGATCATATAAGCGCGCTGCACGGCTTCAAACGCTGCCGGCAGGTGGTCTTTCATCTGATACGCGGGGAGGAAGGCGGTCACGTGCCAAGGGATGCTGTAGGAGAGGGAGGCGAGCAGCTCCGCGATGGCGCGAAGCTCGTCGTCTGAATCATTGTGACCGGGGATGATCGGGGTCGTCACCTCGACCCACACACCCGTGTCCTTGAGCTGGCGCAGACATTCGAATACGGGGCGCCGGCGAGCTCCACACATTCGGCGATGCCGACGGTCATCGTAGCCCTTCACGTCTACATGAGCCGCATCGAGATACGGACGGAGCATCCGGAGGGCCGCCGGCGTCAGATAACCGTTGGTGACAATGAGATTCCTGAGCCCATGAGCGGCTCCCAGGCGCGCCGTTTCGTAGACCAATTCGAAGAAGACCGTTGGCTCCGTGTACGTGTAGACGAGGTTCTGGCAGCGATGCGTGAGCGCCGTCTTCACGATCTCTTCTGGAGAGAGGCGACGACCGAGGAGGCGCCCATGTGATCCTTTGGGCATTTGCGAGAGGGCGTAGTTCGCGCAATATCGGCAGCGCCAGTTGCATCCCACCGTCGCGAGCGCCAACGCGTAGGTCCCCGGTCGAAAGTGAAAGAACGCGTGCCGCTCGATCGGATCAACGGTCAGGAGGGCGACGCGATCGAAGACGAGCGTATAGAGCGTCCCCTCCACGTTCGCGCGCACACCGCAGCGCCCGCGGTGTCCGGGCCTGATGCGACACCGATGCCAGCAAAGATCACAGCGGACGTCCAGCGGCGTGAGCTTGTGATAGAGCATGGCCTCGCGCATGCCCCCCTCTGCGAGCAAGAGTCCTCTCGTCTCGGTCGCCCTCCTTGAGGTGCGCACCATCCTCGGCATCCCTCACGGCGAGCGTTTGGCCTGAATCGCCTCGAGATACCGGGCGAGCGCGTAGATGTCCGAGCGCATCAGGGCTTCTCCGCGAGCTCGTCGGAAGATCGTCCCCCAGATCGGCATCTCGCAGCTCCCGTGAGCCGGAACGACCTTCTCGCCCTCGATCACGTTCATCACATGGTAAATGGGGAACGCTTCACCCTCCGGCTGCAGGCGCGTGAGGTCCGGCGGCGGTGTCTTCAAGGAGGCGGCAGCCGGTCCGTTCCCCTTCCCATCTCTCCCATGACACGCCGCGCAGTGCCGGACGTAAAGGCGACGTCCCTTCTCGATGAAGCCTCTCTCCTGAGAGAGCGCGGTCGCAAGCCCAAGTCCAAGGGTGCTCATCACGATCAGGGTCATTATCTGTCGTCGGTTCATCGCTCTCCTCCTTCGGCAGCTTGCTCAATAATCCCATCTCACGTTGATGCAAATCTCATGCCGAAACCGACGCCGTGCTTCTCACGCGCGCACTGCGCTCGCGTTCACGACGAAGTCAAATAGGGGCGGGGCGAAGATCTTCATGCTCTTTCCCCGGCGGCCCAGCGCCTCATCTGTCTTTCGTCCACTCGACCCGTCCCCAGATGAAGGGGATTGACCGATGGGGGAATACGCACAGGAGTGAGCGATAAAACCCAACCCGGGCGTTCGCCGTCGAGTGAGAGGGGGCTAACTCGTTGATACTTTGACTCTCTCGCTGGCTCTCCCTTCCACTCGGCGATGGCACGCTATTTGCACGCCTCTTATGTGAGATGAAAGAGCATCGCGCGGAGGGAGGAGCAGGATATGGGGCGCCGAAGCTCCATGGAGCCCCCGAGGTTTTACCGGCTCTCCCTTCGGAATGGTTCGCGGGCATACAAGAGCCAAGGAGGTGACCGGCTATGCGGAAGCGATCATACATAAAGCTTTTCGCCGTTTGTGGCGTCCTACTCTTTTTCGCCGTCGCGCTGATGTTCGGGCGCTCGTCGGCGGCTGCGCCCCAGGGGAACCCCGCCAGCGAATGGGCGCGCAGCAAGCACGCCAATCGCGAGACGGCCATCGCGGAGGCGACCGTAGAGCAGCGGGGAACAACAGCTGCTCACTGCGGGCGCTGCCATAGCGAGCAGGGCTTCTTGGCCTGGCTGCCGCAGCTCCTGGCCGGGGATCCCGGCTTCATCAAGAAGCCGGACGGATCGGCGGCCGATGTGGAGTATCTCCGCAGTTTGGGTCTGACCGTGGATCGCGTGCAGCCGATCACATGTCGGACCTGCCATGGAGAGGATTTCGAGCCGCGCATTCGCGATAACACGCCGATGTTACCCGCGGGATTCGACGCCTGGGCCGTTGGAGAGGGGGCGCTCTGCATGACCTGCCACAATACGCGCAACGGTCGCATCCAGTGGGACGCGGCCGATCCCGGTCGCTATACAGCTCCGCATGAGTCCGCGCAAGCCGATGTCATCATGGGGAAGAACTCCTTCTTCCTGAACGACACGGTGGATCGCGCGTCCGCTCATGCGCTCTTCACGAGCGACAGTTGCGTGACGTGTCATCTGGTGCTCGGCAAGAATGGGCACACGTTCGAGCCATCCGAGACCGTGTGCGTGAACTGCCACGGCCCGTCCATGACGATTCAGTTCGTGCAGAAGCCGATCGAGGCGTTGCTGGATCAGGTCAAGGCCGCGATCGAGCGACGGATCCTAGCCGTTCGCGATCAGATCGGCGTCGTCCGGAAGTGGGATCCGGCGACCGATCAATATACGGACAACTTCCCGCTCGACGGGCGGCAGATCACCAAGGTCGCCGAGATCCTCAGCATCCATGGGCAGATCGCCTTCCGCTTCACGCTGGCGGATGGGCAGGAGGTCTACGCCCGGGCGGGCGAGATTTGGGATAAGCCTGGTGGTCAGCGCGTCTTCGCGACCTCGGATCCGATCATCCGTGCGTGCTGGAACTACTTGCTGATCGAGCACGATGGGAGCTTGGGTGTCCACAATCCGAGCTTCGCGCGCGATGTGCTCACGGCCACGCTGAACGCGCTGCGGTGACCGGTTGACCGTGGCGGAAACAGTGCGGGGGGGATAGCCCCCCGCACTGCTCTTCAGCCGGCGCGCGTGACCGAGGTCAGCGCATCTCCCATCGGAAGCGGTGGACGGCCTGGCCCGTGTACATGCTCTTGAGCCGTCGGACCATGGCGATGCGTTCCTCGACAAGACGATCTGCCGCCTGGAAGGTGGGGATGTTCTCCCGCCGGGAGATGTCGAAGACGCGACGCAAGTTGTAGTAGATGCCCCGCGTCATGCGCAGGGCGCGTTCGCGATCGTATCCTTCGAGCTCCACGTAGACGTTGATCAGGCCACCGGCGTTGATCACGTAATCGGGCGCGTAGAGAATGCCCCGACGGTGCAGCTCCACACCGTGCCGGTCCTCCTCCAGTTGATTGTTCGCCGCGCCGGCGATGATCTGGAATCTCATGCGCGGGATCGTCTGATCATTGAGCACGGCTCCCAGGGCGCAGGGCGCGAAGATGTGAGCGTCCACATCGTAAATCTCTTCGGGGTTGACGATCTCGATCTTCAGCTCGCTTCGCGCTCGTTCGACCTTCTCCGGATCAATATCCGTCCCGATGACATGCGCGCCCTCATCGAGGAGCCGCGCGGCCAGGTTGAAACCGACGTGTCCGAGTCCCTGAACGGCGACGCTCAGACCCTTGAGCGAATCCCGGCCGAGCTTCTCCTGCACGCACGCCTGCATGCCTTGGAGCACGCCGAAGGCGGTGACCGGAGCCGGATCTCCTCCGCCCCCGTGCGCGGGCGAGAGTCCGGAGACGTATCGCGTCTCCATGTACATGTACTCGATGTCATTGACGTCTATGCCCACATCCTCCCCCGTGATGAACCGTCCCTTCAGGCTCTCGACGAAGCGTCCGAAGGCGCGGAAGAGCGCTTCGGATTTGTCCTTCTTCGGATCGCCGATGATGACGGCCTTCCCTCCGCCGAGATTGAGGCCGGCGGCGGCTGCTTTGTACGTCATCGCCCGCGAGAGTCGCAGGGCGTCCAAGAGGGCCTCCTCCTCCGTCTTGTACGGCCACATGCGCGTGCCGCCCAGGGCCGGTCCGAGCGTCGTGTCGTGGATGGCGATGATCGCTCGCAACCCGACGTCTTTGTTCTGACAGAAGATGACCTCTTCGTGCCCGAACTCCTCCATCTTGGCCAATGGGGTCATAGGCTCTCCCTCCTGTGAAGTGAACTCCGGCCGGATTATACCCGATCGTCGGCCGATCGGCTCAGCCGTCCGCGCTCATATCCGGCTTCGAAGGCCATCAGGTTCAACTCGATCGCGCTCTTCGGGAGCGAGGAGCGCACGGCCTCCCGCATCCCCGATGGAGAGACGATCGGTGCGAGCGCGCAGAGGAAGCCGAGCATGACGATATTCGCCACGATGCGATGTCCCAGCTCCTCGGCGATCTTCGTCGCCGGGAGGGCGTAGAGTCGCACGGTGTCCTCCCCTGGTCCCTCGTCCCGAAGCCGCCCGGCGTCCGGGGCGACCAGATCGCGCTCGATGAGCACCAGGCCACCGGGTTTCACCTCCGGGGCGAACCGCGCATACGCCTCCTGAGACATGGCGATCAACACATCGGGTTCGGTGAGGTAGGGGTAGTAGATCGGCTCATCGGCGATGATGACCTGACTGTTGCAGGCACTTCCGCGTGCTTCCGGCCCATAGGACTGCACCATCGTCGCGTGGCGGCGATCGTAGACGGCGGCCGCTTTGCCCAGGAGATACCCGGCCAGGATGATCCCCTGCCCGCCGAATCCGGCGATCTTCACCTCCCATCGGCTCATGATTCGACCTCCTCGGCTTCCACCTCTTCGCTCACTTTCTCCACATACGGTTCGATGAAGAACGCGGCCAGTTGTTTTCTCATGCGCTCGTGATACGTCGGTCGCTCCAGGTCCACGAATTTCCCGAGGATGAGCTTCTTCCCCAGCTCGATCCCCACCTCGGCCGGAGGAGCGCCATGCCGAATCTCACTCTGCGTCTTGAAGACGCGCATCATGTCCAGGGCATCGCCCAGCTTATTGCGGCGCAAGTATCCAGTCGGGCAGGGGGAGAGGATCTCGACGAAGCTGAAGCCCCTTTTGGTGATCGCCTCTTGCAGGGCTGTGATCAAGCGTCGGACGTGGAAGACGGTCCACCGGGCGACGTAGACGGCACCACTGGCCGCTACCAGGGCCGGGAGATTGAAGGGAGGCTCGAAGTTCCCGTAGGGCGTCGTCGTGCTGCGCGCCGCCAGTGGAGTCGTCGGACCAGATTGCCCTCCTGTCATGCCGTAGATGAAGTTGTTCACGCAGATGACGGTCAGGTCCACATTGCGTCGCGCCGCGTGAATGAGATGGTTCCCTCCGATGGCCGCCAGGTCCCCATCGCCGCTGAAGACGATCACCGTCAGGTCGGGATTGGCGAGCTTCAGCCCCGTCGCGAAGGGGATCGCACGGCCGTGCGTCGTGTGGAATCCATCGAGTCGGACGTATCCGGCGACGCGCGCCGAACAGCCGATGCCCGAGACGACGACTGTGCGATCCAGGGGGATTCGCAATTCCTCCAGCGCGAGCACCAGGCAGCGCATGGCGATGCCGATGCCGCAGCCCGGACACCAGATGTGCGGCAGCCGATCCGCCCGAAGGAGATGATCCAGGGGGTGTCGTTCCTCAGACATGGGACGCCTCCTCAATGGCTGCGAGAATCTCCCGCGGATCGTGAACGGCGCCTCCGGGGCGCAGGACGGGGATCGTGAGCGCGCGTCCGGCAGCGCAGCGTTCGACCTCCCGGGCGATCTGCCCGAGGTTGAGTTCCGGGACGATGAACGCTCGTACTCGGGCCGCCAACTCGCGAAGGCGCTCCTCCGGGAACGGCCAGACGGTGATCAAGCGCAGCCAACCGACCCGGCGTCCGGCCGCGCGCGCCAGCTCCATCGCCCGATAGGCCACGCGCGCCGAAATCCCGTAGGCGACGAGCACGACGTCGGCGTCCTCCATTCCGCGCTCCTCCAGTCGAATGATGTCGCGCGCATTTCGCCGCACTTTCTCCGCCAGCCGGCGCACGAGCCGTTCTTGCGCGTCCGGCGAGGTCGAAGGGTATCCTCGCTCGTCGTGCGTGAGGCCGGTGATGTACACTCGATACCCCTCACCCGCGGCGACCATCGGAGGCACCAGATCGTCCTCCGGGAGATAGGGGAGATAGGTCTCGCGCGGGCCGGTGAACCGCTTTCGATTCACGATCGGGATCTCTTCTTCCGGCGGGATGATGACCCGCTCCGTGATGTGACCGATGACGGCATCGCTCATGATCAGAACGGGCAGGCGATATTTCTCCGAGAGGTTGAAGGCGGCGATGGTCAGATCGAACATCTCCTGCGCGGAGCTGGGCGCCAGGGCGATCGTCTCATAGTCGCCATGCGATCCCCAACGCGCTTGCATCATATCGCCTTGCCCCACCAGGGTCGGCAATCCGGTTGAAGGCCCCCCGCGCTGGACGTTCACGATGACGCAGGGCGTCTCGGTCATGTAACCGAAGCCCAGATTCTCCATCATGAGGCTGAAGCCGGGACCGGAGGTCGCCGTCATAGCCTTCACGCCGGCCCAGGACGCACCGAGCACCGCGCTGATGGAGGCGATCTCGTCCTCCATTTGGATGAATGTCCCTCCGACTTCCGGCAGGCGCTCGGCCATGCGTTCGGCGATTTCCGTCGCCGGCGTGATCGGATATCCCGCGAAGAACCGGCAACCGGCGGCCAAAGCGCCCTCAGCGCACGCGACGTCTCCGTTGATGAAATGAACGCCGGTGAGCACCGCAGGTCCGCGCTTCATCGCTCCTCCTCGAGGCGAACGACGTAGATGGCGAATTCCGGACAGAGCAGCTCGCACATCTTGCAATCAGTGCACAGCTCTTCGGCGATGACGGCGGGGACGTGATACCCCTTGCTGTTGAAGCGGTCAGACATCGCCAGGACGTGTCGAGGGCAGAATTCCACGCAGAACCGACAGCCTTTGCAGCGTTCGGTGAGCAGGAAGACGCGGCCGCGCGGCCGGCGCACCGCACGCGATGGGGTGTGCACCGTCGGCTCAACGCTCATGCTCCTTCTGCTCCATGCTGATGCTTGCGGCCCTGCTCGAAAGGGCTTTCCTGAGCCCGCGCTGCCCCAGAGCGCGATCAATCGCCCCCGCCCACATCGAGGCAGAAGACCTCTTGGATCAGGTGGTTCTCCTTCCGGTCGTGCTCCCGTATGGCCGAGAGGAGGCGAAGGCACTCATCCGCCCATGCGCTCATCAGCCGGCCTTCGATCGCGCGATCGCCCGTTTCCATGAGGCGCTTCGCTTCTCGAAGGAGCTGCTCGTGCTCGGCGCGAAGGGCTTCCACGTGTGAAGCGGCATGCGGCCAACGCTGCACGACGTCCTCCATGAATTCTCCTTCCTCCTCCAGGGCGAAATGACGCCGGAGATGGTCCAGAACTGCGCGCAGATCGTCGCGCGCGGATGCCCATGAGGATCGGAGAGCCGTCAGGTCCTCGTGCAACCGCTGCATGAGCGCGGCGAGCATCTCGTGCTCGTGGCGAATCTCGCGGGCCAATTCCTCTCCCGACATGATCCCCCCTCTCTCGCGAGGATTCACGTAGCAATCGCCGTGCCGCGCGGAGGCTTCGAACAAGCTCCCTCGGTGAGGGCATTCGATTCCTCTGCGAGAAGTTGACAGGAGAGATCTCAGTCGAGGGAAGACCTGCTGATCCGCCCCTTGGGAAAAATACCCTCACACTGGGGCAAAAGCCCCAACCCGCGTGCCGTCCTCCGGTCGGCTCGCCCGCTCCTGGAGAAGAAGCAAGCGATCCCCTTCGCCCAAGATAGGGCCGCTCCCGGTGGGGTGGCGGCAGGAGACGGCGTGAGTCGGCATGGTGGTTGCTTGAGAGGGCGTGTTGCGAGGCGGACTATGTCACCGGCACCGCGACGGCGGAAAGTGGTCCTCATCGGGAATCCGAATGTCGGGAAGTCGGCGCTCTTTCGCCACCTCACGGGGCGCTATGCCGTGGTCTCGAACTATCCGGGGACGACCGTCGAGATCTCTCGCGGTCGGCTGTCTCTGGAGGGGATCGAATACGAGGTCATAGACACGCCCGGCGTCACCAGCCTCGTTCCGCAGTCCGAAGATGAGCGCGTGGCCTGCGAGCTGTTGCTGCGGGAGCAGCCGGACGTCATCGTGCAGGTCGCCGACGCGAAGAACCTTCGCCGCACACTTTTGCTGGCGCTCCAACTGGTCGAGCTTCGGCGGCCGATGGTGCTTGTCCTGAACATGGTGGATGAGATGCGCGAGCGCGGCATCGAGATTCATACTGAGGCACTCGCCGAACTTTTTGGAATCCCTGTGGTCGAGACCATTGCCACCTATGGCTACGGGATCCGCCATCTGCTGCGCGCGATTCCGCGGGCGACCGTTCCGCGAAACCCGCTTGAGGAGCAACAGCGCGAGGTCCTGGGAACAGTCGCCGGGTCCGATCTCCCCATGGGTTTGCTCGTCGAGTGGATGGAGGTAGGGGAGGCACGGTTTCGACAGCAAGTGGAGCAGCTCTTGGGACGCTCGCGCCTGGCGCGCGTGCCGTATCTGCGGGAGTCCCTTCCCACGCCCGAACGCGGATCGTGTCGGGGATGCCCGACGTCGCGCTGGCTCTGTCGGGAGCTTGAACGCGCTCGCGCGCAGTTTTTGGAGAACGCTCTCCTCACCCTCCAAAGGAAGGGCGGGGAACGAGCGCGACCCGAATTGACGCCTTCGGCATTTCGATTCTGGATGGTGCTGTTGCTGAGTGGAGTGGGGCTCCTGGCCTGGGAAGAGGTGGGGGGATACGCTCAGTGGCCGACTCTGGCGACGATGCTCGGCGCGCTCATCCGGCGATACGTGGCCGACCCCACCTGGGCGTTCTTCCACGCCCATCGGCTCGATCTCTGGCACCAGCTTCTTTTTGGCCCTCGGGGTGGGGAGGGATTCGGAGTGTTCACCGAGGCCGTTCGGATCTTCGCGCTGCTCGCCCCACTGGTCGTTCCCATCGTCGTGCTCATGCGGCGGAGCGCGCGGTTCCTCCAGGATATGGGACGATGGACGCGTCAGCCGCTGACGGGCATCCCGATCCTCCTCGTGATCCTTGTCCTCGTCTATGAGGTGGTCGGCCGCACGGGCGCTCAAGCGCTCGTGGGGGTGTTGGAGGAGACGCTCTTCGGGGCATATCTCGTGCCGTGGCTTCGGTCACTGCTCCCGCCGGGGTTCTTCCATGACCTGCTCGTCGGCCCCTACGGGCTCATCTCCATGGGGGTGACGTATGCCATCGCCATCATTCTCCCCATTGTCGGGACATTCTTCCTCGCCTTTGGCGTCCTTGAGGACAGTGGGTATGTACCGCGTCTGGCGATCCTCTCGGACCGCCTCTTGCGCGTGATGGGGCTCAACGGGAAGGCCATCCTGCCGATGGTGCTCGGCCTCGGATGCGATACGATGGCGACGATGACGACCCGCATCCTCAATACTCCGCGCGAGCGGTTGATCGCGACATTGCTCCTGGCCCTCGGCGTGCCGTGCTCAGCGCAATTGGGCGTGATTCTGGGGATCGCCGCGGCCTATTCGCCGGCCGTGATGCTCACGGTCTTTGGCGTCGTCGCTTCACAGCTTGTGCTCGTCGGCCATCTGGCCTCGCGCCTGCTCTCGGGTGAGCGCAGCGACTTCATCTTCGAATTACCCCCTCTGCGCGCCCCGCTCATGCGAAATATCCTGCTGAAGACGTGGCTTCGCTTGCGGTGGTTCCTGGCCGAGGTCGTCCCCCTCTTTCTGGGAGCGACGCTGGTGCTCTTTCTCCTGGATCGCGTGCGATTCGGCGCGCGAACGGGAATCGAGGCGATCGAAGAAGGAGTGCGCCCGCTCGTCGTCGGCTGGCTCCACTTGCCGGCCGCGGCTGCCCGCGTGTTCCTCATGGGATTCTTGCGTCGAGATTACGGAGCCGCCGGGCTCTTCGATCTGGCACAGCAGGGGGCGCTGACAACGACTCAGATCATCGTCAGCCTGGTCGTGATCACACTCTTCGTCCCCTGCCTGGCGAATTTCCTCGTCATCGCGAGGGAACAAGGGTGGAGGCGCGCCCTCGCCATCGTCGGTTTCATCCTCCCGTTCGCTTTCGCCGTGGGTGGAGCACTCGGGTGGATCCTGAGGACTCTTCGCGCGTTCTCCTGATGGAGGGACAGGCATGGATGTGGATCGGGAACTCGGCGAGCTGCTCGAAGCCCTGTGGACGTTGGAGGAACAGGGAGAGGCGTTCCCTCAAGACGTCCGTCGCATCGCTCATGCGGAGGTGACGGATCGGTTGTTGGAGCGAGCGCTTCGCGAAGAGCTTATTGTGCGACAGCCTTCGGGACATCTGCGCCTCACCTCGAAGGGACGCGCGGTGGCGACGCCCATCATTCGCCGCCATCGGTTGGCCGAGCGCTTGATGTGCGATGTCCTGGGAGTGGACGTGGAGGAGACCGAAGCGGCTGCCTGTGAATTCGAGCATTTCCTCGCGGAGGGGATCACGCGAGCGATTTGCACACTGCTCGGCCATCCGCGCGTGTGTCCGCATGGACGTCCTATTCCCGAAGGCGAATGTTGCCGACAAGCGGAGGAGCAGGTGAAGGCCATCCTCGTGCCTTGCGATCGTCTGGCGCTTGGCGAGACGGCGCGCGTCGCCTATGTGAGCACGCGCTCACATGCCCGTCTGCTGCGGCTCTCTGCATTGGGGATCATGCCCGGCGTTTCCGTTCAGCTCGTGCAGCGATGGCCGAGTATCGTCCTCCGGTGCGAGGAGACGGAGATCGCCCTGGACGAAGAGATCGCTCGCCAGATCTACGTCTGGCGCGTCCGTCCAGAAGAGGGGGCTGAAGCGGGCGAGGCCTCAGATGAGCGATGGACTTCAACCTGAAGATAGAATCCAGCGCAGGAACCTTCTGGTGAGTGGATTCGCTTCACCCTAGCGTCTCTCCCCGTAGCTCGATAGCCCAGGGCTTGGAAAATCCGGCACCCCCCCTGCACAGGGACTTGACAGGCAGTATTTTTTTTCTATAGCTTGCTGTGGGCGTGTGATCGCTCGAGGTCTGCTTGGGGAAGGGGATGCTCTGAAGTGAAGGTTCGGTACGCCATGATCTGGGAATTCGCCCTCTTGGAGATGCGCCGGAATATCCGGTTGTTCAAAGCCCAAGTGGTGATGGTGATCGCTCTTTTGCTGGTCATCGTGAGCTTTTACACAATGTGGACCGACTACAAGCAACGTCTGGCGCACTTCTCTCCGGTGCTCAACAGCCCGTGGGAAGTCTCCATTGCTCCCCGTCCTTTGAGCCTCTTTGTTAAAGGATGCGATGCGCTGATGGGTCGGACCTTTACCTCTAACTGGTGGAGTCGAATCATTTGGGGGAGTCTTCCCATCAGGGAGCAAGGGACGGGTTTCTTCGTGATCCCGGACTTGTTCTTTTTAGTAGGGGTGGTGATGACGCTGGCAGCGATCTTCTTCTCCTTTGATCTCATTAGCGGGGAGAGGGAGGTGGGAACTTTGCCGCTTCTCCTCTCGAACGCGGTCTCGCGAGATGTCGTGATCTTGGGGAAAGTTCTCGGGGCCCAGATGTGCATCCTCGTCCCATTTCTCGGGAGCGTGTTTCTGGGAACGGTCCTCCTGATTGTGTTCGGCGGTGTGCCGCTCACCCTCGAGGATCTGGGGCGACTGGGGGTGATATGGGGAGCCGGTGCCGCCCTGATCTCTTTTTTCTTTCTCCTCGGTGTCTGCGCCTCTATTCTGTTCTCCCGGTCGGCCACGAGCCTCATCGTGCTCCTCTTTTGCTGGGTGATTGCCGTCTTTGGCATTCCCTCCGTCTCTCCCTTACTGGCGGAGAAGTTCGTCGGTGTTCCCACGCGGGAATTTCTCCTCCAGAAGCGTTCTCACGTATGGATTCGATCAGTGGTGGAACGGGAGCGGGCCGAACGCCGTGGTGAATCATATTCCACTCAAAAGGTGCGGGAGATGTTCGAGCGGATCGTCTCGGAGAACCGCCGGTTGTTCGAAGACTATCGGCAAAAGCTCGAGCGTTTGATCGTTTACGCCGATTACCTCAGCATGTCCTCACCCGTGGGGTGTTATCGTGTGATCGCGACATCGTTCGCTGGGACGAGCCCCAGAGACTATCTGGATCTTCAACGGGCGCTCGCCCGTTACTATTATAGCCTGCCGATCAGCGCAGCGGAGGAGAAGGGACCTCCGTTCACTTACCGCCCGCGGTCGCCTTGGGCCGGCGGAGATGGAACGATCGCGTGGAGTGGGGGGATTCTCGTGCTCGAGAATGTGATCCTCTTCTTGTTGGCCTACACCTTGTTCCTGAAAGCGGATGTTCGATCCGGATGAAGGGGGAGATGCTGATTTTCCGCAAGGAGCTGCTGGACCATGTGCTGAGCCTTCGGTTCGCCGTCGGCTCTCTTCTTTTCATCCTCTCTGCCGCCGTCTGCAGCTCCGTACGGCTTCATCATTATCGCCAGCGGCTACAGGCGTATCATACCCTTGTGGCCGATCAGGAGGCATTTCTCGACAAGTACGCTCATGCCAATCGCCTCTGGACGATCTTTGTGCCATATACTCCGCCCCCTCGGATGAGCGTGCTCCTTCATGAGTCGAATCCCCCTGCCGATGTGTTTTCTGCTCCAGAGCAAGTAATCGAAGAGAATCCCCTGGATCTGCTGCAGCCTCATCTGGATTTCCAGGTTCTCATAGGCCTCCTGGGAAGTCTGTGGGCTCTCGTCCTCGCTTATGATACTGTCAGCGGTGAGCGCGAGCGCGGCACGTGGAATCTGATGCGGGCTCATTCGATCTCCGTCGCGCGGATTTTGACCGAAAAGTGGTGGGCGGGAAATCTCCTCATCTTTTCTCCGCTGGTCCTGTCTGTCGGCCTCGCTTCGATTTATATCGAGCTTGATCCCGAGGTGAACTGGGGTCCCGAGGAGTGGATAGCGTGGGGTCTGAGTGCACTCGTTTATGGCCTTTATCTCTCTGTCTTCTTCACCCTCGGGCTCCTTGTATCGTATTGCGCGCGGCGATCCTCTAGTTCGATCATCGTATTGAGTTTTCTCTGGGTGGCGATTGTGCTCCTCGCGCCGATGCTGAGCTCCCATGTGAGCGCGTCGATCAGACCGGTCCCCTCGCCGGTGATTGTCGCTCGAGAGCTGAAGCGCATTGAGCAAGAGCGCCAGGTAGCCGCGCGAGCGCGAGTGAACGAATTACTCAAAAAGGGACTCTCGCTCGGGGAGATCTGGGCATCAGGAGAACTCACGACCCTCAACAGGCCTTACGAAGAGAAGGCGGCGCGGCTCGCCCAGGATTTCCGACAGAGGCTCGCCGCTCAACAGCGCCTCACGCGACGAATTGCTTCTTTATCCCCCGCGTTCTGTATGGTTCAGGCCGTATCCGAGCTCGCGGGGGTGGGGAGCTCGAGCGCTGAGCATGTCGCCCGTTCTATTGAAAACTGGAGGCGCTTGGCCGGTGAGACCGTCTCGCGAAAGATTCAAAAGCTCCGCGAAGCCAATCCGGATTTCGGATGGGATGATCCGCTCGATGTTTCGGACATTCCTCGATTCCACTACAAGGAACGACCTCTTGGCGAGCGGTGGAGGACCGCCTCTCCTTACATTGGCCTCCTTCTCCTCTACGAAGTCGGGCTCTGGATTGTCATCCTTATCCTATCGCAGAGGGTCACGGACTGACTCAAGCGAGCTGGAGCTTGGACGAACGATGATAGAAAAGTCCTTGACTCTGAAGTTTCAACTCCTCGCCGCTAGAGCGGATCTGGGGATCGTGATGCGCAGGAGCAGATTCCTCTTCTCTGGCTCCCCACCCACCTTCCGACCAAAGGAACCATCAGCGTCTCTCCCCGTGGCCCGATAGCCCAGGGCTTGGACAATCCGGCGCCCCCCTGCAAAGGGACTTGACAGACAGACAGTATACTTGGGGCCACCAAGGTGGATGTCAGACAATCTTTGAGGAGGGAAATACCATGCGCCTGACGCGAGAGTTTCTCCGACGCGGCGTGGCCGTCGGGATGATCTTGGTAGCTGCCGATCCTCCCATTTTTTCCCCTGCAGGCCGATATCGTTCCGACAAACGCACCCGTTCCAAAGCGTCACGATCTTGCTCTGATGGTGGCAGAACCACATCAGGTCCCCTTTGGGGGATCGCCCGCAGATTTACAAAGTGATCGCATTCCCCTCTTGCCGGGCCAGATATGGGCCGCTGAGGTTCGCCATGCCCTGGGCGAGCGTCTCATGTACCTGATCAACTATCGCCCGGAGCAAGGGTGGGTCAGGGCCTTCCTCTTCGATCCGGTGCGGAATAGGCTTCACAAGCTTTGGGAGGTAGCGACTCTGGGGGCGGACCGAAGGGCGGCGATCATTGTCGTCGCCGAAGAGGTTCTCATTTTGTCCTTTGACCATCCCTGGCTCATCATCAACGGACAGACCACAAGATTACGGCGGATGCCCCGGGCGAATGAGCCTGCGATCACCATTCCATCTTACTAGGCTCAGATCGGCTTCACCTCGGATGAGGGAGGCTTGTTGGGGGAGCTTTGTTGTGTGGCGTGTTGTGCGGTACACTGCACCTTTCTGGTTCCGTGCTCTTTGGACGAATTGTGTTGCAATCGGACGTGTGGGCCAGCGTGTTCCTGCGACTTGGCCTGTTGCTTAGTGCGGGCCCCGCGTTGCTTCTGACAGTGAGGAGTGAAGTGAGCTCACGAGTACATCGCATTGTTGGATACAGCTTGTTCGTAGCCTCGGTGGTGCTTGGAGTGCACGGGTGGATTTCCCTGTGGGGTGATTGGAAACTCCCCGTGTCCTGGCCCACCGCGTCCTTCTTCGTCGTCTCCGCTGCCGTGCAACTGTTAGCGTGGGGGCTTATCGGGCTCTTGCTGAGCCGTCTCCATCGCGCGAAGCCAGCGATTCCCGACCGCACCGTCTTCGGCTTTTTGCTCGCCCTGGTCTTTGGGAATTTGCTGTATGGGTTCACCCCGGCTGCTGTTGCCGGCGTCCACTTTGTGCTCGCCATCCTAATCGTGAACCTCTTCCGGCAGTTCAAGCTGTCCTGAGCCCCGATCCGGGATTCTGTTGACGTCGTACGCCCTTGTGAGCAATAGCAGATTCCGGCGCTTGAAGATTCGCCTCGAATGGGGGGATATGGTATTGGCGGGAGTGAGCGGGGCACGAGGTGGAGATCAAGCGGCGGGTGGGATTTTTTCTGGAGGAGGCGCCGTTATTTCGGCAAGTGCGGGTGAGGGAGGCGGGGCTTGGGGAGATCGAGGTGGAGGCGCTCAGCCTGGAGGAGATCTACGGCTACGTCCTGAGGGAGACGGATCAAGTGCGCTAGGGGATGTGAGATTCTCCCCGCCCGGAACGCGGGCAGGGGATGCCACTCGCACAAGGGGTGCAAGGCTCTCAGGAGCCGGCCCTCCTTTGTTTCGATTGCACCCGGATGCCACTCGCACAAGGGGTGCGAGGCTCTCCATGTCCGGGACACTCCGGGACCTGTCCCGGCGGCCGCTGGAGACGGCAGCCAGCCTGTTCGTGCAGGACCTTCCCCGGTCACCTCCTCAGCCAAAGAAGGGACTTGACAGACAGACAGACAGACAGACAGACAGTATAATTGGCGCTGCCTGAAAAGCTCAGAGGAGGAGGTGAATGCCATGGGCGTGAGCATCAAAAAAGTTCTCCACGCGTTCCGACAGGAAGTGGTGACGATTCTCTTTTTCGCGCTCCTTGGTGGTGCGGTAGCTCTCTCTTCTCCCGTCGCGGCTTCGGGGCCTTGTCCCGTAGAGGGGGGAGGGTGCACGAATATCTGCATCTGGGGGTGGGGAGGGTGTGAATGCACAAGTGTTGATTGTGTGGAAGGGACGTGTCACTATGTGCACTGCGAGTGCTGCACCGCTTGTGAAGGAGCGAGCTGCGAACCACGTATTGATGGGTGAATCGAGAGGCTCGGGAGGCGATCGTGAAGCGCGTGGTCCTGGCCCTGGCGGCTTTTTGCCTTGCCTATGCGGGAGTCGGATTCATCCGGATTGCGATCACGCAACGGCCCAGGGAAGTCCGACCGAAAGCGACGGTCCGCGTGGGCGAACGGGTTGTTTTTCCGCAGCTCCAATCCATAACGGGAGCACCCTTTCCCGGGGTCAACGCCCGATTCCTCTTCGTCACCGCTTTCTCTCTCTCCTGTCCCTTCGCCGTTCAGAGCGTTCCATTCTGGAATCGTATCAAGCGGGCGCTTCCGGCCCATCGAGCTTCCTATGTGGTGATCGGCTGCGCTCGATCCTTCGATGAACTGAGGACGTTCGTTCAGCACACGGGATTGGAGGCGGACGTGTTCTTCGCCCCCTGCGATCAGGTGGAAGCGAAGCTGAGAATAGCGGGAGGCATCTCTCACTATCTTCTCGATGCTCGGCACGTGTGTCGAGCCGTCTGGACGGGCATGCCGGTGAACGCGCAGGGTGAGAAGAAGATTCTCGATGAGATCCTGCGTGCTCTGGAACCGTGATGGCGCGAACGAGCAACTCCGGGCTCGAGGCGAGGTGCGTTCAAGCCGCTCTGCCGTGAAGGAAAGAGCCAGCGACCAGCCTGCCGCAAAAAGGTCGCGTCCTGCGTCTTTCAATTATCCGTGAGAGGGGGACACTCGATCGTAGGGCTTTGGTTCGGAGGCCGGTCTTGCTGCTGAAGGGGATTGACCGTTCTCCTGAGGAGGATATACTTTTGGCCCAAAAGGAGGGGATAATGAGGAACTCACGCTCGCGGCCTCTCTATTTGGCTCGTCAGGTGGAGAATCACTGTTGCCTCTGCGTGGAGGCATCTTCATTCTCATTGGTCCGTTTGTCATCGGCTGGGGTGAGGGGACTGTGTGCTCGACTCCTGCTCATCGGGCTTGTCATGGACGGAGTTCCCATTGCTCTCGCTCGGCCCGGACCGGGGATACATCTTCTGCAGGCTGAGGGGACAAGGGCAGGAGCGACCGCGCAGTTGCAGGAGTCGGAACGCTCCTCTTCGCTTCAGCAGGACGAATCGCCTGAAGTCGAGGGAAGAAAGAGAGAGGCTATGATTCTCCTTCAAGAGATCACAGAGGAGAGCAAGCGGATCGCTGATCCCATCCGCCGTCTGCAGATTCGCATTCAAGTGGCCGATCTCCTGTGGGCGCTCGATGAACCGGAAGGGCGCCGCCTCTTTCAGGGGCTGATCCATGAGATCGCCCGGATGAGGACGGAGGCCCGAAGTGAGGGAGCGAGAGAGCAGGCGGTCCTCGAGCAGCGGCGGCGGGAGCTTTTTGGAGAGCTCCTTCGAACGGTCATTCGTCGAGATCGGAAGTTCGCCGTAGATGTGATCGAGCGACTTCAGGAGGATGAGGTGGCCGGAGCGACGGCGGGCATCACTCGAAGAGCGCTTTATCAGGAAGTATTCGGGATGTTGTGGGATGCATCCGTGGGAGAGTCCTCACCACAGGTATCCTTGCTGCTGGATGTGGCAGGCCGCATCCTGTCGCCGGGCAGTCCGATCCCAGCGGTTGTGAGCTTGGCCTTGACGTCCTCGGCTTCGGGGGCTCCCCAATTGGGGGATGCGCTTTTTCGTCTCGTGCTGTCTCGTTTCCCTCTTCCGACGGAGTTCGAAAGCTCATTCCTTGCGGTTTTGGGGATGTACCTCAGCCGACGCTTTCGGGGGAGCGATTCGCTGGAGCCTCTGGAGAAGGAAGCGCGTTCGGTTTTTGCGCGAGTCCTGGCGCATGCCGAGTTCCTCTGGCAGCAGGTGCGGGCGAATCCGGCTCAAGGGGCTGGACGGGAGAACCAGGCCTTTATTCTCTCCCTGAATCGAGAGTATCTTCCGCTGTTCCAGAGATTCGAGGAGCCGGCTCGTGCGGCTGCGGCGATGACCCTCGCGCGGGCTCTGGCCGACGTGGTGCCGACCGAGCGGCGGCCTTCTGCGCCAACGCCCGGCGAAGGAGAGAGCCTCGAAGACCGCCTGCGACGAATCGAGCGAGAACCGCGCACGTCCGTGCGAGATCAGCTCTTGCGGGAGTTGGCTCTGGCCGTCGCTCCTGATGAGGGAGAGCAGGTGGCCGAGAAGATCACCGACGCGAAGATGCGCGAAGTGACCGTGACCGAAGTCAGAATCAAGCGAATACACAAGCACATCGCCGACCGCCAGTTTGAGGACGCGGAGCGCATGATCCCCGCTCTCCCGGAGTCCGCCCTGCGGTCGCGCGCGTTGATTGAGATCGCTCGCGCGATGCTCCGCGATCGCCACGAGGATACTGTCCGGATGGTTCTGGAGAAAGCCTGGCAGGAGGCGTGGCGAGCCAGCCCGACGCCCCGTCGAGCGGAATGCCTCTTTGAGATCGCCAGCCTCTATGCCGGCGTGGATTCGTCGCGGGCTTATCAGATTCTGCTTGATGCCGTGAAAGCTGCCAATGAGGCGACGCCGGAAGAGAGGCTTGACGTGCGCTCGGAGTCGTTCGGAAGAGTTCTTTACATGCCGGGGAAATTCTCGCTCACCTATCGGCCGGATCTCGATCAGATCGAGCTTCCCGCAGCACTTATGCTCCTCGTGCGAGGAGACTTTCAAGGCATGCGCCTCGCGGCGTGGGGGATTCGCTCGCCCGCGCTGCGCTCCCGGTTCCTGCTCGTTTTAGCTCGCTGGCTCGTAGAAGAGATCCAGAAGGAGAACAAGCGCGCGGACGCCTCGCGCTCATGATCTCCGCTTAAGGGCTTTTACGATGGGGGTAGCCGGAGCAGTCTTGAGGAGATCGGTGACCTGTCCCAAAGGGACTTAACAGACAGACAGTATAATGGGCGCTGCCTGAAAAGCTCAGAGGAGGAGGTGAATGCCATGGAAAGGTTGAAATGGTTGGCTCCCTGGACCCTCTTGGCGATAACGCTGGCTCTTGTGGGGGTGTGGGTCTCCGCTCCCGCGTGGGCGCAAGACGACGAGGCAGCTCCAAAGTGTAACTGTTACTATCCCGCCACGGGCGAGTACGGGGTGATCAGGGGAGGAGATTGTCGGGTCGTCAACTGCTGGATCCCTACCCTCCTTGACTGAACGACACGGTGAATCAAACGGCGGGATCATCAGATGGGGGAGCGTGGGGAGAACGCTCCCCTTCTTCGGGCCCTGCTGAAGAAACGAATGGGCGTCGCCGTGATGGGAGGGCCTGTATCGAGCCCATCCTGGGAGGAGCCGATATTTCGGACGAAGCGGTGTGCTTGCTTCGTCCAAGGGAGACGATTGGCTGGACGGCCAGGGTCTCATGACGAAAGGAGGAGCGTATGTGCGGAAGGGGCGCGTATCGCCTCGCTCTGCTCGCTTTTCTCATGACCGGCGTGGCCTCAACTATCTGGAGCAGGGGTCGGATGAGTCCACAGCGGGAAGAGCCATCGAATCCGCGAGAGGCGGCTCTTGAGACGCTCTCCTTGTTGCCCGATGAAATGCGTGACATCGAGCGGCAGGAGCAACGCCTGGAACTCATCGTTCGGATTGCCGAGATCCTCGGAAGCGAGAATCCGGAGAAGGCCCAGTCGCTTCTCACCCGTGCCTTTGAGGAGATGCTCAAAATGGAGGAAGGCGATGCGAAGGACGACCAATGGCGGGAAAAGCGGAACGCCCTGCAGAGGCGGATCATCAGCCGCGTCGCGCAGCACGATGAGGATTTGGCCAAGAGATTGCTCGATGAGCTTCATGAGAGGTCGGCGTCTGCCGAGACGACGTCGTCCGCCCAGGTCAGTTATGTACAGCTCGCGCGAGGGTTGATCGAGGACCATCCGGATTTGGCCAGCTATATGGCGAAAAGAAGGATGAGGAGTCTCCTCAGTTGGGAGGGACTGCTGTTTCTCCTCGATCTGCGGGAGAGAGCGCGCGCGCAGGCCGATCTCCTTTTCCTCGATTTGACTTCCCGGATCGCGAGCCAGGGAGCGGGGGATGTGAACGAACTCCTTCTGCTTTACGCGTATGTCTTCTCGCCCGCATTCCCCCTGCAGTTGACGGGGGAGGGGCCTCGGATGTTCTCTCTGCCGGGGTATCGGCGTGGCACCGTTGATTCGGAGATGGCCGTGAAGTTCCTTCAGAGCGTGATCCCTCCGCTGTTGGCTCCAGAACGATATGCCGGCCGAGGGCCACTGTGGGGTCCTCGTGGAGATTTCTTCTTCCTCAGCGTGATCTTGCCCCACTGTCATCGCTTTCTTCCGGCTCTCGCCGATGAACTCGAACGGCAACGGAACCTGCTCGCCGCTCTCTTCCCTCAGGGGGAACGGGCGTCGTTAGAGCGCGCTGCGTCACGATCTCCTTCTTCGCTCGCGCCGCAGCCGGATGATGGCGAGAACCTCTTGGAGAAAGCCGAAAAAGCGACGGACCCGAAGGTGCGGGATCGCCTCTTCTTCCTCGCCCTCAACCGCGCCATTCGGGAGGGGGATTTCGAGCGAGCCTTCGAGATCGCGGAGAAGATCTCACGCGAACAACGCGAGGAGGTTCTCTCTTTCGTTCACTACCTTGTGGCCGAGAGAGCGATCCGTGCGGGGAATCTCGCCGAGGCGCTGGAGCATGTGCGTCGGCCGATGAAGCCTTCCTTGAAGGCGTATCTGCTGGCCGTGATCGCCCATCATCAGTTCTCATCCGGCGATCCGTCCGAGGCGATGAGATCGCTCATCGAAGCGGAGCAGATCACCCGGAAATTGGAGCCGGATCGCGTGAAGGCGTCTCTCCTTCTGGGCCTGGCGGCTCTCCACGCCCTCATGAACAGTCCTTCCGCTTTCCCAGCACTTCAGGAGGCGGTGGAGACGATCAATCGGACGAAGGACTTCGATGGGGAGGTGTCGCTGGGGAACCTCATCACGATCGGCGATTTCTCATTCGCCTACGCAGTTGAGGCGCGCGTGTTCTCTTTCGAACTCCCCTTTTCACTCCTCGGCGCGCGAGATTTCTATGGCGCGATGGCCTTCGCGCGATCGCTCACCCATCCGGTCCTGCGAGCCAGGGCGGTCATCGCCGCTTGCGAAGGGGCCTTAAAAGGCAAGCCGACCTCGGGAGGAACTGAGACTCGTGCGGTGATGGGAGATGAGGGTTCGCTTCTCTCAAGGTCTCAACTTAGCGATCGCCTGCTCGGCGGCATTCCTGGCACTCCTTTTCTCGGTCGCCTTGTTGCGAGAGAACCTGAGATTGCAGGCTGAGCTTGAGCAGGTCAGGGGTGGATTATCCGGGCCCGCGAGGGCGCTGGTGGGGGATCGGGTCCCTTCGTTTCAGGCCGTGACGCTCGAAGGTCGGGAGGTTCTCGTTCCCGGTCGAAAAGGATGGGTGTTGGTGTTCTTCTCGCCGAAGTGTCGAGCGTGTGAGGAACAATTTCCTCGTTGGGAGCGATTGTCTGGCGAAATCAATCGGGAGTGTTGGGACCTCCTCGGAGTCTCCTTAGATCCTCTCCAAGAGACGGCCACATGGGCTCAAGGCCATGCTCGGGGCTTCGAGATCATCTCCCTTCCAGATCAAACCCTCTGGAGGGCCTATCGCATCACGGCGATTCCTCAGGCCGTTGTAGTTTCGCCTCGCGGAATCATCTTGTGGGTCCACTCCGGTGCTCTCCGAGAAGATGAGCCGTCCTACGCCGCGCTGCTTTCCATCGTGAGACAGTGTCACGGGAGTGACCAAGGGAGATGAAAAGGGACCGAGCGTCAGCCCGCGCCGCCCGTGAGAAACGGGCTTGACAGACAGACAGTATACTTGAGGCTGTCGAGGTGCTGCGAAACGACCGTGAGGAGGTTGATGCCATGCGCCTGACGCGAGAGTTTCTCCGACGCGGCATGGCCGTCGGGGTAGTCCTGGGAGCTTCATCTATTGCATGGAATCCGTCGGCGACAGCTTCACGGGCTCTTTCTTCTTCCGGATCGGCGGCACTTCAAGGAGGCTGCGGATATACGTACACGTACACCATACGCTCGCAAGATGCTTTGTGTTGTCCGCCCAGCAGAGATGGAGAGCAAACGTGCGTGGAGGTTCGGTGCACGAATTACTTTTGTGAGGTGATCTTACCCTTCGGGAATAGGCAATGTTGGCAAAATCTGTATCTTTGTGCTTCACTCTTCTGTGCGGAGAGTGACATCGTCCGAGAATTATGGGCTGAAGATGACCGGGACATTGCTTGCCCTCCGGGGCCGATCCTGACAGGGGGTCGGTCTTCGGTGAGGGATATGGTCGGAGGGGATTATGTCGGGCAAAAGCGCAGCGAGGCATGTGCTGGTGATCCTCGCGATGTTCGGGGGTCAGGCGTGGCTGCACGCTTCCCCTCAGGAGCTGGTGGTCATTGAGCGGAGGATGCTTGCCGAGAGCTTCCGTCTCTTCTCTCTGGAGGTTGACCGCGCGGGGATGCTCTATTGGGGCTCTCCGAAGGCGATCGTGAAGCTTCGGCCGGATGGCGAGCGTGTGTTCGAGTTGCGGCCCGGAGAGCAGCGACTGCTGAGGTTCATAGATTTTCGCATCGCTCCCAGCGGCGAGTTGGTCGTCATCGGCGGGGCGTCGGATACGCCGGGAAGATTGGTCACGCGCGGGCTGATCTTCGATGCCGAAGGGCGTCTGCGTCGTTCTTTCGATGTGCCCGAGTTCATCGCTCAGGCCGTAGAACCGGCAGAGGGCGGGGAAGTGTTCCTGGTCGGTGTGAGGGTATCTGGGCAGGCCGAGGCCTTCGAATCCCGCATGTGGATTTATCGGATTGGGGCTGATGGGCAGGTGCTGGACATGATTCCGCGCGATGAGTCGGAGGGGGTCAGGCGCGTGATCTGGCGGGCTCAGCGGTTGATCGTCCGAGGTCAGGACCTGTTTTGGCTCGATCCGGAGACCTTGCGGTTGCGGCGATTCTCCCTGGAGGCGGGAAAGTGGGACGAGCAGGACCTGGGCTTGGGGGAGCTCAAGGCGCAGATGGAGCGATCGGGGAGCGGCCGTCGGATGGTGGAGGTGGATCACTTCGCCTCCATTAATGGCAGCTTCCTTCTGGCCGTCGTGGCGCAGGAGAGCCGGTTGCAGAAGCGCGAGCTGAAGGGAGGATCGTGGGTTCTTCATCGCCCGTTCACCTATAGGCTGTACCTTCTCTCGCCCGATGGAGCGCGCGTTCGTCCGATCCCGGTGGGGGATGATTGGGGGAGTCTGCAGGCGGTGGGGCGCGATGGATTCCTCTACTTTGTGAGGCACATCACGACCGGGAGGGAGACGAAGACCGAGGTCCTCAAGGCCGCCGTGCGGTGAGGCGGATCGGGGGGAGTCACGCCCATAGCGATCTGCTGCGGCTCTCTGCATTGGGGATCATGCCCGGCGCTTCGATCAGGCTTTTGCACAAGTGGCCGAACCCTTTGGGACGCTGCTGCGGAGTTGAGCCAGCAAGATGAGAGATGGCTGTTGACAAAAGCGCGCTCGTTTTGCTACGCTACTTTCCGCAATGCTCCTCAGTAGCTCAATTGGCAGAGCGGCCGGCTGTTAACCGGCGGGTTGGAGGTTCGAGTCCTCCCTGAGGAGCCAATTCCCCCTGAAAGGCGATGAGCCATAGCCTGTATAGTCACCCGGGGTGCGAAACCACTGAGGACCTCGTGCGAGGGAGTGAACCATCGGCGTTCCGCACCTCACGGACAGATGGGGCAACCCCTAAGTTAGAGATGCCAGACGGCGGGGCGATTCACTCGCTCAACATATACCGTCCGGCCTGGATGAGCGCATCGGCGATACGGCGTCGAGCGGCGATTGTGTTCATCGGGGTGAACTTGGACAGGCGGCGCAAGGCTGCCAACTGCAGGCGCAGCTCATCGCCTTCGGCGAGCGCGCTCACGGCCTGACGGGCGAGCAGCTCGATCCGCCCCATTGCATCGTGAATGTAGGTGCGAGCGATGTCCTGTTGAACGGCGCACGATTCCGGACCGCGCCGCGCCCTCAGCTTCAGGACGCGCAGCAGGGCGCTCTCCATGAGGAAGACCTCGATGACCATGTCGCTGATGGCGCCGACGATCTCCTGTTCTTCGGTCAAGCGCTCGCGATATTTCTGCGCGGCGGCTCCGGCGACCAGGAGCGCGATCTTCTTCGCCTGAGTGACGAGGCGTCGCTCGCGCTCCAGCGGGCTTTCGCTGTCGAGCTCGGGCGCCGATGGAGCAAGCACGTCTTGCATCGTCCGCTGGATGGCCGGCAGAAGCGGCAAATGGCCTGAGAGCGCACGCCGCAGGAGCATCCCCGTGATGAGCAGACGATTGATCTCGTTCGTCCCCTCGAAGATGCGGTTGATGCGCGCATCGCGGTAGTAGCGTTCGACGGGGTATTCCGCGCTGTAGCCGTTCCCGCCGAAGATCTGGACGGCCTCATCGGCGACGTAATCGGCGAACTCGCTCCCGACGACTTTATTGATCGCGCACTCGATGGCGTATTCCTCGACGGCTTGCATGCGCGCCGGTTGGTCATCTTCGTCGAGCCCCGAGAGCGCAGCGTCAATGAGGCCCGCCGTGCGATAGACGGCGCTCTCGGCCACCCAGGTTCGAATGGCCATCTCCGAGAGCTTGTGCTTGATCAGGCCGAATTCGCAGATGGGGCGACCGAACTGGCGACGCTGCTTCGCGTATTGCAGGGCCGCCGTCAGACCGATCTTGCATCCCCCCACGCAACTGGCGCCCAGCCGCAGTCGGCCGAGATTCAAGACGTTGAAGGCGATCTTGTGTCCTTTGCCGATCTCGCCGAGCAGATTCTCGGCGGGCACGCGCGCGTTCTCGAACAGAAGGGCTCGCGTCGAGGAGCCCTTGATGCCCATCTTCTTCTCCTCCGGGCCGATGGTCAGCCCCGGCGTATCCCGATGGACGATGAAGCAGGAGAAATGTTCACCGTTGACCTTGGCGAAGGTGATGAAGATGTGGGCGAATCCGGCGTTAGTGATCCACATCTTCGAGCCGTTCAGCAGATAATGACGGCCATCGGGAGCGAGATCGGCGCGCGTCTTGCCGGCCAGCGCGTCCGATCCAGCTTCGGGCTCGGTGAGCGCATAGGCCGAGAGCCATTCGCCGCTGGCGAGCTTGGGGAGATATTTCCGCTTCTGCTCCACCGTGCCGAAGAGGACGATGGGCGCTGTGCCGATCCCCGTATGCCCGCCGTGAGAGACGGCGAAGGAGCTGTTGGCTGCAAGCTTCTCGGAGATGATCATCGCGCTCACCTTATCCAGGCCCAATCCGCCGTAACGTTCGGGGATCTCGGCCGCGAGCAGCCCCACCTCGGCCGCGCGCCGCAGCAGCTCGACCATCAGCTCCAAATCCTGATGCTCGATTCGCTCAGCCTGGGGCACGACCTCGCGCTCCATGAACTCTTCGGCCGTGCGCGCGATCATCCGGTGCTCGTCGGTGAAATCTTCCGGTGTGAAGACCTCATCGGGCGAGGCCTCACGAATCAGGAAACTGCCGCCTTTGATCCGCTCATCTTCAGGTCTCGTCATAGCGTGTCCCCTCCTTCGCCGTTATGACCTCAGTCCAGGCGCTCGAAGATTCCGGCCGCGCCCATGCCGCCGCCGATGCACATGGTGACCATGCCGTAGCGGGCACCTCGGCGTCGCATCTCGTAGAGCAAGGTCGCCGTCAGCTTCGCTCCCGTGCAACCGAGCGGATGGCCGAGGGCGATCGCTCCTCCATTGACGTTGATTTTGTTCACATCCAGCTCCAGGAGCTTGATGACGGCCAGGGCTTGAGCCGCGAAGGCTTCGTTCAGTTCGATCAGGTCCACATCGTCTAGGCTCAGCCCCGCCATGCGCAGCGCTTTGGGGATCGCGGCGACCGGCCCGATGCCCATCTCCTCCGGGGGGACGCCGGCGACGGCATAGGCGATGAGCCGCCCCAAGGGTCGAACGCCGAGGGCCTCCGCCTTCTCGCGCGACATGACGACGACGGCCGCCGCCCCATCGCTCATCTGCGAGGAGTTGCCGGCGGTGATCGTGCCTTCAACGTGAAAGACCGGCTTCAGCTTCGCCAATGCCTCCAATGAAGTATCGCGGCGCGGCCCTTCATCCGTATCGAAGAGGATCTCCCGCACGCGCGGGCGGCCCCGTTCGTCCATCTCCTCGATGGGGACGCGCAGCGGGACAATCTCATCTCGGAACTTCCCGGCATCAATGGCCGCGATGGCGCGCTCATGGCTGCGCAGCGCGAAGCGATCCTGTTCCTCGCGCGAGATGCCGTATTTGCGGACGAGGTTCTCGGCCGTCAGGCCCATGCTCAGGTAAACGTCCGGGTAGTGCTCGACCAGATAGGGATTGGGCGCGATCTTATACCCCCCCATCGGGACGAGCGACATGGACTCGGTCCCTCCGGCCAGGATCACCTCGGCGAATCCCGCGGCGATCCGCTCCGTCGCCAGCGCGATCGTTTGCAGGCCCGAGGAGCAGAATCGGTTCACCGTCATGGCCGGCACCGTATAGGGGAAGCCGGCGCGCAAGGCGGCGATGCGCGCGACGTTCATGCCCTGTTCCCCCTCGGGCATGGCGCATCCGAGGATGATGTCGTCAATCTCCTCCGGATGCAGTCCAGGGACGCGGCGCACGGCTTCGGCCAGCACGACGGCCGCCATATCATCCGGACGCATGTGGCGCAGCGTCCCCTTGGGCGCCTTTCCGACGGCGGTTCGCACCGCTGCGACGATCACCGCTTCTCGCATCGCATCTCCCTCCTGACTCCACGGGACGGACGCTCCATCGCCCGCCTCAATTCCGGAGCGGTTTCCCCTCGGTGAGCATGTGGCGGATGCGCTCGCGCGTCTTGGGCTCGCCCAGCAGCGAGAGGAAAGCTTCGCGCTCCAGATCGAGCAGATAGTCCTCGGTCACCGCGCGCGGCGCTCGCAGATCGCCGCCGCAGAGCACCCAGGCGAGCTTCCGCCCGATGTGCGCATCGTACTCGGTGATCTGTCCGGCGCGCCACGCCAGGTGGATGCCGAGTTTGAGCGCCGCCAGCCCCGATTCGCCGAGCACGGGGATTTCGGCGGGAGGAGCAGGGCGCTCATACCCCTCGCGCGCGAGCGCCAGCACGGTCGCCTTCGCATCGGCGATGAGCCAATCGCGATTCATCGTGATGGCATCGCTCGGGCGCAACAGACCCATTCGCTTCGCTTCGTGCGCACTGCCGGAGACCTTCGCCAGGGCGATCGTCTCAAACGCCTGCCGGACATAGGGGAAGAGGTCCACCGTGTCTCCCCGCGGCGCGCGCTCGAGCATTCGCAGGAGCATCTCCTTCGTCCCCCCACCGGCCGGGATCAAGCCGACGCTCGTCTCGACCAGTCCGATGTAGGTCTCGGCCGCGGCGCGCACCTTCGGCGCGTGAAGCGTGATCTCGCATCCTCCGCCGAGCGTCAATCCGAACGGCGCGACGACGACCGGACGCGCCGCATACTTCAGCGCCAGATTCGTTCGCTGAAACGCGCGGATCATCAGATCCAGCTCGTCCCACTCTTCCTCCTCAGCCGCGAGCAACAGGAGCATCAGGTTCGCTCCAGCCGAGAAATGCTCGCCCTGATTCCCGATGACCAATCCCTCGAACTCCCCATCGGCGAGGCGCTCGAGCGCGTATTGCAGCATCTGTACCGTATCTGCGCCGATGGTGTTCATCTTCGAGTGGAATTCCACGCATGCGACGCCATCGCCGAGATCAATGAGGCTCGCGCCAGGATTGGAGCGGATGAGACGATGTTGCGCCTTCAGCGCGGAGAGGAGCAGGAGGCCAGCAGGCCGCTCCTCCTCGCGATATCTCGCATCCGCCGGATCGAAGTAGAACCGGCGCCCGGCCTCCTCGCGATAGAAGGTCTCGTTCCCCGACGCCAGCAGTGCCTGCACTACAGGTGGGATCGCGCGCCCCTCTCGCTGCAGACGCTCCACGACAGCGCGCACGCCCAGAGCGTCCCACGTCTCGAAGGGGCCCAATTCCCAATTGAACCCCCATCGCATCGCGCGGTCCACCTGGACGAGATCATCGGCGATCTCCGGGAGACAATGGGCCGCGTACCGCAGCGTTTCGCTCACGATCGTCCAGAGGAACCGCCCCGCGCGATCCGTGCCCTGCAGGAGCGTCCGCAGACGTTCGCGCACATCCTCGATGGGGCGAGCCAGATCGAGAGCGGGGAAGCGCGCCTTCTGGCGCGGCCGGTACTCGAGCGTTCGGTAGTCGAGAGCCAGGATCTCGCCGGTCGTCGGATCGCGGCGATAGAAGCCGCATCCCGCTTTCTCTCCGATCCAGCCGCGACGGATCATCTCCCGCACGAAGTCGGGGAGGACGAAGACCTCGCGCCATTCATCCTCCGGGGCATTCGCCGCGATGTTCTCGACCACGCGCGCGAGGACATCCAGACCCGCCAGATCAGCCGTTCGGAAGGTCGCGCTCTTCGGATGTCCGATGGCCGGACCGGTCAGGGCGTCCACCTCTTCAAGCGTGAGCTCATAGTCCAACATCGCGCGCAGCGTGCGGAGAAAGGAGAAGACGCCGATGCGATTGGCGATGAAATTGGGCGTATCCTTGGCGAAGACGACGCCCTTGCCGAGCGCGCGATCGCAGACGTCGGCGATCGTGCGCACAACTTCTGGCGCGGTCTCCGGCGTCGGGATCACTTCCACGAGCCGCATGTACCGTGGGGGATTGAAGAAGTGCGTGCCGAGGAAATGGCGCCGGAATTCGGCCGAGAGCCCTTCCTGCAAGCGCGCGATCGGAATACCTGAGGTATTCGAGCTGACGATCGCGTCGGGTCGCCGGTAGGCCTCCACGCGACGGAAGAGCGCGCGCTTGACCTCCAGATCCTCCACAACGGCCTCGATGATCCAATCCACCGTCGCGAGTTTCGGCAGGTCGTCCTCGAAATTCCCCACCGTGATGAGGCGCGCGCGATCCGGGTCCATGAAGGCCGGCGGCTTGAGCTGTTTCGCGCGTTCGAGCCCCAGACGAGCGAGACGATTGCGAACCTCCGGGCTCTCGAGCGTCAGGCCGCGCGCCCGCTCCTCCTCCGTGAGCGAGGGGGGGACGATGTCCAGAAGCACGACCTCAATGCCCGCATTCGCCAGATGCGCGGCGATCTGCGATCCCATCACACCCGCGCCGAGGACGGCCGCCTTCGTGATCCCTCTCGGCATCGCGATCCTCCTGAAGCCTCATTCTGCATACAGGCGCTCGATGATGTCGCGGTATTTCTCTTCGACGATGCGGCGACGCACCTTCAACGTCGGCGTCAACTCTCCCTCGGCGATCGTCAGCTCGCGTTCGAGCAGGGCGATCCGCTTCACCCGCTCGTGGGGAGAGAAATCGGCCATCAGGCGCTCCACCTCCTCTTCGTAAAGGCGCCGGATCTTCGGATGAGCGCACAACTGGTGCGCCTCGCGGAAAGGAATCCCCTGCGCCGCCGCATATCGCCGGAGCGCTTCGAAATTGGGGACGATGAGCGCAGCCGGGAACTTTCGCCCATCCCCCACGACGACGGCTTGGGCGATCAGCGGGCTGGCCACGAGCCGATTCTCCAACGCCTGCGGCGCCACGTACTTCCCTCCGCTGGTCTTCATCAAATCCTTCTTTCGATCCGTGATCACCAGGTATCCGTCAGCGTCGAGGAAGCCCACATCGCCCGTGCGCAGCCATCCGTCCTCGGTGAAAGCGGCGGCCGTCTCTTCGGGACGATTGTAGTAGCCGAGCATGACGTTGGGGCCGCGGACGAGGATCTCCCCATCCTCGGCGATCTTGACCTCCACGCCGGGGATCGGACGGCCGACGGTCCCGATCTTATTCGCTCCCGGAGGATTCACCGTCACGACGGGCGACGTTTCCGTGAGGCCATACCCTTGTAGGATCTCCAACCCCAAACCGAGGAAGAAATAGGCGACGTCGGGAGAGAGCGCGGCCCCCCCTGAGATGAGTGAGCGCGCGCGGTCCAATCCGATGTGCTCCCGGATGCGCGCCAGGACTGTGCGTTCGGCCACAGCATGTTGCCACCGGAGCCACGGGGAGAGGGCATCCCCCCTGCGGCGCGCGCGCTCGCAGCGCTCCCCCGCCCGAAGTCCCCAGGCCACCAGATGCCGCTTGAGCCCTGGCAGGGCGCGACTCGCTTCCAGGATGCGCGCCCGCATCTTCTCGAAGAGGCGCGGCACGCCGACCAGGACCGTCGGGCGGATGTCGCGCAGGTTCTCGGCCACTTTGTCGAAGGACTCGGCGTAGGCGATGCTCAAGCCGGCATGGAGATAACAGTAGAAAGCCATGCGCTCGAAGCTGTGCGAGAGGGGGAGGATCGAGAGCACGACGTCGCGCGAGGAATAGCCGAGAACGCGCATGGCCGCCGTGACGTTCGAGGTGATGTTCCCATGGGTGAGCATCACCCCCTTGGGTTCGCCCGTCGTCCCCGAGGTGTAGAGCAACGTCGCCAGATCACTTGGGCGGACAGCGCGGCGCAGGCGATCATAGAGATCGGGTTCGTGCGCGGCCCATCGCTGCCCGGCCTCGAAGAGCTGCGAGAAGGGGAGGAGGCGAGCGTCCCCGTCGGCGATCGCCTCGAAGGTGATGATCTTCTCCACCGACTCCACGCCGGCGAGGACATCGCGCAGGCGTTGCCACTGCTCCCCGGTCGAGAGCACGAGGATGCGGGCGCCCGAGTCGCGCAAAATGTGCGCGACTTGCGGCGGCGCTTGCGTCGCGTGAATTGGGACGTCAACGGCCCCGAGCGCCAGAAGGGCCAGGTCCGAGAGCGTCCATTCTGGACGATTCTCCGAGAGAAGCGCGACATGATCGCCGGGGCGAACGCCGTTCGCGTAGAACCCGAAGGCGAGCGTCCGCACCTGCTCCGCGAGTGCTGGGGCTGAGATCGTCGCCCAACGACCGCCAGATCGGTAGGCGAGCACATCCGGCCTCGATCCGTACCGTTGCACGGCCAGAGCGAAGAGTTCATTGAGCGTGGTCGGCTCAGTCGCTGTCATCCCCGGTTCACCCCATGGACCCCAATATCGCGCGCTTTACTATATCGGCTTCGGAGGGGAGATGCAAGTCGAGGCACCATGAGGAGGTCCGCACCTTCGGTCAGTCGCCGAAGGCGGTTGCTAGAGATCGGTTGCGTGGTGTACTATTGTCCCGCATAGGGTCGAGCGGAAGGAACGGATGGGAGTCGTGCGCATGGCGATGAAATTCAAGGTGAGCGTCCTGATCGTCTCGGTCGTCGTCGCCCTCTACGTGGTGATCGGCGGGTTATTGCCGCGCAGCGGGGTGATCGCGAGCTACAACGATCCGTATTCTCAGCTGACGATCTTCCAGGAGGTCTTGACGCGCATCATCAATGACTACGTGGATGAGCCCGACTTGGAGAAGGTGCGCGTGGGCGCCCTGCGCGGATTGGCTGAGGGGTTGGATCCTTATAGCGCCTATCTGACACCGGAACAGGTCCGGCGCTTGAACGGAGGAGCTTCAGGCGGTGAGGCCGAGAGCGGTCTCGTCCTCTCCAAGGTCGCGGGATATGCCTACGTGGTCTCCGTGCTGAAGGGATCGCCGGCCGAGATCGCCGGCCTGCGCCCCGGAGATATCATCGAGTACATCGGGACGCGCGCGACGCGTGATATGAGCCTGTATGAGGCGCGCGAGTTGCTGGTCGGACCGCGCGGCACGGAGGTCGAGGTGCGGGTCTTTCGAGAGGGGCGGGCGGAGACCTTCAAATTCCAGCTCGATCGCTTCCCGCGTCCGAAACCCGAAGCGAAGGTCCTGGAGCGCGGGCTGGGCTATTTGAAGCTCGCGACTCTGGACGAGGGGGAATCCGCGCGCATCCGCGCGGAATTGGAGAGTTTGATCGGTCAGGGGGTGAATCGGCTGATCCTGGACCTGCGCGGTGTCGCCACGGGGAGCCTGGCCGAGGCTGTGACCGTCGCGAACTATTTCATCGGTTCGGGCACATTGGCGAAGACGATCGGGCGAGAGGGGCGCGTCCTGCAAACCTTCGCCGCGGATCCCCAGCGGCAGCTCTATCGCGGTGATCTGGTCGCGCTCATTGATCGGAGCACGGCGGGAGCTGCGGAGATCATCGCTGCCGCCATCCTGGAGAACAAACGTGGCGAGCTGGTCGGCGAGCGGACGTTCGGAGCCGGAGGGGAGCAGAAGCTCTTCCCGCTGCGAGACGGCGGCGGGCTCTATATCACCGTCGTGAAGTACGCGACGCCCTCGGGCAAACCCATTATGGGGAGCACCTCGGCGACCAGCGGGATTGTTCCCACCGTGGAGGTGCCGCGACCTGATCGGGGGATGATCCCGGAGGAGTTGGAAGAGCGCGAGGAGCTGCCGCCGGAAGAGCCTGTGGCGCATCCGCCGGCCCAACCCCCCGTGGAAGATCTGCCGTTGAAGAGAGCCATCGAGATCCTTCGGAAGAAATAAGGCCGCGCCTATTGCGCGAGGTGTCGCAGGAGGAAACTCCTGAAGACTTCAGCGTCCTCCAAACGCGCCTCGATTCGGGCGACGTAGAGTTGCGGCCTCTCCGGAAGAGCGAGTGATTCCAGGCGCATCCAGTCTTTCTCCGTGGTCACGAGCCATTCGGCCCCGGCCTGTTCCGCTTCCTGAAACAGGCGCGCGAGGTCTCGCCGGGTATACCAGTGGTGGTCGCGGAAGGCGCGAAAGAGAGCGATGCGAGCGCGGTAGTGGGCCAGATCGCGCTGGAAGAGCTGAGGATTTCCCACCGCGCAGAAGGCGCCGATCCTCCGCCCGTAGAGCTTCTGGGGCGGGAGCCGATCGCCGGTGAGGGGGGCATGCAGTTCGACGATCTCATGGTAGCTGTAGAAGATCGGGATCGGTCCGGCCAACGCGCGCACGCGCGCTTCGAGCGCCAGCTGATCGAAGGGATGATCTGCTCGCGTGACGATGACTGCCGAAGCGCGCGCGATCTCGCTCAAGGGTTCGCGCAATCGTCCGAGGGGGAGAAGCGCATCGTCGCCGAAGGGGTCCAGGGCATCAATCAGCAATAGGTTCAGATCGCGCTCGAGCGCCAGATGTTGAAAGGCATCATCGAGCACATGGACGTCGGGCTGGAAATGCTCCTCGAGGTGGCGCGCGACGGCATAGCGGCGGGCGCCGACGGCGACGATCACTCCGGGGAGACGTCGGGCGAGCAACAGGGGTTCATCTCCCGCCTCCCGGACCGTGGCGTGGAGGCGAGCGCCGTCGGAGACGAGCACAAGTGGGGCGTGAGAGCGCCGGCCGTATCCTCGACTGATCACAGATGGCCGATAGCCCGCCGACAGAAGCAGCCGCGCGATATATTCGACGAGCGGCGTCTTCCCCGTCCCTCCCACGGTGAGATTCCCCACGCTGATGGTGAAGGCCTTGACCCGTTTGGGCTTCACGTATCCCGTCTTGTAGAGCGCCAGGCGCAGGGCGACGCCGAGCTTGAAGAGCCAGGCCAAACTCTTTCGAATCGGTCGTGGCAATTGAAAGAGCCATCCGCTCATGGTCTTCTCGCCATCGTCTCGATGAGGATCGGCTCAAGATGCGAGAGGATTCGCTCGGTCGTCCCGCGATGCTGGGCCAGGAAGGTGCGCGCCGCTTCCTGAAAGCGCGCGCGCAGGTTCTCTTCCCGGAGCAGTCGCTCCATCGCGTCCGCGAGCGCGCGTGCCAGAGCCTCCGGGCGTGGGGGCGCCGAGATCCGCCACACACACGCCGCATACGCGGGGAAATTGGGATCACTGTAGCGAGGGCCGACGATGACGCACGCGCCGCGGACCAGCGGCTCGATCACGTTATGAGCGAGGGAAGCAGAGAAGCTTCCCCCGATCACTGCCACGTGAGCCAAGCGATAGACGGCGGCCAGCTCCCCCACGGTATCCAGGAGGATGACCTCCGCCTGTTCCGCCTTCTGGCGATCGGTCGCGCGCGTGCGGCGAATGACCCGCCATCCTGAGGCGCGGAGCCATGCCTCCACGGCATCGAATCGTTCCGGACGCCGTGGAGCAATGAGCAAGCGCATCGCGCGAAGGTCCGCGCACTCGGCGCGGAGGATCTCAAAGGCGCGCACGATCACGGCCTCCTCGCCCGCCGCCGTGCTCCCTGCCACGATGAGTGATCGCTCCTTCGGGAGACCAAGCTGGTGCGCCAGCTCTTCCGCCACCGCCGCCTCTTCGTCCGAGGGGCGCGCATCCCATTTCACATTGCCGACGACGTGGACGCGCTCGGCGGGAGCGCCCAGCTCGCGCATGCGCCGGGCATCCTCCTCGCTTTGCATGAGGAGCAGATGGAAGTTTTCGAGGACGCGCGCCATGAACGGGCGGATCCGGCGGTACCGACGAAACGAGCGATCCGAGAGGCGACCACTGGCAAGCACCACGGGGATGCGGCGACGAGCGCACTCCCGCAGGAAGTTCGGCCAGATCTCCGTCTCCAGAATCAGGACGAGGCTCGGGTGAAGCCGTTCAAAAGCCCGCGCCACCGAGAAGCGCCAATCGAGGGGGAAGCGAACGATCGTCGCTGTGGACCCGTAGCGGCGACGCGCGATCTGCTGCCCCGTCTCGGTCACCGTGGAGAGCACCAGGTGAAAAGGCGATGGGGCGAATCGCGGGAGCGCTGCGATCAGCGGTGCGGCGGCGAGGATCTCGCCGACCGAGACGCCGTGAATCCAGAGGACGGGCCGCTCGCGCGGGAGCGGCGCGGGGAAGCCCAAGCGTTCGCGCCATCCATGATGCGCTCTCCCGGTGACGAGGGCGCGGATGGCGAGATAGGGCAGCAGCACCGCGGTCGCCAGAAGAAGCGACAGGTTATAGAGCGCGTACCACATGCGCGGCGAGTGAGGAGGGGAGCCCCCCGCGCGAGCGCGAGGGGCTCCCGGGATCACTCCAGGACAGCGGTGAGTTCGGTGACGGCGGCTTGCGCGGCGGCGAGAATGGCGATGGGCACGCGATATGGAGAGCAGCTGACGTAATCCAGCCCGATGCGATGGCAGAATTCGACGGAGCTCGGCTCGCCACCATGCTCACCGCAGATGCCGGTCTTCAGGTCGGCGCGCACGGCGCGTCCGCGTTCGACACCGAGGCGCATGAGTTCGCCCACGCCTGCGCGATCGAGGATGAGGAAGGGGTCGGTCTCCAGGATCCCGCGCTTCATATACGCCTCGATGACGGCCACCGTATCATCGCGCGAGAAGCCGAAGGTCGTTTGCGTCAAGTCATTCGTGCCGAAGCTGAAGAACTCGGCCGATCGCGCGATCTCTCCGGCTGTGAGCGCTGCGCGCGGCAGCTCGATCATTGTCCCGACCAGATAGGAGATGGTCACTCCCGTCTCCCGCATGACTTCGCGGGCCACGCGATCAATGATCTCGCGCTGCGCTTCGAACTCGCGCGCGATGCCCACAAGCGGCACCATGATCTCGGGGTGCACGCGCACGCCCTCGCGCGCGACTTGGCAGGCCGCCTCGAAGATCGCGCGGGCTTGCATCTCGGTGATCTCCGGATAGAGGATCCCGAGTCGGCAGCCGCGGAATCCCAACATGGGATTGAACTCGTGCAGCTCCTCGACGCGCGCCAGCAGGCGTTCCTTCTCCTCCAGTCCTTCGGTCTCCCCCCTCGCCTTCATGACGGCGATCTCCACCATGAGGTGTTCGCGCTTGGGCAGGAACTCATGCAGGGGCGGATCGAGCAGCCGGATCGTGACCGGGTATCCATCCATCGCGCGGAAGATCGCCGCGAAGTCCTCGCGTTGCATGGGGAGCAGACGCGCGAGCGCCTCGCGCCGTTGCGCCTCCGTCGAGGCGAGAATCATGGCCTGCATGTGGGGCAGGCGATCTGGCGCGAAGAACATGTGTTCGGTGCGCGCCAGGCCGATCCCCTCGGCGCCGAAAGCGCGCGCCAGCCGCGCATCTTCCGGTGTATCGGCATTGGCGCGGACGCCGAGCCGTTTGACCTCGCGCGCTGTGTCCATCACGCGCTTGAAATACTGATAGACTTTCGACTGCTCGGGGGGCAGCTCCCCATTGAGGACGCGCAAGATCTCGGATTCGACCTTGGGGACATCGCCGAGCAGAATCTCCCCCGTGGTCCCGTCAATGGAGATATAGTCGCCCTCGCGAAGCAGAACGTCGCCCAGGCGCGCTACGCCCGCCTCCTCGTCAATGACGAGCGCACTGCAGCCGACGACGGCCGGCTTGCCCATCTGGCGCCCGACGACGGCCGCGTGCGAGGTGGCGCCGCCCCGAGCAGTGAGGAATCCTTCCGAGGCCTGCATACCGGCGATGTCATCGGGCGACGTCTCCATACGCACGAGCACGACCCGCTCCCCTTGTCGTCGCATCTCGACCGCGCGCCGCGCGGTGAAGGCGATCCGTCCGGCCGCCGCACCCGGAGAGGATGCCAACCCTCGGCCGATGACGCGGAATTCCCGTCGCCGCACCGGATCGAACGTGGGATGAAGGAGCTGGTTCAGGGTGGGCGCTTCGATGAGCCGCAACGATTCCTCCGGCGTCACCAGGCCTTCATCCACCATGTCGCATGCGATCTTGATGGCCGCCAGACCTGTGCGCTTGGCGCTCCGCGTCTGGAGCATGAAGAGCTGACCTTCCTGCACGGTGAACTCGAAATCCTGCACATCGCGATAGTGACGCTCCAACCGCTCGGCGATCTCCTCCAGTTGACGATAGACGTCCGGGAGAAGCTCGCGCAGCTTCTGCAAGGGGAGAGGCGTCCGAATCCCGGCGACGACGTCCTCGCCCTGCGCGTTCGGCAGGAATTCGCCGAACAGCTCCTTCTCTCCGGTCGCCGGATTGCGCGTGAAGCCGACGCCGGAACCGCTGGTCTCGCCCATGTTGCCGAAGACCATCGCCTGGACGTTCACCGCCGTTCCGAGATCATGCGGGATGTTGTGAATTTGCCGATACGTGATCGCGCGCTCGTTGTTCCAAGAGCGGAAGACGGCGTCGCGAGCCCGAACCAATTGCTCGTGCGGGTCCTCAGGGAAGTCTTCGCCCGTCTCTTCCTTGATGAGCTGTTTGAACTCGCGCACCAACGCCTTGAGGTCCTCGGCCGTCAGCTCCGTGTCGTGATGAACACCGCGCTCCCCCTTCTTGGCCTCGATCCGTTCCTCGAACTTCCTCTTCTCCACGCCGAGGACGACATTGCCGAACATCTGGACGAATCGGCGATAGCAGTCATAGGCGAAGCGCGGATTGCGCGTGCGGCGGGCCAGAGCTTCGACGGTCACGTCGTTCAGGCCCAGATTCAGGATTGTATCCATCATCCCCGGCATGCTGAACTTGGCGCCGGAGCGCACCGAGACCAGCAGCGGTCGCTCCCGATCGCCCAATCGCTCCCCGCGCAGCTCCTCAAGCCGCCGCAGGGCGCGCTCGATCTCCGCCTCGATCTCCGCCGGCAAGCGGCCCCCGTTCTCGTAGAAGATCCGACAGGCTTCAGTGGTGATCGTGAATCCCGGAGGGACCGGCAATCCCGCGTTGGTCATCTCAGCGAGGCCGGCCCCCTTCCCTCCCAATAAATCCCTCAAGCGCGCGGATCCTTCCGCCTGACCGTTTCCGAAGAAATACACGTACTTGCCCATAGCATCTCCCTCTCCGCAGATGTTCTTCACGTATTCTCAAGGGCGTGCCTCATGCGCGGCATCCCCCTTCTTCCTTCACGCCCCCGAATTTGAAACATCCCATAATAGCGCGGTTCTCAATTCGCGTTCAAGGACATCGCGAAGGAGTTGTCGGAGCAGATGGCGCAGTTGCGCCGTCTCTCTCGCGGTCGGGAGGGACGCCCATTCGCCCGGCGGGCGCTTGAGCATCTCGGCGAAGAGGCGGCGCAGCGAGGGAGTGATCGCGTGACCGCCTAGCGGCGGGCCGCAACGCTCGCATCGGGGGGTGCCCTCGCGCGTGATCCAGAGGGATTCCTCCGGGCGGAGAGCGCGCCCGCAGGCCGCGCACGCCTCCAGGGAGGCGAAGAAGCCGCCCAGCTTCAACATCCACGTCTCGAAGTAAACAGCCAGAGCCGGCAATGAGGCGCCTCGGAGGAACGCATCTCGCGTCGCGCGGATCAACCGATACACCGGGGGCTGTGGCTCCGCCGGAGGTTGAAAGGCATCCACGAGTTCGGCCACATGGTGGAGGAACGCTTCGCCTTCGGGCGTCACCGCGCGCTCGAAAGGGGAGCACAGCAACTCGCAGCTCCGCAAAGAGACCAACTCCCTGGATTCCTTCTCGTAGAAAGACGCGAAGACCTCAGACAAGGGTTCCAGGCACGCGCCGAAGCGACTCTTCGGCCGACGCGCCCCTCGGGCGACGGCGCGAATCTTCCCGTAGAGATGGGTGAAGAGGACGACGATCTTATCCGCCTCTGCGAGCGGGTACGTCATCAAAACGAACGCTTCGCTCTCTCTGAGCGCCATCTCCTCCTCCGAGGGGGCCTCATCACGCTGCGGCCCATCGCGCGGACGCCTGCTCGGGTTGACAGTACCGTCCTTCTCCGAGTAAGCTATATCGGCAACTGGCCAGGTAGCTCAGTCGGTAGAGCAGGGGACTGAAAATCCCTGTGTCGGCGGTTCGATTCCGTCCCTGGCCACCATGCCTCTCTCCTGGTGACGATCTCCGCGAAGTATCTGGGTTCACCCCGCGCGAGGGCATTTGAGGCGCAGTCTTCTGCACCTTCGTGGCGCTCTCTTCGGACGCGGGATGTCGGAGAAGGGGGCTGCAGATCACGAAGGCGCGAATCGCCGAGGTGAATCGCGGACGTCTTTTCGATGTGTGACTCACGGGCCCAAGTATTCGGGCAGGACGTTCTGCCAGATGGTTTCCAGCTCGCGGATCGGAGCATTGATGGCCGTCTTCCCGTCAATCGTGACGCGGAGGTGCGTCCCTCCGACGCGTCCCAAGATGGCATAAGGAATGTGGAACTGCTGCGCGATGCGCTCCAGAGCGGCCAGATGGTCGGGCTCAACCGTCACCACGATGCGCGAGGGCGTCTCGCTGAAGAGCAGCGAGATCGGCGATCGAACGCCTTCAGTCGTCAGGAGGAGATCGGCGCCGATGGCCTCTCGCCGGTGGCTGGAGAAGCAGCATTCAACCAGGGCGATGATCAAGCCGCCATCGGAACAATCGTGGGCGGATTTGATGATCCCCTCCGCTATGGCCATCAGACACGCCTGTTGGACGGCGCGTTCCATGTGCAGATCCAGGGCGGGCGCGTCTCCCCCGACGAGTCCGTGGATCCATGCCAGATATTCGCTCCCGCCCAGATCATCGCCCGTACGGCCGAGCAGGACGATGACATCCCCCTCGCTCTTGAACCAGGGAGTGATGGGCACGGGGATTCTCGAGCGATTCCTCTGCTCGGCGCTCCCGTAATTCAAGCCCTCGATCACGCCGAGCATCCCGATGACCGGCGTGGGATAGATGCCCCGCCCTTCGGTCTCGTTATAGAAGCTCACATTCCCCCCCGTCACCGGGGTTTGGAAGATGGCGCATGCCTCGGCCATTCCGTCAATGACTTCGCTGAAGGCCCACATGACTTCCGGGTGCTCCGGGGAGGCGAAGTTCAAACAGTTCGTGCACGCGATCGGCACCGCTCCGGTCACGACGAGGTTGCGACAGGCTTCGGCGACGGCCAATCGCGCGCCCGCGCGGGGATTCAAATAGCAGTAGCGCCCGTTGCCATCGAGCGTCAGCGCGATCGCCTTTCGCGTCTCCTTGACTCTGAGCACCGCGGCATCCGCGCCGGGCAGCAGGATCGTGTTCGTGCGCACCATGTGGTCGTACTGGCGATAGACCCATTGTTTCGAGGCCAGATTCGGCGAGCGCAGCATCTGTCGGAGCAGATGCTCCAGTGGGGCGGAAGGAGCATGAATCGCATCCCACGGCACTTCATCTCCGGTCTCCGCTCGCCGCATGGGCCGATGATAGACCGGAGCCCCCTCGGCCAACAATTGGGTGGGGAGATCAGCCACGAGCCGCCCGTGATGGAACACGCGGAGTCGGCCGTCGTCGGTGACGCGACCGATCTCGACGGCATCCAGCCCCCACTTGGCGAAGATCTCCTTCACCTCCCGCTCGTGTCCGGCGCGGACAACCAGCAGCATGCGCTCCTGCGATTCCGAGAGGAGGATCTCGTAGGCGGACATGCCGGCCTCGCGTTGTGGCACGCGATCTAGATCCAGCTCCATGCCCGTTCGCGCGCGCGCGCCCATCTCGCAACTGGCGCAAGTGAGCCCGGCGGCCCCCATGTCCTGCACGCCGATGATGGCCTGTGTGCGCAACGCTTCCAGACAGGCTTCCAGCAGCAACTTCTCCAGGAAGGGATCGCCCACCTGAACGGCCGGGCGGTGTTGGAGCGCCGAGTGATCAAATTGCGCGGACGCCATGCGCGCGCCATGAATCCCATCGCGCCCGGTCTTGGCGCCCACATAGAGGACGGTGTTGCCGGGACCACTGGCGCGCGCGTAGACGATGTGGTCGGGACGCGCCAGGCCGACGGCCATAGCGTTCACCAGGGGATTGCGCGAGTAGCATTCGGCGAAGAAGACCTCCCCCCCGACGGTGGGGACACCGAAGCAATTGCCGTAGTCAGCGATGCCGCGCACGACGCCATCCATGATGGCGCGATTGCGCGGTTCGGTGAGGGGGCCAAATCGCAGCGAATCCAAGACGGCGATGGGGCGCGCCCCCATCGTGAAGATGTCGCGCAGAATCCCACCGACACCCGTGGCCGCCCCTTGATACGGCTCGATGAAGCTCGGATGGTTGTGCGACTCGATCTTGAAGACGACGCACCACCCGTCGCCGATATCCACGACCCCGGCATTCTCGCCCGGCCCTTGAAGGATTCGCGCGCCCGTTGTGGGCAATCGGCGCAGGTGGATCTTCGATGATTTGTACGAACAGTGCTCCGACCACATGGCCGCGAGCATTCCCACCTCGACGGGATTCGGCTCCCGCCCCAGGTGCTCGACGATCCGTTGATACTCCTCTGGCGTGAGCTCGCTCATGGCCTCCGCGCCCTGTGGTGATGCTGGCTCCGAACGCGAGATTATAGCGGAAGTCTTGACCGCGTCCAAAGCCGTACGCTAATTTTAATGGCCTCGAAGACGGTTCACATCTCCGGAGGACACGCGATGATACAAGCGACGCGGATTCGGCGCGGGATGATCATCGTTCACGAGGGGGATCCGTGTCTGGTCCTCGACTTTCGGCATGTGACGCCGGGGAATTGGCGCGCGATGGTGCAGACGAAGTTGCGGAATCTGCGGACGGGGATCTCGTTCGAGCATCGCTTTCGCTCGACCGATACGGTGGAGAAGGCGGTTCTGGAAGAGCAGGAGTTCGAGTACCTCTATAGCGACGGGACGAGTTACTACTTCATGAACACGGAGACATTCGAGCAGATCGCCTTGGATGAAGAGGTCCTGGGCGATGCCGTGAAATTCCTCATCCCGAATCTGCGCCTCAAGGTCGCCTTCTATCAGGGTAAGCCGATCGGCATCGAATTGCCTCCGACCGTGGATCTTCGCGTGGTGGAGACGGAGCCCGGACTGAAGGGGGCGACCGTGACGGCCGTCAACAAGCCGGCCACGCTGGAGACTGGCCTGGTCATTCAAGTCCCTCCCTTTGTCGAGCCGGGCGACATCGTCCGCGTGGATACGACCGAGGGGACGTACATCGAGCGCGTGAAGTGAACTCCTCACGTCCGCACCCGAAGAAGCAGGTAGAGGCCGAGCGCCGAGAGCAACCCGTTGGGACTCCAGGCCGCCGCGCGAGGCGAGAAGTATTCGTATCGCCCTAATTGCTCGAAGAACCCGAGCGCGAGCCAATAGAGCAGACCGATCGCGATCCCGAGGCCGATGGCGTGGCGCGCCCCCTTCCGCCCGAAGGTCAAGCCGAAGGGGATCCCGAAAAGCGCCATGACGAGGACCGCTGCCGCATTGGCCGATCGGCGTTCCAGGGCGATTTTGAAATCCGTCGGATCCAACCCCCACTCCGTCAGTGCGCGAATGTGCGCGCGGAGTTCCCGCGAGGTCATCGCCTCCGGTTTCCGAGGAGGACGAGCGAGAAGTTCCGAGTCCATCCCGTTCGGGAGCCAGAGATGATCCAGGTGGTGCTCGGCCAGAAGGTGGGCGCCATCGAATTCCCAGACGGAGGCGCGGCGGAGAAGCCAGGCGGCGCGCCGTTCATCCCACTGGGCGACCTCGGCTTCGATCCGACGGCGCAGCAGGAACCTCTCCGGCGAGAATTCGAGGATCACGGGCGCCCAGGCCCGACGGGTCGCTGGATCGAAAGAGGCGAAGCGGACGATGTGCCGAGGGAAGCGCCCGTGGTCGCGGGCACTGGCCGAAGCGCTCGCGAGCGGCGAGGATTCCTTCGCCGCTCGGTCCGCGGAGCGGGCGGTCGCCTCCTCTGCGTCTGACCAGAGAGCGATCCATCGGATCGCCGGGGCGGTCAGGGAGCGTTCAGCGTCCGAAGGGAAACGCCCCTTCTTGATATAGAAGCGCAACAGGTCCTGCCGAGCGTTCGCCTCTGGCACGATGTGCTCCTGCCAGAAGGCGAGGGCGAGCGCCACGACGGCGCTCGCCGCGAGAATGGGAACCGACGCGCGATAGATCGAGATCCCGGCGGCTCGAAAGGCCGTGAGTTCCCCGGATTTGCTCAACACGCTCATGCTCAAGAGCGCCGCCATCAGCGCTGAGGGAGGAGCGAGGTAGCTGAGCACCGAGGGGGTGAGGAAGACGAGATACTCGGCGACGAAACGGGCCGGGATCTGATTCGCAATCAGGTCAGACGACAGCTCGAAGACTGTGAAGATGACGAAGAGCGTCCACAAGCCGACGAGCGTCGTGAGATACAGACTGAGGAACTGCGCGGCGATATACCGATCGCCGATCCGAAGACGGCCACGCGCCAGGTGGCTGAGAGCGCGCATCGAATCCATCACGAGGGGGCGAGATGCGCCAGCGCGCGTGACGAACGGGCGAGAGAGGCGGATGAGCATCTCTTGTCCGATCCGGCGGGTGCGCGCCCGCAAGTGATCCCATTGGGTGATCAATTGGACGCGAAGCGGAGGAGTCGTCGGCGAGGTCAACCGCGCTCGTTCGGCCATCCGCTCGATCGCCCGAATCAGGGAGAAGCGCTCCGAGAGCTTCAGGACGCTGTACCCAGTGAGGAGGATATTCCCCCCCCAGAGGGCGAGCAGGGGGGGCAGCCGCCCGACGCGCGCCATGTTCTCGCCGCCCAGCAGTAGCAGATAGTACGAGGCCGCCAGCAGGATGCTGAGCCAGAACCCATAGCCACGTCCGCCCCGTCGTCGGGTCGTCCCCACGGCGACGCCGACGAGAATGAGGACAAAGGGGGAGAAGCTCACGGCCAAGCGCTTATGGAATTCCACAAGGGCTCGCCGAGCAAGTCCTGGGTCGCGTCGGGCCGCCCAGAGTTCGGGGAGCGTCATCTCTTGGATCCGACTCTTCACGGAAGACGCGGCGATGTCCGGCTCTGTGCGCAGGCGCGCAGCTTCTCGCGACTGTGCGTCGAAGCGAATCGTGGTGCGCGCGAAGGCTTCGATATCGTAGCGCGGCCCTTCGCGGGTGAGGCGGCGTTGATGAATGATCCCCTCGCGCAGGTGCAGCTGCGCGCTGTCGGGCGTCCGACCGAGTTCCAATCGGCCTCGCGCCGCCGTGATGAGCGTGAGCTCACGCGGGGGCTCCGCATCGGACGGCTGCTCTTCAATGGCGAGGAAGATGTGCTGCCAGAGATCGCTCCGCCGGTCCATTTCGCCGATGTAGAGGACCTTGCCCGCGAACCGATCGTCGAACACGCGGGGTTTTATCTGCAGGCGGATCCCCTGCAGGATCAGTTCGGCCCGTATCGCCTTCACCTGTCGAAGCGCATGCGGCATATCGAAGGCCGCCAGCCGGAGCGTCACCGCGCTCGTCGGAAGAGCGAGCAGCAGGAGCGGCACCAGGAGACGGCGTCGGCCGATGCCACTGGTCAGCAGGACGGTCAACTCCTGATCACCGTGCCAGCGTCCGAGCCCCATCATCACGGCCACAAGGAGCGAGAGCGGGAGCGTGAGGATGAGGATTCGCGGGATGAGGGCCAGCAGCAACGTCCGCACAAGCGACGGCGGCACATCCTTCTTCACGAACAACTCGGCGAACTCGGCCATTTGGCTGGCGAGCACGAGAACGGTGAAGACGAGGGCAGCCAGGACGAAATAGGGGATGACCTCCACCAGCAGGTACCGCTCGATGCGCATTCTCATAGGCCCCGCGCCTTCGCGAGAAGAGGGTCGCGCGGCGAGATATCCACATGGCACAGGCGCTCGCTCAGAAGCAGCGCGCGACGATTGCCCTTCCATGGAACGAGCGCCAGGGCCGTCGTCACTTCTTCGAAGCGAAAGGCCTCATGCTCGGCGGGATTCAGGCGAATGGAGGCCAGGGCCGGGATCATCGCCAGGAAGGAATACTCGCGGATGAACCGGGGCAGAGGATCGCGCGGTTCGGAGAACGCGAAGGCGTGAACATAGGGGAGCGCCAGCAGTGGGGCAGGCTTCGAGGCCTCGTCGCCGTCGGTCGCGCGGAGGGTCTTCGACTCAGAGCCCTCGCCCGTGAGCTCAAGGCCCGTTTCCTCTCGAACCTCTCGAAGGGCCGCTTGGATCGGCGATTCCCCCGGTTCGACCAGGCCGGTGACGGGTTGCCAGAATCCCCCCTCGTGCTCGACGCGTTTCAAGAGGAGGTATCGTCCCTCTGGGGTGCGGAGGAGCACCTGAACGGATTCGGCCTCGATGGGGCGATCGAGGACGTCGCGTTCGAAGACCTCCTGGAAGTGGACGATCGCGCGCTCCTGCACGCGGTCCAGAGGGACGGGCGAGCCGAGCACGCGCTCCATCGAGGTCATCCGCACATCGTTCAACCCGCACGGGACGATGAGGTCGAAGAAGCGCAGGTCCGTGTTCACATTGAGGGCCACGCCGTGAGTCGTGACCCATTGCGAGAGGTGGACGCCGATGGAGGCGATCTTCTCCTCTCCCACCCACACGCCCGTTTGTCCGGGGAAGCGCCCGGCCGAGATGCCGAAGTCACCGAGCGTGCGGATGATGACTTCCTCCAAGTCGCGCAGGTAGCGGTGGACGTCGCGGCGTCGTCCAGTGAGTTTCAGGATCGGGTAGATGACGAGCTGCCCCGGCCCATGATAGGTGAGGGCGCCGCCGCGATCCGTCTCCTGCACCTCCACGTCCAGGTGAGCGAGCACATCGGGAGGAACGCGAAAGTGGTCGCTCAGGGCCGCGCTCAGATGGCGGGTTCGCCGACCGATCGTCACCACGTGCGGATGCTCCAGCAGCAAGAGTTGGTCGGGGATCAGGTCGGCTTTTCGCGCCGCAGCCAACACTCGTTGGGCCTCCACTCCGTCTTCGTACTCGACAAGTCCCAGGCGTCGGACGTGGCAGACGGGCGATGCCGAGGCGGAGCTCTCGAGGGCAACTCTTCGGATCCCCCTCTCTTGGAGAGAGGCCCCGTCGAGGTCCGTGCGGTCTGGTGCGCGCATGATCAGATTCCCGTCAGCTCGAACGATTCCAGCGTCCGCTTCACGTGCGCCATGAACTGGTCGGCGATGGCCCCATCAATGAGCCGATGATCGAAGGAGAGGGAGAAGTAGGCCATCGCCCGAATGGCGATGGCATCGTCCTCGACGACGACGGGACGCTTGGTGATGCGGCCGATGCCGAGGATGGCCACCTGTGGTTGGTTGATCACCGGAGTTCCGAAGAGCGAGCCGAAGACGCCGGGATTGGTGATCGTGAACGTCCCCCCCTGGACCTCCTCCGGTTTCAGTTGCTTGTTCCGAGCGCGCGTGGCCAGATCGTGAACGGCCTTGGCCAATCCGACCAGGCTCAAGGTGTCCGCGTTCTTGATGACGGGGACGATGAGCCCCCAGTCCAGGGCGACGGCGATGCCGATGTTGATGTCCTTCTTGTAGACGATCTTGTCACCCGCGATCGAAGCGTTGAGGATGGGGAAGGCTTTCAGCGCACTCACGCAGGCCTGGATGATGAAGGGCAGGTAGGTGAGTTTGACGCCGTGCCGCTGCTCGAAATCCGCCTGGAGCTGTTCCCGCAGTCGGCTGACGCGCGTCATGTCAATCTCGAAGAAGGTCGTCACATGGGGGGCGACGCGCTTGCTGTAGACCATGTGCTCGGCGATCTTCTTCCGCATGACGCTCATGGGGACGATCTCGACGCGCTCGCCGGGGAGATAGGGGGGATAGAGGGGCGTCTCCGGCTCAGGCTGCTGCGGTGAGGGGACTTCGACCGGTTGCGGGCGCGCCTGACCCTCCGGAGCAGCCGCGCGCTCCTCCAGGTATCGCAAGACGTCGCGCTTGGTGACGCGCCCGCCACGTCCCGTCCCCTCGATCTGCGTGAGATCCAGACCGTACTCCTGCGCCAGCTTCTCGACGACCGGGGATGAGCGGACGGCCTTTCGCCCGGATGCGACGCGCTCGGCCGGAATCGTGAGGCGGATCTCTTTCTTCTGTTTCTCCCAGGGGAGAGGCGGGATGATGACCTCGCGCATGGGCGAGGGCTCTTCTTCAGGGGGCGGCGGGGCCGCGCGCGCGGGTTCCGCCGTCACGGCCTCCATGGCGGTCGCTTCCTCCACCTGGGCGATATGCGCTTTCGTCTCGCGCGGTGCGGGTTCAACGGCCTCTTGATCCGTCTCGATGCGGGCGACGACAGTTTGAATGGGAACCGTCTCACCCTCTTGAACGAGGATCTCGGCGAGGACGCCCTCGGCCGGAGAAGGGATCTCGGCGTCCACTTTGTCTGTGGAGATCTCAAAGAGCGGCTCATCGCGGCGAACGCGATCGCCCGGCTTCTTGAGCCATTTCGTGACCGTTCCTTCGGCGATGCTCTCACCCATCTGCGGCATGATGACTTCGACTTTCATGGACACCTCCTTCGGAGCGCGCGGGCGCGCTCCTGCGAGTTTCTCCTTCGGATCAGTAATTGGCGACCCATCGGACGGCCTGTACGATCTCCTCAACTTGGGGGAGGAAGAACTCCTCCAGAGGGGGGCTGAAGGGGATGGGGGTGTCTGGAGCCGTGACGCGCACAACGGGCGCTTCCAGATACTCGAAGATCCGCTCGTTGATGCGCATGGCGATCTCCCCGGCGATCCCCCCCGTGCGCGTGTCCTCGTGCACGATGACGGCGCGGCCGGTCTTGGCGACCGAGCTGAGGATCGTCTCATCGTCCAGAGGCAGGAGCGTGCGCAGATCCACGACCTCGACCTCAATGCCCTCGGCAGCGACGATCTCCGCGGCTTCGAGCGACTTATGAAGCATCCACCCGTAGGTCAGGATGGTGACGTCGCGACCCGGACGCTTCACATCCGCCTTTCCGATGGGAACGATGTAGTCGTCCTCGGGGACCTCCCCTCTGATGCGGCGGTAGAGATACTTGTGTTCGAAATAGAGCACGGGATCGTCGTCTCGAATCGCCGCTTTGATCAGTCCCTTGGCGTCGTAGGGCGTGGCCGGCTCCACGATCTTCAGTCCGGGCGTGTGGAAGAAGTAGGCCTCGACGTTCTGCGAGTGGAAAGGGCCGCCATGCACACCGCCTCCACAGGGGCCGCGCACGACGATGGGGACGGCGGCCCCCCATCGGTATCGGCACTTGGCGGCGAAGTTCGTGAGCTGATCGAAGGCGATGGAGATGAAGTCGATGAACTGCATCTCGGCGACCGGGCGCAGGCCCACGAGGGCGGCGCCGATAGCCGCGCCCACGATGGCCGCCTCCGAGATCGGCGTATCAATGACGCGCTCCTCGCCGAAGCGCTCCAGGAATCCCTCGGTGACTTTGAAAGCGCCCCCATAGACGCCGATGTCTTCGCCAAGGAGGAAGACGCGCTCGTCGCGCTCCATCTCTTCCCAGAGTCCCTGACGGATGGCTTCCAGATAGGTCAGCACGGGCATACGCGAATACGCCTCCTAGGATCGGGCTTTCACCTCCGGTTCGCGGGAGATCGAAGAGATCTCATGCAGTGAAGGGGGCTCGGCATAGACACCTTCCAGCGCGATCTGCGGATCGGGCATTGGCGACTCCTCAGCGTATCGGAGATCGGCCTCGATCTCTTGCTCGATGCGACGGGTGATCTCTTCGAATGTGGTCTCATCGGCCAGTCCATGCTCTTTCAGATAGGTCTCCAGCCGCAGGATCGGATCTCGCTTCTGCCAGTATTCGAGCAGCTCGCGCGGGACGTACCATGCGTCATCGTGCTCGGCGTGGCCGCGCATGCGGAAAGTCTTGACTTCGAGCAGCGTGGGTCCCAGCCCTTCGCGGGCGCGGCGGATGGCGCGGCGGGTGGCCTGATACACGGCGATGACGTCGTTGCCATCCACCGTCTCCCCGAAGATCCCATATCCGATGGCGCGATCGGCGATATTCTCGATGGCCATCTGCTTGTGCTTGGGTGTGGAGTACGCATAGCCGTTGTCCTCGGCGATGACGATCAAGGGCAGCTTGAGGACGGCGGCGAAGTTCAAGCCCTCATGGAAGGCTCCCGTACTGGTCCCCCCATCGCCGATATAGGTGAGCGCCACCGATCGCTTGCGTTGCATCTTCGAGGCCAGGGCGATTCCGGCCATCACCGGGATGAGGTCACCGAGATGACTGATCGGGGGGATGATGCCGCGCTCCACACTCCCGAAGTGGACGATATTGTCTTTGCCACGCGTGGGGCTCGTCCCCTTGCCCATGTATTGCGTGAAGATCTCCCAGGGGCGGACGCCGCGCACAAAGAGCGCGCCGAGGTTTCGGATCATGACGGCCAAAAAGTCGCCCGCCTCCAGCGCGTAAGCGCTGGCGACGGACTCCCCCTCCTGCCCGAGGCTGCGGTAGAGACCGCCGACGATCTTCCCCTGTCGGTAGAGGCGTTGCAGACGCTCCTCCACCAGGCGGGTCAATTTCATGTAGTAGTACATGTCCAGCAGTTGCTCGGGGGTCAACGTCTCTTCCATAGATCGCCCTCTCCGGCAGAGATGAAGGCGCGTGCGGATCGCTGTGCGCGCCTCGCCCTCCTGTTGAACGTGTTCTGTGTCATCCCTCTTCCTCGCCCCCTCCCGGACCGCCTCTTACTATAGCGAAGGCCGCATGGGGATGACAAGCATGACGTTGGCGCTTCACCACGCGCGGCAGGCGATCCCTTGAATTTCCGCGCGAGCCGGCTATACTTAAGGTGAAAAATCCAGCAGAGGGAGGAGGGACGAACGTGCTCGCGAAGCTCAAGGAGCGGCTTGAAGCGGAGCTGCGCGCTTTGGAGAACGAGTTGAAGTTCGAGCTGCCGAAGGAGTTGCAGAAGGCCCTGGCGCACGGCGACTTACGGGAGAACGCCGAATATCAGGCGGCGCTTCAGCGCCAGGAGTTCGTCCGCGCGCGCATCGCGCAGATCCGCAAACAGCTCTCCGATCTCTCGATGCTCAACATGAACGCTCTTCCCCGGGATCGCGTGGCCTATGGCTCTACGGTCACGCTCCTGGATTTGGACACTGGAGAAGAGGTGACCTACCGTTTGGCCTTAGGCGATGAGGTGGACCCCGAGCGCGGCGTCATCTCCGTCTCCTCTCCGATTGGATCGAGCCTGTTGGGGAAGCGCGAGGGGGACGAGGTGATCGTTCAGACACCAGCTCGACGACGCCGATTCGAGATCATCAAGCTCGTCACCCTCCACCAGGAGTTGGGCGAGGGGGAGGCGTCCTAGTGCGCTGGCGGCGGGGGCCTCACGGGGCGAGATAGAGCTCCGATCCCAGGTTTCGGAATTCCTCGGCCTTCTCCTTCAACCCGACCGCTCGCGCTTCGTCCACGGAGAGCCCCTTCTGAGCCGCGTATTCGCGCAGCTCTTGCGTGAGGCGCATGGAGCAGAACTGCGGGCCGCACATGGAGCAGAAGTGCGCGAGCTTCGCGCCTTCGGACGGGAGCGTCTCGTCATGATAGGCGCGCGCCGTCTCCGGATCCAGTGACAGATTGAACTGATCCTCCCATCGGAATTCGAAGCGCGCTGTGGAGAGGACGTCGTCGCGCAGTTGCGCGCCGGGATGGCCTCGGGCCAGATCAGCGGCATGAGCCGCGATTCGGTACGCGATCACCCCATCTTTGACATCCTGCTTGTTGGGGAGTCCGAGATGCTCCTTGGGGGTCACGTAGCAGAGCATGGACGCCCCATACCATCCGATGAGGGCCGCGCCGATGGCGCTGGTGATGTGATCGTAGCCGGGCGCGATGTCCGTCACCAACGGGCCCAGCGTATAGAACGGCGCTTCCTGGCAGAGGGCGATCTCCTTCTCCACATTCTCGCGAATGAGCTGCATGGGGATGTGCCCCGGTCCCTCGATCATGACCTGGCAGTCCATCTCCCAGGCGATTCGAGTCAATTCCCCCAGGGTCTCCAGCTCGGCCATCTGCGCCTCATCATTGGCGTCGGCGATTGAACCCGGGCGCAATCCGTCTCCCAGAGAGAAGGCGACGTCGTACGCAGCCATGATCTCGCAGATCTCTCGGAAGTGCGTATAGAGGAAATTCTCCTGGTGATGGGCCAGGCACCACTTGGCGATGATGGACCCTCCACGCGAGACGATTCCCGTCACGCGATTCGCCGTGAGTGGGATATACCGCAGGAGGACGCCCGCATGGATCGTGAAGTAATCAACCCCTTGTTCGGCTTGCTCGATGAGCGTGTCGCGGAAGATCTCCCAGGTCAGCTCCTCCGGCTTTCCGCCGACTTTCTCCAAGGCCTCGTAGATGGGGACTGTCCCGACCGGGACGGGCGAGTTTCGAATGATCCATTCGCGCGTCTCGTAGATGTGCTTCCCCGTCGAGAGGTCCATGACCGTGTCAGCTCCCCAGCGAATCGCCCAGAGCATCTTCTCGATCTCGTCCTCGATGGAGGAGGCGACGACCGAGGTCCCGATGTTGGCATTGATCTTCACCAGGAAGTTTCGGCCGATGATCATCGGCTCCAGTTCCACGTGGTTGATGTTGGCGGGGATGATGGCGCGGCCGCGAGCGACCTCCTGTCGGACGAATTCCGGGGTGATCTCACGAGGGAAGGAGGCGCCAAAAGGCTCTCCGCGGTGTGGCGGACGGGCGTGCGGATATTCCCGCGCGATCTCTCGCAAGATGTTCTCACGCAAGGCGACGAACTCCATCTCCGGAGTGATGATGCCCCGGCGGGCATAGTACATCTGTGTGACGCGATGGCCGGGTTTGGCCCGTAAGCGCGGCCGTCGTGAGGAGAGCGGGAGCCGATCCAGACAGGCCTTTCGCCGAGGAGAGTCCTCGACGGCTTCCACATCGCCCCGTTCCTGAATCCAGGCCAGACGAACCGGCGGCAGCCCTTCGCGCACGTTCACCGTGACTTCCGGGTCCGTATACGGACCGGTCGTGTCGTAGAGGTAGATCGGAGGGTTCTCTCGGAGCACGCCGGTGCGACTCAAAGTGGGCGTGAGGGTCACCTCGCGCACGGGAACGCGCACATCCGGACGCGTCCCCCGAATATACACCTTTCGCGAAGCTGGGAACGGAGGGATGCGCAGAGATTCACGGTCCAGCTCGAGTCTCTCAGGCGCGTCCTGTCTCATTCTCGGCATGTTCAGCGCCTCCCGTTCAGGGTTTCGAAGACCGAAAGTATAGTCGTGGGGGGATCGGGGGGCAAGGACAGTGGGTGTGTCTTTTCACACAAGGCGCGGGAAATCCCGCGCTCGAGCTCGTCCCGGGAGCATCCCCGAGATGGCGGTAACGGGCTCATGCTCGGGAACTTGTGAGGGGGAGGCCGAGCTCTGGCCCGATGTTTGCTTTCAGAGATTCATGTAAAGGGTTCTTTTCGTCCGAGAAACGGTGGTCGAGGAGGAGGCCTATGAGACCGCTCAAGGTGAGAAGGCCGGCCAGATGCTCTCCGGAGCGAACTCACGGCGGAGCGCCCATTGCGCCTTTGGCGACGGGATTGCCGAAGACCGTCGCCTCTCTCTGTCCGGAATGTCTCCGGATCATCCCGGCACGACTCTTCGAGCATGAGGGGAAGGTGCTCATGGCGAAGCAATGTCCCGAGCACGGCGAGTTTCAGGACATCGTCTGGTCCGATGTCCGCCTCTACCTGAAGGCCGAGCAGTGGGCCTTCGAGAGCGGACAAGGAGTTTCCAATCCGGCTGTGCCGGATGCCGTGTTGTGTCCGCAAGACTGCGGTCTCTGCCAGATGCACGTGAGCCATACGGGGCTGGCCAATATTGACCTGACGAATCGGTGCAATCTGACCTGTCCCGTCTGCTTCGCCAATGCGAACGCGGCGGGATATGTGTACGAACCGTCGCTGGAGCAGGTCTCTCGGATGCTTCGGCAACTGCGCGAGATGCGCCCTGTGGCGGCTCGCGTCGTTCAGTTCTCCGGCGGGGAGCCGACCATTTATCCCCATTTCCTCGAAGCCGTGAGGATGGCGCGGGACCTGGGGTTCTCGCACATTCAGGTCGCCACCAATGGCCTTCGGTTCGCCACCGAACCGGATTTCGCCGAGCGATGCGCCGAGGCCGGGCTCCATACGCTCTATCTGCAGTTCGATGGCTTGAGCGATGAGATCTATCGCCGGACGCGGGGGCAGGCGCTTTTGGAGTTGAAGCTGCGAGCTGTCGAGGCGGCTCGCCGAGCCGGGTTGAAGATCGTCTTCGTCCCGACGGTCGCGCGGGGCGTGAACGATCACGAGGTGGGCCGCATCCTGCGATTCGCCATCGAGAACATAGACGTCGCCTCGGGGATCACCTATCAGCCGGTGACCTTCACCGGGCGCATCGCGCAGAAGAAGCGTCAGCAGATGCGCTATACGCTCACGGATCTGGTGAAGGACCTGGCCGAGCAGACCGGGATCGTGGACACCTATCACGATTGGTATCCCACGCCGTGTACCGTCTCGTTCTCGGAGTTTCTGAGCGCGCTGCAGGGGGAAGAGACGATCGCCCTCACGTGTCACCCCCACTGTTCGCTGGCGACTTACCTCTTTGTGGATGCGCGCACGAAGACGGCGGTTCCCGTCACGCGCTTCGTGGACGTGGAGGGAATGTTGCGGGCCTTTCGGGAATGGGCGCCGAGGATCGCGCGCGTCCCGTCTCGAAAGGGGCGGGCCCTCCTGGCCTACATCGTCCTCCGGCGCTTCTTCCGTCCCGAGGCGGCTCCGTCGGGATTGACCTATTCGAAGTTCCTCCGGACCTTGGAGGGGCTTGTGGATAAGCGCATCGGGCGCGGGGAGAACGAGGAACGCCTCACCTATCGCACGCTCATGGTCGCCGGGATGCATTTCATGGACGCCTACAACTATCAGCTCGATCGCGTCATGCGCTGCGTGATCCATTACGCGGCGCCGGATGGGCGGATCTATCCCTTCTGCACGTACAACTCGGGGATCACGTTCCGAGAGAGAATCGAGCGGAGCTTCTCCGTCCCTCTGGAGGCGTATCTCGCGGCTTCCGGGAGCGACGCCGTTGGGGGCAGGACGATCCTGAAGGTGTGAGGGCGCATGGGCATAGACGCTTGCGCGAGGGTGTCGCGCTCGGGCAAAATTATGGCTCTATCTCACGCATCGAGGAGGGAGGCATGGAATTGAAGATCGTCCCCTTGGAGATCCCCACTGGCTGCAACATCATCGTCGGGCATGCGCATTTCATCAAGACGGTCGAGGATCTCTATGAGGTGATGGTGACCAGCTCGCCACACCTCAAATTCGGATTGGCCTTTTGCGAGGCGTCCGGACCGTGTTTGATCCGGCATGAGGGGAACGATGCGGAGTTGCGGGAGGTGGCCATTCGGAATGCGCAGCAGTTGGGGGCCGGGCATACGTTCGTGCTTCTGTTGCGGGAGGGATATCCGATCAATGTCCTCAATGCGATCAAAGCTTGTCAGGAGGTGTGCACGATCCATTGCGCGACGGCCAATCCTGTGCAGGTCATTGTGGTAGAGACTGAGCAAGGGCGGGGGATTTTAGGCGTGGTGGATGGCTTGGCCGCTAAGGGGGTTGAGGGGGAGGAAGAGCGGGCGAAGCGGAGGGAGTTGCTTCGGCGGATCGGGTACAAGCTCTAACGAAACCCACGTCTGATAACGATTTGCTCATTCGTCGTTTGGTGGTTCGACGGGGGGGAGAGACTCATGCGCGTGTTCATGGGAGGGCTGAATTCAATGTGGCCTTTGGGGTGATCCTCGTGGCCCGCTTTACGGTGCGGAGGTGGTATGGGGGGCGCGCCTATAGGGGTGGAAAACGGGGCAGGTGTTGGGAGGCCAAGCGGCTGATGAGCGCTGCTCCGCGCTCGAGATATGGGGAAGATCGGCTCTCGCGCAGCAGATCGGGGCGCCAGGGGAAGACACTCAGGGCGAGGTAGACGACTGAACAGAGCGCCCATCCGCGCAGGAATCCGAAGAAGCTACCCATCAAGTGATCGAGCCAGCTCAGATGAACCCGCCGCACGCCCGAGTGAAGGATACGAGCGAGCATGAAGCCGATGGCGAGCACGAGCAGATAGGTCCCGAGGAAGGCGAGCAAGTGGGCCATCGTCTCGGATTCGACCAGGGGGCGGACAAGCGGCACGGCCCCGCGGTAGGAGGAGCTCGCCAGGAAGAACCCGCCGATGGTGGCGATGGTCGTGATCAGGCTTCGCACGAGTCCTCGAGCGAAGCCCCTGAGCGTCGAGAGGCCGACGATAAAGAGGACGAGGGCATCGAGAACGGTCATGGCTTCGGGTCCTCTCCAGTCAAGAGGCGATATGCTGTTCGGTATCGCTCGGCCGTTTGCTCGATGATGGACTGGGGGAGGTGGGGAGCCGGAGGCGATTTGTCCCACCCGATGGCATTCAGGTAGTCGCGGAGGAATTGCTTATCGAAGGAGGGTTGCGAACGTCCCGGCGCATACGCCTCGACGGCCCAGAAGCGGGAGGAATCCGGCGTCAGCGCTTCGTCAATCCACAGGAGCGTATCGTCTCGCCATCCGAACTCGAACTTCGTATCGGCGAGGATGAGGCCGCGGGCGAGGGCGTAGTCGGCGGCGCGGCTATAGAGCGTCAGGCTGAGGTCCTTGAGCCGTCGGGTCAGCTCTGTCCCGATGCGATCGGCCATCTCGGCCTCGGAGATGTTGACATCGTGTCCTTCGGTGGCTTTGATGGCCGGGGTGAAGATCGGCTCCGGGAGGCGAGCGGCTTCGACGAGTCCTTCGGGCAGGGGGAGGCCGCAGACGGTTCCCGAGCGTTGGTACTCGCTCCAGGCCGATCCCACCAGGTACCCGCGGACGACGCATTCGATGGGGATCGGGTGAGCACGATAGACGAGCATACTGCGCGCGCGCAAGAGATCGCGCTCGGCGGCCGTGAGGCCCTCAAGCGTTTCGATCTCCGTCGTGATCAGGTGGTGCGGGGCGATCGGCTCCAGGAGGCGGAACCAGAAGGCCGAGAGCTGGGTGAGGATCACTCCCTTGCCGGGGATCCCATCGGGCAGGACGACATCGAATGCCGAGATGCGATCGGTGGCGACGATCAACAAGCGCTCCTCATCAATAGCGTAGATATCGCGGACCTTTCCCCGACGAAGGAGGGGGTAAGTCGGGATATTCGTCTCCAGCACCACAGGGGGCGGGCTCATGGCTTGAGCAGGGCCTCAAGGGTTTTGGTCAGCTCGTTTCTGTAGCTCTCCGGATCGGCGAAGCCCACATGCGGGGGGCCAATGGGGGTTCCGTCCCGATCGAGGATCAGGAGGGCGGGAACCCCATCGGTCTTGAACTCCTGGAGGATGCTCGCCTCGGGATCGCGAAGCACGGGAATACGCACGCCGAGTCGCGAGACGAACTGGCGCAGTTGCTCCGCGGAGACATCGGGATCATCTATGCTGACCCAGAAGAAGGCGACGGGGCGTCCCCTGTACTGATCGGCGACCGTTTGCAAGACAGGCAGCTCCTCGCGACACGGGGGGCACCAGGTGGCACCGAAGGAGAGGACGACGATCTGCCCTCGATATTGGGCCAGATCCACTGTGCGACCGTCGAGGGAGGGGAGCTTCAGAGGCATTCGCTTCTGCGGCGGGTGGGGATGCGCTCCGAGGGCGATCAGTGCGGCTGTGAGCACAAGGAATCGCTTCATAGGCATCGTCTCCATGCTGAAGGACGTACTTTAGCACACGCGGTGCAGCCTGAAAAGTGGCGTCACGATGCGGAGATGGTATCTCGCTCCCGCTGCAGGTGGGCGGCGAGGAACCGACCCGTGTACGATTCGGGGACGCGCATGATCGCTTCCGGTGGACCTTGAGCGACGACGTATCCGCCGCGCTCTCCGCCTTCGGGGCCGAGGTCAATGATCCAGTCGGCCGCTTTGATGACGTCCAGGTTATGCTCGATGATGATGACCGAGCCTCCGGCGGCGATCAATCGGCGGAAGGCGGCGATCAGCTTGTGCACGTCATCGAAGTGAAGGCCCGTGGTCGGTTCGTCGAAGAGATAGAGGGTTCGGGCGCTCGTCTCCTTCGCCAGGTGGGCGGCGAGCTTGATCCGCTGGGCTTCGCCTCCGGAGAGGGTGGTCGCCGATTGGCCCAGGCGGATATAGCCGAGGCCGATGTGATCCAGGATCTCCAACCGCCGCGTGATCTTCGGCACATCGGCGAAGAAGTGAAGGGCTTCGCGGACGGTCATCGTGAGGACATCATGGATGGTCTTCCCTCGATACCGGACCTCCAGAAGAGCCGGTTGGAAGCGCGTCCCCTGGCACTGCTCGCAGACCAGTTCGACATCGGCCAGAAATTGCATCTGGACGGTCACGACGCCGTTGCCCTCGCAGGCTTCACATCGGCCTCCGGGGACATTGAACGAGAAGTGGGCGGGGGTGAGACCGCGCGCTTGGGCATCGCGCGTGGCAGCGAAGAGCTCGCGGATGGCGTCGAAGACCTTGAGATAGGTCGCCGGGTTGGAGCGCGGGGTGCGTCCGATGGGGGATTGATCCACGAGGATGATGTCCTCGAGCCACTGTCCTCCCTCGATCTTCCGCACCGGACCGACGGGCTGGTTCCACTCCCCGCGTTGTTTTTTGAGATTGGCGTAGATGACGTCGTAGACGAGCGTAGATTTCCCGGAGCCGGAGACGCCCGTGATGCAGACCATCATCTCCAGGGGGATGTCCAGGTCAATGTCCTTGAGGTTATGCGCGCGGGCGCCGCGAATCGAGAGGCGGCGCGCTGTCGGCTGAAGGCGCGTGGGGGGAACGGGGACCTGAAGTTCGCCGCGCAGATATTTCCCGGTCAGCGAGGTCGAGCTGCGGAGCAGCGCTTCGGGGGGGCCTTGGAAGACGACCTCACCGCCGTGCTCGCCCGCTCCCGGGCCGAGGTCAATGACGTGGTCGGCGGCGAGGATCATCTCGCGATCATGTTCGACGACGAGGACGGTGTTGCCGATATCGCGCAGGCGCTTGAGGAGACGGATGAGGCGGTGGGTATCGCGCGGATGCAGTCCGATGCTCGGCTCATCCAGGACATAGAGGGTGCCGACCAGGGAAGCGCCAAGGTTGGTGGCGAGCTGGATGCGCTGTGCCTCTCCGCCGGAGAGGGTGGAGGAGAGCCGATCGAGCGTGAGGTAGTCGAGGCCGACCTCCACCAGGAATGTCAGGCGCTGTCGGATCTCGTGCAGGAGCCGACCGGCGATGGCATCCTCGTGCGGCGTGAGGGGGAGGGCGTGGAAGAAGGCGGCGCACTCGCCGATGCTCATGGCGCAGATGTCCGGGAGCGTCTTCCCACCGACGCGCACGGCCAGGGCTTCGGGCTTCAGGCGCGTCCCCTTGCACGTCGGGCAGGTCGTGTAGCCGCGATACTTGCTCAAGAAGACGCGCACGTGCAGCTTGTATTTCTTGGTCTCCAGCCACTCGAAGAAGCCACGCACGCCGGGGAAGTCATCCTTGCCGTTGAGGATCCATCGCTGATGCTCTCGGGAGAGGTGGGCGAAGGGGACATCGGTGGGGATTTTGGCGCGACGGCAGAAGGCGAGCAGCTCGGCCTGCGCCCACTCGAATTGCGGCTTCGTCCACGGCTCGATGGCGCCCTCTTGCAGAGAGCGCCCGCGGTCTGGGATGACCAGGTCCAGATCGAGTCCCATGAGATTGCCGAATCCCTGGCAACTCGGGCACGCGCCGTAGGCGCTGTTGAAGCTGAAGAGTTGGGGCTCGGGGTCGAGATAGCGGGCCTGGCAGCGCGGGCACGTCAACTGCTCCGTGAACGTGAGCTTCTGCGGGGGATCGCTGAGCAGAACGATCTCGGCGATACCACCGCCTTCTCGGTAGCACAGCTCCAGGGAATCAATCAAGCGCGATCGCACGTCGGGTCGGACGACGAGGCGGTCCACGAGGACGCTGGCCTCCTCCAGGGAGGGGGGCGCCTCCTGATCGGTAATCTCCCAGACATCTCCCCGCACGTAGAGGCGCGTGAAGCCGCGTTGTCGCAGCGAGAGCAGATGCGCCTGTGGCGAGAGGTCATCGCGCTGGCGTCGGGAGCGACCGTTGCCGACCGGGCCCTTCGGCCGGAGGGGGAAGAGGACGTAGAATCGGAGGCCTTCGGGAAACTGCAGCAGGTGATCGGCGATCGTCTCAGGGGTTTGGCGGGTGACTTCGATCCCGCAGTTCAGGCAGAAGACGCGTCCGATCCGCGCAAAGAGCAATCGGAGGTAATCGTAGAGCTCCGTCTGCGTGGCGACGGTCGAGCGCGGATTCCGACTGAGGGGCTTTTGGTGAATGGCGATCGTCGGGCAGAGGCCCGAGATCTCGTCCACGTCCGGCTTCCTCATCCGCTCCAGGAACTGGCGGGCATAGGCCGAGAGCGATTCCACGTATCGGCGTTGCCCCTCGGCATAGATCGTATCGAAGGCCAGGCTCGACTTCCCCGATCCGGAGACGCCGGTGATGACCGTCAGACTCCCGTGCGGGATCTGGCAGGTGATGTTCTTGAGATTGTGCACGCGCGCGCCGCGCACAATGAGCGCCGTCTTCTCTCCCATAAGCGAAGAAGTATAGGCGGATGCGGTCTCTCGGGGCAATGGGGCGCAGCCCGCGCGTTGTCTTCGCCGGGGCGTGTGCTAAAATCTTGCTCGGAGATGGGTGATCTTCACCGCAACGAGGGGTGACGATGAGAGAATTCGAGAAGGTCGAAGATGTGAAGGAGGAGAATCCGCTCGACTCCATGCTCTATCATTTCGATCAAGCGGCGCGGCTCCTGCGTCTGGAACCGGACCTCTATACGTTCATGCGGTATCCGAGCCTGGAGGTGACCGTGTACATTCCCGTGATCATGGATGATGGGCACTTGCGGGTCTTCATCGGGTATCGGGTGCAGCACAACTTCGCGCGCGGGCCGGCCAAGGGGGGGATTCGCTTCGCGCCCGACGTGACACTGGATGAGATTCGGGCTCTGGCGGCGTGGATGACGTGGAAGTGCGCGGTCGTGAACATTCCCTTCGGGGGGGCGAAGGGTGGCGTCGTCTGCAATCCGGCCGAGCTGTCGCGGGGGGAGTTGGAACGGTTGACCCGCCGCTATACGGCGCAACTGCTGGACATCCTGGGACCGGAGCGGGATGTGCCGGCACCAGACTTGAATACCGACGAGCAGGTCATGGCCTGGATCATGGACACGTACTCGATGCACGCGCGCCATGTCGTGACGGCGTCGGTGACGGGGAAACCGATTGGTCTCGGGGGATCGCGGGGACGACGCGAGGCGACCGGGCGCGGGCTTTTGATTGTGGCCAATGAGGCCTTTCGGCATCTGGGGCTCTCGCCCAAGGGGGCGCGGGTCGTCATTCAGGGGGCGGGCAATGTCGGGGGGGTCGCCGCTCGGCTCATGCACGAGGCCGGGTACAAGGTGATCGCCATCTCGGACGTTCATGGAGGGATTTTCAATCCCGACGGCCTGAACATCCCCGAGGTCCTGGAATACCACCGCCAGCAGAAGAGCTTTCGGGGGTACCCGCAGGCGGAGCCGATCACCAATGAGGAGTTGCTCGAGCTGGAGTGCGAGCTGCTGGTCCCGGCGGCCGTCGAGAACCAGATCACCTCCCGCAATGCTGAGCGGATTCGCTGCCGCATTCTCTGCGAGGGGGCGAATGGGCCGACGACGGCGCAGGCCGATCGTATTCTCCAGGAGCGAGGGATTCTCGTGGTGCCGGACATTCTGGCGAATGCGGGAGGGGTGACGGTGAGCTACTTCGAGTGGGTGCAGGATCGCATGGGCTATTTCTGGAGCGAGCGCGTGGTGAATCATCGGCTGAAGGAGGTCATGACCAACAGCTTTCGCGACGTGCTCCAGTACGCGGAGCGATATGGGGTGAGCTTGCGAACGGCGGCGTACATGTTGGCCATTGATCGCGTGGCATATGACGTGCGCATGCGCGGGATCTACGCGTGAACCTCTGGCGTGCGGAGGGGGACATGGGGCGGGGGCTTGTGGGGATTCTTCTGCTCGTGACGGTGGTTCCGGTTGTGGGGGACGATCTGGAGACTCACTGGTCCTGGACCTTGGTGGGGCCATTTGGCGGAGAAGCGCGGCGGCTGGCCGTTGATCCTCATAATCCGCACCGGATCTTCGTGGGAACCTGCGATGGGCAACTTTACCTCTCCGAGGATGGGGGGGAGAGTTGGCGGGCGCTCTGGGGATTCCATCGTCCGGGACTCTGCGTCTCCGACATTCTGGTGGATGCGGAGGATTCTCAAACGATCTACGTCGGGGGGTGGTCCGTGTTCGCGGAAAACGGCGGGGGGATTTATCGGAGTCGCGATGGTGGGCGGACATGGGCGCTTTTGCCGGGGACGGAGGGGCATGCCGTGCGGGCTCTGGCTCAAGCGCCGAGTGCTCCGCGAGTTCTCATCTTCGGAGCTTTGGATGGCGTCTTTCGGAGCGAGGACCGGGGGGAATCGTGGCGGCGGATCTCTCCGGCGGGGGACCCGGAGATTCGAAACATCGAGTCCGTGGCGATTCATCCGCGGTCGGATCAGGTCCTGTATGTGGGGACGTGGCATTTGCCTTGGAAGACGACCGATGGAGGACGGACATGGGTGAAGGCCGGGAGCCGGGAGACGGGGATTCTGGATGACTCGGAGATCTTCAGCATCCTCATTGACGAACGGGATCCAGAGCTCGTGTGGTTGAGCGCGTGTACGGGGGTCTATCGTTCGGTGAACGGGGGGCGAAGCTGGGTGCGCCTGACGGCGATGCCGTCGCGGAGTCGTCGGGTTTTGGTTTTGGCGCGGCTGGCGGGGCAGTCTGAGGTGCTTTTTGCGGGGACGACCGAAGGATTATGGCGGAGCGGGGATGGCGGGGCGACATGGCGTCTGATAACAAATAGAAAGTTGACTGTCCAAGACATCGCCCTTCATCCTCGAGAGCCCCAGCGGGTCCTCATCGCCACGGAAGAGGCGGGCATCTGGATCAGCCGCGATGTGGGGATGACGTTTCGACCTTCGAATCGAGGGTTCTCCAGCTGGGTCATCACGGGTCTTCTCGTGGATCGAGAAGTCCCCGGGCGGATCTACTGTGGGGTGATGAAGGGGGGGATTGAAGGGAGTCTCTTCATCAGCGAAGATGGCGGCATGAGCTGGCGGCCTGGCGGGCGAGTATTCGGATCAGTGCGGGTGATCTTGCAATCGCGGCGAGAGGGGCGGCGGCTCTGGGTGCTCACGGATATGGGACTCTTCATCTCGGACGATCGAGGGGGGGGCTGGAGAAGAGGACCTCCTTTGCCGGAGGAGATTCGACAGCTGGCCGAGACCAGGGATGGAAAAATCCTGGCGCTCACGGCCAGTGGACTCTTTCGCTATGATGAGGCGCGCGATCATTGGGAGCGGCTGCATCCGGGGAGTGACTGGGCGGTGGTGCACGTGGGGCGGACTGGGCGAATATGGATCGGGGCGGAGGGACGTCTTCTGGTGAGCACCGATGAGGGTACCTCATGGATGGAGCGTGAGTTGCCTCGCCGTTTGGGGAGGGTTCACGTGTTTCTTGAACATCCTGAGGATCCTGAGCTGCTTTTCGTCGGGACGTCTTGGGGACTCTATCGGTCGCGAAACGGCGGCCGGGATTGGGAGCGGTGTGCTCATGGACTGCCTCATGCGGATGTCACGGCGATCGCCGTTCGCCCTGATGGATCAGGAGAGATGTCGGTCGCGGACTATCGGACGGGGGCGGTGTACTTCTCGTCCGATCGAGGGGAGACGTGGCGGCGGATTGACCGGGCGGTCTGGCGGGCGTGGATTGTGGCCTTTGATCCTCATGATCGGGATCGGGTTTTTGCGGCCTCGACCGGTGGAGGCATCTACGTGGGGATGCGTCGCGCGCACGCGGTCGGACAGAGGGCGGGGCCGTAGATTTCGCTTGACTTTTCGTCCGGATTGGGTCAAGATGCAGGCCGGCATGTGGACGTGGATGGACAAGTGGACAGGCTCGATCCGAATCTTGTGGAGGAGGAGCGACTATGCGCGTGCGACGTCTTGTGCTCGTGCTCATTGGTGGAGTTGTGGTGATGAGTGCGGGGATCCTTTGCTTGTGGGGAGGAACGTTCTCCGGATTTCCTCTGGAGGGACTTCGCGGCGGATGGAGCGCTCGATCCTTTGACGAGCAACCTCCGCGGCTTGGGGAGAAACGGGGAGTTCCAGCTCTTCGCCTTTCCCCTTCGGATGGTGACCTCGGATCTGTCTCCTGTGGAAGTGTGAGGGAGGTCTCCTTTGTCCTGACGAACGTGGGGACGGCTCCGGTGAAGATCTCCGAGGTTCGAACCGAGGGGGCGTTCGCGGTGGCGCGGGCTCCTTTGCTTCCGGCGCGGATTGGTCCGGGCGTGAGCGTGCGGGTGAATGTGACGTTCGCTGCTGAGAAGCCAGGAGCTGTCACCGATCAGCTTCGGATCGTGAGCGATGCTCCTTCGGGCGTTCTCTCGGTACCGTTGCGCGCGATCGCCGTAGGGGGAGGGGTACTGGTCGCCAGAACCGACCAGACGCGGGGGATACATCGAGTTGATCGGCGGCTGGCGAAGCGTCCAGTGCGCGCGCTCGTGCACAGGGAGACGGTCAGGGCGAAGGCCCTCGGTGAATCGGCGCGCAGGAGCGAGGTGCGACTCCCGCTTCCTGCATCCGATCCTGTGGTGCTTCCTGTCGTCCACCCCATTTCTGAGCTGGCGTCATTTCTTGATGGGATTGGCCCCCTTGCGCTTGATCCAGCTTCTGATGAGGTGTCGCATGAACTGGGGAAGGGGGCGGGGATGACCAAATCGGGAGAGCTCAGACCATAAGGTTCTTCTTGAAGGAGTCGCTGTATCGCTCACAAAGAATGAAGCTTCTTGCACAGAAGCCCTTTCGAGGCCGACTCTGTGGCCACTTTTGTCAGGAAGCGAGAGTTTCACATGAAGTTGTGAGATCTAGAATGGGACGTCATCCTCGCCCGGTTCAGAGCCGGAGATCGGGCTGAGGGGCTCTTCGGCGATGCCCTCTTCAATGGCTTCGGCCGGCTTTCGATCGAGGAAGCGCACGTCCGACGCTTCAATGCGGAGCTGCGTGCGCTGGAATCCGTCCCGATCCGTGTACTCGTCCAGATAGAGTCGCCCTTCGACGTAAACCAGGCTTCCTTTCCTCAGATACTGGTGGGTCAGTTCGGCGAGTCGGCGCCACGCGGTCACGCGAAACCAGAGTGTGCGTTCTTGGAGCTCTCCGGTGCTGTCACGACGGCGCTCATTGGTGGCGACGGAGAACGTGCACACGGGGACGCCTTGCGGGGTGTAGCGAAGCTCGGGGTCGCGTCCCAGGTTTCCCACGACGATGATCTTGTTGAAGGACATAGGTCTCTTCTCCTTGGATGACCTCAGCGACGGCGCGGCCGCCTCGGCGGGCGGGGTTCTTCAAGAGAGACGCCGAGTTGCTGCAGCCGCTGGCGGGCTGTGAGCACTTCACCGGAAGAGACGGGTTCTCGGGCGATCGCGCGAAGCTCGGCGATCGCCTCGTCGCGGCGGTTGAGCTCCAACAGAGCGAGGGCTTTCTTCAGGCGAGCGGCCAGCGCCTTATCGCTGCGCGGATAGGTGCGGAGCAGGGTATCGAATTCGGCGATGGCCTCCTCATACCGTCCCAAGCTGTAGAGGCACTCGCCGATCCAGTACTGAGCATTATCGGTCGTCTCCAGTGCTGGGAAGCGCTCGATGTACTGTCGAAATTGGTCTATGGCGAGCTCGTAGTTCCCCTTGAGGTACTCGCCGTAGGCGGCGCTGAAGAGCTGGATCGGATCGGTGGGATCGAGCGCGGTCGGTCCCCGCTGCTGCGCGTGAGCGAGATTCTGGCTCAGGGCGGCGATTTGGTCGTTCAGTTGGACGAGCCGTTCGGAGGTCGTGCGCAGGTGAGTCTCCAGGGCCGTCAAGCGGGAATCCAAGCGCGTGAATTGGCTCGTCAGGCGCGTCTGGGTATCTCCGAACGTCTCCTGAAGTGCCGTGAGCGTTCGCTGCAGTGCCGTGATGTTCTCTCCGATTTGCCCAAGGAGCGTCAGCCATTGACCGGTGCCGCGATCGAAGGACTCCTGCAGATCGCGGAGCTGCCGTTGAAGGATGAGGACTTCGGCCTGAAGTTTGGCGATGGCCTCCAACTCCTTCTTGCCGGCCTGAGTCGGCGAGGCGAACAGAAGCAGTACGCTGATGAAGGCGGCGCTCAGTAAGAGACCACGTCGCTTCATCATCGGTTTCCTCCTCGCGGGAGATGGCCCAGGGGGCCTTCTGCGAAACGAGGCCACCGGAGCCAACTCCGGCTTCACGCCAGATGTTACGACAGGAGCGAGTCAGAGGCAAGCCCCCGCGCGATCGCGGGGATCGCGCGGGGATGGCGAGCGTCATCGTCTGGGTGGCGTGGGATCTCCACCCTGGATATAGACGAATTCATCGCGCCGATTCAGCGCCCAGGCGCGCTCGTTGCTCTCGGGGACGGCTGGACGGGTCTCTCCGAAGCTGACGGTCTGGATGCGATCTGGGGAGACTCCGAGGCTGATGAGGAAGTCCCGAGCGGCATTGGCGCGACGATCGCCCAGAGCCATGTTGTACTCCTCCGTGCCCCGCTCGTCGCAGTGGCCTTCGATGCGGAAGATGATCGTGCGGTTCTCCGGACGATTCAACCACTCGGCGGCGCGGCGGAGCCGCGTCTGGGCTTCCTCGTCCAACTCCGCGCTATCGAAGGCGAAGTAGATGACGGTGACTGCCTCGGCGAATTCAGCCGAAATATTGCGTGGTGGCGGCGGTGGCGGAGGAGGCGGTGGTGGCGGCGGAGGTTCAGTGACCGTGAGCGTCGCGCTCGCCGTGGCCTCTCCTCCGGGACCGCGCGCGATCGCCGTGTAGGTTGTCGTCTGAGGCGGCGAGACCGAACGGCTGCCGCTTGGCTCAACAGGACCGATGCCGGTGATCTCGACCGTCTGCGCATCGGTGCTCGACCAGCGCAGCGTCGCTCGCTGTCCGCGCTCGATCCGGGCCGGCTCGACAGAGAGGGAGATAGTCGGGCGCGGCTGGATGACCTCGACGCGGGCGAATGCGCGCGCTTCGCGCTTGCCGCGTCGGGCGATGGCCTCATAGGTGGTCGTCTCCGTCGGAGCGACCTTCATCGTCCCGGACTTCGCGACCGGCCGAGCGTTGATCGTCACCGTCTGCGCATGCTTGGACGTCCAGCTCAGCTCGACCTCCTCGCCGCGGTTGATGCGGTCGCGAGAGGCCGTCAGCGAGATCTGCGGCCGGCATGCCGATCCGAAGACGACCAGTGAGAAGGGGATCAGAATCCAGAGGTATTGTCTCATAGCGTCGCTCTCCTCAAGTGGAGTGAGATGCTTATCGCACCCATGTCGGCGAACGTCCTCCGATCTGCGTGATCTGCCGAACGCCTGTCCCGTCAATATGCATGAGATAGATCTCGAATCGGCCCGTTCGATTGGATTGGAAGGCCAGATGTCGCCCGTTCGGGGCCCACGCCGGGCTCTCGTTATCTCCCGGGCCATCGGTCAGTTGTACGATCTGACCTGTGGCGACATCCATGAGAAAGATATCGAAGCGACTGGCTTGTGGTGGCCGCCACGCGAAGGCGAGGAAGCGGCCATCGGGGGACCAGGCGGGGGAGTCGGCGAAGCCCCCGCGATCGAGCACGCGACGCAGATTCGCTCCGTCCGCGTCAATGATGTAGATCTGCGGCGTCCCGCTGCGGTTGGAGATGAAGGCGATCTCCCGTCCCGTCCTGGGATTCCATCTGGGGGAGGAGTGAATCACGCCGCGCTCATTGGTGAGCTGTCGGATGACGGAGCCATCGGCTGAGGCGACGTAAAGCTGCGTGCTGTTGCTGTCCTTGCTCGAGCAGAAGGCGATCCACCGTCCATCGGGGGAGAAAACGGGAGAGATCGTCGTCCCTTGCGGGAACGTCGGGAAGGGCAGGGGGATTCCCTCGGGATACGAGCGAATGTGGATGTTCGGGGTCCCGGTCATGAACGAGACGTAAGCGATCTTCCGGCCATCCGGGGACCAAGCGGGAAAGAGCGCGGTCGAGCCGTCGCGGGTGAACTGTCGGACATTGGCGCCATCGTAGTCCATGACATAGATCTCGCTGTGGCGCCCCTGGCCGGAGACGAAAGCGATGCGGCTGGTGGCGATGCCGTCCAGGCCCGTGAGCATCTTGACGATCTCATCGGCGATCTGATGCGCAGCCCGTCTGGCCTGCGCCGTTGGGAAGCGATATTGTCGGGCATAGAGGCGGTTTCGCGCTTGGACATCGTAGAGATACGCTTCGATGACCAGCTCCTGACCGATGACGCTCACGTTCCCGAAGACGAGATAATCGGCGCGCGCGGGGTCTGCGCTCCAGGCGGTGAAGTCGACCTGTTCGGGCTGGGCGGGCCGATTCGAGGGATGCAGGCTCTTGCCGACGATATTGGCGATGCGGGCGAAGTCCAGATCCTGCGCGAGGACCTGCGTGATGAGCGCGGCAGCCGGGACGGCCGGCTCATTTCGGGGCACCCACTCGGCGACGGCCAGCGATGGCCCGCTTCCCGGTGTGACGATGATCTTGCCGATCTGCTGACGCAGGTCCTGGGGTTGCTGCGAAGACGAGGCCGAGACAAGCAGGCCGATCAACCACGGGATGCACCATGCTGTCCTACGAGCGCGCATAGGCTAATATTGGAAGTAGATCTCCGCGATGGCCTCGCGAGCTCCCGGCAAGAAATCCGGGGGGAAGGGGATGGGATGCCGATCCAGCTCCAAGAGCGCGGCCTCCACGCGCGCATCCACAACGGGATTGCCGCTGCGCGCGAGAAAGGCCGCCGGGTCCAGGCGTCCGTTCACGATCGAGAGGATGCGGCCGCTGCGGGCGATGCGAACGCGAACCCGGACGAAGCGTTGACCGAGGGCCGCCGTCGGGGTGAACCGATAGTACGAGCTGAGGGCTTGCTGAAGCCGGCGACCGTAGTCGGAGCCTCCCGGAATACCCACGCCGCTTCCAGAGCCGAAGCCGCTGCCCTCTCCGAGACCGACGCCGCCCTGCCAGTGGGTGGGGAGTGTTGGGCCGACCACGGCGCTTGTGCTCGAAGACCCGCCAGTTTCGGAGCGCCCGGTATAGGGGCGAGGACGGTGCAGGACCGGGCGATCGGTCGTGATCGTTCCCGGCTGAGGAGGAGTGCGTTTGCGACCCGGGAGGACGAGCTCCGGGTTCTCTATGGTGGGCACTCGCTGCTGGATCTGGGCCGTGAGCAATCCGGGTTCTTCTCCGAGAGCGCCCATCGGCTGCGGCGGTAAGAGCTTGGCCAGCTCCCACCCCTCGATGAGACCGACCTCGATGGCGGAACCTCGGCCCCCGCCTTCGCCTCCTGGTCCGGCGACCAGGAGAAACTGTGGCGGGGGGCTACCGATCTTCAGCCCGAGGAGGGCGGCTCCCAGAGCGACGTGGCCGGCCAACGAGAGCGCCAGCCACCGATCCACGCGAAGATGTGCTCGGAATCGCGTCATCGTTGGACGTCCGTCACCAGGCTCACCGAGGCGCCGGCCTCCTTGCAGAGGCCGAGCACGTAGGCGATGACCCGGTAAGGGGTATCGCCATCGCCCCGAACGTAGACGCGTTTTTCGGGGCGTCGCGCCAGTTCTTCCCGCAATCGGCCGGGGAGCTCGCTGGCGGGGATAGGTGTGTGGGCCGTGCGCCCTCCGGAGCTCAGGTAGATGTTTCCATCTCGATCCACCGTCACGATGAGCGCGTACGGAGAGGCCGCCTGCGGCTCTCCGGTTCGCGTGCGCGGCAGATTCACCTGGATCCCCGTGTGCAGCAGCGGGGCCGTCACCATGAAGATCACCAGCAGCACGAGCATGACGTCCACCAGGGGCGTCACGTTGATCTCCGAGAGCGAGGAGTGAACGCGCCGATTATGATCGATAAACGCCATCGTGAGCGGCACTCCTTTCGGCGACGTCCAGGAATTCGAGCGCGAAATCCTCCATGAGCGTCGAGAGAGCGCGCAACCGGCTCACAAAATAATTGTATGCCATATAGGCCGGGACGGCGACGAAGAGTCCCAGGGCGGTGGCCACCAGCGCCTCGGCGATGCCGGGGGCGACGGCTTGAATCGAGGTCTGCGTCTCGACCGAGAGCCCCTGGAAAGCGATGATGATGCCGACGACCGTGCCGAACAGACCGATGAAGGGGGCGGAGGTGGCGATGGAGGCGAGCCCGCTGATGCCCTCCTCGAGCTTCCCCATCTCCGAGAGGGCCGCTCGCTTGAGGGCGCGTTCGATCGCGTGACGTTCGAGCGCACGGCTCTCGTCGGTCATCTGCTCGCGAAGGCTCTCGTAGCCCGCGCGAAAGATCTCGACCAGAGGGCTCGGCCGATAGCGCTCGCTCAGCCGATAGATCTGATGGGGGTTCGTCGTCGTTCGGAAGATCTCCAGGAAAGCCGCCGAGCGCCGAGCCAGGCGGCGAAAGAGCGCGTACTTTCTGAGAATGACGGCCCACGAATAGATCGAGAGCGCAGCGAGCAGAAGGAGGACGACCTTCGCCGGCAGCGAGGCATGCCCGATGAGCTGATAGATGTCGAAGGCCGTCGTCGGTCCGAGCATTCGTCCCCCTCGTCCCGAGGTTGCGCGCGAAAAGTGATTGTACCGATTGGATCGGACGAGTGTCAATGAGATGGGTGACAGCCCGGGCGATCTGTGATACACTTGTGACCGATGTTGAGGTTCTTGAGAGTCGCCAACATCGCGGTGATCGAGAACGTGGAGGTGGAGTTCGAGCCGGGGCTGAATCTGTTGACGGGGGAGACGGGGTCGGGGAAGTCGCTGATCGTGGATGCGGTGACGCTGCTGCTTGGGGAGCGGGCGGGAGCCGATGTTCTGCGCTCCGGGGAGGCGAAGGGCTATATTGAGGGGGTCTTTCGGATCGAGGAGCTGCCTGAGGATCTGAGAGCACGCTTTCAGGAGGCGGGCGTGGAGGCGGGCGAGGAGCTCATCTTCCGGCGGGAGATCACGGCGGCTGGGCGGAGTCGGATCTTCGTCAACGATCGTCTGGTGACGCAGGCGCTGGTTCGAGCCGTGCGCCCGTATTTGGTGGACGTCTACAGTCAGGGGGAAGCGCCGATGGTGCTCGCGGCGGGAACGCCGTCGCGTCTGTTGGACAGCTTCGCGCAGGTGGAGGATGTGCGGCGGCGCGTCGAGGAGCTGGCCCGGGCGTATCGAGAGACGGAGCGGGCCTTGGAGGAGCTGGCCCGGGCTGAGGCCGAGAGGTTGCGCCTTCTGGACATCTATCAGTTTCAGATTCGGGAGATCGAGCGGGTGCGTCCGGCCTTGGGAGAAGACGATGAGCTCGGGCGCGAGCGGGCGCTTCTGGCCAATGCCGAGAGGCTCTTTCACCTGGCGCAGGAGGCGTATGCGGAGCTTTACGAAGCTGAGGATTCCGTGCTGCGGGCGCTCTCGCGCATCTGTCGGCGGCTGGAGCAGCTTCGGGAGGTGGACGAGCGGGTGGGCGGCTCCGTGGAGTTGCTCGAGCGGGCCCGTATTTGTGTGGAGGAAGTCGCCTATTTCCTGCGGGAGTATCGGGACGGGATCCGCTTCTCTCCTGAGCGGCTGGCGGAAGTCGAGGCGAGGTTGGCCGAGTTGGAGCGGGTGAAGCGCAAGTATGGGCCGACGTTGCGCGAAGTTCTGGAGACATGGGCGAGCTTGAAGGCCAAGTACGAAGAGCTCTCGGGCGCCGATCTTCGACGCGAGCAGCTGGAACATCGGCGGCGGCAGCTGGAGGAGGAGTACCGCCGTGTGGCGGCCGAACTGAGTCAGAGGCGGCAGCAGGCGGCTCGGGCACTTGAGCGGGCGGTGACGGCCGAGCTCAGGGAGTTGGCTTTCGAACGGGGGCGGTTTCAGGTCGTTCTGCAGCCGGTCGAGGAGTTCCCGAGCCCGGAGGGGGCTGAGCGCGCGGAGTTTCTCGTCGCCGTGAACGTGGGTGAGGAGCCCAGACCGGTGGCGAAGGTGGCTTCCGGCGGGGAGCTGTCGCGTCTCATGCTGGCGTTGAAGACGGTGGCGGCTCGGTGGCGGGGGCCGCGCACGCTGATCTTCGATGAGATTGACGTGGGCATTGGGGGGCGGGTCGCCGAGATCGTGGGGGAACGACTGCGGCGGCTCGGGGAGCGGTATCAGGTCTTGTGTGTGACGCATCAGCCGCAGATCGCGCGTTTCGCCGACGCGCACTATCGCGTGGTGAAGGAGGCCGTTGGCGGGCGGACGCGAGTTCGGGTGGAACGCCTGAGCGAGGCGGAGCGGGTCGAGGAGTTGGCCCGGATGCTCGGGGGGCGGGAGATCACCGAGACCGTGCGCCGACATGCGCGCGAGTTGATCGGAGGTTGATGGGATTCTCTTGCATTTCAAGGAATTAACTTGAATGTCGGCGGGCCGACAATGAGGCGCTTCTTCATCGAGACCTTCGGATGTCAGATGAACGTCGTGGATTCGGAGAAGGCGGCGGCGCTCTTGCGTCGTCTCGGCTACGAGTGGACCGATGATCCGCAGCAGGCCGAACTCATCTTGCTCAACACGTGTTCGGTGCGGGAGAAGCCCGAGGAGAAGGTCTACAGCCGCATCCGGCAGATCCGGAGTCGGTCCCGGCGGGTGCTCATCGGGGTCATGGGTTGTGTCGCGCAGTTGTATGGGCGGCGGCTGCTGGAGCGGGTGCCGGGCGTGGATTTCGTCCTGGGGACTCAGGCGCTCGGAGAGCTGCCGGAGATCCTCGAGCGCTTGCAGCAGGGACATCCGCTCGTGCAGACGCGCACGCCGAATCGTCCCGAGTTTCTGGAGATCTCACCGGCCGAACGGCGCCTGCGACATGTCGCCTATGTGACCATCATGGAGGGATGCGATAAGTTCTGCACCTTCTGCATCGTCCCCTTCACGCGCGGCAGAGAGCGCAGCCGATCTCCGCTGAAGATTCTGGCCGAAGTGCGGGCCCTGGCCGAGGCCGGGTATCGGGAGGTGCATTTGCTCGGGCAGAATGTCAACAGCTATGGCCTGAGCGAGCGGCTGGAGCTCGGGCAGCGTCTCAGCTTCCCGAAGCTGCTGCGGCTTTTGGCTGAAGCCGGTGGCATCCCGCGCCTGAAGTTCACCACTTCGCATCCGAGGGATTTCACGCCGGAGATCGTGCGGATGATCGAGGAGTATCCGAATCTCTGCAATTGGGTTCATCTGCCGCCGCAGTCGGGGTCGGATCGGATCCTGGCGCTCATGAACCGCGGCTACACGAGAGCCGAATACCTGCGGCGCATTGAGTGGATCCGTTCGGCGAGGCGGGAGATCGCGGTGACGGGGGACATCATCGTGGGGTTTCCTGGGGAGACCGAGCGGGACTTCCAGCAGACGATGGCGCTGGTCGAGGAGGTGGAATTCGATGGGCTCTACATCTTCAAGTACTCGCCGAGGCCTGGGACGCCGGCGGCGCGGTTATCGGATCAGGTTCCGGATGAGGTGAAGACGGAGCGGTTGATGCGGCTTGAGCAGCGGCAGCGGGAGATTCAGCTCAAGAGGTGGCAGCGATATGTGGGCCAGGTTGTTGAAGTTTTAGTTGAAGGAAAGAGTGCTAAGTCAGAGGATCACTGGTCCGGTCATACGAGCGACAATATCGTCGTAAACTTTGAGGATTCAAGAGAGAACATCGAAGGAGCTCTCGTGAAGGTTGAGATCACGAGAGTGAATCCGCATAGTCTCTTCGGGCGGAGCCTCGAGGTTCTCCGTTAAGGCGAGGGACGTCTTATGGAGCGTGAAGTGAAGGTTCGGGGGCTCATCCTCGATCCGACGAACAATTCGCCTGTGGTCATCCTCAAGGACGTGGCCTCCGAGGCGATGCTTCCCATCTGGATCGGGGTATTCGAGGCCAACGCCATCGCGATGGAGATCGAGAAGGCGGTGCCTCAGCGTCCGATGACGCACGATCTCTTGAAGAACGTCATCGCTCAGCTTGGGGCGACGGTGGAGCGGGTCATCATCACCGATCTGCGCGACAGCACCTTCTATGCCGTCATCATTCTGGATGTCGGCGGGGAGAAGGTGATCGTGGATTCGCGTCCGAGCGATGCGATCGCCCTGGCGCTTCGGACCGACAGTCCGATCTTCGTGGCCGAGCACGTCATGCGCAGCTCGCGCAGCGTGATCTCGGATGAGGAAGCCGAATCCGAAGAATGGTCCGACGACATCGGTGGGGAAGCCGGTGGCCCGTATCGGATGTGAGCCTTCACTGGGGCGACAGGCCGTGACGGAGAAGACGATCCGATCCGTCGTCATCGCCATCGCGAATCAAAAAGGCGGGGTGGGGAAGACGACCACGGCGATCAATCTCTCGGCCGGACTGGCGCGCAAAGGCTATCGCGTGCTGTTGGTGGATTTGGATCCGCAGGCCAACAGTTCGCTCTCCTATGTGGACCTGCGCGAGGTCGGGGTCTCGATCTTCGATTGGCTCATGGATCGTTCGGTGACGGCCGAGCAGGTGATCCGCGCGACGCCGGTTCAGAATCTGGAGCTTC